>JAXMOZ010000076.1:0-16230 GCA_034382075.1 Rhodospirillales bacterium
TCATCCTAGCCAATGCGGAACAGACAATCGCGAGCCGCGAAGCGGCGTGGCGATCCAGTACTCCAGAAAAGTGGATTGCCGCGTCGGCTTCGCCTCCTCGCAATGACTGCGATGTATTCTGAGTCATTGCAATCTCGACCTGCTCTAGGCTTCCGCTGAAGCGGCGCCGGGCTGCCGGTTGGGTGCCTTGATCAGCAAGATCGTTTCGGGAGGGCAGACGGGCGTCGATCGCGCGGCGCTCGATGTTGCGCTCGACCTCGGCCTCGCCTGCGGCGGCTGGGCGCCGCGGGGCCGACGGGCCGAGGACGGGCGGATACCCGCGCGCTATCCCATGCGGGAAACCGCAGCCGCGGCGTACCCGCAGCGCACCCGCCTCAATGTCCGCGACGCCGACGCTACCCTGATCCTGACCCGCGGTGAACCCGCCGGCGGCACCGCCTTCACCATCGCCTGTGCCCGGAAGCTGGACCGGCCGTGCATGCCGGTCGACCTCGCCCGGCCCGATCTCGAGCAGGCGGCGGCCATGGTGCGCGAGTGGCTGGGCCACGAACAGGTCCGCGTGCTCAACGTCGCCGGGCCTCGGGAAAGCTCGGCTCCCGGCATCGCCGAGGAGGCCGCGGCGTTTCTTCGCTCCGTCCTCGGCGACGAGGAACCGCATCGCTGAGCCGCCGGGCAACGAGCCCAGCCCGAACTCACGTCTCCATCAACGGCCATCGCGTCTTCATCGAACGACCGCCCCCAATGTCACGCCACTGTAATGGAACGCGTGTTAAGTAGCGCTCGCAGATCCTGACAACGGGGCGGGGCAAGGTAGAGATGAAGATCGCGCGAAAGCTTGCCGGCGTGACGCTGGCGACTGTGTTGACCATGAGTGTGGCATTGCCGGCGACGGCTGACACCCGGCTCATCGGCGCCGGAGCCAGCTTCCCCTTCCCGATTTACTCCTCCTGGTTCAAGTCGTTCAGCAAGCAGTACGACGATGCGACGATCGACTACCAGGCCAAGGGGAGCGGCGCCGGCATTCAGGACTTCATCAACCGCACCGTCGATTTCGCCGCCAGCGACGCGGCGATGACCGACGAAGACATCGCCAAGGTGGCGGGCGGGGCGGTGCTCCTGCCGATGACCGCGGGCGAGATCGTCATCGCCTACAACCTGCCCGGCAACCCGCAGAACCTGAAGCTGCCCCGCGACGTTTACCCTGCGATCTTCTCCGGCGAGATCACCCGCTGGAACGACCCGAAGATCGCGGAGGCCAATCCGGACGTCAAGCTGCCGGACATGCCGATCACCGTCGTGCGGCGGTCGGACTCCAGCGGCACGACCTTCGTGTTCACCCAGCACCTTGCCGAGGTGAGCCCGTCGTTCAAGGAGACGGTCGGCGTCGGCACCACCGTGCAGTGGCCGAAGAGCGACAAGTTCGTGGCCGCGCCCAAGAACGACGGCGTTACCGCGACGATCAAGCAGACGCCGGGCGCCATCGGTTACATCGAGTACGGCTACGCCAAGCTGACCAAGGCGCCGACGGCGATGCTCGAAAACAAGGCCGGAACCTTCATCGCCGCGGGCGGCGAGGCCGGGGCGGCGGCGCTGTCGGAAGCCGAGTTCGACGAGAACCTCATCGCCTGGGTCAAGGACCCGAAGGGGGCCGAGGCCTACCCGATCACGACCTTCACCTGGATGATGTTCTACAAGGACCAGGACGACAAGAAGGCCGCGGCGCTCCGCGACATGGTCGAGTACGGCCTGACCGAGGGGCAGAAGATCGCCGACCAGATGGGTTACGTGCCGCTGCCCGAGACCGTGATCGCCAAGATCCGCGACGCCAAGCAGGCCATCCAGTAGCCGCACCCTGAAAGCGGGCCCGCCCGGGCCCGCCCTTCTTCAGTAGAGGACGCGCGAGACGATGGCAGCGAACCCCTTCTCAGAGGCGATTTCCTCCGAAGGCATATCGAACCCGCCAACGGCGCGCGACTATCTGTCGGACCGGCTGTTCCGCGCCCTGGCGGTGGGCGGCGCGGCGATCATTCTGGTGCTGGTCGCCTACATCGTCTGGGAGATTGGCGGCCAGGCGGCGCCGGCCATCGCCCAGCATGGGCTCGGCTTCCTCACCTCGTCGGTCTGGGACGTCTCCAACCAGCGCTTCGGCATTCTCCCCGAGATCTGGGGGACGCTCTACAGCTCGCTGCTGGCGCTCTTGATCGGCGGCTTCTTCGGCGTCTTCGTCGCCATCTTCCTGACCCAGGGGTTCCTGCCGCCGCGCCTCGCCGTCGTCTTTCGCACCATCGTCGAGCTCTTGGCTGCCATCCCCAGCGTCGTCTTCGGCCTGTGGGGCATCTACGTGGTCATCCCGGCGCTGCGCCCCATAGCCGCCTGGCTGCACGAGACGCTGGGCTTCCTGCCCTTCTTTTCGACCTCGCTGAGCGGGCCGGGGATGATGCCGGCGGCGCTGGTGCTGGCGATCATGATCCTGCCCACGGTCGCGGCCATCTCCCAGGACGCCCTGCACCTGATCCCCTACAAGGTGAAGGAGGCCGCCTACGGCATGGGCACGACCCGCTGGGAGGCCATTATCAAGGTGTTCCTGCCGACGGCGTCGCGCGGCATCTTCGGCTCGATGGTCCTCGGCTTCGGCCGGGCTCTGGGCGAAACTATGGCCCTGGCCATGCTGATCGGCAACGCCAACCAGATCAGCCTGTCGCTGTTTTCCCCCGCCAACACACTGGCGTCGCTGCTCGCCTCCAACTTCCCGGAGGCCGGCGGCATCGAGATCCAGGCGCTGATGTACGCGGCAATCGCGCTGCTCGCCATCACCCTCATCGTCAACGTCGTCGGCCTGTTCGTCATGTCGGTCGCAGTAAAGAAGCAGTAGACGGCCATGGAACACCCCAACCTCGCCAAGCCGTCGACCGGCGTCATTCCCGACCTGAGCCGCTCCTTCCGGGAGCCGCGGGCGCTGCGCAGCGGCCTGCTCACCGGCTTCACCTGGGTGATCGCGGTGATCGCGGCGGTGCCGCTGTTTTCGGTGCTGTACATGCTGATCATGGAGGGCGGTTCCAGGCTCGGCCTCGAGCTCTTCACCGAGCTGCCGCCGGCCGGCTTCGAGATGGGCGGCGGCTTCGGCAACGCCATCCTCGGCACACTGGTGATGGTCGGCATCGCCGCGCTGATCAGCGTTCCGATCGGCATCCTCGCCGCCGCCTACCTTGCCGACCTCGGGCCGAACAGCAAGCTCGCCGAGGTCGCCCGCTTCCTCGCCAAGGTGCTCACCGGCTTCCCCTCGATCCTGGCCGGCGTCTTCGCCTACGCCGCCGTCGTCCTGCTGATGGGGACCTACTCGGCCATCGCCGGCGGCATCGCGCTGTCGGTGCTGATGCTGCCCACCGTCGTGCTCACCGCCGAGGAGGCGATGAAGATGGTTCCGCAGCGGATGAAGGACGCTGCCTACGGCATGGGCTGCACCCGGAGCCAGGTGATCTGGAAGGTGGTGCTGCCGACGGCCATGCCCGGCATCCTCACCGGGGTCATGCTGGCGGTCGCCGGCGCGGCCGGCGAGTCGGCGCCGCTCCTGTTCACCGCGCTCTTCAGCAACTACTGGCTGAACAGCCTGCACGAGCCGACCGCCTCGCTCTCCATCCTCATCTTCAACTTCTCGGGCATGCCCTTCGAGAACCAGATCGAGCTGGCCTGGGCGGCCTCCCTGGTCCTGGTTCTGATCGTTTTGTTCTTCAACATCCTCAGCCGGCTGATCGGCCGATCGAAGGTCTGAGGCTTTCGCGGGACACCATAATGAACCTAGCGCAGCACATCGCTCCCAAGTCACCGGCGTCCTGGGATGTGCCGAAGGACCGGGTGGCCATCGACTGCAATCTGGAGAAGGTCTACTACGGCTCGTTCCTGGCGGTCCGCGACTCGCGCCTGCCGGTGGAGAAGGGCAAGATCACCGGCTTCATCGGCCCGTCGGGCTGCGGCAAGAGCACCGTGCTGCGCAGCCTGAACCGGATGAACGACATGATCCCGGTCTTCCGCTTTGAGGGTCACGTCCACTTCCTCGGCCAGGACATCTACGCCAAGAGCGTCGATCCGGTGGTCGTGCGCCGCTACATCGGCATGGTCTTCCAGCAGCCGAACCCCTTCACCATGAGCATCTACGACAACGTCGCCTTCGGCCTCAGGCTCAACCGCTATCGCGGCGACATGGACGAGCGGGTCGAGCGGGCGCTGAAGCGGGCCGCGTTGTGGAAGGAGGTCAAGGACAAGCTCAAGGACAGCGGCCTGTCCTTGTCGGGCGGGCAGCAGCAGCGGCTCTGCATCGCCCGGGCGATCGCCACCGAGCCGCAGGTGCTGCTGATGGACGAGCCGTGCTCGGCGCTGGATCCGATCGCAACCCGCCAGGTCGAGGAGTTGATGATCGAGCTCAAGGAGAACTACTCGGTCGCGCTCGTCACCCACAACATGCAGCAGGCTATGCGGGTGGCCGATACCACGGCGTTCTTCGCCGTCGACATCTCCCAAAGCGGCCGGACCGGCTATCTGGTCGAGATGGGCGAGACCAAGCAGATCTTCGAGAACCCCAGGGAGCAGCTCACCAAGGAATACATCCGCGGCGAGTTCAGCTAGGGCAAGGTGCACGCAGGTTGAATTGGACCCGGTAGGGGCATGCGAGGACGTCGTTCTGGACGTCATGGCCGCACTTGTTGCGGCCATCCACGCCTTCCGTGGACCCCCGGAACAAGTCCGGAGGTGACGGATGAGGGGCTGGAGAGAACGGCAAACTGTTTCGGTGGCGCGGGTTGCTGGTGCGTCAACCTGATCCACAACGCTCTAGCACCAGCGGGTGCGCCGGCAGAGAAGATGGGGAGGCGGACATGAAGATCGGCGGGCAAATCACCAGGGCCGGCCTCGCGCTGGCGATCGCCGTGGCGGCGTTCGATTGTGCGGCTGCGGCCGACCCTGCCCCGCGCGATCTCTGGCTCCGCGGAGCCGGCGCCACCTTCCCGGCGCCGCTCTACAGGGCCTGGATCAAGGCTTACGAAGCGCGTGGCGGCAACGTCTCGCTCACCTACGACGCCATCGGCAGCGGCGCCGGCCTGAGCCAGTTCGTCACCGGCTCGGTCGACTTCGCCGGCAGCGACGCACCGATCAGCGACGCCGACGTCGCCAAGGTCGATCGCGGCGTCGTCTCCGTTGCGGCAACGGCCGGCATGGTCGTCCTCGCCTATTCCCTCCCCGATGCGGTGGCCCCCTTGCGGCTGTCGCGGGAGGCCTACGCCGGCATTTTTGCCGGCGAGATCACCGAATGGGACGATCCGCGTATTCAGGCGGCCAACCCCGGCGTCGAGCTGCCGAACACCAGCATCGCCGTCGTGACCCGGCGCGACGCCAGCGGCACCACCTTCGCCTTCACCAAGCACCTCGAGACGATCAGCCCGGCGTGGCAACAGAAGGGACTGGGCGCGGGAACGCTGGTGAGCTGGCCGGCCGGAGCGATGAAGGTGCCAGGCAACGAGGGCGTGGCGCAGCGGATCAAGATCAGCGAAGGCGCCATCGGCTACGTCGAGTATGGCTTTGCCAAGCGGCTCGGCCTGCCGGTCGCGGCTCTGGAGAACAAGGCGGAAGTGTTCATCCTGCCGACGGCGGAAACCGGCGCCGCGGCGCTGAGCGAGGCCGCGGGCGCCATGGACGAGAAGCTGCGCGTCAGCGTCGCCGACGCCTCCGGCGCCAACGCCTACCCGATCGTGACCTACAGCTGGCTGCTCCTCTACGGCCGCTACCCGGATGGGCAAAAGGCCGGGGCGATCCGGGACTTCGTCGCCTGGGGCCTGAGCGACGGCCAGAAACTCGAGGACGAGGGCCTCTCCGGCTACATTCCCCTGCCGGCGAACGTCGTCGCCAAGGGCCAGCAGGCGCTGGCAACCGTCCGATAGCCTATCGTTTGCTTCCCGCCCAGGCCGCTGCCATCGCTATAGTTCTCTGCGAACCGCCGACGGCCGTCCCTGACGCTCCGGTTCGGTAGGTCGGCCAGGGCAGGCCGCCCGCGGTGTCGGGGAGAGGTTCATGGCGGGTAGCCGGATCGACTTGGCGGCGGTGGAGGCCTCGCTTCGCGCCCTGCAAGCCGAGTTCCCACGGATCAACGAGTTCCTGAAGAGCCCGCGCGACCGGTTGGACGACGAGGTGATCCTCAACCTGCTCGCCGGTTACGCTTATGTCGATCGCGCCATTGCCGATGGCGTCGATCTCCTTGCCCTGGGCAACCTCAGGCACCTCCTGGAGTTGAACACGATCGTGCTGTGCGGCGAGGATCCGCTGGCGCGCCGGCTCAACGCCCGCCACATCGCCGCCACCGAGCAGCATTTCTGGGAGCAGAGCGGCGGCGGCGTGCGCGACATCGTCGAGTGGCACGAGCGTCATCGAGGCGAGACCGTCTGGCAGCGGGCGGCCGGCGTCTACATCCGCATCCTCAGCGAGCCGCAGCTCTATATCGAGGGAAACCACCGCACCGGCGCGCTGGTCATGAGCTACCTGCTGGTGCGCGACGGCAAGCCGCCGTTCGTGCTGACGGCGGAGAACGCCAAGGAGTACTTCGACCCCTCGGCGGTGATCACCAAGACCAGGAAGTCGAGCCTGGCGATGCTGTTCCGCATGCCGAAGGCAAAGAAATACTTCGGCGAGTACCTGAAGAGCCACGCCGACGACACGCACCTCCTGACGCGCACCGCGGCGCCCACCGGCGGAGACCGCGCCGCGGCGCGGGCCTCTTGTGGATGATCTGGCGGCCGATCGAGCCGGCGTTCGGCGGAACTACTTTTCCAGTGCGGTGAGGACCTCGGAGAGGCTGCGGCTCTTGGCCACCACCGAGCGTCGCGCGTCGAGCACTTCATAGACGCAGTGCTGCTTGGTCACGTAGCCGCGAACCTCGCGGCGGCCGTTGAGCAGGACGATCGCCTTTTTGCGCTCGTCGTCGCTGGTCCGGCTGCAGCAGTAGCCGGCGAGGTACGCCTTGGCGATGATGGCGTCCTCGTCCTCCTTGGTCAGCTCGATCGCGGGAAAAGGAATTACGCTCACCGTTGGACCCTCTGCGGCCATGCCTTCTCGATCGGCCGACGGCAGTCGCCGTCGTTGCGGCCGGATCATAGCATCGGTCCGGAGCCCCGTACACCCATATGGGGCCGGCAGTGCCGGCAGCAAGACCGGCTCAGCTGGGAACAGCGAAGATCTCGGCGTCGATGGCGGTGCCGTTGTCGTGCAGGCGCGACGGCGACGGGCTGTCGTAGACCACGAGCAGCTGCTTCGCGCCGCCCTCGGCGAGCAGCGTCATCCCCTCCGCATGGTCGAAGCCCTCGCCGAACGGCACCTCGAGCACCGGCTCGAGGGCGTCGGCCGCAACGACGTCGCCTTGGTCCGCCGCCAGCACATCCCGCCAGCGATAGACCCGAACCGGACCGTCCAGGTCCATGGTCGGGCCGGCAAGGATCAGGAGCCGGTCGCCATCGAAGGCCAGGTCGCGGATGCCGAGCCCGCCCAGGTCCAGGAAATGCTTCCGGTACGGCTCGTTTCCCTCGCCCATGGGCGACAACGCCAACCGGCCCGGAGCCGCCTCGGCGACGGCGAGCTCGAGGATGATTGCCCAACCGCGCAACACCGGGCCGCGCATGCCGAGGAACACCCGGTCGCCACGCACGGCGATGCCCTCGATGTCGAGGCCGTTCTCCTTGCTCGGAACATCGACGAACCGGCCGATGTGGACGTCGTTCGCGAGGGCGAGGGCGAGGTCGTTGCGGCCGCCGGCCATGGGCAAACACGCCGGCGTCCGTCCGTGCGGATCGGCGGTCTCGCCGAGCCCGCCCAGCTCGAACAGGCCGTCGCCGGCCGGCACGAGCGGCAGACGGGCGAAGAGGTAGCGGTTGGGCGAAGCCGACACCTCCGACAGCCGCGCCAGCGCCTCGGCGGCGCTGTCGCGCCGCTTCGGCTTCTTCCGCTTCAGGCTGTGGGAGCCGACGATCCAGAGGAAGCCGTCGTCCGCGGCAAACCCTTCGATGTCGATCTCCTCGTCCGGGCCGGCCGGCAGCGCCAGCGCCTGGCCCAACGCGAAGCTGCGGTGCCGGGCGAAGGAGCGGGCGGCGGTGCGGACCAGCCTCTGGATCGTGGTCGTCTCGTCACAGCCGAGCCACAGGCAGGAACCGGTGAGTTCGCAGGCGGAAAGGTCCTGGCGAACCACCGCGGCCTCAACCGCCGCATCATCGTGGTGGAAGTCCAGGGTGACGCGCCGCAACGGCCGGGCCGAGGTTGCCATGGTCAAGCCTTTCATGCAGGAGGGGGCGGTCGCCGAGCCACGAAGTCGGAATGACCGGCACGGGCTCAGCGCCGGCGCCGCTCAACCCCGAGTGTCAACGCAGCCCCGCCTAGCCGGGTTCCTCGGTAAGATCTAGGAACTCCCGCGGCGAAACGCCGTGCACACGATCATAGGCGGCTTGAGGAAAGTGCTTCTTGTTGCCGGTGATCAAAACATCCGCTCGTGCCGAGATGGCGGCATCGAGGTAGATCCGGTCTTGCGGGTCAGGCAACCGGATCGAGGCGACCTCCGGCTGTACCAGAACCGCGCTCCGACTTACCGCCTTGATCAGGCCGATCAGGGTCGTCTCGGCATCTGCAAAGCGGGCCGGCGGGCAACCGCGAGATACTCGCGCAAGATCGCCCGCGAGAGGATCAATTGATGGGTCCGCCCGACATGGCCCAAAACCGCCCTACACGTCCCCGCATTCAAGCCGGCGGAAATGAGGACATTGCAGTCTTCATCCCCCCTGCTGGCCAGAATGATGTCCGGCACGCGCCGCGGCGATTTCTGCCTCGACCACCGCCATGACGGCTTCCTCGCTCATAGCGTCGAAGGGCGGCGGAAGGTCAGCGGCAAAGAATTCCTCTAGCGTCCGGGCGGCCAAGTCGTTCACTTGAACGTCGCCAAGGCTTCTCTTCAAGACGTCCAGGATGACGGATGCCGTGTCCGCTCCTCCCTGGCGAGAGAGAGCATCGAGCTTCTGTTCGAGCTCGCCATCGAGCTTGATCGTGATCGTTTTCATCGACGTGGACGTAACCTGATTGCCTCTCGTGAGTGTAGACGAAGTCGCGAAGCTTTACCAACTCGATGGCATCGCCTTTGAGTCCAGGACCCGCCCGCGCCTGCGCACAGCCGATGGCGATGTTGCCATTGGTGCAGCCCGAGGGCGCAGGCTCGCATGAGAGGCATCGGCGGAAGCTACTCCCCGCAGTTGAACACCGGTACCGGGGGGGTCTAGCATGTGGACCGCAACATGGCCGGCCCGCTGGAACATGCGTGAACGTGCTTGCCGAGCTGCGAGCGGAGCCATGCACATAGCCATCCTCCTCAACGACCTGAGTGGCGGCGGCGTCGAGCGGACGATGCTGACGCTTGCCGGCGGCTTTCTCTCCCGCGGGCATGCGGTCGACCTCGTCCTGGCGCGCTATGGCGGGCCGCTTGCGGCCGAGGTCCCCGAAGGCGCCCGGGTCGTCGTCCCCGACGCGCGCGGCGGCCTGGTCTCGCGGCTGGCCATAGCGAGGGCCGATCCGGCGGGTCTCGGCGCGCTGGCGCGACCGGTTCTGATGGCCAAGCGCAAGCGTCACGGGGAGATGGTGCCGAGGCTGCCGGGCCTCGTCTCTTACCTTCGCGGCGAGCGGCCCGACGTGCTCGTCTCGGCCAAGTATCGGCCGAACCTGTGCGCGGTGTGGGCGCGGCAGCTGGCGCGGGTGCCGACGCGCCTCGTGCTCACGGAACGCACCTCCGTCTCGGAACAGTTCCCCAAGTCCCGGCCGAACGCTCACCACCGGTCGGTGCCGGTGCTCATGCACCGCTATTATTCTTGCGCCGACCAGATCGTGACCGTGTCCCGCGACCTGGCGGACGATTTGGCGGCATTCGCCGCCATTCCCCGCGAGCGCATTCTGGCGATCTACAACCCGGTGGTCGACGACCGGCTGCCGAAGGCGGCGGCGGAGTGTCCCGACCATCCCTGGTTCCGCACCCGTGACGTGCCGATCGTGCTCGGCGTCGGCCGGCTGGAGCGGCGGAAAGGCTTCGCCACGCTGATCCGCGCCTTCGCCCGGGTCCGTCGTCTGCGTCCACTGCGGCTGGTGATCCTGGGTGGCGGCAAGACGGCAAAGGGCGAGGCGGCCGACCGCGCGGTTCTGGAAGCGCTAATGCGCGACCTCGGGGTCGAGGCCGACGTCTCCTTGCCCGGCTTCAAGCTGAACCCGTATGCCTACATGGCCCGCGCCTCGCTGTTCGTGCTGGCCTCGGACTACGAGGGGCTGCCTGGCGTGTTGATCCAGGCCATGGCGTGCGGCTGTCCGGTGGTCAGCACCGATTGCCCGACGGGGCCGCGGGAGATCCTGGAGGGCGGCAGGTTCGGCCCGCTGGTCCCGGTGGGCGACGACCAGGCCATGGCCGAGGCCATCGCCTGCGTTCTCGACGCACCGACGCCAGCAGCCGTCTTGCAGCGGCGAGCCGGCGACTTCAGCGTCGACACGGCGGTCGGCAACTACTTGGCGATGTTCGAGGCCATTGGCGCTGCCGGCGTGCGCCGACAGACGCCTGCGGAAAAGCGACCGGAGCGGAGCCGACCGATGCCGCAGGGCGCACCTGCGGTCGCCAAACCGGAGGCAGCGTCATGAGGGTGAACGTCTTCCTCCGCACCGCCGGCGAGGGCGTGGAGGCGCGGCGCAAGCGCAAGGTGCTGCGCCGCTTTCACGATGGGCTGCTTGTCGAGGGCGAGGACGCCAACCTCATGTCCGGCGGCGGCTATGAGCGCTGCGACGTCGCCATCGTCCTCGGCGGTCGCCCAACCGCCAAGCGGGCGGCGACCCGCAGCGTCCGCGACGACATCTTCGCCCGCCACGCCGGCGTCTTCGTCTTCATCGAGACGCCGCTCTTCGGCCGGAGCGTCTACCGACGGGCGCCGATGGCGGCGTATCTCCGCAAGCTGCTGCGCCTGGGGCGCAATCGCTACGCGGACGAGTACGGCTACTACCGGGTGGGCGTGAACGGCTTCCTTCAGGACGACGCCGACTTCAACAACGCCGGAAGCGAGCCGGACCGCTGGGCGCGCATGTCCGCCGAACTCGGGCTGACGCTGAAGCCGTATCGGCGCGATGGGCGGCACGTGCTGATCGTCGGGCAGAACCCGGGCGACGCCTCCCTGCGCGGGGCGGACATTTTCGCCTGGATGCACCAAACCGCCGTTGCCGCCCGGTCCCTGACCGACCGGCCGATCATCGTCAGGCCGCACCCGGTCACCCCGCAGATCATGATGCGCCAGTTCCAGGAGCGCTTCTCCGCGCTTCCGGGGATTGTCATCGACTATCCGCCGATCCGGCCGGTGCGCGCGGTTCTGGAGGACTGCTGGGTGCTGCTCGCCTACTCCTCGAGCGCCAGCATCGACGCGCTGGTCGAGGGCATCCCCTGCATCACCTCGAGCCCGGCGAACATGGCCTGGCCGGTGAGCGATCACGGGCTGGAGCGGATCCAGCAGCCGACGCTCTTTCCCCGCGAGCAGTGGCTGGCGGATCTGGCCTACGCCCAGTGGTCGCCGGACGAGATGGCGGACGGCACCGCCTGGCGGCATCTGCGTTCGGCCGTGGTGCGGGCGCGCGGCTCGGCGTGCGGGTCCGAGGCCGTTCCCGCCCTGGAGTTACCCTCGGTTCCCTGACCGCCCGACGGCGCCTCTGTTGCCCCGACCGTGCTGCGGCGCATGACAGAGCGCACGCGGCTGCCTATCATGCCGGCCGCGCGCCCGGCCGGAGGCAATGACCAGCCGCGCCGCGGGTGGCGGCCGATGACCGGCCGCCGCCAGGTCTGACGACGCTCGAAGGCAAGGGACCAGGCGCCATGACCCCACGCACCGGTGTGATGATCTGCGGCCACGGCAGCCGCTCGGTGGCCGCCGTCAACGAGTTCAACACCCTCGCCCACCATCTCCGCCGCCGGCTGCCCGAGTACGACGTCGACAGCGGCTTCCTCGAGTTCGCACGACCGATGATCCGGGACGGCCTGGACGCGCTTCGCGACCGCGGCGCCGAGCGCATCCTCTGCCTGCCGGGCATGCTGTTCGCCGCCGGTCACGTCAAGAACGACCTCCCCTCGGAGATCAACAGCTTCGCCGCCGAGCATCCCGGGATCGACGTGAAGTACGGCCGCGAGCTCGCCGTCGATACCCGGCTGCTCCAGGCTTCGGCGGAACGGATCGAGCAGGCCGAGCGCGAAGCCGGTTCGTCGGTCGGCCGCAAGGACACGCTGCTCATGGTCGTCGGCCGCGGCACCAACGACCCCGACGCCAACTCCAACGTCAGCAAGGTCGCGCGCATGCTCTGGGAAGGCATGGGCTTCGGCTGGACCGAGGTGAGCTACAGCGGCGTCGCTTATCCGCTGGTGGACCAGGGGCTGGCCCACGCCGCCCGCCTCGGCTACCGGCGCATCGTCGTTTTTCCCTACTTCCTCTTCACCGGCATCCTGGTCGATCGCATCTATGCCCACGCCGACGCCTGCCAGGCAGCGCATCCGGAGCTGGAGGTGGTCAAGGCGCCCTACCTGAACGACCACCCGCTGGTCATCGACACCTTCATCGAGCGCCTGGGCGAGATGCTCAACGGCACCAACGTGATGAACTGCCAGATGTGCAAGTACCGCGAGCAGATCATCGGCTTCGAGCAGGACGTCGGCGCGCCGCAGGCCGGCCACCACCACCACGTCCGCGGCGTCGGCACCGACGCGGACGGGCATGCCCACGGCCATGATCATGGGCACGATCATCACGCTCACAGCGGGCACGGGACCGCGCACGGGCATCCGCACCACGGCCACGACCACGATAAGGATCACGGCCACCGGCATTCCGCCCACGACGAGGCGCTGCACCGTCACCACCACGCCCATGCCGAAGCGCATGCCGCCGCCCTGGCCGAAGCCGCCGACGACAATCGCGTGGTCACCGCCAAGGTGAAGGCCGCGCGCCGGCCGTGACCAGCGCCAATACGATCTTCGACGCCTACGTGATCGTCGACTGGAGTGCTGCGGCGGTGCCGAGGACCGGCGCCGACAGCGTCTGGATCGGCATCGCCGAGCGGCAGGAGGCTCAGGACACCGCACTTCGGCTGCTCAACCCGCCGACGCGGGCGGAGGCCATGGAGGTTTTGGCCGACGTGCTGAGCGACATGGTCGCCCGCGACCGGGTGGTGCTCGCCGGCTTCGACTTCGCCTTCGGCTACCCCGCCGGCTTTGCCCGCTCCCTGCGCCCCGCCGACGGCACCTGGCGCGGCGTCTGGAAGGAAATCGGCGCCAGGGTGCGCGACGGCGGCGACAACGCCAACAACCGCTTCGAGGTGGCTTCGGCCTTCAACCAGGCGATCTCCGGCGGCGCCTTCCCGTTCTGGGGATGCCCAGGATCCTCCGCCGGGGCGGCCCTCGGCATGACCCGGCCCGACGGGTACGGCGACGCGACGTTTCGCGAGTACCGGCTCGCCGACCGGGCCGCCAAGGGTCCGCAGCCGGTCTGGAAGCTCGCCTACAACGGCAGCGTCGGCAGCCAGACCCTGCTCGGCATCGCCGCCCTGCAGCGCCTGCGCCATCATCCCTGGATCGAGGCGGTCGCCCGGATCTGGCCGTTCGAGACCGGCCTTTCGCCGCTGCGCCGGCCCGAGGGACAGGACTGGCGGGTCCTGTTCGCCGAGGTCTATCCGTCCGCCTTCCCCATCGCCCACAGCGAGGACGTCAAGGACGCGCGGCAGGTGCGCGGCACCCTCGATCACTTGGCGCGGTTGGACGCGGGCGGGGCGCTTTCGCCGCTGTTCGCCGGCCCTTCGAGCCTGGGCGACGCCGAGCGGCGCCTGGTGGAGCAAGAGGAGGCCTGGATCCTCGGCATCGAGACCATGACCAAAGCCTCCGCGTCCGCACCGGTCGCCGCCCCGCGAAGCTACGACTACGTCCGTGATCCGGCCGAGATCTACCGGCTGTCCTTTGCCACCATCCGTGCCGAGGCCGACCTTGCGGCCCTGCCCGCGGAGCTGGAAGCGCTGGCGGTGCGGATGATCCACGCTTGCGGGGATCCGCGCATCATCGCCGACCTCGCCTTCAGCGACGGCGCCGCCGCCGCCGGCCGGGCAGCCCTGGCTCAGGGCGCTCCGATCCTGGTCGATACCGAGATGGTCGCGGCGGGGATCATCCGCTCGAGGCTGCCGGCGCACAACCGGGTGATCTGCACCCTCGGCGAGGCCGGCGTGGGCCAGGATGCCGAGGCGCTCGGCACCACCCGCTCGGCCGCGGCGATCGACCGCTGGCGGCCCCATCTCGACGGCGCGGTGGTCGCCATCGGCAACGCGCCGACGGCGTTGTTTCGCCTGCTGGAGCTGATCGACCAGGGCGCGCCCCGCCCCGCCCTGATCCTTGGCCTGCCGGTGGGCTTCGTCGGCGCGGCCGAGTCCAAGGAGGCGCTGATCGCGCATCCCGCCGGCCTGCCCCACATCGCCCTTCGCGGCCGGCGCGGCGGCAGCGCCTTTGCCGCGGCGGCGGTAAACGCACTGGCCGGAAGCGCCGCCAACGGCGTTCAGCCATGACCGCGCCGCCGTGGCTCTCGGTCATCGGCATCGGCGAGAACGGGCTTGCGAGCCTCTCTCCGGCCGCCGCCTCGCTGGTTGCCGCCGCCGAGCTCCTGGTCGGCGGCGAGCGCCACCAGGCCATGATCCCATCGACGGCGGCGCAGCGGCTGACCTGGGCCAAGGGCATCGAGCCGACCATGGACGCGATCGCCGGCTGGCGCGGGCGCAAGGTCGTGGTGCTGGCCAGCGGCGATCCGATGTGGTTCGGCATCGGCGCCACCCTGGCCCGCCGCTTCCTGGTGGCGGAGATGCGGGTCGTGCCCGTCGCCGGGGCGTTCAGCCTTGCCGCCGCCGCGATGGGTTGGGCGCTGGCCGAGGTGGAGACGCTGAGCGTCCACGGCCGGCCGCTGGAGGGCATCAACCTGCACCTCCGCCCGGGAGCGCGGCTCTTGGTGCTGAGCCGCGACCGGGAGACGCCGGGCGAGGTGGCGGCGCTGCTCAGCGCGCATGGTTACGGCCCGAGCGAGGTAGTTGTGTTCGAGCATCTGGGCGGGCCCAGCGAGCGCCGGATCGAGGGCATTGCCGAGAGCTGGGATGCGCCGCGCGGCGCCGATCTGAACACGCTCGCCGTTCTCTGCCGCGCCGGCCGCGGGGCGACGGTGGTCCCGCGCGGGCCCGGTCTTGCGGACGACCTGTTCGTCCACGACGGGCAGTTGACCAAGCGGGAGGTGCGCGCCTTGACGCTCGCGGCGCTGGCGCCGCTGCCGGGTCAGGTGCTGTGGGACGTCGGCGCCGGCGCCGGCTCGGTTGCGATTGAATGGCTGCGGCTGGTTCCGCCGAGCGTCCCCGAGGGCGGCCGGCCGGCGCGCGCCATCGCCATCGAGCGCGACGCCGGGCGCTGCGCCGTGATCGCCGGCAATGCCGCAACCCTGGGCGTTCCGGAGCTCGAGGTCGTTCACGGCGCTGCTCCCGAGGCACTGGAAGGCCTCCCTTCGCCCGACACCGTGTTCGTGGGCGGCGGCGTGACCTGCCCCGGGTTGCTCGAGGTCTGCTGGCGGGCGCTGGTGCAGGGTGGCCGGCTGGTCGCCAACGCCGTCAGCCTCGAGGGCCTGTCGCGGCTCGCCGCCTTCCGCAATGAAACCGGCGGCGAGCTCACCCGGCTTGCGGTTTCCCGGGCGGAGGCGGTCGGCGGCTTCACCGGCTTCCGGCCGCTGCTCGAGGTCGTCCAGTACCAGGGCGTCAAATCGTGAGTGGCACCCTCTATGGCCTCGGCATCGGCCCCGGCGATCCCGACCTGATCACGGTGAAGGCCAAGGCCATCCTGGCCGAGGTGCCCGTCATCGCCTACCCGGCGCCGGAGGGCGGCGAGAGCCTGGTTCGCGCCATCGCCGATGCGCACATCCCCGCCGGGCGCGCCGAGATCGTCATCTCGACGCCGATGAACGCGGGCAAGTTCCCCGCCCACGACGTCTACGACCGCTACGCCGCGGTGATCGGCGAGCACCTCGACGCCGGGCGCGACGTCGCCGTGCTCTGCGAGGGCGACCCCTTCCTCTACGGCTCCTTCATGTACCTCTACCAGCGGCTGGCGCCGTCTCATCCCACCCGCGTCGTGCCGGGCGTCTCGTC
>JAXMOZ010000077.1:0-15280 GCA_034382075.1 Rhodospirillales bacterium
TGCGCCCGGTATCCAGCCGCGTCTCGCTGCACGCCGACATGCTGCTCTACGACGTGACCTGGCACGACGGCGCCAACGTCGGGATGAACCCGGAGCAGACCATTCCGCCCGGAGGTCAGTACATCTACGCGTGGCAGGCGGCGCTCCCGGCGGGCGCTCCCGCCGGCGAAGGGCTGGGTCCGGTTCTGCTCCAGGACATGGCAGACGTTCGCAACCACCGCCATCACGGCCTGATCGGCGCCCTGATCGTGGAGCCCGCGAATGCAACGCCCTATGCCGTCGCCGCGGGCGAGGCCACCGCTGCTCCTGGCGCCGCCGAGGCGTGGCACGGAGCCCGCGCCACGGTGGTGGCCGGCGGGGAGCCTGGAGCGGGGGCTGAGCGGTTCGAGGAGGTGGTCCTGCTGCTCCAGGACGGCCTGCGCCTGTACCTCAACGGGAACCCCCACTTCCCCATCCCCGATGCCCCGCCCGCAGCCGGCGAAGCGGACGTGGACGCCGAGGACCAGGGGCAGAAGGGCTTCAACTATCGCAGCGAGCCGGTCGGGCCGAACACCGACATGAACGGCAACCCGGCTCCCAGCCGCAACTGGCTGGCCAACCCGAAGCCCGCCACTCCCGTTTTCGTGGTGCCCCGGGATCGGGCGGTTCGCCTTCACCTGCTCGGCGCCTGCGACAAGCCGCGCAACCACAGCGTGACCGTGCATGGGGTCACTTGGCCCGAGTACCGCTTCCTTCAGGCGGCAAGCCCGAGGGTTGCGTCGGAGCCGGCGATCACCTCCGGCACCGTCCGGACGTTCGAGTTCAAGCCCGAGCATCCGGGCGACCATGCCTACCGCAGCGGCGTCCTGAAATGGGCGGTTTCGCAGGGCCTCTGGGGTATCGTCCGCGTCGTCTGAGGCCGCTCGGTCCGCCGTGCCGATGAACGATCGCCGCGGCGTCGCCCTCAGCCCTCGGCTGGGGGCGGCGGCCCGGCAATGAGGCGGTCGACGTGCGCCCGGCGTGGTTCTGCTACGAGCCGATGCTGTTCGCCGCGACGCCGTTCCGCGCACCGTCGCCCTGCCGGCCTTTGCCGGCCTGCGGTTCAAGCCTGAAGCCATGCCTCCAGCGACGGCGCGAGGTCTTCGAAGGGCTGGTAGCCGACGGTGAGCGGGACCAGCCCGGCCTCGTCCCTGAGCACCACGGCCGGGAAGCCGGCGATGCCGAGAGCCTGGGTCAGGCGAAAGTCGGCAAGGGTCGCCTCCTCGATCTCCGCCGCGGCGTAGACCGCGGCGAACGTCTCGGCGTCGGCACAGAACGGCTCGGCAATCGCGGCGAGGACACCGGGGTCGGTCACGTCCCTGCCCTCGGCGTAGAAGCCGCGCTGCAGCGCCTCAAGATAGGCGAAGGTGTGGTCGGGCGCGAGGTTGCGCATGGCGACCGCGGCGCGGCAGGCGGGGCCGGTGTCGTAGACGAAGCCATGGCGGTCGAAGAAGGCGAAGTCGAACGGCTGGCCGGTGGCGGCCTGCACGTGCTCCCAGTGGCTGCGGACCATCGCCTTGGCGCGGGCGTCCATGGGCTCGGTGGTGCCGACCCGCAGGCCGCCGGCTACGAGGCGCACCGAGGCGCGGCCCTGGGCCTCGGCGAGGATCCGGGCGATGACCGGGGCGAAGCCCCAGCACCACGAGCACATCGGATCGGCGAAATAGAAGATCCGTCTTTCGGCTCGCTCTTGCGCCATTAGCGGACCAGCAGCAGCGAGCAGGGCGCGCGCTCGATGATCTGCTTGGCGCCGGCCGCGTCCAGGAGCCCCACCGGCACCACCATGAGCGCGGCCCGCCGGGTTCGTGCGATCCGGAGCAGGTCGCCGCCGCCGCCGTCGCGAAGATGGATGAAAGAGCCGCGGTTCACGCCGGCTTCGCTCAGCACTCGGCGGGCTTCGTGCTGGCGGGCCTCGACCGCGTCGAGACGGCGGGCGAGCAGCACGACCTCGACGCCGGCCTCGGCCCCGCCGATCTCCGCCGCCGCCGACAGCCCGTCGCGGGCGGCGGCGCTGCCGTCGTAGGCGACCAGCACCGGGCCGCCTGGACGAGCCGCGGCGCGGGGGACGAGGACGAAGCGGACGCTGGCCTCCGACAGCGCCGCCAGCACCGCCGTGGCGGAGGTTCCGGGCGCCACCACCGAGGTGGCCGGGCCGCCCCGCCAGCCGATGATGACCAGGTCCGCGGGCGCCGCGGTGTTCAGGATCTCGGAAATCAGCCGGCCGCGGCGGACCTCGAAATTGGCGCGAATGCGCTGGCGTTCGGCCGCTTGCTCCATGGCCTGGCGGGTGCGGGCGAGCTGGGCCTTCAGCGCCGTCTTCAGGTGCTCGGCGCCAAGCCTCGGGCCGCCGGCCGGGCGGGCGCAGATGGTGGCGAGCCCGGGGTGCTCGGCCAGCCTGGCCAGGTCGATGTCCTCGATGAACAGGCCGAGGAGATCAGCGCGCAGCCTGGCGGCGAAGGCGGCCGCCGCCTCGACCGCGACCACGTCCTCGTCGGCGGCGCCATCGAAGGCGACGACCACGCGGCGGAAGCGCGGTGCCGGTCGGGTTCCGGGCGGCATCATGTGCCGCGCTCCCTCTCGTCCTTCTTCTCCCTCGCCGCCCCCGGCCGGCGGCGCTCGTCGCGCGCCAGCCTGCGGGCGACACTGGCGAAGCGGGCAAGCCTCAGCGCCACCGCCCGGTTGACCGTGCCGATGGGATAGCCCCCGGTGTCGTCCGGCCGGCCCGCTGGGATGCCGGTGAGGATCTCGATCCCCTCGTCGATGCTGGCGACGCCGTAGACGGCGAAGCGGCCCTCGGCGCAGGCCTCGACCACGTCCTTGCGCAGCATCAGGTGCTTGACGTTAGCGGCCGGGATCAGCACGCCCTGATCGCCGCTGAGACCGCGGGCGGCGCAGACGTCGAAGAACCCCTCGATCTTCTCGTTGACCCCGCCGATGGCCTGCACCCGGCCAAGCTGGTCCACAGAGCCGGTGACCGCCAGCGACTGGCGGATCGGGATCTCGGCCAGTGCCGAGATCAGCGCGTAGAGCTCGGCGGACGAAGCGCTGTCGCCGTCGACGCCGCCGTAGGACTGCTCGAACACCAGGCTTGCGGAGAGCGACAGCGGCTGTTCGCTGGCATAGCGGGTGCCGAGATAGGAGGCGAGGATCAGCACGCCCTTGGTGTGCAGCGGTCCGCCCAGCGCCACTTCCCGCTCGATGTCGACCACCTCGCCCTTGCCCAGGCGCACCCGGCAACTGATCCGGCTCGGCCGGCCGAAGGCGAAGTGGTTGAGCTGGATGACGGCGAGGCCGTTGACCTGGCCGACGCGGGCGCCCTCGGTCTCGATGACGATGGTCTCGCGGCGGATCTCCTCCTGGATGCGCTCACGCAGGCTGTCGGAACGGAAGATCTTGGCGGCGATGGCGGCGTCGACGTGGGCGGCGGTGGCCACCTCGGCGCCCGCGTCCCCGGCCCAGTAGTCGGTTTCGCGGACCAGGTCGTCGAGGGTGTCCATGTGGGTCGAGAGCTTCTCGGCGTCGCCGGCGATCCTGGCGCTCTGCTCGACGATCCTGGCCACCGCCGAGCGGTCGAACGGCCTGACCCCGGCGTTCCTGACGATCCCGCCGATCAGCCGGGCGTAGCGGCCGGTGTTGCCGCCTCCCCGGTCCATCCTGCCGCCGAAGTCGGCGGCGACCCGAAACAGCTCGGAGAACTCCGGGTCGTAGAAGGTCAGCAGGTAATAGATCGTCGGATCGCCGAGGAGGACGACCTTGAGGTCGAGGGGGATCGCCTCCGGCTCCAGCGTGGTCGTCGAGGTCCAGCCGAGGGACTCGGCCGGGGACTCGATGCGGATGCAGCCCGAGCGCAGCGCCCGCTTGAAGGTCTCGTAGGCGTAGGCGTGCATCAACAGCTTGCGGGCGTCGACGATCAGGCAGCCGCCGTTGGCCCGGTGCAGGGCGCCGGCCTTGATCAGGGTGAAGTCGGTGACCAGCGTGCCGAACTGGGCCATGTGCTCGATCCGCCCGACCAGGTTGGGCTGGGTCGGGTGGTCCTCGTAGATCACCGGCGCCCCCTCCGCGGGTCCGGCGCCCCCGCCGCGCCGGGCCTGCTCGACCAGCACGTTGACGGTGTAGCGGCGGAAGGGTCCGCCGCCGGCCTGACCGCGGTCCGCCGAAGCCAGCATGAGCTGCGGCCCGCTCTGCTCCTGGGGGAGGAAGTCGTCGGCGTTGTCGATGACGTCGTCGCGCACCGCGTCGAGGTGGGCGAGGACGGCGGCGAACTCGGCCCACCGCTTCTTCAGCTCGTCGATCAGGTGGCCGACGGCGTACATGGTCGTTTCGCGGTTGAGGGTCTTGATCTGCTCGCGCTGCTCCTTCTCCCAGCCCGGGATCTCGCCCAGGAACGCCTCGAGCTCCTTCTGCAGCGCCTCGGAGTCAGACGCGCGCCTGTGCCTCTCCTCGGCCGAGAGCTGCTCGAACTCCTTCGGCCCCAGCACCTCGCCGTCCTTGATCGGTGCCAGCGCCAGGCCCACCGGCGTGCGGATCAGGGCGACGTCGCGCTCGCGGGCGCGCGCCTGCAGGGCGTTGAACCGCTCCTCCTGGCGCTCCTTGAACTGCTCCTGGATCACGTTCTTGCGGTTGCGGTACTCCTCGGCCTCGAACGCCGCCGGGATGGCGTGGCGCAGCTCGTCGATCAGTTGCCGGGTGTCGTCGTGGAAGGGCCGCGCCTTTCCCGGAGGCAGGCGGATCGCCCGCGGCTTGTGCGGCTCGGCGAAGTTGTGGACGTAGCACCACTCCGACGGCGCCTCCCAGCCGGCGGCGATGCGCTCGGCGTAGCTGCGGACGAAGTCGTACTTGCCGGTGCCGGTCGGGCCGAAGGCGAACAGGTTGTAGCCGGCGTGGCGCATGCCCATGGCGTAGTGCACCGCCTCGGCGGCGCGCTGCTGGCCGATCGCCTCGTCCAGCGGCTCGAGCTCGGCGGTGGTGGCGAAGTCGAGCTCGTCCGCATCGCAGGGCGTGAACAGCGACCGCGCCGGCAGCCTGGCGGCGTCGGCGGCGGAGGTCGTTGGGGCGAGCACGGCCGCGGCCGGACCGTCGGTCATGCCTGATCCTCGATGGCGTCCATGTCGTCGTCGCTGAAGCCGAAATGGTGGCCGATCTCGTGGATCAGCACATGACGGACGAGATGCGGGAGATCCTCGCCGGTCTCGCACCAGTAGTCGAGGATCGGCCGGCGGTAGAGGAACACCATGTCGATGTCCTGGGAGGAGACGGTCACGCTCTTGTTGTTGAGCGAAACGCCGCGGTAGAGGCCGAGAAGCTCGAACGGGCTTTCCAGGTCCATCTCGTCCTCCGTCTCTTCATCGACGAAATCTTCGACGCGGATGACCAGATTGGCGGCAAACTGGCGAAACTCGTCGGGGATGTTCGCCAGCGCCCAGCGGGCCATGGCCTCGATGTCGTCCAGGCTGGGCGGCGTGGAGTAGGCCGGTCGCATGCCGGTACCTTATATTCGCTTCAGGGATGCGCCAACACAGGAGCTTGCGGGCATGGTGGAGAAGCTGACGGGGGAAGCGCGCGCCGAGGCGCTGAAGGCCCTTCCCGGGTGGAGCGAGGTCGAGGGCCGCGACGCCATCACCCGGTCGTTCAGGTTCAAGACGTTCAACCAGGCCTTCGGCTTCATGACCCGGGTGGCGCTGAAGGCCGAGAGGCTCGACCACCACCCGGAATGGTTCAACGTTTACAGTAGGGTCGACGTGACCCTTGCCACCCACGACGCCGGCGGCGTGACCGAGCTCGACGTCAGGCTCGCCACCTTCATCGACAAGGCCGCGGCGACGGCGTAGGCGCTGCGCCCGGCCTTCACGAGCGGCATCGAGACCAGGCCGCGGTTCCCGGCAACGGTCGATCGCCGGGTCATCGGCAAGCCCGCCGGGTCATCGGCAAGCCGCGGCGGCAGCGCCCGGGCGACGGCGCGCGCCTGACACCCGTTGCCGTGTCATGCCCGACGTAGCGCGGGCGGGGGGATGGGCGGCCCGGACCCATGCTTTCGGCGACACTACGCCGTGCCCGGCCGCATGGCAGTGACCGCCGTCACAGCGTTGGCTTCAGCAGGAGCGCATAATCCTGTTCGACGACCACGGTGGTGAGGCACCGGCGCCGGTAGCCGCTAAACACTCGCCGATGTCGACGACCTGAAGGTTGCCCGAGGCCTGGAGGACCGTTCGACCGTATAGCGGCGACGCAACGCAGGCGAGACCGAGGGGCGGCTACTTCGGCGGCATGCGCAGCGCGCCGTCGAGGCGGACGACCGCGCCGTTGAGCATGACGTTGCCGATCATGTGCTGGACGAGGTCGGCGAACTCGTCGGGCTCGCCGAGCCGGGGCGGGAACGGCACCGCCTCGCCCAACTGTCGCCGCGTCTCCTCGGGCAGGCCGCGGAGCATGGGGGTGGCGAAGGTGCCCGGCGCGATGGTGAGCACGCGGATGCCGTAGCGGGCCAACTCGCGCGCCGCCGGCAGGGTGAGCGAGACGACGCCGCCCTTGGACGCGGCGTAAGCCGCCTGGCCGATCTGGCCTTCGAAGGCGGCGATCGAGGCGGTGTTGACGATGACCCCGCGCTCGCCGGTGGCCAGCGGCTCCAGATCGCGCATCGCCGCTGCCGCAAGGCGGAGGATGTTGAAGCTGCCGACCAGGTTGATCGAGACGACCTCGGCGAAAGCGGACAGCGCCAGCGGGCCGTCGCGGCCAACAATGCGGGCGGGCGGCGCCACCCCGGCGCAGTTCACCGCGATCCGCACGCCTCCGAGCATGTCGGTCGCGGCGGCCACCGCCCGTTCGGCGGATCCGGCGTCAGCGACGTCGCAGGCAAAGGCCTGGCCGCGGATCTCGGCGGCGACCCGCTCGGCTGCGGCGAGGTCGCGGTCGAACAGCGCAACGGCGGCGCCCGCGGCCGCCAGACGCCGAGCGGTGGCCTCGCCGAGGCCCGAGGCGGCGCCGGTCACGATGGCCGTTTGCCCTGCGATTTCCATTCCCGCGTCCCTCCCCGCCACGCCGTGATGGCACAACGCGCCATGCCTCACGCCCAAGCGAAAGAGGCCACCCCCAGGGGTGGCCTCTCGTCAGCTACGGTCGCACGCGTCGCAAGGCGACGCGGCAGGCCGCCTTACGGCATGTGCTGGCCGCCGTTGACCGACAGGGTCTCGCCGGTGATCCACTCCGCGCCGTCGGTGCAGAGGAAGGACACGGCGTGGGCGATGTCGTCCGGCTTGCCGATGCGGGCGCAGGGGATCTTCTTCACCTCGCCGTCGAGGATCTCCTTCGGCATCGCCGCGGTCATCTCGGTCAGGATGAAGCCGGGGCAGACGACGTTGACGGTGGTGCCTCCCTTGGCCAGCTCGGCCGCGAGCGAGCGCGAGAAGCCGATGATGCCGGCCTTGGACGCCGAGTAGTTGGTCTGCCCGAACTGGCCGCGCTGGCCGTTCATCGAGCTGATGTTGACGATCCGGCCCCAGCCGCGCTCCGCCATGCCCGGAGCGGCGACGCGGCAGGTGTTGAAGGAGGCGGAGAGGTTGACGCCGATGACCGGATCCCAGTTCTTCTCGCGGGTCATCTTGATGAAGCGGCCGTCACGGGTGATGCCGGCGTTGTTGACGAGGACGTCGATGGGGCCGACCTCCTCCTCGATCTTCTTGAAGCCGGCCTCGACCGCGGCGTAGTCGGCGACGTTGATGTTGTAGCCGGGGATGCCGGTTTCGTTCTTGAAGGTCTCGATCTGCTCGTCGACCACGTCGACCACCGCGACGCTGAACCCGTCGGCCTTCAGCCTCTTGGCGATCGCGGCGCCGATGCCTCGTGTTCCGCCGGTTACTACTGCAACCCGTGCCATGTTGTTTCCCTCCACCCTTTCGTTATCCTCGAGATAAAACCTTCCGGTGCCCTCACGCGAGCGCGCGGCACGAGGGACCGTGGGATGATGCGCAAAAGAAAGCGAGTGTCCCGGTTTCGGCCCCCGAGCGGACGGGCTCGTTTAGACGCGCGCCCCCGCCTTGTCAAGGCAAGGGCGATTTGCGCGGGATCTGCGCTCTGGCCGCTGCTGGTTGCCGGTGAGGCGGTTGCGCCCGCAAAAGCGCTTGCCCATGTCACTGACAACTTGGTCTTGGTGGTCTTGAACGGGACGTCTGCGATGCAGAGCAACGAGGTCTTCGGCGCGCTGGTTCCCCTTGTCGGCACGGAGGACGTCGTTCATGACAAGTTCTGGGGCAAGATCCGCCGGACCCTGGGCAAGATCCCGTTCACCGACCGCGCCATTGCCGCCTATTACGCCGCCACCGATCCGGCAACGCCGTTCCGGGTGAAGTCGATCCTGTTCGCGGCCCTCGCCTACTTCATTCTGCCCGCGGACTTCATTCCGGACGTTCTCGCCGGCGTCGGCTTCGTCGACGACGCGACCGTGCTCCTGACCGTGATCCAGAGCCTCGCGCCCTACATTTCCGAGGCTCACCTCGCGAAAGCCCGCGCCTACCTGCGAGAGCAGCAGCGGTAGCCCTTCTGGGCGGCGTCGTTTCGCCGCCGCCGGCAAGGCACCGCGTCCGGCTCGGGGCGCCCTGCCGGGCGGCTCAGTCGTTCCGGCGTTGCCACCAGGGCAGGACCTGGTAGTCGATCCCGTCTTCCCTGAGCGCCGCGGCCTCCTCGCTGCTGGCCTCGCCATAAATCCCCCGCGCGTCCTTTTCGCCGAAGTGGATGCGCCTCGCCTCCTCGGCGAAACGGCTGCCGACGTCCTCGCAGTTCGCCTCGATCAGCCCGCGCAGCCGGGCCAGGGTCTTCGCCGTCTCGTCCCTCGGCTGGGGCCGTTCCTCGGCGACCGGCGGCGGAGCCATGACGCCCGCGGCCCGCGCCACCCGGGGCGCCATGGGCGCCTTGCTGATGCGCGTGTCGCGGCAGATGGGGCAGACCAGGATGCCGGCCTCCGCCTGCTCGTCGAAGGCGGCCCCCGAGCGGAACCACGCCTCGAACCGATGGCCGTCGCTGCAGGACAGGTCGAAGACGATCATGGCGCGGGCGGCGCCGCGAAGGCGCGGTCGTGCAGCAGCGCCGGCACCCGCCGGCGGGCGTCGGCGACCCGCGCCGGATCGAGCTCGGCGGTGATGATGCCGACGTCCTCGCCGGCGTCGGCGAGGACCGCGCCCCAGGGATCGACCAGCAGCGAATGGCCGTAGGTGAGCCGGCCCTCCGCGTGGGTTCCCGTCTGCGCCGGAGCGAGGACGTAGCAGCCGGTCTCGATCGCCCGGGCGCGCACCAGCACATGCCAATGGGCGGCGCCGGTGGTGCGGGTGAAGGCGGCCGGGATGGCCAGAAAGTCGGCCCCGGCCTTGGCCAGGGCGCGGTAAAGCTGGGGGAAGCGAAGGTCGTAGCAGACGCTCATCCCGAGCCGACCCCACGGCGTCTCGGCGACGACACCGATGCCGCCAGGGGCGATGACCGCCGACTCCCGGTAGCTCTCCCCGGGCCCGAGGTCGACGTCGAACAGGTGGATCTTGTCGTAGCGGCCGACGATCCGACCTTCGCCGTCGATGAGCAGCGAGCGGTTGGCCACCCGGCCGTCGTCGCGAAGGACCGCGAGCGAGCCGATCAGGATCCAGACGCCCCGTTTCGCCGCCGCTTCGGCAAACGCCGCCAAAGCCGGGTGCTCGGCCTCCGGCAGCGCCTTCTCGCGCTGCTTCGCCTGGATCGGCTCGATCATGGCGACGTTTTCGGGAAGCAGGATGAGCTCGGCGCCGCGCCCGCAGGCCTCGCCGATCAGCGGCAGAACCGCCTCGATGTTCGGCCCAACCTCACGCCCGGAGTTCGTCTGAACGCAGGCTGCGATGCATCCCGCCATCGGCCGGCGTCAGGCCTCGCCGCGCAGCACGCCGTCGAGCTTGCCGGCCCGCTCGAGGGCGACGATGCCATCACTGTCGCCGATGTGGCGGCCGTCGACGAAGATCTGCGGCACCGTCTTCTTGCCGCCAGAGCGCTCCTGCATCTCGGCGCGCGCGCCCGGCATGGAGGAGACGTCGTACTCGACCACGTCCGCGTTTTTCTTCGCAAGCAGCGCCTTGGCCCTGGCGCAGTAGGGGCAGAAGGGCGTCGTGTAGATCTCGATCCTGGCCACCGCTCCCGACCTCCTTGCGCACTTTGGGCGAGCTGAACGCCCGCAAGATATGGCCCGGCCGGCGAAGGAATGGAAGCGCGGGCTCCTGCGCCCTGCTGCCCTGCGCCCCTCAGCCGCTGCGGACGGTGCGCGCCAGGGTGAGCAGGTCGACCGCGGCGGCGCCGGCCTGCAGCAGGGCGGCGGCGCAGGCGTCGGCGGTGGCGCTGGTGGTGTGCACGTCGTCGACGAGGACGACCCGGCGATCCGCAACCGCTGCGGCCCGGCGCGGGTGCACCGAGATCGCGCCGCGCACAGCCTCGGCGCGGGCCGTCGGCCCGAGCGTGCCGAGCGACGGCGTCCGCCGGCTGCGGAGCAGGAGGTCGGGCGCGACCGCAACGCCGCTTTCGCGGCCCACCGCCAGCGCCAGCAGCGCCGCCTGGTTCTATTTCCGGGCGATCAACCGGGTCCAGTGCATCGGCACCGGAACCAGAAGCCGCGCATCGGCGAGGAGGTCGGCTCCGGCGCGGGCCATCCACCGGCCGAACACCGGCGCGGCGTCGGTGCGGTCGGCGCGCTTGAAGGCGAGGATCAGCCGGCTGCTGGCCTCGTCGTAGACTACCGCGGCACGGCCGCGCTCGAACAGCCGCCTGCGGCCGAGGCAGCCGCCGCACAGCGACCCGGCCTCGGCCGGCGTCGGAAACGGCAGGCCGCAGCCCTCGCACAGCGGCGGGGCGATGAAGCGGATCTTTCCCCAGCAGGATGGGCACAGCGCCACGTCGGTGCGAAGCAGCTCGCGGCAGCCGAGGCACTGCGGTGGCAGCAGCGCATCCAGCAGGAACCGGCCGAGCCGCCGCCATCCCGGCGCGGCCCCGGGCGCCGACGGCAGCGGCGCAGCCCGCCCATCCTCTTTGCCCCGACCCATGGCCTCTGCCATATATCAGGAACACGGAGCGGCGCAAACCGCTTTCTACCCATATGGGGGTAAACGCCGCCGATGCCGGACAGCATGACCGTGTTCGACCGCGCCGTCGTTCGCCGGCGCCGGGACCGCGCCGCCGCGCGGCTTGCGGCGCACGACTTCCTCTACCGCGAGGTGGCGGACCGGCTCGCCGACCGCCTCGACGACGTCAACCGGCGGTTTCCGCGCGCCCTCGACCTCGGCTGCCACACCGGCGCCTTGGCGGCGGCCCTGCGCGGGCGCGGCGGCATCGAGACGATGGTCCACTGCGACCTGTCGGCGGAGATGGCGGGGCTGGCGCCGGCGCCGGCGGTGGCCGGCGACGAAGAGGCGCTGCCGTTTGCGGAGGGCGCCTTCGACCTGGTGCTGAGTTCGCTCAGCCTGCACTGGGTGAACGATTTGCCGGGGGCCTTGAGCCAGATCCGCCGGGCGCTGAAGCCGGACGGCCTGTTCCTCGCGGCGATGCCGGGCGGGGAGACCCTGAAGGAGCTGCGCCAGGCCCTTGCCGAGGCCGAGATCGCCGCGGAAGGCGGCTTGAGCCCGAGGATCTCGCCGTTCGTCGAGGTTCGCGACGCCGGCAACCTCTTGGTGCGCGCCGGGTTCGCGCTGCCGGTCGCCGACATCGAGACCATCACCGTCAGCTACCCCGACCCGCTCGCGGTGGTCCGCGACCTTCGCGGCGCCGGCGAGGCGAACGCGGTCCTCGAGCGCCGCCGCGGCCCCTCCCGGCGGACGACGCTGTTTTCGGCGCTGGCGCGCTATGGCGAGCTCTACGGCGACGCCGACGGCCGGGTGCCGGCGACGGTGCAGGTGATCTACCTCACCGCCTGGGCGCCGGACCCGTCGCAGCCGAAGCCGCTGAAGCCCGGCAGCGCCAAGACCCGACTTGCCGAAGCGCTGGGCACGGCGGAGATCCCGGCCGGCGAACGGGCGGCGACATGAGCGGGGAGCGGAACGACGACGCGAGGATCGCCGATGCTCAGGCCGAGCTGCGGCGGCTGAAAGAAGACCTGGGCGAGGCCTATTGGCAGGACGAAAAGGTGATCGCCTTGCAGCAGAGGTTGCGCCGGTTGATCGGCGAATACGGAGCCTGGGGCGAGGACAAGCTGCCGATGCACCGGCGCGCCCGCGCCGCCGCCAGGCTGGAAAGCGAAAGCGCCGACCTGCTTTGGCCGGGACGGGCCGCCGGCGGATGAGGCGGCTGCCGGGCGGCCCCCGCCGGTGAGGTTCGCCTGCCCCCTGCTCCGCGGCACGCTCATCCGCCGCTACAAGCGCTTCCTCGCCGACGTCGCCCTCGAGGATGGACAGCTCGTCACCGCCCACTGCCCCAACTCCGGATCGATGCTCTCGGTCGCGGTACCCGGCGCCGAGGTCTGGCTGTCGCCGGCCCCCGACCCCCGGCGCAAGCTCGCCTTCACCTGGGAGCTGATCCGACTGGGCCGGATCCTGGTCGGGATCAACACCGCCCGGCCCAACGCCTTGGCGGCCGAAGCGATCGCTGCGGGCGCCATTGCCGAGCTTTCCGGCTACGAGAGCATTCGCCGCGAGGTCCGCCTCGGCGCCAACGCCCGCATCGACCTCTTGCTCGAAGCCGAAGGCCGGCCCAAGTGCTTCGTCGAGGTCAAGAACGTGACGCTGCAGCGGCCGTCGCGGCCCGGCCTTCTGGAGTTTCCGGACTGTGTCACGGCGCGGGGAGTGAAGCACCTGGTGGAGCTGGCGGCGGCGGTGGCTTCGGGACATCGGGCGGCGATGCTGTTCATCGCCCAGCGCGGCGACGCCGACCTGTTCGCCGTCGCCCACGACATCGACCCGGTCTACGCCGCGGCGCTCGCCTCCGCGTCTGCCGCGGGCGTCGAGGTGCTTTGCTATCGCTGCGCCGTCGGCCTCGACGAGATCCGGGTCAGCGACCCGCTCGCTTTTGCCGGTGCATCGTGCGAACCTGCGCCAGCGCGCGCCTTAAGTGGCATGGGACGATAATGAACGACGTCAGCGTGGCCCTCGACCGCGACAAGACCCGGACGATCAAGATCCACAAGGAGGAGCACTTCGAGGGCATGCGCCGGGCTGGCCGCCTTGCCGCCGAGACCCTCGACTTCATCACCCCGCATGTCGTCCCTGGCGTGACCACCGGCGCCCTCGACGCCCTGTGCGACGCGTTCATTCGCGAACACGGCGGCATCTCGGCGCCCCTGAACTACCGCGGCTTTCCGAGGTCGATCTGCACCTCCATCAACCACGTCGTCTGCCACGGCATTCCCGCCGACGACAAGGCGCTGAAGGAGGGCGACATCGTCAACATCGACGTCACCCCCATCGTCGACGGCTGGCACGGCGATAGCAGCCGGATGTACCCGGTCGGCGCCATTAAGGTGAAGGCGCAGCGGCTGATCGACGTGACCTTCGAGGCGATGTGGAAGGGCATCGAGGCGGTTCGCCCCGGCGTGCGCGTCGGCGACATCGGCCATGCCATCCAGAGTTTCGTCGAGGCGCAGCAGTTCTCGGTGGTGCGCGACTTCTGCGGCCATGGCCTGGGCCGCATTTTCCACGACGCCCCCAACATCCCCCACTACGGCGAGCCGAACACCGGCCCGGAGCTGCGCGAGGGCATGTTCTTCACCATCGAGCCGATGATCAACGCCGGCCGCTACGAGGTGAAGATCCTCAAGGACGGCTGGACCGCGGTCACCCGCGACCGCTCGCTGTCGGCGCAGTTCGAGCACTCGATCGGCGTGACAGCGGAGGGCTGCGAGGTCTTCACCCGCTCGCCCAAGGGGCTCGACCGCCCGCCCTACGCCGCGGGGTGAAGGCGAGGTTGAGCCGAGAGCGCTTTGATCGGTTGCGTAAGACGGATGCTTTGACATGCGGGGTCTCGATCCACGAGCCCGAGAACCGGCTTAGCGCCCTCCTCGCCGAGGTGGCGCAGGGCGTCGAGGTCACCACCCCCAAGCGGGGCGTCGCTACCGCCGGGCTGGTGCCGGCGACGCCGAGCTTCAATCGCGAGAAGGCGCGGCGCGCCGCCGCCGGCCTGCCCGAGGCGAGCCGCGGCGTCACCCTCGGCGGTATCAAGATCAAGGACTTGGTGGACGAAGGCCGGCGGTGGCGCACTTTGGCACGGTGCCCCTCCGCTGAAAGCCAAGGAGATTGGCTTCGTGCTCCGGCGCCAGTGATAGCTGGGCGCGGGGCGCTTTTAACGACAACGTAGTGGATCGATTAGTCCATGAGGAGCATCCGCGAGCAACCTTCCCTTGGGCTACGGCCGGCTCCAGCTTCCCGCCCCATCGGTGCGGAACGAACGAGGTTAGCCGCCCCCGCCGTCCGGCCCGACGCGTTTTCATGCTGCCCGCGTGCTTCCGGTCGCGTTGGTTCTCGGGACACCTGCCTCTAAAGGTCACGCGCAGGACGATTGGGTAGCCAACCAACGCCTTCTGCGGCTCGCCCGCAGCTGGTTTGGATCCGTCACTCGGCCGCTACAAGCGGTCGTTGAGAGCCAAGAAGACGCTCCTGCCCTCTCGCCAGCTCAAGGCGCTCGACTTGCTGAAGCATCGCTTCGTATGCGCGGCCGTTATCCGCTGCGACGGCAACGGCGACAGCCTGCGGCGGCCTGCCCCAGCCGCGGTCCAAGACCGCCACGGCCGCGGCGACCCGAGCGGCGGCAGGCGCCTTCGTATCCGTCATGATCTCGACCAACGTTCCGACGGCAGCTTCCGTGCAGCTCCTGGCAAGGTCCCGCACCTCGACAACGGCTCGCGGCCGGCCGCCTGGGTTGCCGCTGCGTCCTGCCGCCCAGGTCGTCGAGGATCGTGGCATGATCTACACCCTGGAAAGGCCTGATCTGAGGCGCATTATACACTAGAGTTGTCGCCATTCTGCTTCGGAGCAAGGGGCGCTGGATTTGGTGGCGTCGCGGAGGGATGGGCTTTGATGTTGCGCTGCTTCGAGGGTGGGAACCATGCTCGTTCGGTGTCGCACGTTCCTGCTTAGCGCCGCGCTGTCCTTGCTCGTGACGGATGCTGCGGTCGCGGGGCCACTCGAAAACGGTTTAGCAGCCTATAGCCGTGGCGACTAAGAGGCCGTCTTGAAACTGGATTTGGGGTGGATGGCCGGGTCCAGATGTGATTCCAAACGGTTGTCGAAGCCGGTTTGGAGAGCGTCATGTGGACACCGACCACCCGCGAGCAGCATAGCCGTGC
>JAXMOZ010000078.1:0-15009 GCA_034382075.1 Rhodospirillales bacterium
CGCTTCGACAAACCGCAATCCTCCCCGACAAGGAGCCCTCCCTCCTAACCGCTCATCCCACTCCCGCGACAGCGGGTTCGTTCAATCCCCCAAACCCAGAGTCAGTAACCGCGCAGGCTGGTATAAGGTCCAGCACTTCAGCTTCCCAGCATCATAGGCGGCAGCCGACAGCGCTACCACTCGGCAAATCGCTGGCGCGAAGGTTGGGCGGCTTCTCGTGCCCCTCGCCAAGCACTGCCTTCTTTACTGCGCTCATGGCGTCGCCCACGGCGGGTTCGGGGTGAACTTCCAGATCAGGAAGTCGACGAAGCTGCGCACCTTCGGCAACAGGTGCCGGCGGTGCGGGTAGACGGCGTGGATCGGCAGCGGCTCGTCGCGGTGGTGCTCGGTGAGCAGCGGCACCAGCCGCCCCGCCTTGATCGCGTCGCCGACCCTGAAGCCGGCGATCCGGGCGATGCCGAGGCCCGCCAGCGCCATCTCGTAGAGGGTTTCGCCGTTGTCAACCTCGGCGTTGCCGTGGACGCTCACCTTATACGGGCCCTGGGGGCCGATGAACGGCCAGTCGTTCAACGCCCCCTGGTTGCCGATCCAGGTGAGACAGTTGCAGCGGCCGAGGTCGGCCGGCGTCTCCGGCCGGCCGTGGCGCTCGAGGTAGGCGGGAGCGGCGCAGATGATCCGGTGATCGACGGCGAGCTGGCGCGAGATCAGCGAGGAGTCGATCCTGGCGCCGAGGCGGATGGCGACGTCGACGCCCTCGTCGACGACGTCGACCACCTTGTCGGTCACGCTCAGCTCCAGCTGCACCTGCGGATATCTCTCCAGGTACTCGGGCAGGATCGGGACGATCTGGTAGGTGGCGAAGGCCACCGCGGCGTTGACCTTGAGCCTGCCGCGGGCGACCGCGTGGAGCTGGCTGATGGCCTGTTCCGCCTCGTCGATGTCCTTGAGGATGCGGACGCTGCGTTGGTAGAAGGCGACACCCTCGTGGGTGAGGCTGATGCTGCGGGTCGTGCGATGCAGCAGGCGGGCGCCGAGGCGGTCCTCCAGCCGGCCGATGAGCTTGCTCACCGCCGAAGGTGTGAGCCCGGTGGCGCGGCCGGCAGCGGAGAAGCCGCCGGTCTCCACCACGCGGACGAACACCGCCATCTCCCCGGGCCGGTCCATCGCAAGCTTCGACCTTCCACCTGTGACCGCAGTTCACAAGAATTGTGATGTTGTGGATGATTATGCCGTCCGCGGCAAGGCCGTAATCTTCCTGCGTTGCACCTCACGGGCATCGAAGGAGATCGTCATGGACAGCTTCTCGAAGCCTTCTCCGGCAGAGATCCAGGCCTACATTCGCCGCGGCCGCGCCCTGCGCAGCCAGGCCGTCTGCGGCTTCCTCGCCCGGCTGCTAGCCGTCCTCGGCCGCCGGCCGTTGCATCCCGTCGCGCCGCCGACAACCGTCTAGGCTGGCACACGCTTAACGTCGGCTTTGCAGGAGGTTGAAGCCGACGCTCGTCTTCTGCAAACACCGGCTCTATGCTCGCTGCGGACAGCGCTGCGCCACGTTTTTTCGGTAGCTGTTCATGGAATGTCCGTGCGAGGATAGGGTCATGGACACGCAGATGGAGATCCGGATCCGTTCGCTCGCCCACCCGTTGTGGGAATCGGCGGCGCGGCCCTATGGCATGGCGCTCGATTTCTGGCTCATGGCCGAGCAGATGATCCTGGAGATGCTGACGGCGTCCGCCCGCCTCGCTACCACCGCCGCCGGCGAGACCCTGGTGACCGGGGCCGGGGACGATCGGGCGGGGGCGCCCATCAGCCGCGTTCAGGACCTCGCCCACTGCATGTGGGAGAACGCCGGCAGGCAGTACGAGCTTGCCCTCGACTGCTGGATCGCCGCCGAGAAGCACGCATTTGCGCTGACCCGCGCCGCAGCCGCGGCTCGCGAAGGCGCCCAGGAGCTGGCCGCCTTGCCGGCCCCCGCCTACCTCGAGCACATCCGCCGCAACGCCTATGTCCTTTGGGACTCCGCCGGCCGGCAGTACGGCAACGCCCTGGACTATTGGCTGCAGGCGGAACGCCAGGTGCTGCAGGCGGTGACGGAAGCCGCGGCCGCCACGGCGGCGGCAGGGCCCCCCGAGCCGCCGCGGCCGCAACGCGGCGGGACCACCGCGGCGGGCGCTTAAAGCCCGTCGTCCGGCTCAGCCGGCGGCAACGTCTGCGATCCGCTCGGCCGGCCACGCACATCGTTGCCCCATGATAAGCCCTCTCATCTCCCCTTCATTATGATGCGAAGCGTGAACCGGTGGTTGCTGCCCCGGATTTCGCGCCAACGCACACGAGAGAGGGGTATCCGGGCATGGGACAGCAGGAAGAACTGACGCGGGCGCTTGCGTCGGCGTTGTGGCGATCGGCGTTGTCTCCGTACTGCCGCGCCATGGACCATTGGCTCGCCGCCGAAGAGATGGTGAGCCAGTCGATGCGCGCCGCCGAGGCCGCGCCGCAGCCCGAGGCCCAGACGGATGCCCGGCCGGCGCCGGCGCTGGACCGGAGCCTGCCCTCTTCGGCATTTCCGGTGGAGCAGGTTCGCGCCCTGGCACAGTGCTTCTGGGAGCACTCCTCTCGCTCGACGGCGATGACCCTGGACATCTGGCTTGCCGCCGAACGGCATGTCCTCGCCGTCTGCCGCGCGATGCTGGCCGGCCATGGCGAGCTGCAGCCGTTCTCCGCCGAGACCTATTGGCAGCGGCTCCGCGACCGTGCCGAGTGGCTTTGGCAGGCCCGCGGCCGGCCCCAGGAGCGTGATCTCGACACCTGGCTGGAGGCCGAGGCCGCGGTGCTGCGGACCTTGTCAGGCGGAAGCGCGACGGCGCCGGCGGCCGAGACGACCGCACGCCCGCAGCGCCGGCCGTTGGCGCTGGCGGTGCTGGAGGCGGATGCCGGCGACGATGCCGGCGAAGCGGCAGCGTCCTGCTATCAGGCGGGTCGGCCGGGTCATCACGGAGCGCCGATGCCCGCGTGACGGCCATGGCAGAGGCAGATCTTCTCCAGCACCTCGGCGAGGACAGCCCGGGACCTGCTCCTCGTTCCGGGGAGGATGGGCTTTTCGTCGAAGGCGAGACCTGTTGGCGGCTGCTGCGCGCGCATCGGGTCGCCTTCCTGATCGACGCGGCCGCCTATTTCTCCGCCTTCAAGGCGGCGGCGCTGCGGGCGCGCCGGTCGATCATCATCGTCGGTTGGGACGTGGACAGCCGGGTTCGGCTGGAGCCGGACCGGGACGATGTGCCGGCGCCCGATCAGCTCGGCGAGTTTCTCGACCATCTGGTCGCCAACCGGCCGGGGCTGCACGTCCACGTCCTCGCCTGGGACTTCCCCATCGTCTTTGCCGGCGACCGGGAGCTGTTCACCAACTACCGGCTCGGCCTGATGACCCACCGCCGGCTGCGCTACTGCCTGGACGCGGTCCACCCGGTCGGGGCCTGCCATCACCAGAAGATCGTCGTCATCGACGACGCGCTGGCGTTCATTGGCGGGATCGACTTCGGCTCGCGGCGCTGGGACACGCCCGAGCACCGACTGGACGACCCCCGGCGGACCGACGCCTCCGGTCAGCCCTACCCCCCGTTCCACGACATGCAGGTCGCCCTCGACGGCGAAGCGGCGGCGGCGCTGGGCCAGCTCGCCCGCGAACGCTGGCTCAGGGCGACCGGGAAGAAGATCACCCGGGTCGCCGGCAGCGGCGAAGATCTTTGGCCGGAGGGGGTCGGCGTCGACCTGCACGAGGTCGACGTCGCCATCGCCCGCACCGATCCGGGGATCGACGGGCTGGTGCTGACCCGTGAGGTGGAGGCGCTCTACCTTGCCTCGGTCGAGCGCGCCGAGAGCTATATCTATATCGAGAACCAGTATTTTACCGCCGGCCGGGTGGCCGCGGCGTTGGCCGAAAGCCTCGAGCGCGACGGCGGCCCGGAGGTGGTCCTGGTCCTGCCCCAGGAGAACTGGGACTGGCTGGAGCAGGCGACCATGTCCGACCGGCGGGCCAAGCTGATCGCCGCGCTCAGGCGGGCCGACCGGCACGGGCGGCTGAGGGTCCTCTGCCCGCTCCACCGCGACGTCTCCATCCATGTCCACGCCAAGCTGATGATCTCCGACGACCGGCTGGTGCGCATCGGCTCGGCCAACCTGTCCAACCGCTCCATGGGCCTCGACAGCGAGTGCGACATTGCCTTCGAGGCGGAAGACGGGGGCGCGGTTCGCCATCTGCTGGCGCGGCTGGTCGGCGAGCACACCGGCGCGGGCGCCGACGAGGTCGAGGCGGCGGTCGAGCGGACGGGTTCGCTGGTCCAGGCGATCGACGAGCTCGACGGGCAGGCGCGGAGGCTGGCGCCGATCGAGATCGGCGAGACGGAGCTTGCCGAGGATGCGGGGCTGGTGGCCTCGTCGCAGTCCATCGTCGATCCGGAGGCGCCGGCGGAGGCGGAGACGTTGATCGGCCGGCTGGTCCGGGCCGTCGATTGGCGGGTGGTGGCGCGCCACCTCGTCTTCGTCGGGCTCGGCATCGGCGCCCTCGTCGCCTTGGCCCTGTTCTGGCGCATGGGGCCGCTGCCCGAGTGGCTCGACACGGAAAGCCTGGCCGAATGGTGGAAGACCTTCGGTAATACCCCGCTGGCGGCGTTGGTGACCGCGGCGACCTTCGTGATCGCCGGCTTCGCCATGGTGCCGCTGACGGTGCTGATCACCAGCGCCGCCATCGCCTTCGGGCCGGTGCTGGGCAGCGCCTACGCCTTTGCCGGAGCGATGCTCAGCGCCATCGTCGACTACGGCCTCGGCGTCGTGCTGGGTCAGGGTTGGGCGCGTCGGCTTCTCGGACCCCGCTGGCGGCGCATCGGCGACGCGCTGTCAGGCCGTGGCGCGCTGGCCATCGCCTTGGTGCGGATGGTCCCGGTGGCGCCGTACACGGTCGTCAATTTCCTCGCCGGCGCCGTTCGTGTTCGTCTGCTCGACTTCGCCTTGGGAACCGCGCTGGGCCTTGCCCCGGGGATCCTGGCTTTATCGATCCTCGGCGGCCAGATCGGCGCGGTGCTGCGCAAGCCCGACTGGCTCAACGTCGGCGTGCTCGTCGCGATCACGCTTCTCCTCATGCTCGGGCTCGGCCTCGGGGTCCGCTGGCTGCATCGCCGCCACGGCCAGAGGAGGCGGCGAAGGCTGGCAGCGCGGCGCTCGTGAGCGGCCCGGTTTCTGCCGGGACCTTGGGGGGGACGCGGCCCAGCCGGCACGTCGTGGCCGCCACCTACAACATCCATCGCTGCGTCGGCGCCGACGGCCGCTACAACCCGGGCCGCGTCGCGCTGGTGCTCGAGGAGCTGGGCGCCGACCTCATCGGCCTGCAGGAAGTCGATAGCCGGCTTGCCGCCGCCGGCGGCTGCGACCAGCTTACCTTCCTCGCCCGCCGGCTCGGCTTCAACGTCGTCGCCGGGCTCAACATCGTCTGCCACCGCGGCCACTACGGCAATGCCCTGCTTTCGCGCTGGCCGATCCTGAACAGCCGGCTGATCGACCTGAGCGCCGCCGGCCGTGAGCCCAGGGGCGGCATCGATGCCGCGGTCGCCTGGCCCGGGGCGGCGGGCGGTGGCCATCTCCGGGTGATCGTCGTTCATTTTGGCTTGCGAGGCTGGGAGCGGCGGCGGCAGATGGCGGCGTTGCTGCAGCACATCGGCGGCGCCGACCCCGACGCCGGCTCCGGGCCCCTGCTGCTGATGGGGGACTTCAACGAATGGGTCCGCTTCGGCCCCGTCTCCCGCAGCCTCAGCGACGCGCTGGCCTGCGACGGCCACGTCGGCAGCTTCCCCGCCCGCTGGCCGCTGCTGCCGCTGGATCGCATCTGCGCGCGCTCGCTCACGCCCGCCCGTGCCCCGGCCCGGCATGCCAGTCCGACCGCGCGCTTGGCCTCCGATCATTTGCCGGTGAAGGCGGTATTCATGCTGCCGCCAGCAGCTTCTTCTTCCCCTTCTGTAGCGGGAACGGCGGATACTCCGAGCGTGGACCATAACCTTATTTAACGTCGCCGGCGGCGGACGTGACTACAGTCACCGCCGGAATCACTATTTGCGAAGTCGAATCATGAGCAACACGGAGCGGAGGGTCGATGACGCCGTCGCCCGTGCCGCGCTGTCCGTAGGCGAATCGCTGGCCATTGCCTTGGTCGAGTGCGGCATGGTGGGCAAGCAGGAGATCATCTGCGCGCTGGAGGACGCGGCGTCGGCGCACCGGAACGCAGCCGAGGAAGGGCTGGACGAGGACGTGAACGCCTTCGCCGCCGCGGTCATCGAGCGGATGATCCGCACCCTGAACGCAGCTCAGGACAATTGAGCGAGTGCGCCGGGCCTACTCCCCGGCCTCCCCGACCACCGACCGCGTCGCATCGGTCGCGTCGCCGCTGCGGGCGTAGGGGACGGTAAAGAAGAAGGTGGCGCCCTTTCCGGGCGTGCTGCGCACCCAGATCCGCCCGCCCAGGTGCTCGACGATCCCCCGGCAGATGGCAAGGCCCAGCCCAGAGCCCATCGGGTTGCCGGTGTTGCCGCTGCGGACCTGGTGGAACTTCTCGAAAATCAGCTCCTGCTCGTTGACCGGGATGCCGAGGCCGTTGTCGGCGACGCTGACGGTTACCCCTCGCGCTCCGGTCTGCAGCGAAACGTCGACGCGGCCGGTTCCCGGCGGACAGAACTTCTCCGCGTTCGACAGCAGGTTGATCACCAGCTGGATGAGCTGGTCGCGGTCGCCGCGAATGGGCGGCACCCGGGCCGGGCCGTGAACCTCCAGCGCGATGCTCTTTTCCTCGAACAGGTGGCGCAGCGCCGAGACCGCGTGATCGATGACGTCGACGAGGTCGACGTCGGTCATCTGCCATTTCATCCGCCCGGTTTCGATCTTGGTGAGGTCGAGAACTTGGTTGATCAGCCGGGTCAGCCGTTCGCTCTCGCGGATGATGATGGTGAGGAAGTGCTGGCGCTCGGTGAGGTCGAGGTCGGGCGAGTCGTGGAGGATCTCCGAGAACGAGCGGATCGAGGTGAGCGGGGTGCGCAGCTCGTGGGTGACGGTGGAGAGGAAGTCGTCCTTCATCCGGTCGAGCTCGGTCAGCCGCTCGTTCGCCGCCTTCAGGTCGTTGGTGGCCCGCTCCAGCTCCCGGGACTTCTGCTCGAGCTGGCGGCTGTACTCCAGCACCTGCGAGGTCTCGTCGAGGATCTGCATGATCTCGTCGAGGCCGACGCCTTCGCCCTTCAGCGTGGTGGCGACCATCACCCGCGCCGAGGCGGCGCCGATGACGCCGGAGAGCCGGCGCTCGACGTATTGGACCAGGTCGCCTTCGGCATGGGTGGAGTGGGCCAGGTCGACGCGGTGGCTGCGGGCGTACTCGGCGAAGATCTCCTGGGTCCGGTCGCGGCCGAGGAACCGCTCGGCCATCGCCCGGAGGTCGCTGACCGGCACCGCCCCCTGCCACAGGCCGGCAGGCTCGACGCTGCCCTGGCGGAACACCTCGACGAACAGCGTCGCCTGGATCCGCTCGATGGTGCTCGGCCGGTCGGACAACGAGACGGCGACGAAGGCGCCGACGTTGGCGAGCAGGCTCCAGAACAGGGAATGGGTGATGGGATCGAGGCCGCCCAGGCCGAACAGCGCGTAGGGCTTCAACAGCTCGATGGCGAACGGGCCGGCGTCGATGAAGGACTGGTCGATCCAGCCCGACTGGGCGAAGGACGGCAGCAGCAGGGTGTAGGCCCAAACCGCGAAGCCCGCGATCATCCCGCAAAGCGCGCCGCGGCGCGACGCCGCCTTCCAGTAGATGCCGAGCAGGATCGCCGGGGCGAACTGGGCGGCGGCGGCGAACGAGACGAGGCCGATGGAGGCCAGGGCGAAGGACTCGCCGATCAGCCGGAAGTACAGATAGCCGAACAGCATGATCACGGCGATGGCGATCCGCCGGATCGCCAGGAGCAACCCGGACAGGTCGCGGTGCTCGGCGAGGCGCATCCAGTTCGAGCGAAGCACCACCGGCATGACCAGGTCGTTGCAGATCATCGTGCTGAGCGCCACGGTCTCGACGATCACCATGCCGGTCGCCGCCGACAGCCCGCCGATGAAGGCGAACAGCGCCAGATACGGCTGCTGCTCGGCCATCGGCAGGACCAGGACGAAGGTATCGGCGTCGACGGTCCCGAGCGGAAAGCGCAACAGGCCGCCCAGCGCGATCGGCAGGACGAAGATGTTGATCAACAGCAGGTAGAGCGGAAAGAGCCAGATCGCCTTCTTCAGGTGGCTCTCGTCGGTGTTCTCGACGACGATCACCTGGAACTGCCTGGGCAGGCAGATGACGGTGAGCATGGCCAAGAAGGTCAGCGGCAGCCACTGGCCGCCGGCGACCTCGGCGCTCTGCAACTCGGCGAGCCGCGGGTCCGCCGCGGCCTGGCGGAACAGGTCGGCGAAGCCGTCGAACAGGCCGTAGGTCACGAACAGGCCGACGCTGGTGAAGGCCACCAGCTTCACCACCGACTCGAAGGCGATGGCCGCGACCATCCCCTCGTGGTGCTCGGTCGCGTCGATATGCCGGGTGCCGAAGAGGATCGCGAACAGCGCCATCAGCGCCGCGATCCACAGCGCGGTGTCGCCGAACAGCGGCAGGTGCTGAGGCGTGACCGCCGCGGTCACTTCGGGATAGTGCAGCAGCACGTTGTAGCTGGTCGCCACCGCTTTCAGCTGCAGCGACAGGTAGGGCATGATGCCGACGACGGCGATGACCGTGACCATGCCGCCCAGCAGGTGGCTCTTGCCGTAGCGTGAGGAGACCAGGTCGGCGATCGAGGTGACGTGGTGCACCTTGCTGATGCGCAGGATCTTGCGCAGCACGATCCAGCCCAGGAGGAACGCCAGCGTCGGCCCCAGGTAGATGGGCAGAAAGCCGATGCCGCTGGTCGCGGCCCGGCCAACGCTGCCGTAGAAGGTCCAGGCGGTGCAGTAGACGGCGATGGACAGCGCGTAGATGTAGGGGTTGGCGATCCAGCCGCGGCCGCGCTCGGCCCTGCGGTCGGCATAGTAGGCGATGGCGAACAGCAGCGAGACGTAGCCGAAGGAGGTGGCGATGATCAGCCAGCCGGGAAGCATGTCCGGCGCCTCCCCGCGCCTAGCCGTCCGCCGCCGGCGACGAGCGCGGCTTGGCCTGAGCCGGCGCGGTGATCTTGCCGGCGAGCCAGGCCGAGATCGCGATCAGGAGCGCCCAGCTCGCGAACAGGTAGGCGTAGAGCAGCGGGACGCCGAAGACGTGCGCGCCGGGCACGTCGAAGACGGCGATGAGCAACGGGCTGAACAGGATGACGCCCAGCAGGAACAAGGCGACGAAGCGGGCGGTCTCGCGCTCGCCCTCGACGGTCTCTGTCAGCGGGTGGTTCTCGTCCACCTCTGCCTCCCCTCAAGCCCCGGCCAGCTTGGCGCGGGTCTCGACCATGGCGTCGCTCGCCGAAAGCGCCTCGTTCAAGGTGTTGATGCCACGCGCCTCAAGCACGTCGATCATCTTCAGGAACACGCCGGCGGCGGCCAAGGCATCGCCCAGGGCGGTGTGCCGACCTTGAACCTCGATGCCGAACCGGCCGGCGACCACGTCGAGCCCATGCTTCCCCGTATAGTCATGCAAAAACGCGGAAAGTAACAGCGTATCCAGCACCGGCATCGAAAACTCGACGCCGCACTCGCCCTCCTTGAGCTTCAGGAACTTCATGTCGAAGGCGGCGTTGTGGGCGATGAGCACGGCGTCGCCGACGAAGGCGCGAAACTGCGGCAGCACCACCTGGATGGGCGGCTTGTCGCGCACCGTCTCGTCGGTGATGCCGTGGAAGCGGACCGAGCTTTGCGGGATCGGCCGCCTCGGATCGACGATCCGCTCGAACGACTCGCCGGTGAGGATCCGGCCGTTGACGATGCGAACGCCGGCGATGGCGACGATCTCGTCGCCGCCCTCGGGCTCCAGCCCGGTGGTTTCGGTGTCGAAGACCACGTAGGTGATGGCCCGCAACGCCCGGGCGCCGAGCTCGCCGAATTCGCGCGGCCGCGCCAGCAGGTCGAAGTCGTAGAACTCCGGCCGGGGCGGCAGCCGCTGGAGGTCGGCGCTGCCCGTCGCCCGTTTCGCCTGCGGCAGCGGCAGCCGCAGCCTGGCCATGCCGCCGCTGTCGGCGAGGCTCCAGACGTCGGTCCGGTGTCGCTCCAGAACCTCCTTCAGGCTCAAGCCGCCGAGGGCCTCGTCCAGGCGGTCGGCGAGCCAGGCGGTCAGCGCCGCAGACGGGATGGCCTGGCCCTGCCAGGCGACGTCGACATAGACGTGGCGCTCGCCGCGAACCGCCTCGAGGTCGAAGCTGGTGGCGCCGGTGAGGTCGCTGACCTTGAGGATCATCCGGTTGAGCAGCTCCACCAGGGTGTAGCTGTCGCCGTGCAGCCACACCGGCAGCCCGGTCATCACCGTCGTGACGTTGCGCTGCTCCTTCAGCCTGCGGGAGACGTGGTTGAACAGGTTGGCCGAGTAGATGTCGCTCATCGGCCAGTGGCCGGTGATGATGTCGCGGTAGTGCGCGGACAGCCGTTCCAGCCGGTTGGCGAGGAACCGGCTCTCGCTCAAGATCACGTGCTTGAACTGGCTCTGCTGGCTGGCGTCCATGCTGGGGTTGGCGCCGAGGATCTCGGCAGCGGCCGAAAGGTTGGCGACCGGCGCCCGCAGCCCTTCGGTCGCTTCCCTGAGCAGCCGGTCGCGCAGGCCGAGCGCTGCGAGCTCCTCGGTATCGTCGTCGAAGGTCAGCACGTAGCCGGTGGCGACGCCGCCTGCGTCCAGGATCAGGCTCATCCGGGTGTCGAGGATGTAGCGGCCGTCGCAGCTGGCGCCGACGAACGACGCCATCAGCCCCTCGGGATGTTCGGCGTGCCGGCCCTCGGCCACGCGGCTGGTCAGCCGGCCGAGGCAGTGGAGGATCGGTTGGCGGGTCATGAAGGTGAACAGAGACCGGTCCAGGCCGATCTCCCCGGCGATGTGCAGGAGCTGCAGCGCCCGGCTGTTGTAGAGGAGGATGGTGTGGTTGAGGGTGCAGACGATCACCCCCTCGGAGAGGTCCTGGAGGATGACCGCGAGCTGGTTCTTCTGTTGCTCCAGCGACCGTGTCGCCCGGGCAACGGCGTCCTCGACGGTGTTGCGCGCCTGTGACAGCTTCCGCACCAGGTCGTTTACGGCCGCCGGCAGCCCGCCCAGCTCATGGCTTTCGCCGACCTCGATGCGATGCTCCGGGTTGGCATAGACGACCGTTTGGATGCCGCGCACGACCGCCGCAAGCGGCTGGGCTAAGGCGTGGTCCAGGTACCCCCAGAGCACCGCGATCACCGCCACCAGCAGGCAGGCAATGCCGCCGCCATAGACGATGACGATGTCGCGCACCTCCTGGCCGCCCTCGGGCAGCGACGAGGTGATCAGCCAGACGCCGGCGACCACGGCCGCGAGCGCGGCGGTGCCCAGTCCGGTGAAGCAAAGGATGAGAAAGAGCCGCGGCCCCATGATCGGTACTTCGGGATCCCGGTGGTCCGCCGCTGGGCGCGGCGGAGGTCCGGCGCAAGCCGGAAGCGGCCTGCTCAGGCCGGGTGGTCGAGAAGCTGCTTGACCTTCTCGGTCAGGTCACGGGTCGAGAAGGGTTTGGTGACGTAGTCGTTGGCGCCAAGGGCGATGCCCTTCTCCCGGTCGACCTCGCGCCCCTTGGCGGTGAGCATGATGATGTAGATGCCGCCCCAGGCCGGGTTGGCGCGCACCGTTTGGCAAACGTCGTACCCGTCGCGCTTGGGGATCATCACGTCGAGCAGCATCAGGTCGGGCGCCCGTTCCTCGACCGCGGCCAGGGCCTCCTCGCCGTCGCGGGCAACGCGCACCTCGAAGCCGGCCTTCTTCATCAGGAACTGGAGCGAGAGGACGATGTTCGGTTCGTCCTCCACCACGAGAATGGATTTCGCCATTCCTTCCTCCCAACCGCTCCCCGCCGTCTGCTGCGGCGGCTCCTGTCACTATAGCATCTTTTGGACGGAGCCAAGCGCTGCGAGCCGCGCCAAAAGTCCGCCAGGCCGCCGGCTGCGCGCTTGCTGCCAGCCGTTCCTCGGGCTCGCGTAGGGCCCGCGTCGGCGGCGTTGACATGGCCGGCGGCGGCGGCAGAGTGGCGGTCATGGAGGGTCCCGGCGACTTCTGGGTGTTCGGCTACGGCTCGCTGATGTGGCGGCCGGGCTTTCCCCACGGCGGCGCCCTGCCGGCGCTCCTGCGCGGCTACCACCGGTCGTTCTGCGTCTACTCCCACCATTACCGCGGCACTCCCGAGCAGCCCGGCCTGGTTCTGGGCCTCGCCCCCGGCGGCACCTGCCGCGGCGTCGCCTTTCGTGTCCCCCGCGACCAGGAGACCTCGGTGCGCGACTACCTCGACGAGCGCGAGCTGGTCAGCTACGCCTACATCCCGCGGATGCTGCCGGTCGAGATCCCCGGGCGCGAGGTCGAGGCCTACACCTTCGTTGCCGATCCGGCGCACCGGCAGTTCGCCGGCCAGCTCGGCGTCGAACGCTCCGCCGAGATCATCATGGAGGCGAAGGGCATCGCCGGGCTGAACCGCGACTACCTGATCAACACCGTCCGCCACCTGGAGCGTCACGGCTTCGGCGACGATGGCCTGCATCCGCTGTTGAAGCGGGTGGAATACCTGACCGGCGTCATCGAGGCCGGCGGCGGCATCTGACGCCGGAAACGCCGCTTCCTCGCTTCCCCTGCGGACCTCCAGGCGACAAACACCGTTAGTGGCAGATGGCAAAGCGCTTGCGCTTGCGGCTGACCGCCGGGTGCGTGATCGTATTCATTGGCATCGCGGCGTTTGCGGGTGCGTTCCCGGAGCAGCCCGCCCGCGGTTTGGGGACGCGTCGAAGGAGAGGCGACAGCAGCCGGAGACAGAGCTATGGCGAACCTGATCACCCTAGGCCGCTTCCTGCTGCTGTTCGTGCTCGTCGCCATGGCCTACTGGGCGCCGCCGCGGTGGCAGCTTCTGAATGCGCCGCTGCTGGTCCTGATCATTTCGCTCGACGGGCTCGACGGCTACGTCGCCAGGAAGCGCAACGAGACGACGGTGTTCGGCTCGATCTTCGACATCGCCGTCGACCGGGTGGTCGAGAACGTGCTGTGGATCGTGCTCGGCAACCTTGGCCTGATCCCGATCTGGGTGGCGATCGTCTTCATCGTCCGCGGCGCGCTGGTCGATTCGATCCGCTACGCCGCGATCTCCGGCGGCAAATCGGTCTACGGCATGATGGCCTCGACCTGGGGCCGGGCGCTGGTGGCGAGCCGGTTCATGCGGGCGTTCTACGGCGCGCTGAAGGCGGTGACCTTCGCCTGGGTGCTGCTGATCCAGCCGTGGCCGGCGTTGCACCCGGCGAGTTGGGCCGAGTGGGCCGGCCCCGCTCAGGCCACGACCATGGCGCTGGTGCTGTGCTCGGTGCTCGTTTGCCTGCTGCGCGGGGTCCCGGTGGTCTGGGAATTCGTCGCCGATCGCCGGGTGTTCGCGCCCGAAGGGGTGAAGGAGTGCCGCAAACGGCCGGCGGCCCTGCGGTCCCACGGGAACGCCGCGGCCATCCGCGACCACGCCCGGGTGTAACGGCGGCGTTACAGACCCGGCCCCTGGCGGACCCGCCGATCCTCTAACAGACTGAAATTGCACCGTTTAACTCCGTGGCACGACGCTTGCGACCGTCATCTTGAGGCGGCCGGAGCGGTCGCCAGCAGGATCAGGGGACGCTCGGACCATGAGCGGGCGCAGGCGCGAGGCGAGGGCCGACGGCACGGCGGGCAGGAGAACCCGCCGGCCGGCGCGCCGGATCGGAGCCGGGCGGCCATGAGCCTGCGCCAGGACATTTACTGCGCCGCCCACGTGCTGATGGCCGTCTATGGCGAGGAGGCCGGCATCGACGCGGCGCTCAAGGCCACCGAGCTGGCCGCAACCGGCGACGCCGACGGCGCGGCATTGTGGCGGCAGATCGCGCTCGCCATCGACGACCTGGTCGCCGGCGAGCGGCTGCAATGGGGGACGAAGCAATGACGCCGGCGCCGCCTCGCCGTAGGGGGACAGGCAGTCGACGGCCCTTCCTTCTGAAAACGTCATGACCGCGCTCGTCGCGTCATCCACGCCTTGGCGATCGCGTCTGCCCGGGCAGCCTTCATAGGTCCTCGCGACCAGCGTCGACAAGCGCGAGGATGACGGGAAGGAGGAAACGCCGCTCCATCCTCGTCCTCATCCGTCACCCGCGGACTTGTTCCGCGGGTCCACGAGGGCAAGCCGCGGCTTGGCCATGGATTGTCGCGACGAGCGCGAGGATGACGGGAAGGAAGAAACGCCGCCGCCTCGTTCTCGTCCGTCATCGCCGCACGTGTTGCGGCGATCCACGCCGTACCGGATGGTCCTCGACGGTTTTTCGTGGATCCTCGCGACGAGCGCGAGGATGACGACGAGAAAAGCGCGGCGAGCGACGAGCGCGAGGATGACGGTTGGGGTGGCGGGCGCTGCGCGCATGGATGACGGGGAGGAAGCGCGGCGAGTGCTGTGCGGGTATGACGACGAGGAAGCGCGGCGCGGGAGCGTTGCCCGTGGTCGACGACACGCTGCGTCGCCGGGCGGCTCCCCCAAAACGTCATGACCGCGCTCGTCGCGGTCATCCACGCCTTGAGGATCGCCTCTGCCCGGACGGTTTTCGTGGATCCTCGCGAACGGGGAGGAAGAAACGCCGCCGCCTCTCCTCGTCCGTCATCGCCGCACGTGTTGCGGCAATCCACGCCTTGCCGGATGGTCCTCGACGGTTTTTCGTGGATCCTCGCGACAAGCGCACGGCTGTCCGGTTCGGTTTTCGTAGACAGGTTGCATGGCGTTGATTCTACTCGGTTCGGGACGTTGGCAAACGATCCGGGACACGAGGAGGGTTCGACGCCAT
>JAXMOZ010000079.1:0-14935 GCA_034382075.1 Rhodospirillales bacterium
TCGGCGCCGGTGTCGTCGGCGTCGCCACCGCCTATTATCTCGCCCGTGCCGGCCACGAGGTGGTCGTCGTCGACCGCCGCGACGGGGTGGCGCTGGAGACCAGCTTCGCCAACGGCGGGCAGATCTCGGCCAACCACACCACGCCCTGGGCCACCCCCGGAACGCCGCGCAAGGCGCTGCGCTGGATCGGGCGAACCGACGCGCCGTTGCTGTTCCACCTGCGCTTCGATCCGGCGCTGGTCTCGTGGCTCGTCCGCTTCCTCGGCAACTGCACTGCGGAGCGTATGCGCGCCAACATCCGCCGGGCGATGCGGCTCGCGCTCTACAGCCGGCGGGAGCTGCTCAGGCTGCGCGAGCGCGAGCACCTGGAGTACGACCAGGTCACCCGCGGCATTCTCCACGTCTTCCGCTCGCAGGCCGATTTCGACGAGGCCCTGCCGCAGGTCGAGCTCATGAACCGGATGGGCTGCATCCGCCATGTCATCGATGTGGAGGAAGCGGTGGCTATCGAGCCGGCGCTGGCGCCCGTCAAGGCGAGCCTGGTCGGCGGCATCTACAGCCCCGACGACGAGAGCGGCGACGCCTACAAGTTCACCAAGGCGCTGGCCGGGATCTGCGAGAGCCTTGGCGCGGAGTTCCGGTTTGCGACCCCGGTCCGGGCGCTGCCGGTCGAGGGGGGCCGCATCGCCGGCGTCGATACCGGCGCCGGCAGGCTGGAGGCGGACGCCTACATCGTCTCGGCGGGAAGCTATTCGCCGCTGCTGCTCAAGTCGGCCGGCATCCGCCTGCCGGTCTATCCCGCCAAGGGCTATTCGGTGACCATTCCGGTGGCGGGCGACGGCTCGGGCGCGCCCACCGTCAGCCTGATCGACGACGAGGTGAAGATGGTCTACAGCCGGCTCGGCAACCGGCTGAGGGCCGCGGGCACCGCCGAGTTCGCCGGCTACGACGACAGCGTCAACGAGGCCCGCGCCCGCTTCCTGCTGGCCAAGGCCATGTCGCTGTTCCCCGAATGCGGCGATCCGGCGCAGGCCGAGTTCTGGGCGGGGCTGCGCCCGTCGACCCCCGACGGCTCGCCGGTGATCGGGCGGACCCGCTTTCCCAACCTGTTCCTCAACACCGGCCACGGCACGCTCGGCTGGACCATGGCCTGCGGGTCAGGCCGCATCGTCGCCGACATCGTCTCCGGGATCGAGCCGGGGATGGACGTGGACGAGCTGTCCATCACCCGCTTCGGCTGAATGCGCGGCGGCGCGTGGGGCGGGTTCGCCGGAGGCGTAACCCGCGAAGAGCCCATGAGAAGACGTGGCCGCGAAAGACGTGGATCGCCGCAACCAGTGCGGCGATGACGGTGTGGGGTTTGGCGGCGCCGTCTCCTTCTCCACCGTCACCCGCGGACTTGTTCCGCGGGTCCAGGGTGACGGGTCGGTTCAGCTGACGCTTGGGTTGCCGAGTCCGGCTTGACGGGCCGTCCGGGCAGAACTAGAACATAACAAGAACTAGCTCCACCGCCCGGACCCGCGCCGCGATGAACAGGCAAGCGTCTTTATCGAACCAAACCAGGTGCTTGATCGCCGATCTTCGTGGCCGGATCGAGCGGCTGGAGGGTGCCGGCGGCGCGGTCGGGGGCGATGCCGCCGGCAAGGTGAGCCTCGGCATCGGCGCCATCGACAGGGCCTTGGGCGGCGGCCTCGGCCGCCGTGGCCTGCACGAGGTCCTCGCCGGGGACGACAGCGGCGCGGCGGCCGGCTTTTGCGCCTTTCTCCTCGCCCGCCTCGGCGAAGACGGCGGCGCCGTGCTCTGGGCCCGGCACGGATCCGGGCTCTACGGCCCCGGCCTCGCCGCCCTCGGCCTCGACCCGGCCCGGCTGATCCTGGTCCGCCCGGCCCGGGGCGACGACGTGCTGTGGGTCCTGGAGGAGGGCTTGCGCAGCCGAGCGCCGGCGGCGGTGCTGGGAGAAACCGGAAGCGGCGGGCCGATCGCGCTCCGCCGGCTGCAGCTTGCCGCCGAGAGCAGCGGCGTCGCCGCCCTGCTGCTTCGCCCGTTCGCCGCCAAGACCGTGCCCGGCCCGGCGCTGAGCCGTTGGCGGATCGAAAGCGCCGGCCGCGGCGATCTGCTCGGTCCCCGCTGGCGGGTCGAGCTGCAGCGCGCCCGCGGCGGCACGCCTGGAACCTGGCTCGTGGAGTGGTGTGATGAAACGAGTGGTTTCGCTGTGGCTCCCGAGCTTCGCCACCGACCGGCTCGGCCGTCGGCGCCAGCCGCGAGCCTATCCGCGGCCCTCTGAGCCCGCCGGATCGCGCCGCGGCAGGGCTGCGACGAGCCCGCTTGCGACCATTGCCGCCGGGCCGGGCGGCATCCGCATCGTTGCCGCCAGCGCCGCAGCCGCGGCCGGGGGCGCGGTCCCCGGGCTGTCGCTGACCGAGGCCCGCGCGGTGCTGCCCAACCTCGCCGTTGCCCCCGCCGATCCCGCCGCCGACGCCAAGGCTTTGGCCGCCCTCGCCGACTGGTGCGGCCGCTACACGCCGTGGACCGCGGTCGATCCCCTGGGCGGAGAGACGGCCGCCGGCAGCGCCGGCCTGTGGCTCGATGTCAGCGGCTGCGCCCACCTGTTCGGGAGCGAACGGGCCCTGCTCGAGGACCTCGCCTTCCGCCTGGAGGCCTGCGGGCTGAACGCCCGCGCCGCCATCGCCGACAGCCCCGGTGCCGCCTGGGCAATGGCCCGGTTTGCGGACCAGCCGCTGAGCATCGTTGCTCCCGGCGAAGCCGAAGACGCCCTCGCCCCGTTGCCGGTCGCGGCCCTGCGCCTTCCGGGCGACGTCACCCAGGCGCTGCAGACGGTGGGCCTGCGCCGGATCGAAGACCTCCTCCCCCTCCCCCGGGCGCCGCTCGCCGCCCGCTTCGGCGAGCTTCTGCCGAAGCGCCTCGACCAGGCGACGGCCGCGGCCGACGAGCCGATCTCGCCCAAACGGCCGGTTCCGGCGATGGCGAGCCGGCTGGCCTTCGCCGAGCCCATCGGCAAAGGCGAGGACATCGCCCTGGCCACCCGCCACCTGCTCACCGACCTCTGCGCCCGCCTCGCCGTCGCCCATCAGGGCGCGCGGCGGCTGGAGCTCAGGATCTATCGCAGCGACGCCACCGCCACCGGGGTGGCGATCGGCACCAGCCGCCCGGAGCGCGAGCCGAAGCACCTGGAGCGGCTGTTCGCAGAAAAGCTTGCCGCGGTCGACGCCGGCTTCGGCATCGATGCCATGGTGCTGGGCGCGCTGGTCGTCGAGCCTTTGGCGCCGGCGCAGGCGGCAATGGGGTTTGCCGGTGGACCCAAAACCGATGGACTCGCCCGGCTGATCGACAGCCTCGGCAACCGCCTCGGGCCGGAGCGGGTGGTGCTTTTGCGAGAGCGGCAAAGCCACTTGCCGGAGCGGGCCTGCGCCGAAGTCCCGGCCTTTGCCGCCGGGGCGCGGCGGGCCACGGCTGCGGCGGCCGCCCCCGCACCCGTCCACGCGCCGGCGGACGAGCGCTCGCGCCAGCCCCGGCCGGTGCACCTGCTGGCCTGGCCGGAGCCCATCGACGTCATCGCCCCCGTTCCCGACGGCCCGCCGGTGCTGTTTCGCTGGCGCCGGCAGCCGCACCGGGTGGCCGCCGCCGAGGGGCCGGAGCGCATCGAAGCGGAATGGTGGGAGCACGACGGCGGCCACGACCCCGAGCGGGCGCAGCCCTGGCGCGACTACTACCGCATCGAGGACGAGAGCGGCCGGCGGTTCTGGGTCTATCGCCTCGGCGGCTACATGCCCGGCGCTCCGGCCCGCTGGTTCCTCCACGGCCGCTTCGCCTGAGCCGAACCCGGGGTCGCTTGATCATGACCGCCTACGCCGAGCTGCAGGTCACCTCCAACTTCAGCTTCCTCCGCGGCGCCTCCCATCCCGAGGAGCTGGTGGCGACCGCCGCGGCGCTGGGGCAGCGCGCCATCGCGATCACTGATCGCAACACCCTCGCCGGCGTCGTCCGCGCCCATGCGGTGGCGAAGCTGGCCGAGATCCGCTTCGTCGTCGGCGCCCGCCTCGACTTGGGTGACGCCCCCAGCCTGCTCTGCTTTCCCACCGACCGCGCCGCCTATGGCCGGCTGTCGCGGCTCTTGACCATCGGCCGCAGGCGCGCGCCCAAGGGCGAGTGCCGCATCGGCCTCGCCGACGTCATCGCCCACGGGGACGGCCAGATCCTCGTTGCCCTGCCGCCCGAAGAGATGACCGGGGACAAGGCCGAGGCGGCGGCGTTCGCGGCAGCGCTGGAGACGCTCGGTGGAGACTTCGAGAACCGCCTCTACCTCGCCGCCCACAAGCTCTACCGGGGCCACGACGACCGCAGGCTCCAGGCTTTGGCGGCGTTCGCGGCCGAACGGCGGATCCCGCTGGTTGCCACCGGCGACGTCCATGCCCACCTCGCCTCCCGCCGGCCGCTGCAGGACGTGCTGACCTGCATCCGCGAGGGCTGCACCCTTTCAACCGCGGGCTTTCGCCTGCATGCCAACGCCGAACGCCACCTCAAGCCGCCGGTGGAGATGGCCCGGCTGTTTTGCGCATACCCCGAAGCCATCGCCGCCGGCGTCGAGATCGCCGAGCGCTGCCGCTTCTCCCTCGACGAGCTCCGCTACGAATACCCGGTCGACCCGGTCCCGGACGGGCGCACCCCACAGGAGGAGCTGGTCCGGCTCACCTGGGAGGGCGCCGCCCGGGCCTTTCCCGAGGGCCTTGGCGACAAGCTCACGGCACAGATCGGCCACGAGCTCGCCCTGATCGAGAGCCTCGACTTCGCCCCCTACTTCCTCACCGTCTTCGACATCGTCCGCTTTGCCCGCAGCCGCGGCATCCTCTGCCAGGGCCGGGGGTCGGCAGCCAACTCGGCGGTGTGCTTCTGCCTTGGCATCACCGCCGTCGACCCCTCCCGCATCGACCTCCTGTTCGAGCGCTTCGTCAGCGCCGAGCGCAACGAACCGCCGGACATCGACGTCGACTTCGAGCACGAACGGCGCGAGGAGGTGATCCAGTACGTCTACGCCAAGTACGGCCGCGATCGCGCGGGAATGACCGCGACCGTGATCCGCTACCGGACCAAGAGCGCGGTGCGCGAGGTGGCCAAGGCCTTTGCGCTGTCCGAGGACGCCATCGTCGCCCTGCAGGAGCTGTTCTGGCGAAGGTCCTGGGACGAGGTCGGGGACGACGAGATCCGCGCCTCGGGGCTCGATCCCGGCGAACGGCAGATCCGGATGGTCGTCGACCTGGCCGGCGAGCTGCGCGGCTTCCCCCGCCATCTCTCCCAGCACACCGGCGGGATGGTGATCACCAAGGGCCCGCTGTCCGAGGTTGTGCCCATCGAGAACGCGGCGATGGCCGATCGCACCGTGCTGGAGTGGGACAAGGACGACCTGGACGCGCTGGGCATCCTCAAGATCGACATCCTGGCGCTGGGCATGCTCACCTGCATCCGCAAGGCCTTCGCCCTGATCGAGGACCACTACCGCCGGCCGCTGACGCTGGCCACCGTCCCGGCCGAGGATCCAGCGGTCTACGACATGCTGTGCAAGGCCGACTCGGTCGGCGTCTTCCAGGTGGAGAGCCGGGCGCAGATGGCGATGCTGCCGAGGCTGCGCCCGCGCACCTTCTACGACCTGGTCATCGAGGTGGCGATCGTCCGCCCAGGGCCGATCCAGGGCGACATGGTCCACCCCTACCTGCGCCGGCGGACCAACGGCGAAAAGGTCGAATTTCCGTCGGCAGAGCTCGAAGACGTTCTCGGCAAGACCCTGGGCGTGCCGCTGTTCCAGGAGCAGGCGATGAAGATCGCCATCGTCGCCGCCGGCTTCTCTGCGCCGGAAGCCGACAAGCTGCGCCGGGCGATGGCGACCTTCCGCCGGTCGGGGACCATCCACGGCTTCCGCGACAAGTTCATCGCCGGGATGACCGGCCGCGGCTATGAGCGCGACTTCGCCGAACGCTGCTTCCGCCAGATCGAGGGCTTCGCCGACTACGGCTTTCCCGAGTCCCACGCCGCCAGCTTCGCGCTGCTCGTCTACGTCTCGGCCTGGATCAAGTGCCACTACCCGGCCGCCTTCGCCTGCGCGCTCATGAACAGCCAGCCCATGGGCTTCTACGCCCCGGCGCAGATCATCGGCGACGCCCGCCGCCACGGCGTCGAGGTTCTGCCGGTGGACGTCAATCACAGCGGCTGGGACTGTACGCTGGAGCCCGCCGCTCGCCCGCCACGACCGACTGAACCTGCACTCCGTCACCCCCGGGCTTGTCCCGGGGGTCCAGGGAAGACGTGGATGGCCGCAACAAGTGCGGCCATGACGGAAGAAAACGGGACGTCGTCAGCCGCGGAGGGCGATGCCCTCACCCTCCCGCTGCGCGGGCCCCTCCCTCTCCCGCTCTGCGAGCGAGGGCAGAGCGCCGGCCCCAACTCCCTCTCCCGCGAGCGGGAGAGGGTCGGGGTGAGGGCCTCGGCGCCTCCCTCTCCCGCAGAGCGGGAGAGGGTCGGGGTCATGGCGCTGCGCCTGGGTTTGCGCCAGGTGAAGGGCCTGGCTCAGGCCGATGCCGAAGCCATCGTCGCGGCCCGGGGCGCGGGCTACGACAGCATCGCGGACCTCTGGCGACGGGCGGATATCGGCCGCGGCGCCTTGCGCAAGCTTGCCGCCGCCGACGCCTTCGCCTCGCTCGGCCTGAACCGAAGGCAGGCGCTGTGGGCGATCGGCGGCTTGGACGAAACGCCGCTGCCGCTGATGGCGGCGGCCGGGCGCGAAGCTGCGCCCGAGCCGGGACGCGAGCCCGAGGTCGTCCTGCCGCCCTGCCCGATGAGCGAGGAGGTCGCCCTCGACTACCGGGCGCTGTCGCTGTCGCTGAAGGACCACCCCATGGCCCTGCTCCGCCGGCGCCTGAGCGAGGAGGGCTATGTCGCGAGCTCCCAGCTCGCCGCCCTTCCCCGCGGCCGGCGGGTCAAGACCGCGGGCGTCGTCATCACCCGCCAGCGCCCGGGCACGGCCAGCGGTGTCATCTTCATCACCCTGGAGGACGAGACCGGCAACGCCAATCTCATCGTCTGGCCGAAGATCTTCGATCGCTTCCGCCGCGCCGTGCTGCAGGCGACGGTCATGGCCGTCTCCGGCCCGATCCAGCGCGAGGGCGAGGTGATCCATGTCCTCGCCGAAAGGATCTGGAGCCTCGACGGCGCCCTCGGCGGGCTTGCCGCCGACGCTGCCCCGGGTCGCGCCGCCGACGAGGTGCGCTTCGACATCTCGTCTCGCGATTTTCATTGATCGTCTTCCCCTCGATCTCTACAGACCAGATGCAGGGTTCCGGCGCGATCTGCCGCGCTTCTTCTGGTAGCCGCGCGGCCCGCGCCACCGGAGCGAGGGACGCACCATCATGGCCGCCAAGGTTCTCACCATCGCCCAGCAGAAAGGCGGCGCCGGCAAGACCACGCTGGCGGCACAACTCGCCGTGGCCTTCGCCGCCGAGGGCAAGCGCGTCGCCCTGATCGACATCGACCCGCAGCGAAGCCTCGCCGCCTGGCATAAGGCGCGGAGCGAGGACGGCATCGGCCCCGCCCATCCGCTGCACCTGAGCGAGGTCGCCGGCTACCGCGCCAGCAACGAGATCACCAGGCTCCGGGCCAGCCACGACCTGATCATCATCGACAGCCCACCCCACGCCGAGACCGACGCCAAGGTGGCGGTGCGCGCCGCCGACCTGGTCATCGTCCCGGTGCAGCCGAGCCCCATGGACCTGTGGGCGATCCAGCCGACGCTCCGCCTCGCCCAGATCGAGAAGGTCGCGGTGCTGGTGGTGCTGAACCGGGTGCCGCCGCGGGGCAAGATCATCGAGACCATCCGCAGCAAGCTCGCCGAGGACGCACTCCCGGTCGCAACCGGCATGCTCGGCAACCGCCTGCCCTTCGCGGCCAGCATGATGCTTGGCCGCTCGGTCCTGGAGACGGCGCCGCGCAGCCCCGCCGCCGCCGAAATCCGCGCCCTGGCCGGCGAGATCGGCGCCCGCCTGCAGTAGCCATCTCGACGTTCGCGTTGCCACGACCGCTGATCCGGGCCACTTGAGCGGGCATGATCGCGCCTCCTTCCCATCCGTCCGTCCACGTCATCGGCGGCGGGCTTGCCGGCAGCGAGGCGGCGTGGCAACTCGCCCGCCGCGGCGTGCCCGTGGTGCTTCACGAGATGCGGCCGGTCCGCGCCACCGCCGCCCATCGCGGCGGCGGCCTGGCCGAACTGGTCTGCTCCAACTCGCTTCGCTCCGACGACGCCGAAGGCAACGCCGTGGGCCTGCTGCACGAGGAGATGCGCCGCGCCGGCTCGCTGATCCTGGCCGCGGCCGACGCTACCCGGGTGCCCGCCGGGTCGGCCCTGGCGGTGGACCGGGAGGGCTTCAGCGCCCGGGTCGAAGCGGCGCTGGACTCTGAGCCGCTGGTCACCATCGTCCGCGAGGAAGTGGCGGGGCTTCCGCCCCAACAGCCGGGGGATTGGGACAGCGTCATCCTCGCCACCGGCCCGTTGACCTCGCCGGCTTTGGCCGAAGCCTTGCGGGAGCTGACCGGCGAGGACGCCCTCGCCTTCTTCGACGCCATCGCTCCGGTCGTCTACCGCGACAGCATCGACTTCGAGAAGGCTTGGTTCCAGTCGCGCTACGACAAGGGCGAGGGCCGCGACTACATCAACTGCCCGCTGTCGCGCGACGAGTACGCCGCCTTCATCGCCGCGCTGCTGTCGGCCGACGCCATCGCCTTCAAGGACTGGGAGGCGGATACGCCCTATTTCGAGGGTTGCCTGCCGATCGAGGTGATGGCCGGGCGCGGCGCCGAAACGCTGGCCTACGGGCCGATGAAGCCGGTGGGGCTCACCAATCCGCACACGTCCGGGGCTCGGGCCCACGCCGTCGTCCAGCTTCGCCAGGACAACGCGCTCGGCACGCTCTACAACATGGTCGGCTTCCAGACCAAGCTGCGGCACGCCGAGCAGGTGCGCGTGTTCCGGATGATCCCGGGGCTGGAGCGGGCCGAGTTCGCGAGGCTGGGCGGACTGCACCGCAACACCTTCGTCAACAGCCCCCGCCTTCTGGACGCGACCCTGCGGCTGAAGGCGAGGCCGTCCATCCGTCTGGCCGGGCAGATCACCGGCTGCGAGGGCTACGTCGAGAGCGCTGCCATCGGCCTGCTCGCCGGCCGCTTCGCCGCCGCCGAGCGCCGTGGCCAGGAGCCGGTCCTGCCGCCGCCCACCACCGCGCTCGGTGCGCTGCTGGGCCACATCACCGGCGGCGCGGTGGCGGAGACGTTCCAGCCGATGAACGTCAACTTCGGCCTGTTCCCGCCGCTCGACGATGCACCCGGCGTCAAGCCGCTGCGCGGCCGCGCCCGCAAGCAGGCCTTTTCGGCGCGGGCGCTCCGGGACCTGGCGAGTTGGCTTTAGCCGAAGCCTCTCCTCAGGTTGCGCCGGCCGCGTCGGGTTGGCGCGCGAGGCCTCGACGCGCCGCCAGCGGCGCCGGCGCCGGGGCCGGGGCCGGCCAAGCCAGGTAGAACAGCAGCAGCAGCGTGGCGTAGATCTCGACGAGCTCGTTGAAGGCCGGGTGCTGCGCCACCACCGCGATCGCGCCACCCAGCGGCAGCAGCGCCGGGTCCGGCAGGAGGGCGACGATCTCGCCCCAGGCGCCCGTCGCTCGCCGCAGGTCCTGCCAGCGCCAGGCAACGGCCAACATCACCGCGAACAGGCCGAGGCCCGCCACCGGGTAGGCGTTCATCAGCAAGGCATTGTGCATGTTGTGCAGCGTGATCTCGCCCTGGTCGTTGGCCTCCGCCAGCCATGCCGGGGTTGCCACGCCCAACAGCCGCTGGCCATAGCTGATCTCCTCCAGGGCGATGAAGGCAAGGAGCGCCGCCGCCGTGCCGCAGAGAAGGGCGGTGAGCCTCCTGTCCTTGCGCGCTCTCCAGGCGCGCACCGCGAACATTGCCGCCGCCGCAAAAAAGACCAGGGCGGTGAACCACTCGCTCGGCCCGTCTTCGACGAACAGCCCTTCCAGCCCCAGCCATGTCCGCCCGGCATAGGCGACGCCCACCGCCGGAACCAGCACGGCGCTTGCGGCGAGAGCGACCACTCGGGCCCGCCGAGGCGCATCACGGTCCGGCTCCTCGTGCTGCCCACGGAAGCGCATGGCAGTCAGCAACAGGCCGCCGGCAACGAGGAAAGCCACCGAGAGGTAGTAGTAGAACTGCCCGAAGTCTTCTCTGACCTGCTGCACTCCGAAGGGCGTGACCTCCGCAACGAACACAATGATCTGCTCTGAAAAGACCGATAGGAACAAGAGCCCTAACAGGTAGGACGCTGTGCCAACCACGATGAGGTACCCTGTCGGCCCGAAACGGTGCGATGTCCCCGATGCCACTGCGAAGCTCCCTGCTACTGCCAGGCAGCTTCTTCAACCGCCTGTCATGGCAGCTTCGCAAAAGTGTCATCGAAATGTAACTTATAAATAGGGCGTAGCTGCGCGGCCCGGGACCCTCTGCGGCTTCCGCTACCCTTTCAGCGTCGTCTCGATCAGGATCTCGCTGTGCAGCGTCCGGTGCACCGGGCACTTGTCGGCGATCTCGATGAGCTTCGCCCGCGCCTGCTCGTCGAGCTCGCCCTCCAGCGTGATCTCCCGGGCGATCCGGTCGATCTTGCCGTCCTTGGTCTCGCAGCTCTCGCAATCCCGGGCGTGGATCTTGTCGTGGCGAAGCGTCACGCTGGCGCGGGTAAGCGCCAGGCCCTTGCGGCTCGCGTACATCCGCATGGTCATGGTGGTGCAGGCGCCGAGCCCGGCGAGGAGAAAGTCGTAGGGCGACGGGCCGCTGTCGTTGCCGCCAAAATCCAGGGGCTCGTCGGCGCGCAGGGCGTGGCGGCCGCCGACGGAGATGGCTTGGGCGTATTCCCCGGTGCCGGCCTCGGCGACGACCACGGCGCCCGCTGGCGCGGTGAGCTCAGCCAGCGCCTCCGCCTCCAGCGGAGCGATGTAGCGGCCGGCCCAGGCGGCGATCACGTCGGCGACGTAGATGGCGTCTTCCCTCTTCGTCAGCAGGTGGTCGGCGTCGTCGAGCGAGATGAAGCTCTTCGGATGCTTCGCCGCGGCGAAGATCTTGGTGGCGTTCTCGATGCCGACCACCTCGTCGCGGGGGCCGTGGAAAACCAAGAGCGCCTTGCCCAAGCCCTTGATCCGGTCTTCGAGCCGATGCCCGTCGATGTCGTCCAGGAACTGGCGGGTGATGGTGAACGGCCGCCCGGCGAGCCTCACCTCGCCGCGGCCCTCGCGCTCGATCTCCTCGGCCGAGACCCGCAGGTGCCGGCGGACGTGCGCCGGCTCGGCCGGCGCGGCGATGGTGCAGACGGCGGCGGCCTCCGGAATGGCGTCCGCGGCGGCGAGAACGGCAGCTCCGCCCAGGCTGTGGCCGATGAGGATGCCGGGAGCGGCATGCTCCTGCCTGAGCCAGTTCGCCGCGGCGATCAGGTCGGCGATGTTGGAGGAGAAGGTGGTGTTGGCGAACTCGCCGTCGCTCATCCCGAGCCCGGTGAAGTCGAACCGCAGGACGGCGATGCCGTGGCGGGTCAGCCCGGCGGAGATGCGCGGGGCGGCGAACACGTCCTTGCCGCAGGTGAAGCAGTGGGCGAACAGGGCGTAGGCCCGCGGTGTCCCCTCGGGCAGGTCGAGGCGGGCATCGAGCCGGCTCGTGCCGTCGCCGCCAACGAAGCTCGCCTTCTCGCTGTGTCGCATTTGCCCGTCCCTCCCTCTGCTGCCGCGGGCACGCGTCATGGCCCGCCGATCCGATGGGGACACAGACTAGCGCCAACGCGCGGCGGCAGCGACCGGCACGGGCACGGCTGAAGCCTGCGCCTGCGGCGCGGACGTGGGGCCGCGGCGACATCATCTCCGTCGTCATGGCCGGGATTGCCGAGGCCGCCGGCCCGCCACCCCTGCAGCGCGTGCGCCTCGCCCATGCCGAATTCGCAAGTGACTACAGCCTGTGTTGGAGCGACAAATGGGAACTGCTTGCAACACTCCTGACATCGCGGACGGGCCGACGCCATCCACATCTTCCCGTGCGCCGGCACCGAGACGTCCGCCAAGGCAGCCGGCGACGATGCGGCTCCGGCCGCGGCAAGATCCGGCGCGAGGGAGGTGACGAGATGAAAGGCGAAGACAACGGCCCCCTGGCCGCGGTGTTCCAATGGGACGATCCGTTCCTTCTCGACGAGCAGCTCAGCGATGAGGAGCGCATGGTCGCCCGGACCGCGCGCGACTACGCCCGCGAGCGGCTGATGCCGCGGATCCTGCTCGCCCACCGCAACGAGCACTTCGACGTCGAGATCATGCGCGAAATGGGCGGGCTCGGCCTGCTCGGATCGACCATCCCCGCCGAATACGGCGGCGCCGGCGTGAACTACGTCTGCTACGGGCTGGCCGCGCGGGAGATCGAGCAGGTCGACAGCGGCTACCGCTCGGCGATGAGCGTGCAGTCGTCGCTGGTGATGTTCCCGATCTACACCTACGGCACCGAGGAGCAGCGGCGAAGGTACCTGCCCAGGCTGGCAACCGGCGAGCTCATCGGCTGCTTCGGCCTGACCGAGCCGGACCATGGCTCGGATCCGGGCGGCATGCGGACGAAGGCGACGCGGGCGCCCGGAGGCTACGTGCTGACCGGCACCAAGTCGTGGATCACCAACTCGCCCATCGCCGGCGTGATGGTGGTCTGGGCCAAGCTCGAGGGCGTCATCCGCGGCTTCCTCCTGGAGCGGGGCATGGAGGGGCTGTCGACGCCGAAGATCGAGGGCAAGTTCTCGATGCGGGCCTCCCCGACCGGCCAGATCGTCATGGACCAGGTGTTCGTGCCCGAGGACAACATCCTGCCCGAGATCAGCGGCCTCTCCGGGCCGTTCGGCTGCCTGAACAAGGCCCGCTACGGCATCGCCTGGGGGGCCTTGGGCGCCGCCGAGTTCTGCTGGCATGCGGCGCGCCAGTACGTGCTCGACCGCACCCAGTTCGGCCGGCCGCTGGCGGCGAACCAGCTGGTCCAGCGCAAGCTCGCCGACATGCAGACCGAGATCGCCATCGGCCTGCAGGCCTGCCTCAGGGTGGGGCGAATGCTGGACGCCGCCTGCTGCTCGCCCGAGACGATCTCGCTGATCAAGCGCAACTCCTGCGGCAAGGCCCTGGAGATCGCCCGGATGGCGCGGGACATGCACGGCGGCAACGGCATCGTCGACGAGTACCACGTGATCCGCCACCTGATGAACCTGGAGACGGTCAACACCTACGAGGGCACCCACGACATCCACGCGCTGATCCTCGGCAGGGCGCAGACCGGGATCCAGGCCTTCACCGGCGGCTGATCACGGCGCGCCCTCACCCGCCGGCTGCGCCCTCACATCGCCGTCGCGCGCGCCTCGCTTCGCGAAGCGCCCCTCTGCCGCGCGCGGGACACGCAACTGGGAGAGGGAGCCGGTCGGCCATAGCACCGCCGACCGCCCTCGCCCGACGGAGTTGTAGGTCGGGTTAGCCGCAGGCGTAACCCGACGTCCTCGCCGGCGGGTCCGGCTTTGCCTCGACCCGCCCTACGCCTCACCCTGTCGAACCGGGGCGCGGCTCAGCGCAACAGCCGGATCAGGCTGGAGGTGTCCCAGCGGCCGCCGCCCTGCTCCTGGATCCGGGCGTAGAACTGGTCGACCAGCGCCGTGACCGGCAGCGAGGCGCCGTTGCTGCGCGCCTCGTCGAGGACGATGGCGAAGTCCTTGCGCATCCAGTCGACGGCGAAGCCAAAATCGAAGCGGTCCTCAAGCATCGTCGGGGCGCGGTTTTCCATCTGCCACGACTGGGCGGCGCCCTTGGAGATGACCTCGACGGCGCGGCCGGCGTCGAGGCCGGCGCGCTCGGCGAAGGCCAGCGCCTCCGCCAGCGCCTGAACCAGACCGCCGATGCAGACCTGGTTGACCATCTTGGTGAGCTGGCCGCTGCCGGACGGTCCCATCAGCGTCACCGCCCGCGCGTATGCGCCGATCACCGGCTCCGCCTTGGCGAACGGCTCGGCCTCGCCCCCCACCATCACCGTCAGCGAGCCGTTCTCGGCGCCGGCCTGGCCCCCGGAGACCGGGGCGTCGAGAAAGTGCAGAGCGCGGTCCGAGGCAGCGGCGGCGAGTTCCCGCGCCACCTTGGCGGAGGCGGTGGTGTGGTCGATGACGACGGTGCCGGGGCCGGCGCCGGCAAGAACGCCCTCGTCGCCGAGCATGACCTGCCTGAGGTCGTCGTCGTTACCGACGCAGGCGAAGACGAACTCGGCACGGCTGGCCGCTGCCGCCGGCGTCGGGGCCGCCTCGCCGCCGTGCCGCTTTACCCAGGCGTCAGCCCTGGCGGTGGTGCGGTTATAGACGACGACGTCGTGGCCGGACGCGGCGAGATGGCCGGCCATGGGAAAGCCCATGACCCCGAGGCCGATGAAGGCGGTGCGATGAGCGGGCATGATCGTCGTCTTTCGCAGCTTCAGGCGGGAAGGTCGAGGGATGCCTTCAGCCCGCGCCAGCATGCCTGGTTGGGCGCGAGCAGCAGCGTGGTTTCGAGGATTTTCGGCAAGGGGCGGTAGCCTCGCTCGGCTTCGCCGGGAGCGTCGGTGACCTGCGCCACGCCGCCGGCCTCGCGGTAGATGAGCACGCCGGCGGCATGATCCCAGGGCTTGAGCCGGGTGTAGGCGGCAAAGTCGAGCCGCCCGATCGCCAGATCCATGTATTCGCGGCCAGTGCAGCCATAGCGCACCAGCCGCGGCCCCTGGATGCCGAGGCCGGCCTTGAGCCGCTCCTTCAGCCGCTTGGTCCAGCGGTGGCCGAGCGAGCCGGTCATCTGCGCCACCGCCTTGGGCGCCGGCA
>JAXMOZ010000080.1:0-14782 GCA_034382075.1 Rhodospirillales bacterium
TGCTGACGCCCCGCGGACTCCCACATGAGGTAGGCTACTTCGCGAACGCGATCCTGGATGTCTTTAACCAAGGCCAAAATATCCGTATTCACCGATTGTACCCCCGGGGCGATCCCAGAACCGCCGCCAATCTAGCGAAGTCGCGAACGATGCGCATCGGAAAAGTGCTTCTCCACGACCGAGGCCTGTAGCAAATGAGATCTAGGACTTCGGTGGTGAACGATAGGCTGGCTACTGCTGCGGCCGGCGAGCCGAAGCATGATGTGCGGGGAGTCATCGCCTTGGCATGTAACGGCGGAACAACCGGCTCACCGCGCCAGCGCTGGTACATCGAGCAGTCGGCGGCCTTGCCTTATCGCTGGTCGCGATCGGGGCTGGAGGTAATGCTGGTTACCTCCCGAACCACGCGCCGCTGGGTGCTGCCGAAGGGCAGCATCGGCAACGGCTTGACGGCTTACGAAGCGGCGGTCCTGGAGGCATACGAGGAAGCCGGGGTCGACGGCAGGATCGGCCGGTCGTGTATCGGCGTCTACGGCTACACCAAGCGCAACGAGAAAAAGCAGAAGCGGTGTCTGGTGAAGGTGTTCCCGCTCCGGGTCGCCCGCGTTCTCCCCGACTGGCCGGAGCGCCGGCAAAGGCGCCGGCAGTGGGTGGATTTCCGCACCGCCGCGGCGAGGGTTCAGGAGGTGTCGCTGAAGAAGATCATGGTCTCCTTCGAGCGCCAGCAGCTGTACCGGGCCCGCGGGCGGTTCACCCTGATCGGCCCGATGGAACCATGCGGCGGTAGCGTCGGCCGTGGCCCGAGCTATAGTCCGTGCGGCCTGCAGCCGGTGCGAGCACCGGGCGCCATGGGTGGGTGAGACGGAGGGTGACGGGGCGTGACGGTGTGGAAACAGCCCGATGGCCGGTCGGTTTCCTGCGAGGAGAAGATCAAGGTGCTCAACCAGAACCTCGAGGAGATCCGCCAGTCGTGTCAGGACGCATTCGAGGACGCGCTGTTGATGGGCTGTGACGAAGAGCAGATCCGCAAGGTCTTCGCGGCCGTCGTCGAACAGCTGAGCAACCCCTACAAGAACAGGTAGCCGCGCCGCTTCACGAGGCGTCGCTGGGCGAGAGCGCCGCGGCAGTCTCCATGCCTGCGGCCGCGCCGCGGTCCGCCTTGCTCGCCTGCCGGTCCAGCCATGCGGCGAACTCGTCCGCGGTCATGACGCCGCCGCACTGCGGCCCCTGGACGAGGTCGCAATCGGTCACCAGCGCGAACCGGAACAGGGCCTCGGTATCGACGCCATTGGCGACGACGCGGATGTCGAGGCGGTGCGCCATCGCCACGATCGCGTCCAGGATGCGCGCCTGCTTCGGGTTGATGAGCGCGCCGCGAAAAAACGTGCGGTCGAGCTTGATCTCGCTGGCCAGGACGTTGCCGAGCTGGGCGAGCGAACCGGAGGCGGCGCCGAACTCGTCGATCGCCACCGCAACCCCCAGCTCGCCGACCTTGTGCATCGCCTCGACCGCGTCGGGGCCCTCGCGCAGCAGGCTGCGCTCGCTGATCTCGAGCTCGAGGCAGTCGCCGCTCAGCCCGTGGCGGGTCAGCGCCGTTTTCACCATGTCCGGCAGGTTCGGCTTGCGCCGGTGCCCGCCGGAGACGTCCACGAACAGCTTGCCCGGCGAAATTCCCTCCCGCCGCCACTGGCTCCACCGCCGGCAGGCCTCGTCCAGCGCCCACTGCCGGATCGGCGTCAACAGCCCGGTTTCTTCGGCGCAGGCGAGGATCTGCTCGGGGGCGACGGCGTCGAGCTCCGGGCTTTGCCAATGCAGCATCGCCTCCGCCCCCGCCAGGCGGCGCGACCGGGCGTCGAAGATCGGCTGGAACAGCAGGCAGAACTCGTTGGCTTCCAGGGCCTGGCGCAAACAGCTCTCGAGGCGCATCTGCGCGCTGGCCTGCTCGTTCAGGGCTTCGGTGAAAAACTCGAACGTGCCGCGGCCGCGCTCCTTGGAGCGGTACATGGCGACGTCGGCGTTCTTGACCAGCAACTCCGGGTCGGCGCCGTCATCCGGAAACACCGTCACCCCGATGCTGGCCGAGACGAACAGGTCGTGCCCCGACACCGCGAACGGCTGCGAGAACACCTGCAGGATCTTCTGCACCACCGGCTCGGCATGGGCGGCGCTGGAGATGTTCGGCAGCACGACGGTGAATTCGTCGCCGCCGATCCTGGCCACCGTGTCCTCGCCGCGGACGCAACCGGTCAGCCGCTCCGCGGCGCGGCGCAGCACCTCGTCGCCGCAGGCATGGCCCAGGGTGTCGTTGATCCGCTTGAAATGGTCGAGGTCGATGAACAGCACGGCGCCCTTGTGGCCATGCCGCTCGGCGCTGATGATCGCGCCGCGCAGGCGGTCCATCATCAACAGCCGGTTCGGCAGGCCGGTGATGGCGTCGAACTTGGCCTGGCGCTCGAGTTGCAACTCGTACCCCTTCCGCAAGGTGATGTCGGCCAGGGTGAGCTGGATCGCCGTCTCCCCCTTCCAGCTCACCCGCTGCGCCTGCGCCTGCACCCAGATCGCCTCGCCGTTGCGTTTGTAGGCGGCGAACTCGCTGCGCTCGCCATGGCTCTCGCCGGCGAGCACGGTGCGGCGGATCTGCCGGTAGCGCTCATGCTCGGAGGAGGAGAGCAGAACCCCCACCGACGGCAATGCCAGGATCTCGTCCACGCCCTCGTAGCCGAACAGCCGCGCCAGCGTCTCGTTAGCGAACAGCGGCGTGTCGTCGCGCTCGATCAGGATGCCGAGGACCGAGCCTTCCACCAGCGAGCGGAACCGCTGCTCGCTCTCGACGACCGCCTGCTCCTGTTGTTTGCGCTCGGTGATGTCCAGCGAGACGGTGACCACGCCGTCCGGCGTGTCCGCTTGCCCGCTCAGCGGCGCCTTGGTCGTGAGCAGGATGTGCTGGCCGCCCGCGGCGTCGTCGATGCACTCCTCGAACGCGCCCGGGCTTTCGCCACGCTCCAGGATCGCCTCGTCGATCGAGCGGTGGCGCTGGGCGTAGTCGGAGCCGAACAGATCGGCGAGGGTCGTCCCCACCGCTGCGGCAGGGTCGACGCCGCGGTAGCGCTCGTGCTGGGAGTTGAGCAGCCGGATCCTGCCCTCCCGGTCGGTGGCGGAGATCAGCGCCGGCACCGTGTTGACCACCCGGCGGAGTTGCTCCTCCTTGCGGCGCATCTCGTCGGCGTGCCGGCGCAGCGCCGTCTCCAGTTCGCCTTCCAGGGCAGCGGCGCGCCTCCGGTCCGCCTGCTGGTGGCGCCGCAGGCTGAGCAGGTTGCGGGCGCGGATGCAGAACTCGCGGCCGTCCACCGGGCTGAGAAGAAAGTCGCTGGCGCCGGTGTCCAGCGCCCGGTAGCGGAACTCGCGGTCCTCGTATGCGGTAACGACGATGATCGGCACCTCGCTGGCCACCGGATGCTGGCGGCAGCGGCGAATAAACGCCTCGCCGTCCATCGTCGGCATGACGTAATCGGTGACGATGAGGTCCGGCGGGGTTTCCTCGAAGGCGTCCAGCGCGCGGAGCGGGTCGTCGAACGTCAAGACCACGGCGCCGTCTTCTACCGCCTGAGCGAAGCGGTGAAGAATGCGCAAATTGATGATCTGGTCGTCGACGATATAAACGACGGTCATCGAGTCCCTTACCCCCAACCCCCGCAACTTGAGCGCGGGCGCGAACGCCGATCCCTGTTCTGATCTTCTACCGGCTGGTTCGCATGGCGGAAGCGCATCCCAGTATGTCTATGCCACTTAAGCCGGACGACGTCAAAGACCCGTGCCCTAGGACCCTGCGGTTTCCTACGCACCCGCAACCGCAACGGGTCCTTGCGAGCGAGGGCCTTCTCCTTTATCCGCGCGTCTGTGCTCCCCCGGCCACAGACATACAGACCCATATGGGGTATAAAACACGCAAAATGGGGCAACAGCAACAACAGGGTTCCATCATATCAGTCTGAGGAGAGATGCTGCATGTCATACGTTCCGACGATCGAGCCAGGCGCCGCCGACCGTTCCCAGCCGGGCGCCCGCCCTGCCGATGGGCGGGATCTCGTCGATTTTCTGTCCGGGAAAACGGCCCGCGACGCCACGGAGTTCCTCGCCTCCGCCGCCGACGTGTTCGACCTCGACAACCTCCGCCTGACCTTCGACCGCAACCAGCGCATCCTCTGGTGGGCGATGCGGCCGCAGCGGCGTCCCAGCTTCACCTCCGAGCTTCTGGCGGACATGAAGCTGGTGATCGGCGCCCTGGAGGCTCACTTCGCCGCCCCGGGCGGGGATGAGCCCGCCATCAACCACCTGGTCCTCTCTTCGCTGATGCCGGGCATCTTCAACCTCGGCGGCGACCTTTCCCTCTTCCTCGACCTCATCGAGCGCCGCGACCGCGCGGCCCTGACCCGCTATGCGCACCATTGCGCCGAGGGGCAGCACCGGATCGCCTCGAACTTCGACCTGCCCATCAGCACCGTCGCCCTGGTCCAGGGGGACGCGCTGGGCGGCGGCTTCGAGGCGGCTCTGGCCAACGACGTCATCATCGCCGAGCGCTCGGCCAAGTTCGGCCTGCCCGAGGTCCTGTTCAACCTGTTTCCGGGCATGGGCGCCTACAGCTTCCTGGCCCGCCGCATCGGCTCGGTCGAGGCCGAGCGGATGATCCTGAGCGGCCGCATCTACTCGGCGGAAGAGCTCGCCGCCACCGGTGTCGTCGACGCCGTCGTCGACGATGGCGCCGGCGCCGCCGCGGTTTACGACCATGTGGTTGCGTTCGAGCGGATCGGCCGGGCGCGCCAGGCGGTGCTGCAGGCCCGCCGGATCGTCAATCCGGTCACCCGCGAGGAGCTGATCCGGATTTCGGACGTCTGGGTCGAAACCGCGCTGATGCTCTCTTCACGCGACCTGCGCCGGATGCGCCACCTGGCGATCGCGCAGGATCGCCGCTGGGCGGCCCTCCAGTCGCGCTAGCCGCAGCCGAAGCCGGGATGACGTGCGGCCGCTCACGGGGACGGCAGCAAAAAGAACGACGCGTTAACCGGCGCTCCGCTGCCGCACCAGTGGAGCAGCCTCAGGCCCCAAGCCATAGCGCTCCACCTCTTCGCGAAGCCGAGCCAACTCCCGCTCGAGCCTGGCCACATAGTGCCTGCCGTGGACCCGCAGGCGTTCCTGGCTCATCCCCTGCAGCTCCTGGCAGAACTGGCGCATGGCGTCGGCGCCGACATTGCCCGCTGTTCCCCTCAGCGCATGCACCGCGGCGCGAAACGCCAGCGCGTCGGCCATGGGGACGGCCTCGCGGATCTGCTGCAGCAGCGTCTCGGTGTTGCCGACGAAGTCCTGCAGGATCGCCAGGGCGAAGTCCTCGTCTGGGCCGCTGAAGGCGTTGAGCGCCGCAAGCGCCTGCGGATTGAGAACCTCGGGCTCGCCGGCGGCCTCGCCAACCTCGCTTCCGGGCGCACCGTCCTCGCCTGGCGCCGGCGCCGGTCCGGGCGTCGGCTGAAGCGGTGGTGGGCGGCGGTCGCTCCGTCCGGCAATCGAAGCCTCGATGGCGGCAATCAGCCGGCTCGGCTCGACCGGCTTGGTCAGATAGACGTCGATGCCCGCCGCCAGCGCCGCCTCCTTCGTCTCCACCGTCGCATCCGCGCTGAGCGCAAGGATGGGGATCCGCGGCTGGTCCATGGCGCCCATGCGGTAGAGCTTGACCACGTCGAGGCCGCTGATCCCCGGCATGTTGATGTCGAGAAGGACGGCGTCGAAGTCTGCCTCCGCCAAGGCATCGAGCGCATCCTCGCCGCTTTCGACCAGCGTCGCCTGAAAGCCGGCGCGCTCGAGAAGGCGGGCGGTGACCTTCCGGTTCACCGGGTTGTCCTCGGCGATCAGGATGCGCAGGGCGGAGCGGCGTTCGCGCGCAACGTCCGTACCGCCGGCAGCCGCCTCGGCCGTTGCCGGCTCGAAGCTGCCCGGGGCAAAGCAGGCGGCGGCGTGAAGCACCCCGACCAGGACCTCCTCCGAGGCCGGCCAGGGAAGATCGGCAAGGACATCGGCCTCTGCGGCCGCTTCCTCCGAGGCGCCAACGCCGAGACCCACCGCGCTCCCGCCAAGGCGCAGGCAGACCGTCGCGCCGCTGCGTTGGGCGGCTACGGCCAGGACCGGCGAAACGACGTCGGCAGCTCCGCCCGCGGCGCGCGCATCGATCACCACCACCAGCGGCTCGGCCGGGAGACCGTCGCGCAGCATCGCCACTCCCGCCTCCACGCCACCGGCGGCAACGACGGCGACGCCATAGGGGGCGAGGCGGCCGCGCAGGTCGTCGAGGATACCGGCCTCGTCGCTCAGCAGCAGCAGGCGGCGCGGCAGCGTCGCCGGCAGCGCCTCGGGATGGCGGGCCGGCGCGTAAGCCACCTCCAGCAGAAAGGTGCTGCCCCGGCCGGGCTCGCTGGCGAGGGTGAGGGTCCCGCCACTGAGCTCGGCGAGGCTCTGCGAGATCGCAAGGCCCAAGCCGGTGCCGCCGAAGCGGCGGTTGACGTCCTCGTCGGCGCGGGCGAAGCGCTCGAAGATGCGCTGGTGCAGGTGGGCCGGAATGCCGATGCCGGTGTCCGCCACCAGGATGCGGACGCTGCCGGCGGCCTCGCCCGGCTCGGCGCGGACAATGATCGCGCCTTTCTGGGTGAACTTCAGCGCGTTGCCGATCAGGTTGGTCACGATCTGGCGCAGGTGCTTCGCGTCGCCGTGCAGCCGCCAGGGGACCGCCGGGTCGATCTGCGCCGCCAGCCGCAGCCTCCGCTCGCCGGCGCTGGGGCGGAAGATCGCCAGAACGTCGGCCAGGACCGCGTGCAGGTCGAAGTCGACTTCGTCGAGCGCGGTCCGGTTGGCCTCGATCCGCGAGACGTCGAGAATGTCGTCGATCAGGGCGAGCAGCGTGGTCCCCGCCGTCTTCACCGTGTGCACCATCTCCCGCTGCTCGGCGTCCAGCGGCGTACCGCTCATCAGATCGCTGGTGCCGATGATCGCGTTCAAGGGCGTGCGCAGCTCGTGGCTGACGCCGGCCAGGAACCGCGTCTTGGCGAGGCTCGCCGCCTCGGCTTGCGCCTTCGCCTCCGTCAGCGTGCGGATCAGGGTCGCGGCGTAGCCGGGAAGGATCACCAGCGCGGCAAGAAGGCCCAGCGCCAGCGCCCATTCCCTGAGCCAAAACTCGGTCGTGAGCACCACCGCCGAGAAGCCGAGGGCGGCGAAGGCCACCGAAGCGGCGAGGTAAGGCAGGCCGTAGCGGAAGCCGTTTCCGAGCGCAATCCACAGATAGACGGCGTAGAAGGGGGCGGTCGCCGCCCCGCCGGCGTGCATGAAGCCGGAGAGCGCGGAGAAGTCGGCGATCATCGCGACGATCCGCCTCGCCGGCGATGGCGCCGGTCGGGCAATGATCGCGGCGAGGATCGCCACCGAGATCGCGAGGTAGCCGCCGCCGATCGCGGCCAGCACCAGCGCGTGGGCGTCGCCCGGGGCTTCCTCATAGGCATGGACGACGACATAGAGAAAGAGCAGGGCGACGATGACGACGCGAACCGCCGCCTGCTCGTGTTCGCTGTCCGGGCGGGCGCCGAGGCGCCGGCGCAGTTCGGCGAGAGACTTCACCACCCGCGCGTCACCGGCTTGCAGCCGCGGGCTGCCCCGGTCCTTCTACCCGGCTGTCGGCCTATCGGGCACACGACGCTCCGCCGGCGCTCCTACTGCGGCAAAAGCACCCGGTCGATGGGGATGATCACCCCGTTGTCGGCGACGAGGTCGGGGTTCTTGCCTTTGCCGATGCCGACCACCGGGCCGCTCATCTCCCGGGCGTTGTAGGTCGCGGTGTCGCGCTCGTCGATGAGGCTGGCATCGGCGGGGGTGCCGACCACGAGGATCGATTGCCCCTGGGCGCTCCTCAGGAAGGTCTGCCGGCCGGCAAGGTCGTTCGACGTAAACTTGCCGGGAACGACGTGATAGCGAAGGACCTCGGCCAGCACCGCCCGGTTCTGCGGCTGCAACAGCGCCCTGTAGGTTTCGTACGGAAGGGTGTTGAAGGCCTCGTCGGTGGGCGCCAACACGGTGTAGGGGCCGGGCCCCGCCAGCGTCTCGGTCAGCCCGGCCTTGTCGGCTGCCGACAGCAGGCGATCGAACCGGCCGGTGGCGGCGGCGGTCTCGACCAGGTTTGCGGCCATCGCCGGCAGTGCGCCGAGCGCAGCCGGGGCGGCGAGGGCAAGGGCCAGGAGCCGGCGTTTCATTCGTGTCCTCCTCATCGACAGGCGCGCTTGTGGCCGCGCGGCGTTTCCGGTCGAGCATTGCACGCCGGCAACCGACTTTACACAATCACCCTAAGCGTATGCCATCGCCGCGGTTCCGCCCAGCCTCGGCGAACGCAACGACGCCGGATATCGACGCCGGACACAAAAGAGGCGCCCGGTGAAGGGCGCCTCGGCAGCAGCAGGTCGTGTCGGCTGATCGCTACTTCTTCGGCATCAGCACGGCATCGATGGCGTGGATCACGCCGTTTGACGCGGTGACGTCCGGCTTGACCACATTGGCGCCGTTGACGGTGACGCCCTTGGTGCCGTCGATCTTCACGGTCGAACCCTCGACCGTCTCGGCCTCGGTGACCTTCCCCGTGACGTCCGCCGCCATGACCTTGCCGGGCACGACGTGGTAGGTGAGAATCTGGGTAAGCTTCTCCTTGTTCTCCGGCTTCAGCAGGCCCTCGACAGTGCCGGCGGGAAGCTTGGCGAATGCCGCGTCCGTTGGCGCGAACACGGTGAACGGCCCCTTCCCCTTCAGCGTCTCGACCAGGCCCGCCGCCTTGACGGCGGTCACCAGGGTGGTGAACTGGCCGGCGCCGACGGCGGTATCCACGATGTCCTTGTCGCTCGCGGCCCTCGCCGGGGCGCTCATCGCCGCCGCGGCCGCAACGGCAACGAAGGCTACGGCCATGGTTTGCGCGCGAAGTCTCTGCATCATCGTCATTTGACCCTTCTCAGGTTGACCCGTCGTCACTCCTGATAAGGGCTACGCCACGGCCTCGGGCGTGGATCAGGCCGCCGTGCCGGGAGGGGAATGCGCCGTCCTTCCCTATCGTCATCCTCGCGCTCGTTGCGAGGGTCCACGCAGGGCCGCCTCGTCCCGGTCTCTACGCGCACCCCCTCTCCCGCGCGCTGAACGGCTTCGCCATGCGCAAGGAGTTTGACGGCGCTTCTGCCGTAGCGCTCCCTCTCCCGCGTGCGTAGCGCGTGGGAGAGGGTCGGGGTGAGGGCGCTCCAAGTCTCAACGCTTGCGTACCGCGCGGCGGTCATCCGCAACCCCTCACCCTCCCGCTCGCGAGGCTCGCGGGCCCCTCCCTCTCCCACGGCTGCGCCGCGGGCGAGGGCACTGGGGCGGCCGCTGGGCGGCGCGAATCCCCGCGGCCACACGCAAGCGGGCGAGCGGAGGATCGCTATCGTCCGCGCTTCTCCTCCAGCAGGCCGAGCTGGCGGAAGCTGGTGTGCCCGCGCCTGGAGACGATCAGGTGGTCGTGGAGCAGGATGCCGACGCGCGCCAGGGCGTCGCCGACCTCCCGGGTCATGGCGATATCCGGCTTCGACGGCGCCGGATGGTTGCTGGGGTGGTTGTGGACCATGATCAGCGCCGACGCGTCCAGGGCCAGCGCCCGGCGGACCACCTCGCGCGGGTAGACCGGGGTGTGGTCGATGGTGCCGGTGTGCTGGACCTCGTCGGCGATCAGCACGTTCATCCGGTCGAGGAACAGCAGCCGGAACTGCTCGACCATCGCATGCGCCATGGTGGCGCGGAGGTAGGCGACCAGCTTGTCCCAGTTGTCGAACACCGGGCGGTCGTTGAGCTCCTCTCGGACCATGCGCGCCGCCATGGCGCGAACCGCCTTGAACAGGGCGATGGTGTGGTGGTTGACGTCGTGGAACTCGCCCAGCTGGTCGTCGCGGGCGTGGATCACCCCGGCGAGCCCGCCGAAGCGCTGCAGCAACGACTTGGCCAAGGGCTTGGTGTCGATCCGTTCGATGGAGAAAAACAAGAGCAGCTCAAGCAGTTCGTAGTCCGGCATGGCCGCGTCGGTGCCGGCAAGGAACCGGTCGCGCAGCCGCTGGCGGTGGCCCCAGTAGTGCGGTTTCGGCGACAGCTCGACATGCATGGCGCCGTCGGAGAGGCCCTGGGGGCGCTGGCCGCCCGCGCTCTCCTGGCGCAGCCTTTCGGCAATGGCCGAGGCCGGGTTGTCGCCCTCGAACAGCCAGACCCGCTTCAGCGGCTCCCAGCGGCCGCCCAAGGCGCGAAGCACCCGGCGGTGGCGGTGGGTGTCGCCCTGGACGGCGTAGAGCAGCGGGCCGTCCAGGGGCGCATGGCAGGTGACGCTGAGCCCATGGGGCTCGAGCGCCGCCGCATCGCCGAGGCTCACCGGCTGGCGCTCCGAACCCGGGCGCTGCCCGTCCGCCGCCACTTCCACGGTTCGATGAAGGAGCTGCGCCACACGCCCTTGCTGGCGACCCGGGCGGCTTCCTCCTCGCCGACGTAGTCCCTGGAATACTGCCGGTAGGCGAGCGCCAAGCCCTCGCGCACCATCATCGCGTTCAGGTCGGTCTGTCCGGCGAAGCAGACGGCGATGATCCGCCCGTAGCGGTCGCGCTGGTCGCCCTTGCAGACGACGGTGCGGCCGGCCGCCTCGTCGGCCAAGGCCAGCGCCGCGCTTTCGCCGCAGCGCCAGTCGCTGCCGCCGACGCTGCAGAGCTGACGGCTTTCCGGCGCGTCGATGCCGTGGAGGCGGACGCGCTCGCCGGCGACCTCGATGGTGTCGCCATCGACGACCACGGCGCGGCCGCTGACGTCGGCCGTTGCGGTGGCGGTGATCAAGGTGAGCCAAACGCCGGCGGCGAGCGAAAGGACGCAAGCCGAACGACGCAGTGACGGTCGCAAACCGGCGGCGACCCCTCCGCCGGCACCCCCCATGGTGCTCATGCCGCTGTTATAGACCCGTCTGGGGCAAAGGTTAACGGGAATCGCATCCCTGCGGGGCTGGCCCGCTCTCGGCTATCCCGTCGCCCGCCAGAGCCGCCAGGGCCGCGCGCCGTTCCTTCATGATGCGACGTGCCAGAGCCAACTCTTCGTCTGCGGGCTGGTACCGGCGTCCATATTCGCCCCCCGCGAACGCGTCGTTCGGGAGGGGAACCGCCGTCCGATCAAGGTCCCTCATGAACAAGAAGCTGGGCGGCTCAGCCCGCCGTGCAATGCCCCGTTCCCGGGGGCGCGACGAAGGTGATCCTGGTAAGGGACGCGGGGCTTGGCTGGGGGACCTGGATTCGAACCAGGGCTGCTCGGTCCAGAGCCGAGAGTTCTACCGCTAAACTATCCCCCACCGGCGCGGGCGGCGCGGTCGACGAAGGGCTTCTAACATAGCCCGCGGCGGTTTTGTAGCGGCTTCCCGCTTGCGCCCGGGAGACGCGCTCAGCACAGTGCGGCCATGCCCCCTCCTGCACCGCCACGCTCGCCGAAGCTGAAGAAGAAGCACTCGGCCTCCTCCGCACGTTGGCTGCGCCGCCAGCTCTCCGATCCGTATGTGACAGAGGCGAAGCGGCTGGGCTACCGCTCGCGCGCCGCCTTCAAACTGATCGAGCTCGACGACCGCTTCCGCCTGCTCAAGCCCGGCGCCAAGGTCGTGGACCTGGGCGCCGCGCCGGGCGGCTGGAGCCAGGTGGCGGTGGCGCGGGTCCGCCCGGAGACGTCGCGCGGCGCCGTGGTGGCGGTCGACATCGCCGGGCTCGAGCCCATCGCCGGCGCCGAGACCCTGGGCGCCGATGTCTTCGCGCCCGATCTGCCGGAGCTGGTCCGCCAGCATCTTCGCGGCCCGGCCGACGTCGTGCTCAGCGACATGGCGCCTTCGGCCAGCGGCCACCCCGGCGCCGATCACCTGCGCATCGTGGGCCTCGCCGAAGCCGCGGCCGAGGTGGCCATGGCCGTGCTTGCGCCGGGTGGCAGCTTCGTCTGCAAGGTCTGGCAGGGGGGCACGACGCGGGAGTTGCTCGCCCTGCTCAAGCGGCGGTTCGCCACTGTCCGCCACGCCAAGCCGCCGGCCTCGCGGGCCGAGTCCGCCGAGGTCTACGTCGTCGCCACCGGCTTTCGCCCGGACGAAGGCGAACCTGGCCGCTAACGGCTTGTTAACCGGCGGAGCCGAAACTTGCCTGCAAGTCGCGCGCAATTTGCGCTCAACTCACCCGGACCAGCAGATGGCCAATTCCAGGGATCGCAGGCGGATCGAGGCGCGGATCGAGCGCATCGGCGCGCTGATCGCCGGCGCCCGCAGGCTCATCGGCGAGGGCCGGCCGCTCGACCTGAGCGCCCTTGCCTTCGCCATTGCCGATCTCCGCGACACCGTCCACGCCGCCGCTGCGGCGGCGACGGCGGGTCTTGCCCCAGGCGTGGTCGCCCTGCAGGCGGAGCTCCACGCGCTTGCCCGTGAGCTGGAAGCGGTGAAGCCGGCGGACAGCCCCGAGACGCGGCGCGCCGCGCTCAACGCCTGCGACGGCGGCAGGACGGACTGACATGGACTGGACCCAATACCTGCAGTTCGCCCTGGCGCTCGGCTTCGTGCTGGCGCTGATCGGCGTTCTCGCCCTCCTCGCCCAGCGCTTCGGCCTTGGCCACGCCCCGCGCCGCGGTACGCACCGCCGCCTCGCCGTCGCCGAAGTCATGGCGCTGGACGCCAAGCACAAGCTGGTGCTGGTTCGCCGCGACGACGTCGAGCACCTGATCGTTCTCGGCCCGGGCGCCCCGGCCCTGCTCGAAACCGCCAAGCCGGCGCCTTCCCCGTTCAGCGCGGCGCTGGCGGAGGCCGGCCGATGACGCGCCCGCGCGCCCTCGCCCTTCAGCTTGCCCTGGCCACCTTGGCGCTGGCCACCTTGGCGCTGGCCACCTTGTCATTAGCAAGCCCGGCGGCGGCACAGTCCCTCTCCCTCGACCTCGGCGAGGGTGGCGGCAGCGCCACCGGGCGGCTGGTCCAGCTCATCGCGCTGCTCAGCGTCCTCAGCCTGGCGCCGTCGCTGTTGGTGATGGTCACCTCGTTCACCCGCATCGTCGTCGTCCTGTCGTTCGTGCGCATGGCGCTCGGCACCCAGCAGACGCCGCCGAACCAGGTGCTGATCAGCCTCGCCCTGTTCCTCACCCTGTTCGTGATGACGCCGACGCTGCAGCAGGCCTATGACGACGGCATCTGCCCGCTGATCGCGGGGGAGATCGAGGAGCAGGAAGCCTTCGCCCGCACGGTCCGGCCGGTGCACGCGTTCATGGCCCGCCATGTCCGCGGCGAGGACCTGGCCCTCCTGCACGACCTCGCCGAGGTGGAGCCGAAGCCCGTGGCCGAGGGCGAAGACCCGATCGCCGGCGTTCCGCTGCGGGTGCTCATCCCGGCGTTCATGATCAGCGAGTTGCGCCGCGCCTTCGAGATCGGCTTTCTGGTCTTCGTCCCCTTCCTGATCATCGACATGGTGGTCGCCTCGATCCTGATGGCCATGGGCATGATGATGCTGCCGCCGGTGATCATCGCCCTGCCGTTCAAGATCATCTTCTTCGTTCTGGTCGACGGCTGGTCGCTGGTGGTGGGCAGCCTGGTCCGCAGCTTCGCGACCTAATATATCAGCCTGAGGATCGTCCAACTCGACCTTGGTCTGGGCTGAGCCCGACCTCGGCGCCCATCACCCTGTCGCTCGGGGCGGGGCTCCTACCCCGGCGTATCGCACGACGCAGACTTACGGGCAACGGCGCGGAGAACAGAAGCGAACGGGTAGCACGGGGGCAGCACGGGCAGGGGGCGCGCGGCGCCACACAAGCGCAGCGTTCGCGGCCCGCTCGATCACCGCAAAAACGGCGGGCTCGTTGTTGCTTACTGACACCACGCCGTCCCTCCGCTGGAGTAGCAGTAGCGCGGCGCGGGGGGAGCCTGCCTTGCCCTAACAACGTCATCCGTCATCTGGTTGGAATACATCATCCACATCAACGCCGCTGCGTTCGGGCTCATCCTCGATCACGTCCGTCAAGGTGGTGTAGATGGTCGGGGTGATCATCGCTGCCCGGGCTAGGCGGCTTGCTGGGCGAGTTGCGGGAGATCTGGTGTGGCCGGCTCGCCGGCAAGTTCGGTCATTGTCTCGAGGGTCATGTAGCGGTGATGCAGGGCCCACTCGTCGTTCTGTTCCAGGAGAATGGCACCAACGAGGCGGGTGATGCTGGCCTCGTTCGGGAAGATGCCGACGACGTTGGCGCGCCGCTTGACCTCCTTGTTGAGGCGCTCCAGCGGATTGCCGGAGTGGAGCTTGGCGCGGTGCGCCGGCGGGTAGTCCATGAAAGCGAGGACACCGGTTTCGGCATCGTCCATCAGGGCAGCGAGCTTCGGCCAGCGCGGCCGCAGCTGGTCGGCGACGTGACGCCAGCTTTCGCCGGCGGCGCGACGGTCCTTATGGGCGAAGACGGTGCGGATGACGGCGGCGACCATGCTGTGCTGGCCCTTGCGAACATGAGCTCGTGTCCTGATCGACAAATGAGTTACATTCTACGCTTGGCTGGGTTCACATGGAGGCGGGAATGGGCAAGGGTCGCGCTGTCGAGATCGTTCTCGATGATGTGGAGAGGCGGGAGTTGACGGCACTGACGCGCAAGCACGGCGCGCCGCAGGCGCTGGCTGCGCGGGCGCGGATCGTGCTGGCGGCGGCCGACGGACTGGACAACAAGGCGATTGCTGCCAAGG
>JAXMOZ010000081.1:0-14279 GCA_034382075.1 Rhodospirillales bacterium
TCAGGATCGTCGAAACCGTCATCGACATCAACGAGCACCGCAAGCGGCGCATGGCCGAGAAGATCGTCACCGCCTGCGGCGGCGACATCCGCGGCAAGACCATCGCCGTCCTCGGCCTGACCTTCAAACCCAACACCGACGACATGCGCGACTCCCCCAGCCTGGTGATCGTGCCGGCGCTGCAGGAAGCGGGGGCGGCAATCCGCGCCTTCGATCCGGAAGGCATGGCCGAGGCGAAGAAGCTGCTTCCCGGGGTCACCTGGTGCTCGTCTCCCTACGAGGCCACCGAAGGCGCCGACGCCGTGACCATTCTCACCGAGTGGAACGAGTTCCGCGGCCTGGACATCGGCCGGCTGAAGGCGGCGATGAAGCGCAAGCTCATCGTGGATCTGCGCAATATCTACAGCCCGGCGGAGATGGCGGCCCACGGCATCGACTATGTCTCGGTCGGACGGCCCAGCGCCGCGCGACGGAGCGCCTGAAGCAGGAGAGGGGCCATGGCGACGGTGAAGCTCGACGCGTCGACGCTGCGCGAGTACGACATCCGCGGGATCATCGGCGATACGCTGACCGCCGACCATTATCGCGAGATCGGCCGGGCGTTCGGCACCGGCGCCATCCGCGAGGGCGGGACCTCGGTCGCCGTGGGCTACGACGGCCGGCTGACCTCGCCGGAGCTGGAGGTGGCCCTGGTCGAAGGGCTGGCGTCCACCGGCATCACCGTTTACCGCATCGGCCTGGGGCCGTCGCCGATGCTCTATTTCGCCGTCCATCACCTCGGCGCCGACGGCGGCATGATGATCACCGGCTCGCACAACCCGCCGGAATACAACGGCATCAAGATGTCCAGGCGCGGCCGGCCGTTCTTCGGCGACGACATCCGCGCGCTGGGCACCGCCATTGCCGACCAGGACTACGTCCGCGGCGACGGCCGGATCGAGGACCGGCCGGTGGCCGGCGCCTATGTCGAGAGGCTCGCTGCCGACCTGGTCTTCGGCCGGACCCTGCGGGTTGCCTGGGATCCGGGCAACGGCGCCGCCGCGGCCGTGCTCCGCGACCTCTGCGCCAGGCTCCCCGGCGAGCACGTCCTGATCAACGACGTGGTCGACGGCACCTTTCCCGCCCATCACCCCGACCCCACGGTCGAGGAGAACCTGATCCAGCTCCGCGAGGAGGTGGTCCGCCACCGGTGCGACCTCGGCATCGCCTTCGACGGCGACGGCGACCGGATCGGCGTGATCGACGAGCACGGCCGGATCCTCTGGGGGGACCAGTTGCTCGTCCTCCTCGCCGGACCGGTGCTGGCGGAGCTGCCGGGCGCCACCATCATCGCCGACGTAAAGTCGAGCCAGGTGTTCTTCGACGAGATCGAGAGGCTTGGCGGCAAGCCGCTGATGAGCCGCACCGGGCATTCGCCGATCAAGAAGCTGATGGCCGAAACCGGCGCGCCGCTGGCGGGCGAGATGAGCGGCCACGTCTTCTTCGCCCACCGCTACTATGGCTACGACGACGCGCTCTACGCCGCCGTCCGCTTGCTGTCGCTGTTGAGCGCGTCGTCGGCGAGCCTGGGCAGCCTGCGCGACGCGCTGCCGGCGAAGGTCAACACGCCGGAGTTGCGGATCGACTGCCCGGAGGAGCGGAAGTTCGCGGTCGTCGAGGAGGTGCGGGGCCGGCTCAAGGATCGCCCCGGGATCAGCGTCAGCGACGTCGACGGGGTCAGGGTCACCAGCGCCGACGGCTGGTGGCTGCTCAGGGCGTCGAACACCCAACCGGTGCTGGTCGGCCGCTGCGAGGCCGCCGACGGCGACGGGCTGAAGCGGCTGCAGGACGCGCTGGACGGCGAACTGCTGGCCTGCGGGCTCCAGCCGCCCAGTTACGGCGGCGGCCACTAGCGGGCTTCGGGCGGGGCCGTCTTCCAGCGGCAATATGGCCGCGCGCCCCGCGGAGCCGGCGCCAACGTGAGCAGGAGGCGAGCATGGACGAGCTGCCGCTGCCGCCGCATGTCGACCTGGATGCCGTGGGCTCCGTGTGGCGCGTTCCCTACCAGGAGCTGGCCGAGGCGGCCGAAGACTGGCGGGCGCGCCATCGGCTCCGGCCGGCGGCCCAAGACGACCGCAGGATCGCGCTGATCGCGGTCGACGTGCAGAACACGTTCTGCATCCCCGGCTTCGAGCTCTACGTCGGCGGCCGCTCCGGAACCGGCGCGGTCGACGACAACCGCAGGCTCTGCACCTTCATCTATCGCAACCTCGGCCGGCTCTCCCGGATCGTCCCGACCATGGACACCCACCGGGCAATGCAGATCTTCCACGGCGTCTTTTTGATCGACGCCGAGGGGCGCCATCCGCAGCCCTACACCCTGGTGACCGCAGACGACGTCGCCTCCGGGCGCTGGCGCGTCAACCCGGAAGTTGCGGAGGAGGTGGCCAGGATCGTCGCCGCCGACGATCCGGGCGCGGGCGAGGGCGTCGACGCCGGCTACCTGCAGCGCCATCTCGAGCACTACACCCGGAGCCTGGCCGAAAGCGGCAAGTACGCGCTGACGGTTTGGCCCTACCACTCGATGCTGGGCGGGATCGGCCACGCCCTGGTGCCGGCGGTGGAGGCCGCCATCTTCTTCCACGCCATTGCCCGCTATAGCCAGCCGGACGTGCGGATCAAGGGCAGCCATCCCCTGACCGAGCATTACTCGGTGCTCGGCCCCGAGGTCTCCGAAGGTCCCGATGGCCGCAGGCTCACCGGGCGCAGCGGCGCCTTCCTGAAGCTTGCGCAAGAGAGCGACGCGGTGATCATCGCCGGCCAAGCCAAGAGCCACTGCGTCGCCTGGACCATCGCCGATCTGCTGGCCGAGCTTTCGGCGCACGACGAGAGCCTGGTGAAGAAGGTCTACCTGCTGGAGGATTGCTCCTCTCCGGTCGTGGTGCCGGGCTTCGTCGACTACTCCGAGGCCGCGGACCAAGCCTTTCTTCGCTTTGCCGAAGCCGGGATGCACGTCGTCCGCTCCACCGAGCCGATGGCGCGGTGGCCGGGGCTGCGGCTTCCTTGAGCGTCCGGCCCCCGGGCGGTGCGCTACTTCTTCTACGGGACGCTGATGGACCGCACGGTGCTGGCGGCGGTCCTCGGCCACAACCCGCCGCCCGCCGCCTCCAGGCCAGCGAGCCTCGACGGCTATCGCCGGGTCTTCCGCGCCGGCGCGAGCTACCCGGTGCTGGTGCCGGCGGCGGGAGAGGTGGTTGCCGGCATCGTCGTCGACGGGCTGGGCCAGGGGGACCGGCGCCGGCTGGAGGCGTTCGAAGGCAGCGACTACGTCTCGCGGGAGATGCCGGTTCGCCTCGGCCGCGGCCGCCTTGCGGCGGCCTGGGTGTTCATGCCGAGGCCGCTGCTGCCGGTGAGCGCGACGCCCTGGAGCCCGGCCGACTGGCGCCGGCGGTACCGGCGCCAGTATCTGCAGCGGATGGCCCGGAGCGGCAGGCCCGGCTGAGGCCGCCGACGGCGAGACGGGGAGGCGGCGGCTACAGCGACGCCGCCTGATGCTCCCGATCGACGTCGCTCATCCGCAGGACCATGCACTGGCCCTTCCCGACCTTCAGCGCCCGGCAGGCGGCCTCGGCCTGCCGCTTCTCCAGTCCGACGATCCGCGCCCGGTAGAGCGGACCCTTGCGCCCCTTCAGCGGGACGACCGCGATCGTGCCATCGGCAAGAGCCGGGGCCTTGCCCAGCGCCGACCTGGCGGTAGCCAGCGCCGATGCGCGGCGGGGGTAGACGCCCACCTGAACGCCCCAGTTGCCTCCGGCGACGGCATCGCCGATGTCGGCGGATCGAGCGGCGGAGGTGTCGCTGTCTTCGATCGAGCCGTCGTCGAGGGTGACGACGAAGCAGCCGATCTTGTTGACCTTGAGCCTGGCGCAGGCGTCGGCCGCGTCGGCGCGGCTGAGCCCGTGGATGCGCGCCAGGTAGTGGGTCACGCCGCTGCGGCTTTCCTGGCTGAGGATGTCGATGCTGCCGCCGGCAACCTCCTGGGGGGCTAGCTCTGCGGCCTGTTCGGCGCGCCTGGCGGCGGTCTCGGCGGCGCTGAAGGCGCCGACCTGGATGCCCCAGCCGCGCTCGGCGGCAACCTTGAGCGCCGCGTTGGCGTCGCCGCTGGCGATCATGACGCCGCGCACCGTGGTGCCCGATCCGGTCTCCGCCGCGATGGCGCCGGCGCCTTCCGCCGCTGCCAGCGCCGCTGACGGCGCCGCGGCCGCGGGAGCGGGCCGGGCAGGCGTCTGCTGCACCATCAAGGTCGACGACGAGGGCAGGGCGCGGAAGCCGTCGTCGAGCAGGCCGATCATGGTATGGCTGCGCTCGGCCGGCGAGTCGGCGCCGAAGACGACGCCGATCAGCCGGCGGCCATTGCGCTTGGCGGAGGCGACGAGGTTGAAGCCCGAAGCGTGGATGTAGCCGGTCTTGATCCCGTCGACGCCGTCGTAGGCGCCGAGCAGGCGATTGTGGTTGACGTGGCGAAGGCCGTGGAACTCGAACACGTCTTCGGCGAAGTAGCCGTAGTAGTGGGGAAAGCGGCGCACCAGGGCGCGGGCGAGGATCGCCATGTCGCGCGCCGTCGTCACCTGGTTGAGGTCGGGGAGGCCGGAGGCGTTGCGGAAGGTGGTGCGCTTCATCCCCAGCGCCCGCGCCCGCGCCGTCATCTTCTCGGCGAACCGGCCCTCGTTGCCGCCGAGGCGCTCGGCAACCACCGTGGCGGCGTCGTTGGCGGACTTGGTGATCAGCGCCAGGATCGCCTGGCGGACGGTGAGCGTGTCTCCCGGCTTCAGCCCGAGCCGCGACGGCGGCCGGGAGGCCGCCAGCGCCGAGACCTTCATCGGCGTGTTCAGCCGCAGCGCCTTGCCGTCGAGCGCTTCGAACAGCAGGTACAGCGTCATCATCTTGGTCAGCGAAGCGGGATAGCGCGGCTGGTCCGCGCTCTGCTGGCTGAGGATGCGGCCGGTTTCCGCATCCATGACCAGCGCCGCGTACTCAGCGGCATGAGGTCTTCCGGCAATCAAGATCGCGGCGAGGAAAAAACCGACCCCCAACAGCCTCGCCGCAAGCCGAGCGCAATCCGTCATGGGTTTCCCCTGTGTCGCCCCCTGCTCGTGCCAAGCCGCGGTGTCATGATCGAGAGTGTCATGATCGACACTGGCTTCATGATCGACAGTGGCACGATCGACGTGTCAGCCTAACGAACCCTGTGCCTCCCGCGATGCGGGTACATAGCCCGCCTCTTTCCCGCTCCTTTTCTAGCGGGCAGCATATAACAAAGCGTTAATCTCCGCAGCATTGCTCTTTACGCGCATGGGCTGCGCAAGCCTCTCGCCTGCTCGCTGCGACTTTCACGCCGCAGCTACCGGCGGCGCTCCCGCAGGTCCGCCGGTCGTCCGCCCGGTCGCAAGCTTGGCCGCCCCGGCGCGACCTGTTAACGTGCCGCAAAAGTCGCATCAATCGCTTCGGGATCGGAGGAGAAAAGCAAGATGAGCAGCCGCCGCGTCGAGACGACCCCGTTCGAAGGGCAAAAGCCCGGAACATCCGGCCTCCGCAAGAAGGTAACCGTTTTCAAGCAGCCGCATTACGTTGAGAATTTTATTCAGTCTATTTTCGACGCGCTCGAAGGCTACGCCGGGCAAACCCTGGTCGTCGGCGGCGACGGCCGCTACTTCAACCGCGAGGTCGTCCAGATCATCCTGAAGATGGCCGCGGCCAACGGCTTCGGCCGGGCGTTGGTCGGGCAGGGGGGTATCCTGTCGACGCCGGCCGCCTCCTGCGTCATCCGCAAGCACAAGGCCTTCGGCGGCATCGTTCTCTCCGCGAGTCATAACCCCGGCGGGCCGCACGAGGACTTCGGGCTCAAGTACAACATCACCAACGGCGGCCCGGCGCCGGAGAAGGTCACCGAGGCGATCTTCGAAAACAGCAAGAAGATCAGCGCCTACAAGATTGTCGACGCCGCCGACATCGACCTCGACCGGGTGCACGCGACCGAGCTGGAAGGCATGCACGTGGAGGTGATCGACTCGATCGCCGACTATGCCGAGCTGATGCAGCAGCTCTTCGACTTCGACGCCATCCGCTCGCTGCTGACCTCGGGCTCCTTCGCCATGTGCTTCGACGCCATGCACGCGGTCACCGGCCCCTACGCCCGGACCATCCTCGAGGGGATGCTGGGAGCCGCGCCGGGCTCGGTGATCCACGGCGAGCCGCTCGAGGATTTCGGCGGCGGCCACCCCGATCCGAACCTCGTTCATGCCCATGAGCTGGTCGAGCGGATCGGCAAGCCGGACGGGCCGCTGTTCGGCGCGGCGTCCGATGGCGACGGAGACCGCAACATGATCATGGGCCGCGGCCGGTTCGTCACCCCCAGCGACAGCCTGGCGATCATCGCCGCCAACGCCACCCTTGCCCCAGGTTATGCCGACGGCCTCGCCGGCGTCGCCCGGTCGATGCCGACCAGCCTTGCCGCCGACCGGGTCGCGGAGGCTCTGGGCATCCCGTGCTTCGAGACGCCCACCGGCTGGAAGTTCTTCGGCAACCTGCTCGACGCCGGCATGGCCACCGTCTGCGGCGAGGAAAGCTTCGGCACCGGCTCCAACCATGTCCGCGAAAAGGACGGGCTGTGGGCGGTGCTGATGTGGCTGAACATTCTCGCTGCCAGGCGCGAGACGGTCGACGCCATCGTCCGCGACCACTGGCGCACCTACGGGCGGAACTATTACTCCCGCCACGACTACGAGGGCATCGACAGCGCCGGCGCCGAGGGGCTGATGGAGCACCTCCGGGCGCAGACGGCGACGCTTGCGGGAAAGAGCCTCGGCGGCTTCGAGGTCGCCTTCGCCGACGACTTCGCCTACACCGATCCGGTCGACGGCAGCGTCTCCAGCAAGCAGGGGATCCGCATCGGTTTCGCCGACGGGTCGCGGATCGTCTTCCGGCTGTCCGGCACGGGCACCGAGGGCGCGACGCTTCGGGTCTACATCGAGCGCTACGAAAAGGACCCGGCGCGCCACGACCTCGACACCCAGGAAGCGCTGGCCGACCTGATCGCCATCGCCAACGGCATGGCCGAGATCGAAAGCCGCACCGGCCGCAAGGAACCCACGGTCATCACCTGAGCGCCGTTCAGGAGCTGCACGGGTGTGCCACAGCGTCATCCTGTTCCGTCACCCGCGGACTTGTTCCGCGGGTCCACGTGGATCGCCGCCGCAACGAGTGCGGCGATGACGGTTGAGGAAGGACGGTGGAGTAAGCAGCCGCCGCTCTGCGGCGGGCTGCCCGCTCGTGCACGCAGGCGCCGGCCCCTTAGGCAGGGCCGGTGGATCCCGGTCAGATGTTCATCCAGCCACCGTCCACGACCAGATCGACGGCATTGACGTAGGAGGACTCATCGCTGGCGAGGAAGACCGCCGCGCTGGCGATCTCGTCGGGGCGCCCGACCCGGCCCAGGGGCGTTCCCGTCTCGATCATCGTCTCAAAGCCCTGGCGAACCTCGTCCGGCAGGCCAGTGCGGGCGAAGAACTTGGTCGGTACGTAGCCTGGGCTCAGCGCGTTGACGCGGATGCTGCGCGGTCCCAACTCCGCTGCCAGGGTGCGGGCCAGAGAACGTACCGCCGCTTTCGTCGCGAAATAGACGCTGCCGGTGGCCACCCCTTTGGCATTCACCGCCGATGCATTCAGGATGATGCTCGATCCGTTCGCGATGAGCGGCAGCAGCTTCTGCACGGTGAAGAACAAGCCCTTCACGTTGGTGTCGAACTGCTCGTCGAAGAAGGCTTCGTCTACGGCCTCGAGTGGGGCGAACTTGCCGACGCCGGCATTGGCGAAGACGACGTCGACGGATCCGAACGTCTCGCCGGCGAAAGCGGCAAGCCGATCGAGGTCGCCGGATCGGCGGACATCGGCGACCAGCCAGTGAACGTCGCTTCCGAGGTCTGCTGCCGCGGCCTTCAGCCTCTCCTCGCTGGTCCCGGTGATGATCACCCGGGCGCCCTCGGCCACGAACCGGCGGGCCGTCTCGAAGCCAAGCCCAGTGGTGCCGCCGGTGATGATGGCGGCCTTGTCCTGCAAGCGCTGCATCAGCTCTGTCCCCTTGTTGTATTTTGTACCATGGCGGATATATATTCGGCCGCGCAGGACTCAAGGTTTTTTATCGTATGGTACACAATCGCACGGGGCGGTGCCGCGGACGTCCCCGGGAGTTCGTGATCGAGGATGTCCTCGATCGCGCGGTAAAGGTGTTTTGGCAAAAGGGGTACGAGGCGTCCTCGCTCGACGACCTGACCGCGGCGATGGCGATCAATCGCCCGAGTCTCTACGCCGCGTTCGGCGACAAGGCGGCGCTGTTCAGCCGCTGCCTGGACCGCTACGAGGAAACCATAAGGGCGCCAATGCTGCTGGCGCTTGCCGAAGACGACGTGCACGTCGCGATGAGGCGGTTCCTGGAAGGAGCAGCCGGTGTCGCCGCCAGCGCGGCCACGCCAACCGGATGCCTGATCGCCTGCGCGCTGCCGTCGCTGGCCGGGTCCGACCCGGCCCTGGAGGCGAGGCTGGGCAGGTCGGTTGCCGGCCTTGAGGCGGCGGTCGTGCAGCGGCTGGCGAGGGCGGTGAGGGACGGGCAGCTCCCGGGCGGGTTCCCGGTGGAAGATCGGGCGGCGATGGCGGCCGACTTCGTTTTGGCCAACGCCTTGCGCGCACGCGCCGGCACGTCGCGAGACAGTCTGGCACGGCGCGTCAGGGTGTGCGCAGGGGCCGTGCTGACTCTCCCGTGACTGTATCTATTCATTGGCCTTGACCTCGTCCCACAGGCGGTCGAGCTCGGCGAGGGGCGTGCCCTCCAGCGCTCGGCCGTCCTGGCGCAGCCGGGCCTCGATGCCGGCAAAGCGGCGCTCGAACTTGCCGTTGGCCCGGCGCAGCGCCGCCTCCGGGTCGATCGTCAGCTTGCGGGCGACGTTGACGACGGCAAACAGGAGGTCGCCGAGTTCGTCCTCCAGCCGGTCGCGGCGCCGGGCCTCGTCCGCCGGACCGGACGGGACTGCGCCCTCGATTTCCCCCCTGAGCTCGGCCAGTTCCTCGTCGATCTTGGGCAGCGCCGAGAGGACATCGGGCCAGTCGAAGCCCACCCGGGCGGCGCGCGACTGGAGCTTGGCCGCCCTGAGCAGCGCCGGCAGGCCGAGCGTCACACCGGCGAGCGTTCCTCCCACGGCCTCGCTGGCATCGCTGCCCGCGGCCTTGGCCGCGCGCTCCTCGGCCTTGTGGCTCTCCCAGGCCCGGGTCTGCGCCTCGGCGCTGTCGATGCTGGCGTCGGCGAAAACGTGCGGGTGGCGGCGGATAAGCTTGTCGCAGATGGCCTCGGCGACGTCGGCAAAGGCGAAGGCGCCTTGCTCCTCGGCCATCCGCGCGTGGAAGACCACCTGCAGCAGCAGGTCGCCGAGTTCGTCCTTGAGCCCGGGGAGGTCGCCGCGGGCGATGGCGTCGGCGACCTCGTAGGCTTCCTCGATGGTGTGCGGGGCGATGGTGGCGAAGGTCTGCTCGACGTCCCAGGGGCAGCCGCCCGCGGGGTCGCGGAGCCGCGCCATGATCGCGAGCAGCCGGTCGAGGGGCGGGCTCATGGCGGCGCCGGGGAAGCGCCGGGCGAAACGTCGCGCCTGGTCATGTTTGCCGCATAAGCGATATTATGGAAAATAACGATGACTGAGGCGGAGCCGGGGACGGAGCCGAAGGCGCACCCGCGGTGGACCCGGCGCGCCGGGTCTGCTCGAGGCCGCCGGAAGCGCTGGCGGCTCCAGCCGGCAGCCGGCGCGCCCTGGCGCTTCCGCTTCCGCTTCCGCTTCCGCTTCCGCTTCCGCTTCGCCTCATCCCGCAGCCTTGCTCATCCCGCGACCTCGCCGGCCGGCGCCACCGCCCGCGGGATCGCCGGCGCCATCAGGTCGGCCGCACAGCGCTGACACAGCCGGGTCAGCAACACCCCGGTATCGGCGTGCAGCACCCGAACCGCGTAGCGCGACAACCCGGCGCCGCAGCCGCAACACACCTGGTGGTCGAGACTCTTCCTGTCGTAGGCATCGGACATGCATCCCCCAGTCGCTGTTCATCTGATCGCGATGGACGTTAGTCCGCGCCTCCCCATGCCGGTGTTAAGCTTTCGTTGATCGCCTTTTGTTCGTTTCCGAGGTCGAGGGACAAACCGTCGTATGCCGGCTCGACGCCGTATGGAAGTTCTGCCGCAAGAGCGGCATAGTCGAGGTCGTTGCCGAGGTGGCTGAGGACGGCCCTGTGCGGACGCACCCGCTCGATCCATTCGAGCGCCCTGCCCACGTGGCAATGTGTGGGGTGCGGCTTGGCTACCGGGGTGCCGATGATCCAGGTGTGGATTCCGGCCAGGATGGCGAAGGCGGCCTCGGACAGCTCGACCACGTCGGTGGTGTAGGCGACGTCGCCGAAGCGATAGCCGACGGTGGTGCTGAAGCCGTGGCTCTGGGCGAAGGCGGTGACCGCGATCGTCCCGATGACGAAGCTTTCTCCGTCGCCGAGGTCGTGCAGGTCGAGCGTCGGCTTGTAGAAGCTCCGGGCCCGCGCCGGCAGCGGCTCCACCGCGTAAGCGAAGCGCTCGCGCAGCACCGTGAGCGTCACCGGATCGGCGTAAACCGGAAGCGGCGCACCGATGTTGCGGTTGATCGAGCGCAGGTCGTCGATGCCGTGCAGATGATCGGCGTGGGAGTGGGTGTAGAGGACCGCGGAAAGCCGGCGGACGCCGGCCGCCAGCAACTGCTCGCGGAGGTCTGGCGCGGTGTCCACCAGGATCCGGGTCCCGCCCTCCTCCACCAGGATGGACGGCCGGGTTCGCCGGTTGCGCGGGTTCTCCGGATCGCAGCGGCCCCAGCCCACGTCCAGCGCCGGCGTGCCGGTGGATCCCCCGGAACCGAGGATGACGACCCTCAAGCGGCCGGCCTCACGTCCGCGCCCAAGCCTCGGCCCCCGGTCCCGTCACGGCCCCGGTCACGGCGCCGGCCTTGGCGAACAGGCGGAAGAAGTTCTCGGTGGTGGCTTCGGCCAGCGCCTCTTCGCCGATCCCGCGCACCCGGGCGACCTCGGCGGCGGTGTGGACGACAAACGCCGGCTCGTTGCGCTTGCCGCGCTTCGGCCCCGGCGCCAGGAACGGCGCGTCGGTTTCCACCAGCAGCCGCTCCAGCGGCACCGCTGCCGCCACTTCGCGCAGCGCATCCGCCTTCTTGAAGGTGACGATCCCGGAAAAGGAGATGTAGAGGCCGAGGCCGACCGCTTGGCGCGCCAGGGCGAGCGTCGAGCTGAAGCAGTGGATGACGCCCTTGAACGGGCCGACGGCGTACTCCGCGGCGAGCATCCGGGCGGTGTCGTCGTCGGCGTCGCGGGTGTGCACGATCACCGGCAGCCCGGTCGCCCGCGCCGCGGCCAGGTGCACCCGGAAGCTCCGTTTCTGCGCCGCCCGTGGGCTGTTCTCGTAGTAGTAGTCGAGGCCGGTCTCGCCGAAGCCCACCACCTTCGGATGCTCGGCAAGGCGCGTCAGCGCCTCTACCGTCATGGTCCCCTCGCTGGCCGCCTCATGGGGATGCACACCGACGGTGCAGTGGACGCTGTCGAACCGCTCGGCGATCGCCAGAACCCGCTCGAAGCGGCTGAGGTGAGTGGAGATGGTCAGCATCGTGCCGACGCCGGCGGCCTGCGCGCGGGCGACGACGGCGTCGAGCTCGGCTTCGAACTCGGGAAAGTCGAGATGGCAGTGGCTGTCGACCAGCATCCCTAGCACGCCCCCGCCCCCGCCCCCGCCGCGCCCGTTCCCGTTGCCCCGGTCACCTCGGCTTCGGCCTCGACGAAGCGCGGGAAGATCCCTTCCGGCCGCGGCAGCGCCGTGCCCGGAACCAGGCTCTCGTCGAGGTGCACAAAGCTGCGCCGGTCGGGAGCCACGCAGAGTTGGTCGAGCAGCTTCGCCGCCGCTCCCGGCGTAAACGGCTGCATCACGATGCCGAGATGGCGGATCACCTCGGCGAGCACGTAAAGCACCGTGCCCATCCGCGCCGGGTCGGTCTTGCGCAGCGTCCAGGGCGCCTGCCGGTCGACGTAGCCGTTGGCGGCGGCGACGACGCTCCAGATCTGCGTCAGCGCCAGGTGCAGGGCCTGGACGTCGATGCTGGCCCTGACCTCGGCGACCAAGCCGCGCGCAGCGGCGAGCAACGCCTCGTCCTCGGGCGCATGCGGGCCCGGCTGCGGCACCAGGCCTTTGCAGTTCTTCTGCACCATAGACAGAACCCGCTGGCACAAGTTGCCGAAATCGTTGGCCAAATCGCCGTTGATCCGGCCGACGATGGCGCGCCTGGAAAAGTCGCCGTCGGCTCCGAAGGGGACCTCGCGGAGCATGAAGTAGCGCACCTCGTCCAGGCCATACGTCTCGACCAATTGCAGCGGCTCGATGACGTTGCCCAGCGACTTCGAGATCTTCTGTCCCTCGTTGGTCCACCAGCCGTGGGCGAAAACCCGGCGCGGCGGCTCGAGCCCCGCCGCCATTAGAAACGCCGGCCAGTAGACGGCGTGGAAGCGGAGGATGTCCTTGCCGACCATGTGCACGTCGGCCGGCCAGAACGTCCGGTAAGCCTCTGTGCCCGTGTCCGGAAAGCCGACTGCGGTAATGTAATTCGTGAGCGCGTCCAGCCAGACGTACATGATGTGGGCGTCGTCGTCCGGGACGGGAACACCCCAGCGGAAGGTCGTGCGCGAGATCGACAGGTCCTGCAACCCGCCCTTGACGAAGCTGAGGACCTCGTTGCGGCGCGTCTCCGGCAGGATGAAGTCCGGGTGGCTCTCGTAGAAGTCGAGGAGGCGCTCCTGCCAGGCGGACAGGCGGAAGAAGTAGCTGGGCTCCTCCACCCATTCCACCGGCGCGCCGGATGGGGCGATGCGGCCGCCGTCCGGCCCGGTCGAGAGCTCGCCTTCGCCGTAGAACGCTTCGTCGCGCACCGCGTACCAGCCGGCGTAGCTGCCGAGGTAGATCTCGCCGCGCTCCAGCAGCCGGCGCCACAGCGCCTGGCAGGCTTCGATGTGCCTGGGTTCGGTGGTTCGGATGAAGTCGTCGTTGGAAAAGTCCATCCGCGCCGCGAGCTCGCGGAAGTTGCCGGAAACCCGGTCGGTGAAGGCCCGCGGCTCGAGGCCGGCGGCGGCGGCGGCCTTCTCCACCTTCTGCCCGTGCTCGTCGGTGCCGGTGAGAAACTTGACGGTGTGGCCGTCCAGGCGCTTGAACCTCGCGAGCACGTCGCAGGCGAGCGTGGTGTACATGTGGCCGATGTGCGGGACGTCGTTGACGTAGTAGATCGGCGTCGTGACGTAGAACGCGGCGCGCGCGGCCATTCCCGGTCATCCTCAAATCGCGTCGGCGCGGCGGGCAAGGCGTTTGCCGCCGGCCGCACTGGCTCAGCGGCGCACCGTCGCCTCGATGTCGAGAAAGATGCTGAGCAGCACCTGCTTGCGGTCGAGGTTGGCGCTGTCGACGACCGCGAGCAGGCGTGTGGTTTTGTCCCATACCTCAAGCCAGCGATCAAGCGGCGCCGCCGCCGCCACCTTGGCCACCGCCGCCGCGTCCGCCGCACTACTGCCTGCGTTTGGCCCATCGCCGGCCTCCGCCGCCGTGCGGATGAGCCTCCCCAGCCACCAGCGGATGAGCTCGCCGAGCACGGCGAAACCGTCGTCGCCCTGCTTCAGCGCCCCGTCGAACAGCCGGTGCAGCGCCACCGGGTCCAACGCCGGCAATGACAGGAACAGACGCCGCAGCTCGCCCTGGACCTGCGCCGCGCCCGCCTCGGCCATGGCCAAGGCGGTGCCGATGCTGCCCTCCGCCAGCGCCGCCAGCCCGTCGCGCGTGCCGTCGCCGAGATCGGGGCGATGGCGCCCGAGGAGGTCCGCCACGACCGCTTCTGGGAGCGGCTGCAAGGCCAGGCGGCGACACCGCGAGCGGATGGTCGGCAGCAGCCGCCCGGGCGCGTCGCTGACCAGCAGCAGCAGCGCCTTTTCCGGAGGCTCCTCCAGCACCTTCAACAGCGCGTTGGCTGAGTTGCGGTTGAGCGCGTCGGCCTTGTCGACGATGACGATCCGCCAGCCGCCTTCCGCCGGGGTCTGCGCCAGGAAGGCGCCGACGGCGCGGACGTCGTCGACGACGATCTCCTTGCGCAGCCGCTCGCGCCGGTCGTCGAAGCCGCGCTCGACGGTGAGCAGGTCGGCGTGGCCGCCGC
>JAXMOZ010000082.1:0-14112 GCA_034382075.1 Rhodospirillales bacterium
GATCCGCGCCAACCTGATGCAGCGCCGCCGGATCGACCGCCTGCTGCAGCCCGAACCACCGCCAACCCCCAACCCAAACCAACTGGCTCTCAAGTTGTCATGAAAACCAACCGGACAGTCGTGCGACAAGCGCGAGGATGACGGGAAGAGAGGAACGCGCGCCACCCCTTACCGCCATCGCCGCGCTCGTTGCGGCGACCGACGGCTTGCGGAGCTGGTCCCCAGCTGCCCGCGTGGATCCCTGCTGCAAGCGCGAGGATGACGGGAAGGGAGGGGGACGCGAGCCAGCTCCCCACCCCCGTCATCGCCGCACTCGTTGCGGCGATCCACGCCTTCATCGATCCGGGGACCACGTCCGCGGCCGAGCCGTGAAGCGTGAGCACAAGCGCGACACCCTCTCCCGCTTGCGCCTGCAGCGCGCGGGAGAGGGTTGGGTGAGGGCATCTGTCCTGGAAGTTAACGAAGGGAGCGTCCCAAACGGCCGCGGCTGCTGGTCGACCCGCCCGGCCCGTCTCGGGCCCCAGCCATGCTTTCGTGTCTCGCCACCACCTGCACCTCGCCCGCGGGTCTTTACCGGACGCGGCGGCGGGCAGAGGCGGCCTTCTTGATCTTCGCCTTGTCCTTGGCGCCCCAGCCGCCGCGGCTGGCGGCCTGCAGCGCCACCCCAGGCTTCTCCAGGCCGAGCTCGGAGGCCTCCAGCCTGCGGACCTCGTCGCGGAGCCTCGCCGCCTCCTCGAACTCCAGCTCGGCGGCGGCGGCGCGCATCCGCTTCTCCAGATCGGCGATGTGGCTCTTCAGGTTCTTGCCGACCAGGTGCACGTCCCCGGACGCGCCCGTGTCGACGGTGACGTAGTCCTTCTCGTAGACGCTCTGCAGCACGTCGGCGATGCCCTTGCGCACGCTCTCCGGGGTGATGCCGTGCTCGGTGTTGTAGGCCATCTGCCGTTCACGCCGGCGGTTGGTCTCGTCCAGCGCGTACTCGAGCGAGTCGGTCATGCCGTCGGCGTAGAGCACCACCCGGCCGTCGATGTTGCGCGCCGCCCGGCCGATGGTCTGGATCAGGCTGGTCTTGGAGCGGAGGAAGCCCTCCTTGTCGGCGTCGAGGATGGCGACCAGGGCGCACTCCGGGATGTCGAGGCCCTCGCGCAGCAGGTTGATGCCGACCAGCACGTCGAAGGCGCCGAGGCGCAGGTCGCGGATGATCTCGATCCGCTCCAGGGTGTCGATGTCCGAGTGCATGTAGCGGACCCGCAGGCCCTGCTCGTGCAGGTACTCGGTGAGGTCCTCGGCCATCCGCTTGGTCAGCGTCGTCACCAGCGCCCGCTGGCCGCGCGCGGCCACCGCCTTGGCCTCGGCCAAGAGGTCGTCCACCTGATGCTCCACCGGCCGGACGATGCAGGGCGGGTCGATCAGCCCGGTCGGGCGAACCACCTGCTCGACGATGACCCCGCCGGTCCGCTCCAGCTCCCAAGGCCCCGGCGTCGCCGAGACGAAGATCGTCTGCGGCCGCATCGCCTCCCACTCCTCGAACTTGAGCGGCCGGTTGTCGATGCACGACGGCAGGCGGAAGCCGAAATCGGCCAGCGTCGACTTGCGATTGAAGTCGCCGCGGAACATGCCGCCGATCTGCGGCACGGTGACGTGGCTTTCGTCGACGATCAGCACCGCGTTCTCGGGCAGGTACTCGAACAGGGTCGGCGGCGGCTCGCCGGGATTGCGGCCGGTGAGGTAGCGCGAGTAGTTCTCGATGCCGGAGCAGACGCCGGTGGTCTCCAGCATCTCCAGGTCGAAGGTGGTGCGCTCCTGCAGCCGCTGCGCCTCGATCAGCTTGCCGTCGGCGACCAGCTGGTCCACCCGCTGCTTCAGCTCCGCCTTGATCTTCGGCATCGCCTGCTGCAGCGTCGGCCGCGGGGTGACGTAGTGGCTGCTGGGGAACACGGTGATCGAGGCGAGCTCGCCGGCCTTCTCCCCGGTCAGGGGATCGACCTCCCAGACCGCCTCGATCTCGTCGCCGAACAGCGACAGCCGCCAAGCCCGGTCCTCCAGGTGCGAGGGGAAGATCTCCAGCACGTCGCCGCGGGCGCGAAACGAGCCGCGGACGAAGTTCACGTCGCTGCGCTTGTATTGCAGCTCGACCAGGTGGCGGATGATCTCGCGCCGCTCCACCCGCTGGCCGGCGCCGAGCGTCAGGATCATCTGCGAGTAGCTCTCCACCGCGCCGATGCCGTAGATGCAGGAGACCGACGCGACCAGGATCACGTCGTTGCGCTCCAGCAGCGCCCTCGTCGCGGCATGGCGCATCCGGTCGATCTGCTCGTTGATCGACGAGTCCTTCTCGATATAGGTGTCGGTCCGCGGGACGTACGCCTCCGGCTGGTAGTAGTCGTAGTAGGAAACGAAGTACTCGACAGCGTTCTCCGGGAAGAACCCCTTCATCTCGGCGTAGAGCTGCGCCGCCAGGGTCTTGTTCGGCGCCAGCACCAGCGCCGGCCGCTGCACCGCCTCGATGGCCTTGGCCACGGTGAAGGTCTTGCCCGAGCCGGTGACGCCGAGGAGCACCTGGTCGCGCTCGCCGGCCTGAAGCCCGGCGGTGAGCTCGGCGATCGCCTGCGGCTGGTCGCCGGCGGGTTCGTAGGACGACACCAGCGTCAGCCGCCGCTCGGCCGGCAGCGGCGGCCGCTTCGCCGGCATGAAGATCATCGGGTTCGCGAAGGCAACCATGGCGGTGATATAGGCGTCTCGCCGCGCTAGTGTCGACACGTGACGAGCGTCTGGTCGCGTTCGAAGCTGGTGGGGTGCCGCTCAAGCGTCTTGCGCATTATGGTTCAAGCGAAACGCTAGGCAGCGCACCGCGCTTGGATGATGTAGCTGCATGTCGCGGGCTACGATATCCTTTGCGGTGGTCCTCCCGTCCTACCGAGCTGCGGGCTATTCGGCTGAATCAATGATCCATTGGTCTGAACTCGCAAACTAGCTATCGCCACCGGATTAAGGTTTAACATGCACAATAAGAGAATCAACGAGCTCGCCGACAAGTTCTTATATAGCGGTCGATGCTTGCGCGCTCAAACCATATTCAACCATGCAGAAGGTGATAGCCATGCCTCAACACTTGACCATCCGTCGCTTACTGATTTTAACCTGCTGACGAGCTCAATGATATGCTTTTATCTTGAGACCATGAGCTTATACTCGGATGTTATCACAAAAACATCGCAGCAGTGGCACCACGTCGTCGTAGCGAAAATCTCGTCAGAATTTTTGTCTTTAAGGGCAGCCGAGAAGGTAGCGAGGGACGGATACCCGTGGCTAGCTGTCCCTATGTTGCGGAACTCGCACGACAGAGTTGTTATTCTATCATCCTGTCTACAAGAGCCGGAGAATTTTCCCATAGCGGTGGGAATCGCCCACGGGAATCGCTGCCCAGACCGGGCTAAGCAGATGCGCAAGAGTTACGAGCAAACAACGGCGGCGCGGATGACAGGGCGCGAGAGTGGCCTCTCGAAAGAATGCCGATCTTATATGCAGAAAGTAGACCGCAGATATGACGAAGAGACACATCCCGCGCTGCTCTCCTTTGCGCAGCGCATAACAGCATGGCAAAGTGGCGGTGGGCTGCCGGTAGTCCCGGAATTCGACCCGGTAGGATTCGCAATGTTCATGACCAGGCATTGCGAGGTGTCCTGGATGGCGCATCGTATTCTACCAGCGATACAGCCGCGCGGCAGTACGTTGCCTGATGAATGGAAGGACAACTGGCGCGCAATCGACTTCGCTTGTCAGGAGTTGGTTCGCGTAATGAGGACGCCGGATGGCGGGGACGTCGGTTCTTTGATAATCGAGTTTGTGAATAAGAAGTTTCCCTTCAACGCTGACACTGTTTGCCGGACTACTTGAACCATGAGCGCGCGAGCCGGTGCTTGTCGATCGAGCGGATCTGGTTGAGCGCAGTCATCGACGGCTCGCGGAGGCCACCCTCTGGCGGAGTGACGAGCGCCTAGGTTGCGGGAACACCTCTCTGCGCTTCTGGATCGTTAGGGGCTTCCCTCGCCCGAGGCTTCCTCATCAAGAGGAAACCATGCTTCCGCGGTTTCCAGGTCGCGGACCGCCCAGCGCTCATAGCCTTCCCTCAGCCGCCGATGAAGGCGGGCCTTGCCGACCTCCTCAACGTATCGCCTGATCGCCCGGTCGATCAGGGCGCTGCGCTCGCGCTTTGCCGAGACCCGGTCAAGCAGGCGGATGGTGTCTTCAGGGAGGGTAATGTTGATCCGCTTGTGCACGAGCGTCCTCCTTGCTGAAGGAAGTATGCCCGTTCTCAGTGCGCATGCGGACGGCGAAGTGTGCGCAGGCGCGCAGACGGGCGCGTCCTGGTCCAGCCCCGCCGCTTGCGGGTTGCCGGCCGGAGGCACCGGCCTTAGTGTGCCGCCGCCTCATTCACCGAAAGCCCGGAGACCCTGCAATGGCCTTCCTCGCCCAGCGCCTGAGCCGCATCCAACCCTCGCCCACCATCGCCGCCACCCAGAAGGCGGCGGAGCTGAAGGCGCAGGGCCGCGACGTCATCGGCCTTGGCGCCGGCGAGCCCGACTTCGACACCCCCGACCACATCAAGGCGGCGGCGAAGGCGGCCATCGACCGGGGCGAAACCAAGTACACGGCGGTCGCCGGCACCCCGGCGCTGCGCCAGGCGATCTCGGAGAAGTTCAGGCGCGACAACGGCCTCGACTACACGCCCGAGCAGATCACGGTGAACTGCGGCGGCAAGCAGACGATCTTCAACGCCATCCTCGCCACCATCGACCCCGGCGACGAGGTGATCATCCCCGCCCCATACTGGGTGTCCTACCCGGACATCGTCCTGCTCTGCGAGGGCACCCCGGTGATCATCCCCTGCCCGGCGGAGCGCGGCTTCAAGCTGGATCCCGGCGACCTCGACCGGGCGATCACGGCGAAGACCAAGTGGCTGATCCTGAACTCGCCGTCCAATCCCACCGGCGCCGCCTACACGCAGGCCGAGATGCAGGCGATCACCGACGTGCTGGTGCGCCACCCGCACGTCTGGGTGATGAGCGACGACATCTACGAGCACGTCATCTACGACGACTTCACCTTCGTCACCCCCGCCCAGATCGAGCCGAAGCTCTACGAGCGGACCCTGACCATGAACGGCTGCTCCAAGGCCTACGCCATGACCGGCTGGCGGGTGGGCTACGGCGCCGGGCCGCTGCCGCTGATCAAGGCGATCAACATGGTGCAGTCGCAGAGCACGACGCACACGAGTTCGATCTCCCAGGCCGCCGGGCTGGCGGCCTTGACCGGGCCGCAGGACTTCATCGCCGGCAACAACCGCATGTTCCGGGAGCGCCGCGACCTGGTCGTGGCCATGCTCAACGAGGCGCCGGGGCTGTCCTGCCCGACCCCGGAGGGCGCCTTCTACGTCTATCCGTCCTGCGCCGGCGTCATCGGCAAGACCGCGCCCAGCGGCCAAAGGATCGAAAGCGACGACGACCTGATCACCTACCTGCTGGAGGCGGAAGGCGTCGCCGCGGTCCAGGGCTCGGCCTTCGGCCTCTCGCCCTATTTCCGAGTCTCCTACGCCACCTCCACCGAGCTCCTCAAGGAGGCCTGCACCCGCATCCAGCGGGCCTGCGCGGCGCTTGCCTGAACGCCCGCCGCGAGCTTGGATTGCGCTTGATAAACCGACCGCGGGCGGTACGCTGACGGGATAAACTCAAGACTGCGCGGCTCTCGCGCATGCCAAGAAAACAGTCCCGGGAGAGTGCTCGTGAGTAGGAAACCGCCATCGCCGCCGCGTTGCGTGGCGCTCGTCGGCCCGTACCTGAGCGGCAAGACGTCGCTGCTGGAAAGCATCCTTTCGCTCGCCGGGGCGACCACCCGCAAGGGCAGCGTCCGCGACGGCAACACGGTGGGCGACGCCACGCCGGAGGCGCGGGCCCGGCAGATGAGCACCGAGCTCAACGTCGCCACCGCCGAGTACCTGGACGAGACCTGGACCATCCTCGATTGCCCGGGCAACATCGAGCTGATCCAGGAGTCCTACAACGCGCTGCTCGCGGCCGACATCGCCGTCGTCGTCTGCGAGCCGGAGCCGCAGAAGGTGCTGACGGTGGCGCCCCTGCTCCGCTTCCTCGACGACAACGGCGTCCCCCACATCCTCTTCATCAACAAGATGGACCTGGCCGAAACCAGCGTGCGGGCGACCCTGGAGGCGTTGCAGGCGCTGTCGCCGCGACCCTTGGTGTTGCGCGAGATCCCGATCCGCGACGGCCAGCAGATCACCGGCTTCGTCGACCTGGTCAGCGAGCGCGCCTTCCGCTGGACCCCCGGCCAGCGCTCGGAGCTGATCTCGTTGCCCGAGCAGGTGGTCGAGCGCGAGCAGGAAGCCCGCCGGGAGATGCTGGAGGCGATCGCCGACTTCGACGACACCCTGTTGGAGAAGCTGCTGGAGGACGTGGTCCCGCCGGCCGACGAGATCTACGCCGGCTTGAGCCGCGACCTCGCCCAGGACCTGATCGTGCCGGTGTTCTTCGGCTGCGCCGAGGCCATGCACGGGATCACCCGGCTGATGAAGGCGCTGCGCCACGAGGCGCCGGAGCCCGATGCGACCGCGGCGAGGCTCGACGTCCCCGAGGCGGACGAGCCCTGCGCCCGGATCTTCAAGACCGTGCACGCCGCGCATACCGGCAAGCTGTCCTATGTCCGGGTCTGGCGCGGCGAGATCACCGACGGGATGACGCTCAACGGCGAGCGGGTGAGCGGCGTCAACCGCGTGCTCGGCGCCAAGCTGGACAAGCGGCCGAAGGCCGGGCTGGGCGAGGTGGCGGCGCTGGGCCGCCTCGACAACGCCACCACCGGGACGCTGCTGTCCGCCAGCGGCAAGCTCGCCGGGCCGGCCTGGCCGGCGCCGCTGAAGCCGCTGTTCGCGCTGGCGGTCCACGCCGAGCAGCGCGCCGACGAGGTGAAGCTGACGAGCGCGCTCGCCCGCCTGGTCGAGGAGGACGGCTCGCTCTCCTTCGGCCACGATCCCGAGACCGGCGAGATGCTGCTGTGGGGGCTGGGGGAGATGCATCTCGGCGTCGCCCTCGACCGGCTGCGCAACCGCTACAACGTGCAGATGGTCTCGCATCGGCCGCAGATCCCCTACAAGGAGACCATCCGCGCCGCCGCCAGCCAGCACGCCCGGCACAAGAAGCAGTCCGGCGGCCACGGCGAGTTCGGCGACGTCCACGTCGACATCCAGCCGCTGCCGCGCGGGAGCGGCTTCGTCTTCTCCGACAAGATCACCGGCGGGGCGGTGCCGAAGCAATACATCCCGGCGGTGGAGGCCGGCGTGCGCGAGTACATGAACCGTGGGCCGCTCGGCTTCTCGGTGGTCGACATCTCGGTGACGCTCACCGACGGCCAGTTCCACACCGTCGACAGCTCCGACATGGCCTTCCGCAAGGCGGCGCAGCAGGCGATGCGCGAGGGGATGCCCAAGTGCAACCCGGTGATCCTGGAGCCGATCTTCAACTTCAAGATCTCGGTGCCCTCCGAGTTCACCTCGCGGATCCAGCGGCTGGTGAGCGGGCGGCGCGGGCAGATCCTCGGCTTCCAGCCGCGGACCGACTGGCAGGGCTGGGACGAGGTTCAGGTGCTGCTGCCGCAGGCGGAGATGTACGACCTGATCATCGAGCTGCGCTCGGCGACGCTGGGCGTCGGCACCTTCGAGTGGAGCTTCGCCCACCTGCAGGAACTGACCGGCCGGACCGCCGACGAGGTCATCGCTCAGCGGGCGGCGCAACTTGCGTCGTGAGCACCGCCTGCGGCGCGTGGCGAGGCGCGATGCCCCAGCAGTCGCCCTGGCGTCTTCTCTCGGGATGCGCGTGGACCCGCGGAACAAGTCCGCGGGTGACGAACAAGGGGGAGTCGGCGTGGCTCCGGTGACGACGCCGTCATTGCCGCACTTGTTGCGGCAATCCACGTCGTCTTTACCCTCGGCGATACGCATTTGAACTTTGGGCTGACGGAGCGGCGCGCCTCGGCAGTCGGCCGGAGTAGCGCGTGAGCGCGGCCGCTGAATTCTTCGCCTCGCTGCCGCTGGTCTACGCCGGGATGGTCGCGAGCCTGCTGGCGGGGCTTGCCGCCGGCGTGGGCGCGCTGCCGGTGCTGCTGATCTCGCAGGCGTCGCAGCGGCTTCAGGACGTGCTGTTGGGCACCGCCGCCGGGATCATGCTGGCGGCGGCGTCGTTCTCGCTGCTGCTCCCCGCGCTGGACGCCGGCGCCGAGCAGTTCGGCGGGCTCATGGCAGGCGGCGCCGTCGCCGCCTTGGGGCTGCTGCTGGGGGCGAGCGGCATCTGGTTTGCGCACAAGAACCTGCCCCACGAGCACTTCTTCCAGGGCCAGGAGGGGGTGCAGGGCCGCCAGGTCCGCCGGATCTGGCTGTTCATCTTCGCCATCACCCTGCACAACATCCCCGAGGGGCTGGCCGTCGGCGTCGGCTTCGGCGGCGGCAACGTCGCCAACGGCCTGGCGTTGACCGTCGGCATCTTCCTGCAGAACCTGCCGGAGGGGTTCGTGGTCGCGCTGGCGCTGCTGGGGCTGAACTACGCCAGGCTCACCGCCATCGGCGTGGCGCTTGCGACCGGGGCGGTCGAAACCGTCGGCGGCTTCATCGGCGCCGGCTTCGTCTCGCTCTCCGTGGCGCTGTTGCCGCTGGGCCTCGCAGGCGCGGCCGGGGCGATGCTGTTCGTGATCAGCCACGAGATCATCCCCGAGACCCATGGCAACGGCCACCAGAGCCCGGCGACCTTCGGCCTGGTCGCCGGTTTTGCGCTGATGATGGTGCTGGACGTGGTGACCGCGGGGCTCATCTGAGGACCCGGCGGGTCAGGCTTCGCTCGATCCGCCTCTACCGACGGCGCTAGCCCTTGCGCGCGGTGGCGACCATGTCCTTCAGCTGCTCGATGTCGATGGCGCCGGGCACCAGTGCGTCGCCGACGATGAAGGCCGGGGTCCCCTGGATCCGCAGCTTCTGCGCCAGCTCGAGGTTGCGCTGGATCGTCTTTTCGACCTCGGGCGCCGCCATCCCGTCCTTCACCTTCTTCCGGTCGAGGCCGACCTTCTCGGCGATCTGCAGCACCTGCTCCTCGCCCAACTCGCCGCGCGCCTCCATCAACGCGGTGTGGAAGGCGAAGTACTTCTCCGGCGCGATCTTCCAGGCCGCCAGTGCCGCCCGCGATGCGGTCACCGAGTCGGGGCCGAGGATCGGCAGCTCCTTGAACACGTAGCGGACGTTCTTGTCGCTCTCGAGCAGCTCGCGGACGCTCGGCAGCACGCGTTTGCAGTAGGCGCAGCGATAGTCGAAAAACTCGACGACGGTGACGTCGCCCTTGGGATTGCCGGCCACCGGCGCCGACGCGTCATTCTTGATCTCGTCGCGGCTGGCCGCGAGCGCCGCCGTCGCCGCCTCCTGCTCCGCGATCTGCTGGCGGATCTGGTAGTTCTGCATCGACTCGATGATCACCTCGGGGTGATCGAGAATGTACTGCTTGACCAGCGCCTCGACCGCGCGCGACTGGCCCTCGCTCAGCGCCGAGGCGGCATCGGCGGGCGTCTTGGCGGGGTCCGCCGCGAAGGCCGGCGCCGCGAACAGCAGGGGAGCGGCCACGAGGCCTACGGCGGCGGCCAAAGCCAGGGGATGCTTCATCGGGAATACCTTCCGCTGATAGGAACAAATGCAAAACATGCTTCTCGTATGCCCGCCTTTGCCGGCAAAAGCAAGCCGGAGTTGGCAGGCGATTTGGCAGGCGGGGCGCGAGGACGGGTCAGCCGCGGTTCTTCGACTGCTCGATGGTCTGGAGGATGTCCTGCGCCTTCAGCCAGCCGGGCGAGCCCTGCGCCAGCAGGCGCGAGGCCTTCTCGGCGTGGTACTTGGCCTCGGGGCGCTTGTTCAGCAACATCGCTTCCTCGGCCAGCGCCAGCGAGCTGTCGGCGATGTCGCCGCGCCGCCCCAGCGCGATGGCGAGTTGGTGCCAGACGAACGGCGTGCGCGGCTCGTCGGCGAGCGCCGTGCGCAGGTTCCTGACGGCGGGATCGAGCAGCGCCGGATCGGCCATGGCAAGCTGAACCCGAGCGAGGTCGACGCGCATCAGCGGCGCGTCCGAGCGCAACTGCACTGCCTTCTCGTACGGCGCAAGGGCGTCGCCGGCCCTGCCGGCCTCGAACAGGATCTGCCCCTTGAGCTCGCGGAAATACGGGTTGTTGGGCTCCTCGGCGATCAAGGCGTCGATCTCGTTGACGGCGGCTTGGGTGTTGCCGGAGCGATAGCTGGCGATCGCCCGGGCGTAACGCGCGGGCACGCTGGTGTCCTGGGGCGGGTAGCGGCGGTCGGTGGCCGCCGGCGGATCGAGGAAGCCGTGCAGCTTCGCCACCATCCGCGCGTGCATGTCCTGGAAGGCGGGGCCGACCGGCGCATCCGAGTGCGGCGACTTGGCGACGAAGTCGGCCAAGGCGTCGATCCGGTCCCGGGTCAGGGGGTGGGTGCGGAGGTAGGGGTCCTGGCGTTCCGGCGCCAGCAACTCCTCGCCGCCAAGGATGTTGAAGAATTCGAGCAGGCCCCGCGCCGACTGGCCGGTGGCGTCGAGATAGCGCATCGCTGCGGCGTCGGCCGCGCCTTCCTGGGTCCGGCTGTACTGGAAGAAGGTGCGCATGGCCATGCCCTGGCCGCCGGCGATCACCGCGCCGCCCACGTCCGGCCGCCCGGCCGCGGCCGCCGCAGCGCCGAGGACGAAGGCGAGGATGCTCTCCGCCGTGCTCCGCTTCAGCGCGTCGTTGACCCGCGACAGGTGCCCGCCCTCGATGTGGCCGACCTCGTGGGCGATGACGCCGATGATCTGCTCGGCGCCGGCGCTGCGGGTGATCAGCCCCGTGTTAATGAACAGGTTCTGCCCGCCGGCGACGAAGGCATTGATTTGTTTGTCGGCGACGACGTAAATCCGCACGGCCGTCGGATCCAGGCCGGCGGCCTCGAACAGCGGCGTGGCGTAGGCGCGAATGGTATTCTCGATCTCGGTGTCGCGGATGAAGCTGATCTTTTCCGCGAAGACCGGGGTCGGCCTGAGCAGCACCACCAACACCAGAATGAGCGAGGCGCATATTCGCAGCATGAATCCCGACGGCGGTCTTGATCCACTTTTGTTCGATCAAGGTAAGGGTCGCCCAGGCTTGCGTCAATTTTTGGCATGCTGTGCCGTCCTCGCCATCACCGCCTGCGTCTCCAAGGGCGACGAGGAGGGGATCGCGCCGCCGGGGCCCGTCTACGGCGGCGTCGTCGCCGACGAGCCTCGCGCCGCCGAGGCCGGCCGCGACGTGCTCGCCGCCGGCGGCTCGGCTGCCGACGCGGCGACGGCGATGTATTTCGCCATGGCGGTGACGCTGCCCTCGCGGGCCACCCTGGGCGGCGGCGGCGTCTGCCTGGTCTTCGACCCCAAGCAGCAAAGCGCGAAAGCCATCGAGTTCCTGGCGCGGGCTCCGGCCTATGCGGCAGGCGGCGGCGATCGGCCGGCGGCGGTGCCGGGCAACGTCCGCGGCTTCTCCTCGCTGCAGGCGCGCTACGGCCGGCTGCGCTGGTCCCAGGTCCTGGTCGGGGCGGAGAACCTGGCGCGCTTCGGCGCGCCGGTGTCGCGGGCCTTCGCCGAGGATCTGAAGCAGGTTTCGGCGGCGCTGCTGGCGCAGCCGGCGGCGGGCAAGGTCTTTGCCGCCCGAGGCGGCGGGCTCGTCGGTGAGGGCGATCGGCTGGTTCAGAACGACCTCGCCAGCGTGCTGGCGCGGATCCGCATCGAGGGGCCCGGCGACTTCTACGGCGGCGTCACCGCGCGCAGGCTTGCAGAGGGAGCGGCGGCCGCCGGAGGCCCGCTCGATCTTCGCGATCTTCAGGCCTACGAGCCGGTCTGGCGGCCGGCGATCGAGGTGGAGGGGGCCGGGGTGACCGCGCACTTCCCGCCACCGCCGCCGCCGGCCGGCATGGTCGCGGCCTCGATGTGGGCGATGCTCACCGCCCGGGACCGTTACGAGGACGCGAACAGGGTCGAGCGCGCGCATCTTCTCGCCGATGTGACGGCTCGGGCGCTGGCCGACCGGCAGCGGTGGGAGCCCCGCCTGGCCGCGGGCGATCCGGGCGCCCAGGCGCTGGTCGGCCGTGCCGCGACGGCGGAGCTGATGGAGGGGTACGATCCGGATCGGCGGACGCCTGCGGCGGATCTTGGACTGTCGGCGCAGCCGGCGCCGGAGAACCCGGCCGCGGCCTCGTTCATCGCCGCCGACGTCACCGGCCTCGCCGTGGCCTGTCAGGTGACCGCCAACAACCTGTTCGGTACCGGCCGGGTCGCCGCCGGCACCGGCATCGTCCTTGCCTCGACCCCGGGTCCGGGCGGGCGCGGGGCGACAGCGCTGGGGCCGATGCTGGTGAGCGACGGCGCGCAGTTCGTCTTTGCCGCCGCCGCCTCCGGCGGCCAGTCGGCGCCGACCACGACCGTGGGCGTCGCCGCGCGGACTCTGCTGGGCGACAGCGGCCTGGCGAGCGCGGTGGCGGCCAAGCGCATGCACCGAAGCACCGCGCCCGACTTCGTCTTCGCCGAGCAGGGCAGCGACCCCGGGACCGTCCGCGACCTCTCGCTGCTGGGATACGAACTCGGCTACACCCCGACCATTGGCCGCGTGGTTGCCGCGTACTGCCCCGACGGCAATCCGGACGATCCGGCCACCTGCGTCTACGCCGCCGATCCCCGCGGGTACGGGCTCGCCGCCCGGGCGGAGGGGGCCGGCGCCGAGCCGTGAGTGTCCGGCCGAAGATCGCCGCGCGCGGGGCGATCGCGCCCTTCATCGTCATGGACGTGCTGCGCGCGGCCAACGAACGCGCCGCCGCCGGCCACGACGTTCTCCACCTCGAGGTCGGTCAGCCTTCGGCCGCGGCGCCCCTGCGGGTGCGCCTCGCCGCAGCCCGGGCGCTGCGCCGCGACCGGCTGGGCTACACCGACGCGCTCGGCTACCCGCCGCTGCGCCAGGCCATTGCCCGCGACTATCGCACCCGGCAGGGGGTCGAGATCGACTGGCGTCGGGTCGTCGTCACCACCGGCTCGTCGGGCGCCTTCGTCCTGGCGTTTCTCGCGGCCTTCGATGCCGGCGACCGGGTGGCGCTGGCGAGCCCGGGCTACCCGGCTTACCGCAACATCCTCCGGGCTCTGGGCGTAGAGGTGATCGAGATCCAGGTCGACGCCGGCAGCAACTTCCAGCCGACGCCGAAGCATCTCGACGCCATCGCGCCGCCGCTCCACGGCCTGATCGTTGCGAGCCCAGCCAACCCGACCGGGACCATGCTGCACCGGGGGGAGCTCTTCGCCCTGATCGAGGCCTGCGCCGAGCGCGGCGTTCGTCTGGTCTCGGACGAGATCTACCACGGCATCACCTACGGCCCGCCGGCGACCACCGCGCTCGAGCGCGACGACGCCGTCATCGTCGTCAACAGCTTCTCCAAGTACTACGCGATGACCGGCTGGAGGCTCGGCTGGATGGTGCTGCCCGACCAGCTGCTGCGCCCGGTGGAGTGCCTGGCGCAGAACCTGTTCATCTCGCCACCGACCCTGTCGCAACTCGCGGCCGTCCAAGCCTTGGCCTGCGGGAGCGAGCTGGACGGCCACGTCGCCCGCTACGGCGAGAACCGGGCGCTGCTGGTGGAGCTGTTGCCGCAGGCGGGCTTCGGTCGCCTCGCCGAGGCCGAAGGCGCATTCTATCTCTACGCCGACGTGAGCGAGATGAGCAACGACAGCACCGCGCTCTGCCGCGAGATCCTGCACGACACCGGCGTCGCGATCACCCCAGGGGTGGATTTCGATCCACGCCAGGGCCACCGCTTCGTCCGCTTCTCCTATGCCGGCAGCAACGACCACATGGCCGAGGCGGCGAGGCGGCTCATCGCCTGGCGAGGCCGCTGAGAGTCCGACTCGAAACTCATTGTATGCCCAGCCGTCGGGTGAGGAGCATGACGGAGGCGGCGTAGAGGAAGGTGACGGCGGAGTCGATGGTAGCCTCGAAGTCCTTGGCGAGGCGGCGGTTGCG
>JAXMOZ010000083.1:0-13259 GCA_034382075.1 Rhodospirillales bacterium
CCGACAGCACCGGCAATGCCGAGGCCAACCTGGCGCTGTCGCAGGCCCGGGCCGACGCCGTTCGCGACGAACTGGTCGGCTTCGGCGGCAATGCGGCGACGCTGATCGCCAAGGGCTATGGCGGGACTAGGCCCCTCGCCAGCAACGACACCGCCGAGGGCCGCGAGCAGAACCGGCGGATCGAGTTCACGGTGGTGAAGTAGGCGATAACGAAGGCGGGGCCGGATGATCCGGCCCCGCTGCTATCTCCGCGCCGCGCCCCGGCTGAGCACGCGGCCGGAACTCTGCTCTGGTGGCTGGAGCAGCTTGTGGTGAAGTTGAAGCAAGGAAATGGTCGTTGCGAGGAGGCGGCAGCCGACGAAGCAATCCAGTGAACCTTGCACTGGATCGCCACGCCGCTGCGCGGCTCGCGATGACGACGTTTTGTTTCTGGCGGGTCGTCCTGATGACAATCAGCTCTCGAGCAGCTTGTCGTCGCCTTGAACCAGAACATTGCGATGAGGCGAAGCCGACGCGGCAACTCAGTGCAGCTTGTCGTCGCCTTCAAACAGAACAAGAACATTGTCATTGCGAGGAGGCGGCAGCCGACGAAGCAATCCAGTGAACCTTCTACTGGATCGCCACGCCGCTGCGCGGCTCGCGATGACGACGTTTTGTTTCTGGCGGGTCGTCCTGATGACAATCAGCTCTCGAGCAGCTTGTCGTCGCCTTGAACCAGAACATTGCGATGAGGCGAAGCCGACGCGGCAACTCAGTGCAGCTTGTCGTCGCCTTCAAACAGAACAAGAACATTGTCATTGCGAGGAGGCGAAGCCGACGAAGCAATCCAGTGAACCTTCTACTGGATCGCCACGCCGCTTCGCGGCTCGCGATGACGACGTTTTGTTTCTAGCGGGTCGTCCTGATGACAATCAGCTCTGGAGCAGCTTGTCGTCGCCTTGAACCAGAACACTGCGATGAGGCGAAGCCGACGCGGCAATCCAGTGCTGTTTCAACTGGATGGCCGCGCCGCTCCGAAGGCAGCGATGACGGTGTTGTAGGGTCAGGTGTATCCACCTGATCCCAAACGTCTTTACGCCGCCTGCTTGGTCGAGGCCTCGACGATGTCGACGATGTCGCCGATGATCTGGGTGATGTCGAAGTCCTTCGGCGTATACACCCGGGTGACCCCGACCGCCTTCAGCGTCTCGGCGTCTTCCGGCGGGATGATGCCGCCGACGACCACCGGCACGTCGTAGAGCTCGGCCTCGCGCATCTGCCGCATCACCTCGGTGACCAGCGGCACGTGCGAGCCGGACAGGATCGACAGGCCGACCACATGGACGCCTTCGTCCAGCGCCGCCGAGACGATCTGGTCGGGTGTCAGCCGGATGCCCTCGTAGACGACTTCCATCCCGGCGTCGCGGGCGCGCAACGCGATCTGCTCGGCGCCGTTGGAGTGGCCGTCGAGGCCGGGCTTGCCGACCAGGATCTTGATCCGCCGCCCCAGCGTGTCGGTCAGCATCTGCACCCTGGAGCGCACCGCCTTCAGGCCGCTGATGTCGGAGTGGACGACCGCCTGGCCGACGCCGGTCGGCGCCCGGTATTCGCCGAAGATCTCGCGCAGCGCACCGGACCACTCGCCGGTGGTCACCCCGGCGTGGGCGGCGGCGATGGACGGCTCCATGATGTTGCGGCCGTCCTTTGCCGCGGCGACCACGTCCGCCAGCGCCGCCTGGGCCTTGGCCTCGTCGCGGCTCGCCCGCCACTGGTTGAGGCCTTCGATCTGCATCGCCTCGCCGCGCGGATCGACCGTCATGATGCTGCCCTCGCCGGTCGCGAGCGGCGAAGCTTCGGCCTCGACGAACTTGTTGACGCCGACGACGATCTGCTCGCCGGCCTCGATCGCGGCGAGCCGGGTGGCGTTGGACTCCACCAGCCGGCGTTTCATGTAGCTGGACTCGACCGCCGGAACGGCGCCGCCCATGGCCTCGATGCGCGCGAGCTCCTCGCGAGCCTGGAACTTGAGCTGCTCGACCTTCTCGGCGATGGCCCGCGAGCCGTTGAAGATGTCGTCGTATTCGAGGAGGTCAGTCTCGAAGGCGACGATCTGCTGCAGCCTGAGGGACCACTGCTGATCCCACGGCCGCGGCAGGCCGAGGGCCTCGTTCCACGCCGGAAGCTGGACGGCCCGGGCGCGGGCGTCCTTGGACAGAACCACCGCCAGCATCTCCAGCAGGATGCGGTAGACGTTGTTTTCCGGTTGCTGCTCGGTGAGGCCCAGGGAGTTGACCTGAACGCCGTAGCGGAAGCGCCGGTACTTCTCGTCGGCGATGCCGTAGCGCTCGGCGGTGAGCTCGTCCCACAACTCGGTGAACGCCCGCATCTTGCACAGCTCGGTGATGAAGCGGATGCCGGCGTTGACGAAGAAGCTGATGCGGCCGACGACCTTGGGGAAGTCGGGCTCCGGCACCTGGCCGGAGGCCTTGACCACGTCGAGGACCGCGAGCGCGTTGACGAGCGCGAAGGCCAGCTCCTGCTCCGGCGTCGCACCGGCCTCCTGCAGGTGGTAGGAGCAGACGTTGATCGGGTTCCACTTGGGAACCTCTTTGTAAGTGAAGGCGATCACGTCCGAGGTGAGCCGCATCGACGGCGCCGGCGGGAAGACGTAGGTGCCGCGGGAAAGGTATTCCTTGATGATGTCGTTCTGGGTGGTGCCGGACAGCTTGCCGCGGTCCACACCCTGGCGCTCGGCGGCGGCGATATAGAGGGAGAGGAGCCAGGCGGCCGGCGCGTTGATGGTCATCGACGTGTTCATCCGGTCGAGCGGGATGCCGTCGAGCAGCGTCATCATGTCGCCGAGATGGCAGACGGGGACGCCGACCTTGCCCACCTCGCCGCGAGCCAGAACGTGGTCGGAGTCGTATCCGGTCTGCGTCGGCAGGTCGAAGGCGATGGAGAGCCCAGTCTGGCCCCGCGCCAGGTTCTTGCGGTAGAGCGCGTTCGACTCTTTGGCCGAGCCGTATCCGGAGTATGTCCGGATGAGCCACGGCGCTTCCTTCTTAACCGCCGCCGTTTTTGCACCTGCTAACTGCTCGCTCATTTATCCCCTCCCGGCGCCTGTCCCGAGGCTACAGCGAATGCAACGAACTCGCGCGAAACGGTTGTGTCCCGCCGTCCGCCCAGTCTCGACACTAGCAAATTGTGCGTTGCGACGAAAGGCGCGACGGTCTAAAACCGACGTTCGGCTCTAGATTACGTTGAGGACCCGCGGCCGCCGTTCAATCGCTGAAACTCGAACAAAAGATGATCAAAGCGAACCGGACGTCGCCGTGAGGGCGCTGGCAAGAACCGGGACCGTACAACGCTTGCGGAGGGAGAAGCATGGCTAAAGAAGTTTACGAAATTGGCGAGCAACCGCCGCTTGGCGAGGTGCCGCCAAAGATGCACGCATGGCTGATCCGCGGGGAGCGGTTCGGCCAGCCCATGCAGGCCTTCCAAAAGGAAGTCGTTGCCGTCCCCGACATCAAGGACGACGAGGTCCTGGTCTACGTGATGGCTGCCGGCATCAACTACAACAACGTCTGGGCCGGCCTCGGCATTCCAGTCAACGTCATCAAGGCCCGCAACAAGGCGGGTGAGCCGGAAGACTTCCACATCGGCGGCAGCGACGCCTCCGGCATCGTCTACAAGGTCGGCAAGGACGTCACCACCCACAAGGTCGGCGACGAGGTCGTCGTCCATTGCGGCATGTGGAACCGCGACGATCCGTGGGTCACGGCCGGCAACGATCCGATGTACGCGGCCAGCTTCCGCATCTGGGGATATGAGACCAACTACGGCAGCTTCGCCCAGTTCACAAAGGTGCAGGCGCACCAGTGCATGCCGAAGCCCAAGCACATGAATTGGGAAGAGGCCGCGGCCTACGTGCTGGTCGGCGCCACCGCCTACCGCATGCTGCACGGCTGGCCCGAGCACGCGATGAAGCCGAACGACCCGGTCCTGATCTGGGGCGGCGCCGGCGGGCTGGGCTCCATGGCGATCCAGATCGTTCGTGCCGCTGGCGCGATCCCGGTCGCGATCGTCGCCGGCGAGGACAAGATCGACTACTGCATGAACCTTGGCGCCAAGGGCTGCATCGACCGTCGCAAGTTCGACCACTGGGGCATGCTGCCGCACTGGAAGGACACGGTCGGCTACAACAACTGGCTCAAGGGCGTGCGCTCCTTCGGCGCCGCCATCTGGGAAGCTTTGGGCGAGAAGCGCTCGCCGAAGGTGATCTTCGAGCATCCCGGCGAGTCGACCATCCCCACCTCCATGTTCGTCTGCGACACCGGCGGCATGGTGGTGATCTGCGCCGGCACCACCGGCTACAACGCCACCGTCGACCTGCGCTACCTGTGGATGCGGCAGAAGCGGGTGCAGGGCTCCCACTTTGCCAACGACGACCAAGCTTACGCGATGAACGAGCTGGCGCTGAACGGCCTGCTCAACCCCTGCATGTCCCGGGCGTTCACCTACGACGACCTGCCGCTGTCGCACCAGCTCATGCACGACAACAAGCATCCGCACGGCAACATGTCGGTTCTGATCGGGGCGCCGGACTTCGGCCTCGGCAAGACCGCCTCGGCGCCCAGCGGCATTCCGAAGGCGAAGCTGCCCAAGGGCGATACCCACGACACCCCGCATCCCTATCCGCTTTCGGCGCCGCTGCCGGACGTGGACGGTGAGGTGGAGGAGATCCAGATCGTCGACGACGGTGCCAAGGTGCGCGACCGGATGCACCCCGGCATCATCTCCTGCAGCCGCAATGACTCCCTCGGCAAGGCTGCGAAGACGATGATCGACAACGACATCCACGCCCTGGTCGTGATCGAGGGCGAGAAGGCCGTGGGCGTTCTGTCGCAGACCGATATCGTGCTCGCCCGTCAGGGCCGCACCGTCGAGGATGCGCGGGAGCTGTCGGTCGGCGAGGTGATGACCCAGGGTTGCGCGACGGTTGAGGTCGATGCCCAGCTTTCGGGCGCCGTCACCGACATGATGAAGCGGCGGATCCACCGCCTCGTCGTCACCGAGAACGGCAAGCCCGTCGGCGTCCTGTCGATGACCGACCTCGTTCGTCGCCTGATGGAGTAGTCACGGCACGGCTGCTTGTACTCTCCGGTTCGCGGTTTAACTTGAGTTAAATCCGCGGCCGGAGAGGCCGACGCTGCAACTCGTTTGTGAGCTGCCGGGGCGGCAGGCGCCGGCGGTGGCTGGGAGAAGGGGAAGCGCCATGGACGTCGCCGTCAGCGAACGCGAAGGTTTGGTTCTGCCGGACCTGACCGCCAAATGCCTCGATGCCTACAATGCCGCGCAGCATCTGCTGGTCGAAGCCCGGCGCGGCGTCTCCACCATGGTCATCCACGGCGGCCGGATGGACGGCGCTCTGCTCGACCGCCACCAGTTCGCGGCGCACGGCTATGCCTGGCTCGCCACCTACGTCAGCGGCCTGCAGCAGATGCTGGTCTGGGCCGAGCGCCTCGAAGAGGCCGGCGAACTCAGCGAACTCGAAACCCTCATGCTGCAGTGCGCCTACGGCGAATACCTCTCCCAGATCGTCGGCGGCATTCCGATGTCCCAGGTCGAGGTGGTGAGGCCCCGCGACCTCGGCGTCTCCGACGATGCAATTCACGCCTTCTACGTCCCGTCCGTCGCGGCCCTGATCCGCAGCGGCGGAGGCGACGCGGTGCGCCTGCGCATCGCCGAGCTGATCGCCGACGGCAACTACGGCAAGCTCGGCCTGGACGAGACCCAGGAGATGATCCGCGACCAGTTCCACCGCTTCTGCGAGGAGAAGGTCGTTCCCTACGCCCATGGCTGGCACGAGCGCGACGAGCTCATCCCGATGGAGATCATCGAGGAGATGGCCGAGCTCGGCGTCTTCGGCCTGACCATCCCCGAGGAGTACGGCGGGCTGGGCATGGACAAGATGTCCATGTGCATCGTCACCGAGGAACTGTCGCGCGGCTACATCGGGGTCGGCTCGCTCGGCACCCGCTCCGAGATCGCGGCGGAGCTGATCCGCCTCGGCGGCACCGACGACCAGAAGGAGCACTTCCTGCCGAAGCTCGCGAGCGGCGAGATCCTGCCGACCGCGGTGTTCACCGAGCCCAACACCGGCTCGGACCTCGGCTCGCTGAAGACCCGCGCCGTTCGCGACGGCGACGACTACAAGGTGACAGGGAACAAGACCTGGATCACCCACGCCGCCCGCACCGACCTGATGACGCTGATGGCCCGCACCGATCCGAACACCAAGGATTGGAAGGGGCTGAGCATGCTGCTGGCGGAAAAGCCGCGCGGCACGGACGACGACCCGTTCCCGGCCGAAGGGATGACCGGCGGCGAGATCGAGGTGCTCGGCTACCGCGGCATGAAGGAGTACGAGCTCGGCTTCGACGACTTCCGCGTGCCGGCGGCGAACCTGCTCGGCCGCCAGGAGGGGCAGGGCTTCAAGCAGCTCATGGCCACCTTCGAGAGCGCCCGGATCCAGACCGCGGCGCGGGCGGTGGGCGTCAGCCAGAACGCCCTGGAGCTCGGCCAGCGCTACGCCCAGGACCGCGTCCAGTTCGGCAAGCCGATCTACGAGTTCCCCAGGGTTGCCTGCAAGATCGCCTGGATGGCGGTCGAAACCATGATCGCCCGCCAGCTCACCTACGACTCGGCGAGGCAGAAGGACAGCGACCGGCGGTGCGACATCGAGGCGGGCATGGCCAAGCTGCTCGCGGCCCGGGTCGCCTGGAGCAATGCCGACAACGCCCTGCAGGTGCACGGCGGCAACGGCTACGCGCTCGAGTATCCGATCTCGCGGGTGCTGTGCGACGCCCGGATCCTCAACATCTTCGAAGGCGCGGCCGAGATCCAGGCGCAGGTGGTCGCGCGGGGGCTGCTCTCGGCGCGGAATTGAGCCGGAGCCGCATCCGGCCCATCTTTAGTTGGCAGGCGGGCCGCCGACGATCGGCGGCCGCCTTTCCAAAGGTGCCCGTACAATGGTTTCAGCCCTTCCCTACATGCTCGGCGTGGCCATGCTGGCCACGCTCGGGGTCCTGTTCGCCGGCGTGCTGTCGTTCGCCATCAACGGCGAGGCCAACCGCAAGTACGCAACCAAGCTGATGACGGCTCGGGTCGTTCTCCAGGGGATCGCGATCGTCCTGTTCGCGCTGACCGTCCTCTTCAGCGTGCACTAGCCGGCGGAGGGTGCGCCCATGGTCACCCTGACGAAGATCTACACCCGCGGCGGCGACAAAGGCGAAACCTCGCTCGGGGACGGCCGCCGGGTGGCGAAGAACGACCTTCGGGTCGCCGCCTACGGCACCGTCGACGAGACCAACTCGGTCATCGGCCTCGCCCGCCTGCATGTCGAAGGCGAGGTCGACGCCATGCTCGGGCGGATCCAGAACGACCTGTTCGACCTCGGCGCCGACCTGTGCACGCCCGAGGACGGGCGGAAGGCGGAAGGAGCCTTACGCATCGTCGACGCCCAGGTGGACCGGCTCGAGCGCGAGATCGATGCGATGAACGCGGGGCTGAAGCCGCTCACCTCGTTCATCCTGCCGGGGGGATCGCCGGCCGCGGCGCACCTGCACCATGCCCGCACCGTCGCCCGCAGGGCCGAGCGTCTGGTCTGCGGTCTGGCCGAGGGCGAGGCCATCAACGCCGCGGCAATCCGCTACATCAACCGGCTCTCGGACCACCTGTTCGTGCTGGCGCGCGTGCTCAACGACAACGGCGCCGCCGACGTCCTCTGGGTCCCCGGCGGCAACCGGTGAGATCATCTCGTCGGCGGCATAGAGCACAGGCGGTGCCGCACCTGTAGAAGGCTGACCGCCGCCGGATCGTGCCGATTGGAGCGGGTTGTCACCAGCCTAGGTTGACCCGCCGGAAGCAAGACTTCGCCATCGCGAGCCGCGCAGCGGTGCAGCCGCGTGGCCATGTAGGGCGGGATAGCCGGAGGCGTATCCCGCCCGGCATCGGCGGGTCCGGCTTCGCCTCGACCCGCCCAACGGCTTCGTCGCCTACCGCCTCCTGGCAATGACGTCTTGGTTCAACCCGTTCCCTCACCCCAACCCTCTCCCACTTGCGCTTACGGCGCGCGGGAGAGGGAGCCGCTCGTGATCATCGTCGCCCACTTACCCTCGCCCCGCGCGAAGCGTGGGAGAGGGAGGGGCCCGCCGCCGCGGGCGCGCCTGCGACGGCGGGAGGGTGAGGGCGGTCCCGACTGCAGCTTACCAAGGCTGAGCCCAGTGTTCCCGGGCGTCTCCGCGCGTGGGTTGCCTTGACCTCCCAGGCGGTTCTCCTTACTGTGCCAGTCCGGGTCGCGGCTGATTTGCCGCGCAGCGAAAGCCAGCCGGCGGCGCTCGAAGATCGCCCGGCGGTTGATAACGAACCTCAAAAAGAGGGGGCAGGCGGGTCGCCCATGAAGGTCCTCATCGCGGTCAAACGCGTCGTCGATTACAACGTCAAAATCCGAGTGAAATCCGACCAGAGCGGCGTCGAGACGGCCAACGTCAAGATGTCGATGAACCCCTTCGACGAGATCGCCGTCGAAGAGGCGGTTCGGCTGAAGGAGGCCGGGGTCGCGAGCGAGCTCGTCGCCGTGTCCATGGGCGTGCAGCAGGCACAGGAAACCATCCGCACGGCTTTGGCCATGGGCGCCGACCGCGGCATCCTGGTGCTGGCGGACGAGGAGCTGCAGCCGCTGGCGGTCGCAAAGCTGCTCAAGGCGCTGGTGGAGAAGGAGCAGCCTCAGCTCGTGATCCTGGGCAAGCAGGCCATCGACGACGATAGCAACCAGGTCGGGCAGATGCTGGCCGGCTTGCTGGGCTGGTCGCAGGGCACCTTCGCCTCGAAGGTGGCGATGGCCGACGGCAAGGCCGAGGTGACCCGTGAGGTGGACGGCGGCCTGGAGACGGTGGCGCTGAAGCTGCCGGCGGTGGTCACCACCGACCTCAGGCTGAACACGCCGCGCTACGCCTCGCTGCCCAACATCATGAAGGCGAAAAAGAAGCCGATCGAGACGCTGAAGGCCGCCGACCTCGGGGTCGACATCGCCCCGCGGCTGAAGGTGCTGAAGGTCGAGGAGCCGGCCAAGCGGTCGGCCGGCGTCAAGGTCGGCAGCGTAGCCGAGCTCGTGGATAAACTCAGGAACGAAGCAAAAGTCATCTGATGAGCGCCCTGGTCATTGCCGATCACGACAACCAAAGCGTCAAGCCGGCGACGCTGAACACCATTACCGCGGCGAAGCAGCTTGGTGACGTCACCGTCCTCGTTGCCGGCAGCGGCTGCCAGCCGGCGGCGGAAGCGGCAGCCAAGGTCGAAGGCGTGAGCAAGGTGCTCGTCGCCGACGCGCCGGCCTACGCCCACCCGCTGGCGGAAGCCATGACGCCGCTGGTGCTGTCGCTGGCCAAGGACTACAGCCACGTCCTGCACTCGGCCACGACCACCGGCAAGAACTTCATGCCCAGGGTCGCGGTGCTGCTGGACGTCGCCATGATCTCCGACGTCTGCAAGGTGGTCGACGAGAACACTTTCGTTCGCCCCATTTATGCCGGCAACGCCATGGCGACGGTGCAGAGCAGCGACGCCATCAAGATCATGACCGTGCGGATGACCGCCTTCGAGCCGGCCGCGGCGGAAGGCGGCTCGGCCGGCATCGAGACCATCGGCGGCGCAGAGGATCCGGGGCTTTCCAGCTTCGTTCGCCAGGAGCTGACCAAGAGCGAGCGTCCCGAGCTCACCAGCGCCAAGATCGTCATTTCCGGCGGCCGCGGGATGGGCAGCGGCGACAACTTCGTGCTGCTGGAGAAGGTGGCCGACAAGCTGGGCGCCGCGGTCGGCGCCTCGCGTGCGGCGGTGGACGCCGGGTTCGTGCCCAACGACTACCAGGTCGGCCAGACCGGCAAGGTGGTAGCGCCCGACCTCTACATCGCCGTCGGCATCTCCGGCGCGATCCAGCACATGGCCGGGATGAAGGACAGCAAGATCATCGTCGCCATCAACAAGGACGAGGAGGCACCGATCTTCCAGATCGCCGACTACGGCCTCGTCGCCGACCTGTTCCAGGCGCTGCCCGAACTCGCCGACAAGCTCGACGCGTAGCCGGGGCCGCGGTGCCGAAGCGGGTGTCGCGTCATGAACATTCGTAAGATCGGCGCCGTCGGCGCCGGGCAGATGGGCACCGGCATCGCCCAGATCTGCGCCCAGGCCGGCTTCGAGGTGTTTCTCTGCGACATTGCCGAGATCGCCCTGAAGACGGCGATGCAGACCATCGACGCCGAACTCAGGCGGGCGGTGGAAAAGGGCAAGCTCAGCGACGAAGAGGCCGACGCGGCGCTGGCGCGGATCAGCACCGGCACCGGCTACGACGGCTTCCGCGACTGCCAGGTGGTGATCGAGGCCGCGGTCGAAGACGAGGCGGTCAAGAAGGACATCCTGCGCAAGCTCTGCGCGGTGTTGCCGCCGGACGCGATCATCACCACCAACACCTCCACCATCTCCATCACCAAGCTCGCCGCCCAGACCGACCGGCCCGGCCGGTTCCTCGGCACCCACTTCATGAACCCGGTGCCGAAGCTGGAGTTGGTGGAGTTGATCCGCGGGATCGCCACCGACGAGGACACCTTCCGGATCATGCAGGAGCTGGCGCTGCGGCTCGGCAAGGTGCCGATCAGCGCCGAGGACTTCCCCGCCTTCGTCGTCCACCGGATCGTCATGCCGATGGTCAACGAGGCGATCTACACGCTCTACGAGGGCGTCGGCTCGGTGGAGAGCATCGACACCGCCATGCGGCTCGGCACCCACCACCCCATGGGGCCGCTCGAGCTCGCCGACTTCATCGGCCTCGACACCTGCCTCGGGGTGATGCACACCCTGCACGAGGGGCTGGCCGATTCGAAATACCGCCCCTGTCCGCTGCTGGTGAAGTACGTCGAGGCCGGCTGGCTCGGCCGCAAGACCGGCCGCGGCTTCTACGATTATTCGGGCGAGAAGCCGGTTCCCACCCGCTGATCGGCGCCGGCCGCGTCATGGGCCAACGCGTCGAAATGTGCTTGAAGCGTTTTCTGCCGTGCGCCATACCTAGCCTGCCGGTCTCCTGAGTCCGGCTGCCGCGGCTCCGGCGAGACCGGAACCGATGCGGGGCGTGCCGGGAAGGGCCAGGAAGGCAACGTGGAGCCTCTACGCTTTAACGACTTTCAGGTCAGGCTTGCGGCGACCCCGGGCGAGATCGAGGCCGCGCAGGCGCTCCGTTACCGGGTATTCTACGAGGAGATGTCGGCGACGCCGACCGCGGAGACGCGGGAGCGTCGGCGCGATTTCGACGCGTTCGACGCCTTCTGCGACCACCTCCTGGTCATCGATCTGGAAAAGTCCAACGGCGAGCCGAAGGTGATCGGCACGTACCGGCTGTTGCGCCGCTCGGTGGCGCTGCGCCACGGCGGCTTCTACACTTCCCAGGAATACGACCTCACCGCGCTGATGTCGTTTCCGGGCGAGATCGTCGAACTCGGCCGCTCCTGCGTCGACCCGGCTTACCGCGCCCGCGGGGTGATGCAGATCCTCTGGCGCGGGCTCGCCGCCTACGTGCGCGAATACGACATCCACCTGATGTTCGGCTGCGCCAGTTTCCCGGGGACCGAGCCGCACAGCATGGAGCGCCAGCTCGCCTACCTGCATCACTACCACCTGGCGCCGCAGCCGCTGCGCCCGCGCGCGCTCGCCCACCACTACGTCGGCATGGACCTGCTGCCCCAGTCCGGCATCGACGTGCAGTCGGCGCTGAGCGAGCTGCCGCCCCTGATCAAGGGCTACCTCCGGGTGGGCGGCTTCGTCGGCGACGGCGCCGTGGTCGATCACCAGTTCAACACCACCGACGTCTGCGTCATCGTCAAGACCGATCAGCTCACCGAGAAATACGAACGGCGCTACCGCAACCAGGCGGCCGAGCCGCTGCGGGGATGACCGGGGTCGCCTCGGCGCTGCGGGCCGCGACGCGGCTCGGCGCCTTCGTCCTGCTCAGCGTCTTCATGATCGTGGCCTATTCGGCCTGCCTCGGCCCCTTGCGCCGCTGGCGAAGGCCGCTGCAGGTGGTCTGGTCCAAGGGCTGCTACGCCCTGGCCGGGATCACCGTGCGCAGCTTCGGCGCGCCCTACCGGGACGGGCCGGCGCTCACCGTCGCCAACCACGTCTCCTACCTCGACATCCCGGTGCTGGCGGCGCTGATCGACGGCGCCTTCGTCGCGAAAAGCGAGGTCGGCTCGTGGCCGCTGTTCGGGACGGCGGCGAAGATCACCGGCACCGTGTTCGTCAACCGCTCGGGCGGCGAGGCGATGAGCCAGCGCGAGGAGCTCACCCGGAGGCTCGGCGAAGGCGGGCGCGGCCTGATCCTGTTCGCCGAAGGCACCAGCACAGACGGCAGCCGGGTGGCGCCGTTCAAGTCGTCGCTGTTCAGCATCGCCGAAAAACCGCCGGACGGCGGCGAGCTGGTGGTCCAGCCCGTCTCCATCGCCTACCCCAGGGACCTGGACGGCCGGCCGCTCACCGGCCGGCGCCGGGAGCTCTATTGCTGGTACGGGGACGCGGCGCTGATGCCGCACCTGTGGCGGGTGATGGGGCTGAAGGGCGCGGTTGCCGAGGTGCGCTTCCACGCCCCGATCCGCGTCACGGGCCCCGTCCGGCGCAAGGACCTGGCCAAGGCGGCGGAAGCCGCGGTCGCCGCCGGCGTCGCCGAGGCCTTCGCCCCGCACGACGCCCCACCGCGCACCGCCGCCGCTTGAGGCCGCGTCCTTGCGGCGGATGATCGGCGAGTGCCCGCGACACGATCAGAAGCCCTGGCCATCTGACGTCCATTTCATCGTCATGGCCGCGCTTGTCGCGGCCATCTACGTCTTCATCATCTCTACCCCAGGCAGCTTCCGTAAATCCGTGGATCCTCGCGACAAGCGCGAGGATGACGACATGGGGGAACAGCACTCGTGCTCACGCATGGCGGCTGGGTGTACATCATGACCAACCGGCCCAACGGCACGCTTTACCTTGGCGTGACCAGCGACCTTGTTCGTCGGGTCTGGGAGCACCGTACCGGTGCGATTGACGGCTTCACCAAACGCTACTGCCTTATACCAAACTTCACTGGGACTGACCGATGGTAGCCCAGGATCTGGTTGCGATGGATCGGATGCGGCCGCTTTCGGCGGTGAGCTTTCGCCAGACGTCGCAGCAGGTGTCGCGGATGCCCTCGT
>JAXMOZ010000084.1:0-13007 GCA_034382075.1 Rhodospirillales bacterium
CGATCCGACGCCAGCCCGCGCCGCCCAGGATGGCCATCCTGGGCGGCGCGCTCCTCTCGGAACGACCCACAATACCCGATGCTGCTATTACAAGGGCGGGTTAGCCGCAGGCGTAACCCGCCGATCTGCGGCGGGTCCGGCTTCGCCTCGACCCGCCCTACATCGCCACGCCGCTCCACGACTAGCGGCCGCCTTTCGCCGCGCCGGCGTACAGCGTATTACGCGAAGATGTTTCACGTGAAACACTCTCCATTGCGTTCAATTTTTAGTGGCAGCGTCCCTGCCGCTGCCGGCCGGCGCGCCGCGGCTCAGGCGCCGTGCACCGTGCCGCTGCGGGCGCGGGCGAGATCGACCTCCCGTTCCAGCTCCCGCTCCGAGCAGATGCCGAGCCCGACCGGATTGCGCGGCTTGATGTTGGGCGAGTTCCAGTGGGTACGCTCGCGCACCTTGTCGATGGTGGGCTTGGTCGTGCCGACCAGCTTGCAGACCTGCGCATCCGAGAGCTCGGCGTAGTTCTTGAGCAGCCAGGCGATGGCGTCCGGCCGGTCCTGGCGCTTGGACACCGGGGTGTAGCGGGCGCCTTTCGGCCTCGCCTCGGGCATCGGGATGTTGATCTCGGTGTGCCGCAGCCGGGCGTTGGGGTCGGCGCTGCAGCGGTCGATCTCCTCCTGGGTCAGCTCGCCGGTGGCAATGGGATCGCGGCCCTGCATGCCGATGGCAACCTCGCCATCGGCGATGGCTTGCACCTCGAGGGGATGCATCTCGCAGAATTCGGCGATCTGCTCGAAGGTGAGCGAGGTGTTCTCGGTGAGCCAGACGGCTGTCGCCTTCGGCATGAGCGGCCGAGCCATTACCGTGTCCTTCATCTGCGCCCTATCCTGGCCGATCCTGACCCTGCCACGGCGACGGAGCGCCATGGAGCGGGCGTCGGCACAATGTAATGCTTGAGCCGATCATATAGCCGCCCTGGCGCGAGCGTCAAAGCGGCTTCGGCGCCAGCAGAATCTTGCCGACGTGGCGGGCGGCCTCCATCATCCGGTGGCCTTCGCCAGCGTCCTCGAGCGGCAGGACGGCGTGCACGACCGGCCTGATCTCGCCCGCGGCGATCTTCGGCCAGACCACCTCCTCCAGCGCCGCGGCGATCTTGGCCTTTCGCGCCAACGGCTGGATGCGAAGCGTCGAGCCGGTCAGCGTCAGCCGCTTCAGCATTACCGGCATCAGGTCGATCTGGACCTTGCTGCCCTTGCGGAAGGCGATGTTGACCAGGCGGCCGTCGCGGTTCAGGCAGGCGATGTTGCGGGCGACGTAGTCGCCGCCGACGATGTCGAGGATGACGTCCGCGCCCTTGCCGCCGGTGGCCTCCTTGAGCACCGCGACGAAGTCTTCGCTCTCGTAGTCGATGGCCCGCTCGGCGCCAAGGCCCAGCAGCGCCCGGCACTTGTCCGCTCCGGCCTCGGTGGTGAAGACCCGCGCGCCCAGGCGCGAGGCGACCTGGATCGCGGTCGTGCCGATGCCGCCGCCACCGCCGTGCACCAGCAGCACCTCGCCAGGCTCGAGCCGTGCCCGCTCGTAGACGTTGGTCCAGACGGTGAAGAAGGTCTCCGGCAGGGCGCCGGCGTCCACCAGCGACACCGCTGCGGGGACGGGCAGGCATTGCAGCGCCGGTGCGGTGCAGTACTCGGCGTAGCCGCCGCCGGCCAGCAGGGCGCAGACCTGATCGCCGATGCGCCAGCGTCCGGCGTCGGCGCCGACCGCGGCCACCGCGCCGGACACCTCAAGGCCGGGAATGTCGCTGGCCCCGGGCGGGGCCGGGTAGAGGCCTTGACGCTGATAGATGTCCGGGCCGTTGATCCCGGCGGCGGCAACCCGGATCAGCACCTCGTCGGCGGCCGGGGAGGGGACGGGTCGCCGCGTCGGCCGAAGCGCCTCGGGGCCCCCCGGCGTGGCGATCTCGATGCAGGTCATCTCTTGCGGGAGCGAATCCGCCGCGCTCATGCGCCCCTCCTGTTTGTGTTCTCGGACGACGCCCCGGTCTAGGCCAGGGCCGCGCCGGCGGTCAAGACGAGGCCGGCACCGGACCGGACGCCCCGGCGCGGGCGAGCTGCAACCAGAAGACACTCCGGAGGGGGGATGCTACTAATAGAGCTAAAAGACGCAGAAGCGGGACCCGTATTTATATCTTTTGTTAGCAAATAAATCTCTTGATGCGTGCAGCCCGTTCTCCTATAAAGGGGCGTCCCGCGAGCGTCCATGGCGAACCGGACGTAGGGGTTAGCCCCAATCTCCGGTTTGCTTTTGACCTCCTCCCTATCCAAACTTGCGCCGCCCCTTCGGGGGCGGCCTTTTTTTATGTGCGCCTTCGGCGCAAGGGAGGGCGCGCCCGGCGCTGCGCCGGGCCCGCGGCTCACGGCGCTGCGCAGTAGGCAGCGACCGTGGCGCGACGCTCACGGCGGGATATCAATTCAGAAAGTTCGATAGCCTTACCGGCTGCGCCCGATCGGAGCGATCAGAGGCGCGGTCGCCGGCCTATTCGGGCCCGCGGATGGCCCCCAAGCGGCGAAGCTGCTTCGCCCGGACGTCAGCCCTTCAGGCCGAAATCCTTGAAGCGCTTGTTGAACTTGGCAAGCTGGCCGCCGGTGTCGAGCAACCGGTGCACGCCGGTCCAGGCCGGGTGGGTCTTGGTGTCGATGCCGAGCTTCAGCACGTCGCCGGGCTGGCCATAGGTCGAGCGCGTCTGGAAGGTCGATCCGTCCGTGAGCTCGACGGTGATCTCATGGTAGTCCGGGTGGATATCTTTTTTCATCGTGCCGCTCCGCGTTGAGGCGACGTATATAAGCGATGGGCGGGGGCCGACGCAACCTCGCCACCGGCCGGAACGCCCATAGATCTCTCTCTCACAGGAGCCTCAGCCAGCATGAGCACGGGCAGCGACGCCAGCAGCGACCGTGAGAGCGCGTTCCAGGCCGAGGCCGACCGGACGCTCGCCGACCTCCTCGAGCGCATCGAGGACGGCCTCGGCGACGAGCTCGACGTCGATCTGCAGGGCGGGATCCTCACCATCGAGCTCGCCACGGGCGGCCAGTACGTCATCAACAAGCATGCGCCCAACCGGCAGATCTGGCTGTCGTCGCCGGTGAGCGGCGCCTCCCATTTCGGGCACGAACCGGGGCGGGGCTGGATCTCGACCCGCGGCGGCCGCGCCTTGCATGAGCTGCTGGCGCAGGAACTGAGTTCCGCGACGGGTACCACGATCGCCTTCGATCCGCAGACATAAGCCCGCCAGGCCTCAAGGCTTGGCCTCGGCCGGAGCCACGGCCGCCGGGCGGGCCGCCATCAGCGCCACCGCCACCATGATCAGCGCGCCGGCGTAAAACGGCCAATCCTTCCCCAGCAGGTCGAAGAGGACGCCGGCAAACAGCGGGCCGAGGACGCGGGCCATGGTCGTGGCCGAGCGGGCAAGGCCCATCATCCCGCCCTGGGTTCCGGCGCCGGTCTGCAGCGACAGCAGGCTGTTCAGCGCCGGCGTCACCATGCTGAAGCCGGCGGCGACCGCCGCCATGGCCAGCAGCAGCAGCCACAGCGATGCGGAAAAAGCAATCAGCAGCATCCCCAGCGCGAGCAGGGCCGAGCCCATTCCCACCAGCTTGCGCTCGCCGAAGGCGCGGGTCAGCCGGCCGACCAGCCCGCCTTGGATCAGCGCGGTGAGCAAGCCGACGTAGGCGAAGAGGTAGCCGTTCTGCTCCGGCCCCCAGCCGAACTGCCGCCGCGACCACATGGCGAAGGTGGTTTCCATCCCGGCGAAGACGAAGGTCGCGAGGAACGACATGGCCAGGATCAGCCTGATGCCGGGATCGGTCAGCGCCCGCTGCAGCCAACGCCAGCGGCTCGTCGTCGTCGCCCGGTGGCGGGCGCGCACCTCGGGCGTCAGCGACTCCTTCAGAACCGTCAGGCACAGGACCAGGGCCAGGACGGAAAGAGCAAAGGCCGCCAGCGCCGGGCTCTGGAAGTCGGCATGGGCGGGGTCGTGGCCGGCCAGGACGCCGCCGATCGCCGGGCCGAAGATGAAGCCGAGGCCGAAGGCGGCGCCGATCAGCCCCATCCCCTTCGCCCGGTTGGCGGGGGTGGTGACGTCGGCGACGTAGGCGAAGGCGGTGGAGATGTTGCCGGCCATGAGCCCGCCGATGGCTCGGGCCGCGAACAGCATCCACAGCTCGCTGGCGAAGGCGAGCAGGAGGTAGGAGGCGGCGGCGCCGGCCAGGCTCACGCTCAGCACCGGCTTGCGGCCGATGCGGTCGCTGAGCCGGCCCAGCACCGGGGCGCTCAGGAACTGGGCCAGCGAGTAGGTCGCCATCAGCAGGCCGACGGTGGCGGGGCTGGCCTGGAAGTGTTCGCCATAGAACGGGAGCAGCGGGATGATCACGCCGAAGCCGACGAGATCGACGAACACGATCAAAAACAGGGTCGGCATGCGGCTCCGCCGGCGGGGGTTCGGGCGAAGCCTTAGCGCTGGGTCAGCTTGATTTCAATACGGCGGTTTCGCCGCAGGGCGCCGAGGTCGTTGCCGGCGTCGATGGGATGGAACTCGCCGAAGCCGGCCGCGGACAACCTCGCCGCCGGAATTCCCTGGTCGATCAACAGCCTGACGACCGACATCGCCCGCGCCGAGGACAGCTCCCAGTTGGAGGGATAGAGCGGCGTCGCGATGGGGATCCGGTCGGAGTGGCCCTCCACCTGCAGGATCCAGTCGATGTCGGCCGGAATGCGCCGGGCGACGTCCTTCAACACGTCGGCGACCCGCCTGAGCTGGGCCTGTCCGTCCGCCTCCAGGTCCGCGGAACCGGTTTCGAACAGCACCTCCGACTGGAAGATGAAGCGGTCGCCGACGATGCGGATGTCCGGCTGGTCGCCCAGCACCTCGCGCAGCCGGCCGAAGAACTCGGAGCGATAGCGGGCGAGTTCCTGCACCCGGCTGGCCAGCGCGGCGTTCAGCCGCTGGCCGAGGGAGGCGATCTCCACCTGCTGCGCCTTGTCCTTGGCCTCCGCCTCGCTCAGAGCCGCCTGGAGCCCGGCAAGCTGCTCGCGAAGGGCGGCCATCTGCTGGTTGAGCAGGGCCACCTGCGCCCGCGCGCTCTCCGAAAGCTCCCGTTCCGCAACCAGCGCCCGGCCCGACTCCTCGGCGCGGGCGGCGAGACTTTGCGCCTGCTTCTCCAGATCCTCCTTCAACGCCTGCAGGGCGACGATGTCGGCGGCGAGCTTGGCCGCCTGCCGTTGCGCCTCCTGGCTCGCGGCCGCGTCGGCTTCCGCCGCCTCGGCGCGTTGGGTCAGCGCCAGCACCTGCGCGCCCAGCGCCTCGCGGGCGGCAATGGAGGCCTGCAACTCCTCGCTCAGCCGGGTGACGCTGGCGGACAGCTCGTCCTTGGCCCTGCGCTCCAGCGCCAGCACGTCGGCAAGCTCGCTCAGCTGGCCCTGCAGCAGGCGAAGGGCGGCGTCGCGCCCCGACAGCGTCTGGCTCAGGAAGAACTGCGCCAGCACGAACACCATCAGCACGAAGATGAAGACGAGCAGCAGGTTCGCCAGGGCGTCGACGAACCCCGGCCAGATGTCCGGCCCGTTGCGCGCGCGGCGGGTTGAATAGGCCATTCAGGGCTGCCGGCTAACGGCCGGCTTCCTCGCTCGCCGAGGCGATGGTCCTGGCCAGGAGCTTGATGTCGGTTCGGACCCGCTGGAGGATCTCTTCGCGGCCCGAGCTCACGTCCTCCATCAGCCGCGCGACGTAGCGGTCGAGGTTGCGGATGTGCGTCCGGGTGGCCTCGTCGAGGCCGGAGCCGTCGTGGCGGCCGGTGGTTTCGGCGAGGCGGGCGAGGATGGGTTTGAGCTCCGTCTGGGTCTCCACCACCCGCTGCATCAGCCCCTGGTCCGACCGCATCTGGTCGGTGAGCGCGCTGATCTTCTCGCCGAGGTCCAGCAGATGCGACTGGGTGGCGTTGCGGTTCTCCTCGCCGCGGGCGATGGTCCGCTGCAGCGTCTCCAGGCTTTCCGCGGTCTGTTCCAGCAGCGCCTGGACGTAGACCGGTACCGAGTGGTCTCCCTCGATGCCCAGGGTGCCGCTGCTGAGCTTGGTCTGCCCCGACAGCCATTCCTCGAGCTCGTTGAAGAAGCGGTTCTGCGCCTGGCCCGCCTGCAGGTCGAGGAAGCCTAAGATCAGCGAACCGCTGAGGCCGAACAGCGACGAGGAGAAGGCGGTGCCCATGCCGGCCAGCGGCGCCTGCAGCCCCTGCTGCAGATTGGCGAAGACCGAGGTGACGTCGCCGCCCTCGACCGAAAGCCCGCCGATGACGTTGCCGACCGAGCCGATCGTCTGCAGCAGCCCCCAGAAGGTGCCGAGCAGGCCGAGGAAGATCAGAAGCCCGATGGTGTAGCGCGACAGCTCGCGGGCCTCGTCCAGCCGCGACGCGATCCCGTCCAGGAGCGAGCGCATGGTCATGGTCGAGAGCGACAGCCGGCCGCGGCGCTCGCCCAGCATCCGGGCCATGGAGGAGAGCAGCCGGGGCTCGGCCGTCTGCGACAGCACCTCCCGGTCGCCACGGTAGGCCTCGAGCCAGTGCACCTCCGGGAGCAGCTTCAGCACCTGGCGGAAGATGTAAATGATGCCGAGAAGGAGAACGCCGAGGATCAGCCCGTTAATCGGCGCGCTGGCGAGAAATGCCCGCTTCAGCGGCTCGTAAAGGAAGGCCGCCGCCACGGCGACCACGATCACGAACAGCAGCATGCGCAGCAGGTAGCGTCGCGGTCGGGTCATGAAGCGGCCTCGCGCCGGGTGAGACGGTCGAGGCCTCAGGCATTACTTGTCGGCGACCACAACGTCAACCCGGTCGGCCTCGGCGGCGCGGGCCGTGTGGCCGAGAGCCCGCAGGTCGATGCGGCCGCCCTTGATCCCGCGCTCGATGAGAAAGCCACGCACCGCCAGCGCCCGGGCCAGCGAGGTGCGCCGCGCCTTGGCGGCGGAGCCGGCGCCGGCGTTGGCGTAAGCGGCGAGGCGAAGGCGGATCCGGTCGTTGCCGCCGACCTCGCGGGCAAGGGCTTCCAGGTCGGCCTGCGCCGCCGGCGAAAGCTCGGTCGCCCAGACGGCGTAGGGCAGGCGCAGGCGAACGCCGCGCCCGGTCTCGCCGTCTTGCGCCCGGGCGGGCCTTGCGGCGGGGGCCACGGGCTGGAAGGCGGCTGGGACGGTGTTGCGGGCGGCAGGGCGCGGCCGGCGGATTGCGGGAACCGCGGGGATCGCCGATGCCCGCTGCAGCGCCGGCCGGCGCAGGGCAGGGGCGGCGAAGCGGGGACGCACCGGCACAACCGGCCGCGCCACCGGCAGTGCGGCAACGGAAACAGCCGACCACGGCGCCTGCGCCGGGTGGGCGTCTTCCGCCCCCGACGGCCCAGGCTCGCCTACGGGCTCGCCTACGGGAGCGTCGGCCGGAACCGGTGGCGGCGGCGGGAACAGGCTGTAGAAGCCGTCGCCGGCCGGCGGCGGCAGCGGGGGTGTCGCCGGCTGCGGCGACGCGACGCCGCCCCCTCTCGGTAGCCGGACCGCGCCGGCCGCCCCTGGGAGCGGCTGGTCAGCCTCGGCCCAAAGCCGGCGCGAGGCGATGGCCTGGTCGATTGCGGAGAGGTCGACGATGACGGCCGGCGCTGAGACGTCGCGGGCGAGGGACGGCTGCGCCTGGGTCAGCGCCGCCGCGACGACCATGGCCCAGGCGGCCAGGCGCGAAGCCCCGGTCGGCAAAAAATCCCCCGTGCGGCCATAACCGATACACACCCGCCCAGACAGCGCAGCAGTTATCGGCATGGTAGCAGCGACCCGAAGTCTCTACAACCATAAAATGTACCTACGTAGGTAGCAATCGTTAAGGTAGTAGAGGCTCCGTCGCGCCCGGCGCTGCCGGCTCGTGCGCCGCCGCCGCGGCCGCGGTCTTGCCGGCTTCGGCCAGAAGCCGCCGAAGCTCCGGGTGCAGCGAGCTGTTGGCGGCGAGGATGCCGCCGCCGTGGAGCATGCCTTTGCCGCCGGCGAGGTCGGTGACGAACCCTCCGGCCTCGCGGACGATGACGATACCGGCGGCGACATCCCAGGGGTTGAGGCCATTCTCCCAGTAGCCGTCGTAGCGGCCGGCGGCGACGTAGGCGAGGTCCAGCGCCGCCGAGCCGAAGCGACGGACGCCGGCGCTCACCTGCATGACGCTGCGGAGTTGCTCGAGGAACAGCTCGTGGTCGGGGATGCCGCGGAAGGGGATGCCGGTCGCGAACAGCGCCTCGTCGACGCTCCTGCGGGCCGAGACCCTGAGCCTGCGTCCGTTGAGGTAGGCGCCGGCGCCCTTCTCGGCCACGTACATCTCATCGTAGACCGGCGAGTAGATCACCCCAGCGAACGGCTCGCCGTCGCGCTCGAGCGCGATGGAGATGCAGAAGTGGGGAATGCCGTGGAGGAAGTTGGTCGTCCCGTCGAGGGGGTCGACGACCCAGCGGTTGGAGGTGTCGCTGCCCTCGACGGCGCCCGATTCCTCCATCAACAGCCCGTAGGTGGGCCGCGCCTTGCTGAGCTCGCCGCGGAGGATCCTCTCGGCGCGGTGGTCGGCCTTGCTGACGTAGTCGGCCGGCCCCTTCTTCGACACCTGCAGGTGCTCGAGCTCGCCCAAGTCGCGAACCAGCCCGCGGGCCGCCTTGTGCGCGGCCGCGGTCATGACGTTGAGAAGCGGCGAGCGGGAAGCCATGGGGAGGATCCGGCCGGTCAGTCTTTGGCGCGTTCGACGTAGGCGCCGTCGGCGGTGGAGACGACGATGCGGGTGCCGACCTCGATGTGCGGCGGCACCATGACCCGCATCCCGTTCTCCAGCAGCGCCGGCTTGTAGGACGACGCCGCCGTCTGCCCGCGGACCACCGCATCGGCCTCCACCACCGCCAGCACGACCGAGTCCGGCAGCGCCACGCCGATCGGTTGCTCGTCGTGCAGCTCGATGGTGACGTTCATGTTCTCCTGCAGGAAGCCGACCCGGTCCTCGCCGATGTCGTCGGCGGACAGGGTGATCTGGTCGAAGGTCTCGGTGTCCATGAAGGTGTAGGTGGAGCCCTCGGAGAACAGGTACTGGAACGGCCGCTGGTCGAGGCGGACCCGCTCGACGGTCTCCGCCGACCGGAAGCGCTCGTTGAGCTTGGTGCCGTCGCGCAAGCCGCGGAGCTCGACCTGAAGGTAGGCGCCACCCTTGCCCGGCTGGGTGTGTTGGATCTTGACCGCCCGCCACAGCCGGCCCTGGTGCTCGATCACCATGCCGGGACGGATGGCATTCCCGCTGATTTTCATTGAGTGCCCGTGCGTGCTGGGGATGCTTCAGAGAGGGCCGCGAAGCTAGCAGGTCCACCGGCGGCCCGCAACGAAAGCTCCGGCGGCTACTCTCGGGGCCAAAGCCCGAGCGCGGCCTCCACGTCGGCGAGGGTCACCATCAGGGTCATCGGATCGACAGGCGAAGGCCGAAACCCGGCCTTCCTGTAAAACCGGGCGGCGTCTTCCGAAAGGGCATGAACGAGGATCGCGCGGATGCCGACGATGCCAGCGGCCTGGCGGGTCCGCTTCACCGCGTCGAGCAGAAGATCGAGGCCAAGGCCCCGGCCCTGAAGCGTGCTGTGGACGGCCAGGCGGCCGATGACCATCACCGGAACAGGGTCGGGCATGTTGCGCCGAACCCGCCCCGGCGCGCGGCTCAGCTCGATGGAACCGGCGGCGAGGCAGTAATAGCCGCGGACCTTGCTGCCGGCGCAGACGACATAGGTGCGAGAGGCGCCGGCGTCTTCGTTCCTGAGAGCCCGGCGCCGGAGCCAGTCGTCGAGCGTTTCGCTCCCGGAGTTGAAATCGCTCGCATCGTGCGCGGCGCTGAGCGGCTCCGGCGCGCTCAGCTCAGGCAATGCGCCTCATTCCCGTTTACTTCTCCCACGCCGGTTTGCGGGCAAACAGCGCGGCAAGCGCCGGGTTGGGCTCCGGCGGCGCGTCCAGGGCCGCCGTGAAGCGGTTCCAGGCGTCCTCGTCGAGGTGGAACAGCCTGCGGTCGAGAAGCACGTTCTCGGCCTCGCGGCACGAAGCCTCCAGCATGAAGGCGGTGCGGTCCTTGCCGCGCGCGGCCGCGGCCCGGTCGATCAGGTTGAGCTGGGCAGGCCTGGTGCGCAGGCTGATGGCCACGGTCGGCTGCGTCCTCGTCAAAGCTGTGCTCCCGTATATACCACAGATATACGGAAGCATGTATGTCCTGTCAACGGGCGGCCACCGGCGGCGGGCCGCTTCGCCTCGCAGGTGCGCGGGCCTATGCCCGCCGGGTCGCGGCATGCCGGCAAGGCCGCCTCAGCCTCGACCGTTCTCGTTGAAAAGCCGGTTGAAGCCGGCGACGGCCGCGGCGGGTCCTTCGGAATGTTCCCAGACGCCGGCCGAGACGGCGAGGAAGTCGGCGCCGGCCTCGATCAGCGGGGCGGCGTTGGCCAGCGTGATCCCGCCGATGGCGACGCAGGGCACCGTCGTCAGCTCGCTCCACCACGCGAGGATGGAGGCGTCGGCGCGGGTCTTCGGCTCCTTGGTCGCGGTGGGGTAGAAGGCGCCGAAGGCGACGTAGTCGGCGCCCCCGTCCGCCGCCTCCATGGCGAGGTGGCGGGAGTCGTGGCAGGTGACGCCGACGATCCCGGTCTCGCCCATGGCCCAGCGGGCGTCGCGGTAGGTCGCGTCGTCCTGGCCGATGTGGACGCCGTCGCAGCCGAGCTCGGCGGCGAGGTCGGGGCGGTCATTGAGGATGAAGGCGACCTCGCGGTCCTGGACGATCGGCCGGAGCCGGTCGCAGGCGGCGCGGACCGCGTCGTCGCCCACGTCCTTCAGCCTGAGCTGCACGGCGGCGACGGGGCCGGCGTCCAGGGCCGCGGCGAGATCGCGCGAAAACGCCGCCGCGTCCAGGCGCGGCGGCGTGATCAGGTAGAGCTGACAGTTGGCCTGTGGCTCGCTCACTCGGCGGCCTTGGCCGGAGCCTCTTCCTTGCCGAGGAAGATGTTGATGATCCGCCCGAGCATGTCGAGCGCCTCCTGCCTCGGCCGCTGGAAGGTGTTGCGGCCGATGATCTGGCCGTTGCCGCCGCCGTCGCGGATGTCGCGGGCGTCCTGGTAGACGGCGTCGCTGCCCTTCATCGCGCCCCCGGAGAACACCACGATGCGCCGGCCGTTGAAGGCGGCCTGCATCACGTGCTTCACCCGTGCCGCCTGGGTCCCGATGTCCACCTTGGTGGCCTCGTAGACCTTCTTCGCCTCGGGTTGCTCGATGAAGTCGGTGGGCAGCTTCACCTTGATGATGTGGGCGCCGAGCAGGGCGGCCATGTGGGCGGCGTAGGCCGAGATGTCCATCGCCAGCTCACCGTCCTTGGAGATCGTCCCGCCGCGCGGATAAGACCAGACCACGACGGCGAGGCCCTTGGCCTTGGCCTCCGAGCCCATCTCGCGGATGTCTTCCATCATGTGGAAGGCCTCGTCCGAGCCCGGGTAGATGGTGAAGCCGATGGCCGAGCAACCCAGCCGGATGGCGTCGTCGACGCTGGCGGTGATCGCCTGGGTCGGCGCCTCCTTGCTGCGGTAGAGGGTGTTGGCGCTGTTCACCTTGAGGATCAGCGGGATCTGCCCGGCAAACTCGTCGGCCACGGCCTCGACCATCCCCAGCGGCGTCGCGTAGGCGTTGAGCCCGGCGTCGATCGCCAATTGGATGTGGTAGGCGGGGTCGTAAGCCGGCGGGTTGGGCCCGAAGCTGCGCAAGGGGCCGTGCTCGAAGCCCTGGTCGACGGGAAGAATGACCATCTTGCCGGTGCCGCCGAGGTGGCCGGTGCAGAGGATACGAGCCAGGTTTGCTTTCGTTCCCGGTGTATCGCTCTCGTAATTCGCCAGGATCTTCTTGACCTGCGGCGTAACGTTCATGTCACACGCTCCCAGAGTCTGTGAACACCTTGAGGCGCTGGAATACACGAGGCGCCGATTATTCGCAATTGGGTCTTGTCGCCTCGGTTTTGAAGCCCCCGAGCCAGGCTTCGCAGGCCGCCCGCGGGTCGCGCACGGCGAGGAGATCGAGGCTCTCCGCAGGCTCCTCGGCAAGCGAGGCGCCGCATTGGGAGGCGATCTCGGCAATGCGCCGGAGCATGTCCTCCGGTCCCTCGACCCGCAGGGCATCGATCCCCCGGCGCAGCAGGGCCAGGGCCAGCCCCGGCGCGTCGGCACAGTCCACCGCCGCGGTAATGCGCGCCTGGGGAACCTCATCGCGGACGATGGCGAACAGCTTGCCGATCACGTCGGCGCCGAGCCCGGCGGCAACAGGGGCGGGGACGAGCAGGGTGACGGCGAGGCCCAGGGAAGCAGCGGCGGCCGCGGCCGCACGCGCGCCGTCGATGCCGTAGATGAGGATGGTCGGCTGGACCCGGTCGCTCGCCATGGCTGAAACGGCAAGGGGCGGAGCCTTGCGGCCCCGCCCCGAAGCATCCGAACGAAACGGTGAAGCGGCTAGACCGCGACCCAGGCGGTCGCCGTGTCGGACATCCGGTTGGAGAAGCCCCACTCGTTGTCGTACCAAGCGACGATGCGCACCAGCTTGCCGTCCACGACCTGCGTCTGGCTCGCGTCGAAGATCGAGCTGTGCGGGTCGTGGTTGAAGTCGATGGAGACCAGCGGCGCCTTGTTGCAGGCCATGACGCCCTTCAACTCGCCATTGGCGGCTTCCTGGATGGCGTCGTTGATCTCGGCGACCGTGGTCGACTTCTTGGCGATGAAGACCAGGTCGACGACCGACACGTTCGGCGTCGGCACGCGGATGGCGGAGCCGTCCAGCTTGCCGGCCAGGTGCGGCAGGACCAGGCCGACCGCACGGGCGGCGCCGGTGGTGGTCGGGATCATCGACAGCGCCGCGGCACGGGCCCGGCGCAGGTCCTTGTGCAGGGTGTCGACGATCCGCTGGTCGCCGGTGT
>JAXMOZ010000085.1:0-12512 GCA_034382075.1 Rhodospirillales bacterium
TGCCGTCGGCCTCGGCGGCGCCGGACGGTCCGGCAGCGGCAGCAGCTTTTCGATCGGCGTCCCGTCCGGGTAGCGGCCGATCTTCCGGCCGGCGTACGCGGCGTAGCTGCTTTTCAGCGCTGCGCCGACGGTCCCGTCCTGACGGGTCTCGAAGGTGCGGAAGATGCCCCACATCCCCTCGTGGAAGTGGGGGTAGAGGTGGCAATGCCAGATGGTGTCTCCCGCCGCCTGCTGCCGGTCGCCTGCGCCCCAAACGGGCTCGATGGTGTGCCCCGTCTGCGGGCTGATGGAGATGGCGTCGATCCTGGGCGAGCTGTGGTCGGCCGGAACCGCGTGCCACTCGTAGAGATGCAGGTGGAAGACGTGGGTCTCCAGCACGCCCGCGTGCAGCAGCCGGATGCGGACCGGATCGCCGATGTAGGCCCTGAGGATCGGCGTGGCCGGATCCCCGAACATCCACGAGCTGTGGTGCTGCTCCTCGTTGAGCACCGGTCGCGCCAGCGCGTGCCCGTCGTTCAAAAGCCTCCACAGCCTGTGCTCGCGATTGATCAGCGGCTCGGCGCGGTAAGAGATCGGCATGATCGGCAGCATCGGCGCATGCCCATCCATGCCGCCGTGCCCGCCCCCCGCCCCGTGGCCGCCGCCGCCATGTCCGGCCATCCCGCATGGGTTCGCCGGCGGCTCTGCGTGTGGAGGCTGAAATTCGGGCTCGTCGTGGAAGACGATGACGAATTCGCGGTGGGCCTTCTGGTCGAAATCGGGATAGGCCTCTGGCGGCGGCCAGACATGATCTTCGAGCGTGGTCTTCGATAAGGGATCCGGCTTGGCTTGCGCCTGCCCCTGCGGCAGGATGTCCATGTAGAGCCCGTCCAGCTCTTGGAACGCGCCGCTGGCGTCCTCGGACCGGCGACCGGTGACCGGGTCGCGCCAGATCGCGCCCGCCGGCTCCACCACCAGCGCCCCGAAGAGGCCGTGGGCGTTCGTGCCGTCCTCGCCGCCCGAGTAGTTGCCGGCGTCGTGGAACGGGAAAACGCCCTCGTGGTCACATTTCCATGAATAGGTCCGTTGTCCGTTGGGTGGCGTCAGGCTGGACGGGTTATTGCCCACCTGCGAGCCGTCGTCGGTGATCACGGCGTAGCCGTCACCGACGAGGTGCAGGCCGACGTGGCGATTTTGGATTTCGTTCTGGAGTTCGATGTTCAGGTGGTCGCCCTTCCGGACGCGGAGCACCAGCGGGCGAACCAGGGGATGCGGTTGGCGCGCCTGCTGCGCCGTCGCCGGGAGATTGGCCTGGATGTTGGCGGCGCGTGCCTGGGCCGCCGCACGCAACGCATTGGGGTCACCCCACATGGGGGCGCCCAGCGCGCGGATGAATTTCAGGATCGGGACGTTGTCCGTGAGCGCGAAGATCAGCCCGTTGTGGTCGTGGTCGCCTTCGCGATTGAAGTAGATCGGCATTTCCAGCGCCGTCACGTGGTACGTCGGCATGGTCACGTTCCTCCCAGTACGCACGAGAGGGCCGGGGGCGCTGGCGGTCCCTCTCGGGCGCTTTTTTTATCGAATACTGCTGCCCCCCAAGTCGGGCTGCCACGTGCACGGGTAGTGCTGATACTCACCCCCGCCCTGCACCGCAGTTCATCCTGCCGGGACAGGATGAGGTCGTTCAGGAACCAGTGGCAAAAAGACTGCCTATACTGTAAATGAGTCGCGTTATCAAGTAAAGGTGGCGGAAAGGGCGTACGCCAAACTTGCTACGCCGATGGTGCACTTTAGTGTCACCGGCCGGTGTCGCTTCCTGTGCAGGCTCACCGGCGGGCGAGCCGGACCCCCGATGCGGGCTCCGCTACCCGCCGATGTCGTCGATGCGCCAGGCGCCCGGCAGGTGCTGGGGACGCCGCCAGGGGACAACGGCGATGACGTCGAACCGCGGGTCCAGCCCGGCGAGCCGCGGGTTCCGCTGGAGGAAGGCCTGGGCGGCGCGGACGATGCGCCGGCGCTGGCGGGCCGTGGGCGCGGCAAGCTCGCCGAGTTCGGCCCGCGCCTTGACCTCGACGAAGGCGAGGACCCCGCCGCGCCGGGCAACGAGGTCGATCTCGCCGACCGGCGTGCGGTAGCGGCGGGCGACGATCCGATAGCCGTGCAGCCTCAGCCACCAGGCGCAGGCCGTCTCCGCGGCGAGGCCGTAGCGAAAGGCCCTGAGCCGCTTCGGCGCGGCGCTCATGGCCCACCACCCCGGTCCCGGCGCAAGGCGAGCGCCCGGGCATAGACGTCGCGGCGGGGCCGGCCGCTCGCCGCGGCGATCCTGTCGGCGGCGGACCGCGTGCTGTCTCCGGCTTCGAGCGCGTCTTCGATCAGCGCATCGATCTCGCCGTCGGAGAGGCCCGCCGCCGGGGCCGGCGGGGCGATGACCAGGGTGACCTCGCCTTTGGGCGCGCCGGCCTCGTGATAGTGGGCGGCGAGATCGGCAAGCGGTCCCCGGCGCACCTCCTCGAACAGCTTGGTGAGCTCGCGGCAGACGGCGGCCTCGCGGGCGCCGAGGACCTCGGCCATGTCGGCCAACGACGCCGCCAGCCGCTGCGGCGACTCCAGCAGCACCAGCGTCGACGCGACGCCGGCGAGGTCGACAAGAAAGCTGCGGCGGGCCGCTTGCCGGGGTGGCGGGAACCCGGCGAAAAAAAAGCGGTCGGTGGGCAGCCCGGAGACGGACAGCGCGGCAAGGACCGACGACGCACCGGGCACCGCGATCACCGGCAGGCCGGCGTCGATGCAGCGGCGAACCAGCCGGTAGCCGGGGTCGGAGACCAGCGGCGTCCCGGCATCGCTGACCAGCGCCACCGCCTCCCCGCCCTGAAGGCGGGCGAGGATGGCGGAGCCGGCTGCGGCGGCGTTGTGCTCGTGGTAGGCGATCAGCGGCCGGGAGATGCCGTGGATGGCGAGCAGCTTTGCCGTGGTCCTGGTATCCTCGCAGGCGATGGCGGCGGCGGTGCGAAGCGTGGCCAGCGCCCGCAGGGTGATGTCGGCGGCGTTGCCGATGGGCGTCGCCACCAGGTAGAGGCCGGCGGCGGGCGCCTCGCTCGGCTCGGCTTTACTCCCGTTCCCCCTCTCGGTACCCTGCGCACCTTCCGCAAGCGCCTGGGATCCAGCCGATGGCCGCCGTCTACCGCCGCTTCCGCCCGTTCGTTTTCGCGCCATGGCTGATCATCGCCCTTCTCGCTTCCGCCTGCGATACCCTGGAGATCGGCGGCGACAGGCGACCGTCCACCAGCGGGCCGCCGGTTGCAACCGAGCCGTTGCCGGGAGAGGTCACGGAGGGGAGCGCCGGGGTGACGCTTCGCCCGGGGGGGCCGCCGGCGCCCGCCGCCGATGCCGTGCGCGTCGGCCTGCTGCTGCCGCTTAGTGGGGCCCAGGCCGGGCTGGGCAAGGCGATGTTGAAGGCGGCGGAACTCGCCCTGTTCGACCTCGGCGACCAGCGCTTCGAGCTTCTCTCCTACGACACCAAGGGAACGCCGGAGGGTGCGGAGGCGGCGGCGCGGACGGCTTTGGGCGATGGCAGCAGGTTGTTGCTGGGGCCGCTGCTGTCCTCGTCGGCGCGGGCAGTGGCGCCGGTCGCCAGCGCCGCCGGCGTCCCGGTGGTCTCGTTCTCCAGCGACCGGACGGTGGCCGGCTCCGGCATCTACGTCCTCGGCTTTACCCCGGAAGCGGAGGTCCGCCGGGTGATGGGCCATGCCGCCGATGCCGGGCTGACCCGGATGGCGGTCCTGGCGCCGCAGGATGCCTATGGCAACGCCGTCGTCTCCGAGGCCAAGCAGGTTGCGCCGGCAATCGGCGTGCGGCTGGTGCGGACCCAGTTCTATGATCCGGCGGGACGGGACTTCGGCCCGGCGGTCGAAGCCATCGCCCGGTCACAGTCGGGGAGCTCGCCCCCGTTCGACGCGCTGCTGGTCGCCGACGGCGGCGAGCGCCTGCGCGCGATCGGTGCGCAGCTCCCGGTGCACGGCGTGCAGCAGCCGACGGTACGGGCGCTCGGCACCGGGGCCTGGGACGATCCGACGGTGGGCACCGAGCCGGCGCTGGTCGGTGGCTGGTTCGCGGCGCCCTCGCCGGCCTATCGGGAGAGCTTCCAAAGCCAGTACCGGGATGCCTACGGCCAGCAACCGCCGAGGTTGGCGACGCTGGCGTACGACGCGACGGCCCTGGCCGCGGTTCTGGCGGCGAGCCCGTCGTACCTGCCGTTCGACCGCAGCGCCATCGAGGACCCCAAGGGCTTCCTCGGTCGCGACGGGATCTTTCGCTTCGGGCCGGACGGGGTGGTGCAGCGCGGTCTTGCCGTTCTCGAGGTCGACCGCGGCGGCAGCCACGTGATCAGCGAGCCGCCGAACTCGTTCGGCGGCTCCTGACCGGGGTCGGTTAGGCGATGAACGCGGCTGCGGAGCGGTCCTGTCGTCCGAGCGCCGCCTGATAAAGGCCCTCGTACTCGTCGACCATCCGCTCGACGCTGAAGCGCTCCTCGAAGCGCCTGCGGACCATCAGCCGGTTCAGCATGGTCAACCGGTTCACGGCCACGACGGCCTCGTCCTCGCCATTCACGACGAAGCCGGTGACGCCGTGATCGATGACCTCGGGCACCGAGCCGTGGTCGTAGGCCACGACCGGGGTTCCGCACGACATGGCCTCGATCATGACCAGGCCGAACGGCTCCGGCCAGTCGATGGGAAACAGGAGGCCCATGGCGTTGCCGAAAAACTCCGGCTTCTGGGCGTCGTTGATCTCGCCCACGAACTCGATGAGCGGATCGTCCAGCAGCGGCTGGATCTCGGAGGCGAAGTAGGCCTCGTCGGTCTTGTCGATCTTCGCCGCGATCCTAAGCTTCATCCCCGCCCTCTTGGCGATCTCGATCGCCCGGTCCACGCGCTTTTCCGGGCAGATCCGGCCGACAAAGGCGAGGTAGTCGCGAGACGGGCTCTCACGGTAGGGCAACAGCTCCCGCGGCAGCCCGTGGTAGATGGTCGCCGCCCAGTTCGCGCCCGCGAACGGCCGACGCTGGTCGTTGGAGATGGAAACCAGCGGCATCTCCGGGAAGCCGGAGAAGGCGGGCTTGAGGAACGGCAAGTCGAGCCTGCCGTGCAGGGTCGTCAGCGTCCGCTCGGCCATGTCGCGAAACAGCGGCCAGTGGAGGTAGTCGGTATGAAAGTGGAGCACGTCGAACTCGTCGGCCCGCCGGCGAACGCGATCCAGCATGACGAAGAAGTGCGGGATCGGGCAAGTCGCCTCCGGGTCGAACCGCAGGGCGCGCTCGCTGCAGGCAACAAGCTCCGCCGCCGTCGTCGAGTCACCGGTAGCGAACAGCGTGACCTCGTGGCCGCGGCGAACGAGTTCCTCTGTAATCCAGGATACGACGCGTTCCGTACCGCCATACTGTTGTGGCGGAACGCTTTCCATCAACGGCGCGACCTGGGCGATCTTCATGCATTTAACCTCCGATTGCTCTCCTGCGTAATTAGCGTTTGAATTGTGACGGAGTTCCGGCGCGACCGCGTCCCGGTCGCATTAAATTATCGTCATCCGGGAGATCCTTTGCCCGAACGCTGCTTAAGGATGTCGGCCAGCGACGTGAGGACGGTGTTGATGAAGCTGCCGGGAACAGCGGCCGCGGTTTTGCTGTTGATGCTTGCCCTCGCCGCCTGTGCGATGGCCGCCGACAAGGAGCGGAGCGAAGCCATGGACAGCGATCCGCGCATTCTCGATTTCACCGTGGTGAAAACGCCGTCGCGGCCGAACGCCTGGCTGGTCGCGCCGCCGGACACGATCGACGGCGAAGCCAGCGAGCCGGCGCCGGTCCTGGCGGTCGGCGCAAGCACCGCCGCCGCGGCCTGGCTTGCGATCATCGAGAGCGAGCCGCGCACCCGCATCGTCGCGGTCTCGCCGGACGGGCTCCGCATCGAGGCGGAGCAGCGCAGCGCCGGCTTCGGCTTCGTCGACCGGATCAGCGCCTGGTTCATTCCCATCGGCAACGACCGCTCGACGCTCGCGGTCTACAGCCGGGCGCAGACCGGCTACTGGGACCTCGGCGTCAACAAGCGCAGGGTGCGCGACTGGCTCCAGCGGCTGGCGGCGCAAGCGGCCGATCCAGAAGAGGCGCGCGTGCCCGTTTCAGCCGAGGATCCGGCCTAGCACCCAATCCAGCCGCTGCCGGCCGGCGGCGGTCGCGCGGAGCCGCTGCGCGTCGGCCTCGATCAGGCCGAGCTCGGTGAGCCGGTCGCGCTCGCCGGCGTCGAGGATCCCGTCGAGATCCACCCCGGTGAATTCGCGGAACCGCCGCCGGTCGATGCCGTCCGCGAGCCTGAGGCCGAGGATGACGAGTTCGGCCTGCCGTTCCGCCGGCTTGAGCCGCCTTCGCCGCGCAAGGCCGCTGCCCGAGGTCTCCACCGCCTCCAGCCAGCGCTGCGGCAGGCGATGCTGGTTGAGGGCATCGGTGCCCCCGCGGGTCCTGAGCCTGCCTTCGGCGCCCGGACCGATCGGCAGGTAGTCCTCGCCGCGCCAGACGGCGCGATTGTGCCGGCACTCGTGGCCGGGAGCGGCATGGTTGGAAATCTCGTAGGCCGGAAGCCCGGCGCCGCCGAGCCTGTCCTGGGTCAGCTCGAACAGCTCCGCCCCCGTCTCCGGATCGGCCTCGGCGACGCCGTCGCGGTGGAAGGCGGTGCCGGGAGCAACGGTGAGCTGGTAGACGGAGAGGTGGCGCACCGGGAACGCCAGCGCCTGCTCGAGCTGACGCGCCCAATCCGCCGTTGTTTGCCCCGGCACGGCATAGATGAGGTCGAAGGAAACCCGGTCGAAGACGGACAGCGCCGCCTCGATGGCGCGAACGGCGTCTGCCGCGACATGGGTGCGGCCGAGGAAGCGGAGGACGTCGTCGTCGAACGACTGCACGCCGATGGAGAGACGATTGACGCCTGCTTCGCGGAAACCGCGGAAGCGTCCGGCATCGCTGGAGGTGGGATTGGCCTCCAGGGTGATCTCGCAGTCGGCAGCGGCCGGCCAGGCGGCGCACGCGGCCGCGATCACGCCGGCAACGTCGCCGGGGTCCATCAGCGACGGCGTGCCGCCGCCGAAGAAGACGGAGGCGACGTATCGGCCAGCCGTCTCGGCGGCGAAGGTCTCGATCTCGCGGATCAAGGCCCGGCGCCAGCGGGCGCGGTCGATGCCGTCCGCGACATGGCTGTTGAAATCGCAGTACGGGCACTTCGACAGGCAGAACGGCCAGTGGACGTAGAGGTTCAGGGGCTGCATCGGCGAGTCACCCGCCGAGCGGCATGGCGGCTTGATGGTGGAAGGACCGGACTGCTTCGTCGGCATTCGCCTCCTCGCAGTGACGATCAAGAGCCCCTGGCTGGACCGGAAAAGCCGAGCGTGTTGCCGTCCTGCCCCGCGAAGCAGGCGGCGATGAGCTTGCGGAAGGCGTCGGCGCGGTGGCTGATGGCGTGCTTGGCCGCGGGCTCCATCTCGCCGAAGGTGATGTCGTGGCCGTTGGCCATGAAGATGGGGTCGTAGCCGAAGCCGCGCTGGCCTCGCGGCGGCCAAACCAGCGTCCCGTGGACGGTGCCCTCGAAGGTGGCGCAGTCCCCCTCCGGCCAGCACAGGCTGAGCGCGCAGACGAAATGCGCCCGGCGGTCGGGCTTGCCGGCCAGGGCCTCCTCCACCTTGCGCATGGCCAGGGCGAAGTCGCGGCCCTCGCCGCCCCAACGGGCGGAACGGATCCCCGGCGCGCCGCCCAAGGCCGGAACCACCAGCCCCGAGTCGTCGGACAGTGCCGGGGAACCGGAAGCCTGCGCCGCGGCCAGGGCCTTCAGCTCGGCATTGGCGACGAAGGTCTCGCCGGTCTCCTCCGGCTCGTCCAGGCCGAGCTCGCCGGCGGACACCACATCGGCGCCGAAGGGGCCGAGCAGGTCGGCGATCTCGCGGACCTTGCCCTGGTTGTGGCTGGCGATCACCAGCCTGCCGCCGCCAAAGCGCCGCATCAAAGGCCAAGGGCCTCGCGCTGGTAGCGCAGGAGGTCGACGGTCCCGCCTTTCGCCAGCGCCAAGAGCTCGAGGAACTGCGCCTCGGAGAAGGGATCGTGCTCGGCCGTCCCCTGGATCTCGACGATGCCGCCGCGCCCGGTGAGCACGAAGTTGGCGTCGGCCTCGGCGTTGCTGTCCTCCTCGTAGTCCAGGTCGAGGACGGCCGCGCCCTTGTAGAGGCCGCAGGAGACCGCGGCCACCTGGTCGGTGAGCGGAACCGTGTCCAACAGGCCGAGCTCGGTAAGCCGGCGGAAGGCCTGATACAGGGCGACGTAGGCGCCGGTGATGGCGGCGGTGCGGGTGCCGCCGTCGGCCTGCAGCACGTCACAGTCGACCCGGATCTGCATGTCGGCGATGGCGGCGAGGTCGGTGACGGCGCGCAGCGAGCGGCCGATCAGCCGCTGGATCTCCAGCGTCCGCCCGGTCTGCCGGCCGCGCGCCGCTTCGCGGTCGGTGCGCGAGGTGGTGGCTCGCGGCAGCATGCCGTACTCGGCGGTGACCCAGCCGCGGCCGCTGTCGCGCAGCCACGACGGCAGCCGCTGCTCGACCGTGGCGGTGCAGAGCACGTGGGTGTCGCCGAAGCGGGCAAGGCAGGAGCCTTCGGCATACTTGCTGTAGCCCGGCTGCAGCGATATCTCGCGCAGGCGGTTGGGGGACCGACCCGAGGGCCTCATGGCTGTGTGAATTCCTATGCGGTGGGGGCTGGAAGCTATCCTGGCGAACCGGCGCTCGTAAAGCGCTTGCGTTGACGCGCGCAGGGCCGGCGCATAGATCTACGCTGACATTGGCAATCCGTAACTTTATTTCGTCGTCGGCCGAACGGGCGCTTCGTCATGAGCATCTCCGAGCTGAGTGCGAGGTCCCGCGAGGTTTTTCGCGAGCTGGTCGACGCCTACCTCGAAACCGGCGAGCCGGTGGGATCGCGGACGCTGTCGCGGCGGATGTCGTTGGCGCTGTCGCCGGCGACCATCCGCAACGTCATGGCCGACCTCGAGGACACCGGGCTGCTGTTCGCGCCGCACACCTCCGCCGGGCGGATGCCCACCGAGGCGGGTCTGAGGCTGTTCGTCGACGGGCTGCTGGAGGTTGGCAATCTCCCCGATGAAGACCGCAGGACGCTGATGGAGCGCTGCGCCGGCTCGGGGCTGAGCATTGAGGGCCTGCTGGAGCAGGCGACGGCGGCGCTGTCGGGGCTTTCGCGCTGCGCCGGCATGGTCATGGCGCCGAAGACCGACGCCGCGCTCAGGCATATCGAGGTGGTGAACCTGAGCCCGGGGCGGGCGCTGGTGATCATGGTCACCGAGGCCGGGATCGTCGAAAACCGGATCATCGAGATCCCGCCCGGGGTCGCGGCGTCCGCCTTGGTCGAAGCCTCGAACTTCCTCAGCGCCCGCATGGTCGGCCGAACGATCGGCGAGGCGCGCGAGGAGATCGAAGGAGAGCTGCTGCGCCACGAGGCCGAGCTGGACGAATTGACGAGCAAGGTCGTCGAGTCCGGGCTCGCCATCTGGAGCGGCGGCGAGGCGGGCGCGTTGATCCTGCGCGGACAGGCCAATCTCCTGGAGGACATCCACGCCATCGGCGAACTCGATCACATCCGCTCGCTGTTCGCGGCGCTGGAAACCAAGGAGATGATGCTGAAGGTGCTGTCGATGGTCGACGCCGCCCAGGGCGTGCAGATCTTCATCGGCGCGGGCAACGCCTTGTTCAACGTTGCCGGTTGCTCGATGATCGTCAGCTCCTATCGTGACAGCCGCAAACGCATCGTCGGCGCGATCGGGGTGATCGGGCCGAACCGAATGAACTACGCACGTATCATTCCCATGGTCGATTACACGGCGAAGCTGGTCGGCCGGATGATTGGGTGAGGATGACCAGGATGAGCGGACCACAAGAGGACAACGAAACCGAAACCGCGGCGATGACGCAGGTGGACATTGGCGAGGCGCCGGCGGAAGCGGCGGCGCCGGCGGGCGCCGAAGCCGCGGCCGAAGACCAGGCGGGTGCGCTGGCCGAGCGGCTCGCCAAGGCGGAGGCCGAGGTCGCCGAGCTGTCGGAGAAGTGGAAGCGGGCGCTGGCGGAGACGGAGAATGTCCGCCGTATCGCCGCGCGCGACCGCGAGGACGCTGGCAAGTACGCCATCAGCCGCTTTGCCCGCGATGTCCTCTCCGTCGCAGACAACCTGCGCCGGGCGCTGGACAGCATGGACGAGGACGCTCGGGCCACCGACCCCGGCCTCGACGCCCTGGCCAGCGGGGTCGAGCTGACCGAGCGCGAGCTTCTGGCGACGCTGGCCCGCTACGGGATCACCCCGATCGCCGCGGCCTCGCAGCCCTTCGACCCCCACGTCCACGAGGCCCTGTTCGAGGTGCCGGACGAGGCGGTGCCGCACGGGACGGTCGTCCATGTCCTCGAGACCGGCTACATGATCCACGACCGGCCGCTCCGCCCCGCCCGCGTCGGCGTCTCCAAGGGCGGCCCGAAGCCGGGAGCGCGGCCGGCCGCCGAGCCGGCAGGGGGCGAAGCCGGCGACGTTGCCGAGTTTCCCGGCCGCGGCGCCGGGGCTTATGGCAAGCCCGAGGGCGAGGCCGAAGGCGGCGCCGGGAGCCGGCTCGACGAGACCATCTAGCGGCGCCGGCGAGCCGCATCTCTGTCAAGTTTCTCAGGGCTTTGCGGCGCCCGGGAAATGCCAGGCGGCCAGTTGCGGTGGTTCAGGCAGCCGCATATATATCCGCCGACTGTTTCCTGCCGGGGCAGAACTTTAGGATAATCCTGGGGATTTCCGCGGCGCCGCGACGGGCCGCGGGGCTCCGCCAATAGCGAGGTGAGTGATGGGCAAAGTCATCGGCATCGATCTGGGGACGACGAACTCCTGCGTCGCCATCATGGACGGCAAGGATGTTCGCGTCATCGAGAACAGCGAGGGCGCGCGAACGACGCCGTCGATGGTCGCCTTTACCGACGCGGGCGAGCGGCTGGTCGGGCAGCCGGCGAAGCGTCAGGCGGTGACCAACCCCGAGAACACGCTGTTCGCGATCAAGCGCCTCATCGGCCGGCGATACAACGACCCGGTGACGGACAAGGACAAGGCTCTGGTCCCCTATCGGATCGTCGAGGGCGCCAACGGCGACGCCTGGGTCGAGGCGCAGGGAAAGAAGTACAGCCCGAGCCAAGTGAGCGCCTTCATCCTGCAGAAGATGAAGGAAACCGCCGAGAGCCATCTGGGCGAGCCGGTCACGCAGGCGGTCATCACCGTCCCGGCCTACTTCAACGACAGCCAGCGCCAGGCGACCAAGGACGCCGGCAAGATCGCCGGGCTTGAGGTGCTCCGCATCATCAACGAGCCCACGGCGGCGGCTCTTGCCTACGGCATGGAGAAGAAGCACGCCGGGACGATCGCGGTCTATGACCTCGGCGGCGGCACCTTCGACATCTCCATCCTCGAGATCGGCGACGGCGTCTTCGAGGTGAAGTCCACCAACGGCGATACCTTTCTCGGCGGCGAAGACTTCGACCAGCGGATCCTCGACTACCTCGCGGACGAGTTCAAGAAGGACCAGGGCATCGACCTGCGCCGCGACCGCCTCGCCCTGCAGCGGCTGAAAGAGGCGGCGGAGAAGGCGAAGATCGAGCTGTCGAGCACGATGCAGACGGAGATCAACCTCCCCTTCATCACCGCCGATCAGGCCGGTCCGAAGCACCTCAACATCAAGCTGACGCGGGCGAAGCTCGAGGCTCTGGTCGAAGACCTGGTCGAACGCACGATCACGCCTTGCCGCTCGGCGCTCAAGGACGCGGGGCTTACGGCGGGCGAGATCAACGAGGTGATCCTCGTCGGCGGCATGACCCGCATGCCGAAGGTGGTGGAGGCGGTGAAGCAGTTCTTCGGCCGCGAGCCGCACAAGGGCGTCAACCCGGACGAGGTCGTTGCCGTTGGTGCGGCCATCCAGGCCGGGGTGCTCAAGGGCGAGGTGAAGGACGTCCTGCTTCTCGACGTCACCCCGCTGTCTCTGGGCATCGAGACGCTGGGCGGCGTGTTCACCCGGCTGATCGACCGCAACACCACCATCCCGACCCGCAAGAGCCAGGTGTTCTCGACCGCCGAGGACGGCCAGACCGCGGTAACGATCCGCGTCTTCCAGGGCGAGCGGGAGATGGCCGCCGACAACAAGCTGCTCGGCCAGTTCGACCTGGTCGGCATCCCGCCGGCGCCGCGTGGCATGCCGCAGGTCGAGGTAACGTTCGATATCGACGCCAACGGCATCGTCAACGTCTCGGCCAAGGACAAGGCCACCAACAAGGAACAGCAGATCCGCATCCAGGCCTCGGGCGGTCTTTCGGACACCGACATCGACCGGATGGTGAAGGACGCCGAGGCGCACGCCGCCGATGACAAGTCGCGGCGCGAGCGGGTCGAGGCGCGTAACCACGCCGACGCCATGATCCACGCCACCG
>JAXMOZ010000086.1:0-12139 GCA_034382075.1 Rhodospirillales bacterium
CTACGAGGGCATCCGCGACACCTGCTGCGACGTCTGGCGAAAGCTCACCGCCGAAACCGGCCGCATCCAGTCCATCGCAACCAGATCCTGGGCTACCATCGGTCAGGCCTAGTGAAGTTTGGTATAAACACATGGGTCGGTTAGCGAGGGTTGCCTCTCTAGGCGGCCGCGGCGCGGCCAGCATCGCGGATCAAGCCTCCTCCGCCGCCATCGGCTTTCTCTGCAGCGTCTTCATCGGCCGATACTTAGGCGCCGAAGCGCTCGGCCTCTACGCCATCACCACCGTCTGCGTGCTGCTCGTCAGCGCCTCCCAGGCCTCCATCGTTCTGGAGCCCATGTCGGTCTTCGGGGTGAAGAAGCCGGCGCAGGAGATGCCGCGCTATTACGGCTTCCTCCTCGGCTTCCAATCCGCAGCGGTCGGGGCCTTCACCCTGGTCCTGGGCTTTGGCGCGCTCGGCGCCTACGCCGCCGGCTTCATCGAGCGACCGCTGTTCTTCGCCATCGCCGCGGCGGCGGTCTACGCCAACTTCATCTGCTTCCAATACTTCCTGCGGCGGCATTTCTACATCGAGAACCACCAGTACATGGCGACCCTCCAGTCGGCCGCCTACCTCGCCCTGGTGACGTGCGGGTTCCTCGGCCTGTGGTGGCTGGGTGGAGCAAGCGTCGTCCGGGTCTATTTCCTGCTCTCGATCTGCAGCATCGCCGTCTGCCTCGTCCAGTGCCACCTGCTGGCGAAGAAGGTCGCAAAGCCCACCGTCAGCGCCGCCAAGGCCTACGCCGGAGGCCACTGGTCGTTCGGCAGGTGGGTCCTGCTCGGCGTGCCGCTGGGCCTCATGAACTACTACGGTTACTTCTTCATCGTCGCTTCCCTGCTGAGTACCGAGTCTGCGGGACATCTCAAGGCGGTGGACGTCCTGGTGGCGCCGTTCAACCAGATCGCCATCGGCCTCAGCCTGATGCTGCTGCCGATGGCCGCGCGCAACATCGACCGGATGTCCATGCCGGCGCAGCGGCAGCTGGCGGCGCGGATAATGGTGCCGGTCCTTGGTCTTGCCACGCTCTACGCCGCCGTCCTGCTCTTCGCCGGCGGGTACGCGCTGCACCTCCTGTTCCCCGGGCGGATGACCGAGGCGCTGACGATCGTCAAGATCATGGCGTTCCTGCCGATCTTCCAGGCGCTGCCGATGCCGGCCGGCATCATCCTGTCCGCCTTGCAGCGGCCGTATTTGCGCTTCATCAGCTATGGCCTCTCCGTCTTCGGCGGCCTCGCCATCAGCATCCCGCTGATCCTCAGCCACGGGCTGCTGGGCGCCGCCGCCGGAATGCTGACGTCGCAGATCCTGTTCGTCGTCGGCCAGTGGTCGTGCCTGTTCTGGCTCTGGCGGCGAATGAAGAAGGATCCGGAGAGAACGGCAGCTCTTCAGGGCCTGGGAGAGGCGCCGCCTTCGCCGCCCATCCAGGCCGGACCCGTCGCCGCGATCCGGCCGTAGACGGGGCACTCCGGGCGGTGGGCGCCCGGCAGGTAGCCGATGCTCATCAGGAACTCGCGAACCACCTCCGGACCCGCGAACGAGAAGATCTTCCGGAACAGCCTCAGCCACTCGGCCTCGTCCAGCGGGTGATGCTCCGCCAGCCAGCCGGCGAATGAGCCGGAGTGCTGGCGCAGACCCCGGATCCGATTGGCGTTGGCGATGACCGCGCGGACCTTGGCGCGGTTGCGGATGATGGCGGCGTCGGCCAGCAGCCTGGCGACGTCGTCCTCGCCGAAGGCGGCGACCCGATCGGCGGAGAAGCCGGCGAAGGCCCGGTTCAGCGCCTCCCGCTTCTTGAGGACCAGGAGCCAGGACAGGCCCGCCTGGAAGATCTCCAGCGACAGCCGTTCGAACAGGACGGTCTCGTCCGTCGCCGGGAAGCCGTACTCGCTGTCGTGATAGGGGCCGTGCACGGGGTGGCCGGGGGCGAGCTCGCAGTACCAGCTCATCGCCGCCAAGCTCAGGTGCGGAACGAAATCAGGTTGCTCTGGATGATGGCGTAGGCGATCAGCCACAGCACCGCCGAGAGCAACGTGGTGATCGCCATCTTACGCAACATGCGCGGGCGAAGGGGCGCGCTGGCCGCGTGCCCCTTCTCCACGTCGCCCCGCTCGATGGGCTGCACGCCCCACGGCAGGACCATGAAGATCACCAGCCACCAGATGACGATGTAGACCGCGATCCCGCTGACCCAGCCCATCAGCCGCCCAAGCCGTCTATCGTGCGACCGGCGTTAGGCCGACCTGTGATCAGGTTGACGCGGCAGGATCCGCACGCATCGTCGGCACCCTGTCCAAAACCCATTATTCGCCACCCCCGGACTTGGTCCGGGGGTGTCCATTGAAGGCGTTGATGGCCGTTAACGAGTACGGCCATGACGTCGGATTATGACGTCCTCGCAACGAGGCGATACAGGGTCTGATCGCCCTGATCGCGCCTCGCTCCAGCTCAGGCGTGGGCCTGCTCCAGTTCCACCAGGGTGCCGAAAAAGTCCTTGGGGTGGAGGAACAGCACCGGGTTGCCGTGCGCGCCGATCTTCGGATCGCCGCTGCCGAGCACGCGGGCGCCCTGGCTCTGCAGCCGGTCGCGGGCGGCGTAGATGTCGTCGACCTCGTAGCAGACGTGATGGATGCCGCCGCCGGGGTTCTTATCGAGAAAAGCCTGGATCGGGGACTTCTCGCCGAGCGGGTGCAGCAGCTCGACCTTGGTGTTGGGCAGCTCGATGAAGACCACTGTCACCCCGTGGTCGGGCTCGTCCTGGGGCGGCGAGACCTTGGCGCCGAGGACGTCGCGATACTTTGCCACTGCCACGTCGAGGTCCGGCACGGCGATGGCGACGTGGTTGAATCTGCCGATCATTGCTGTTCTCTCCCTTTACCGCGTTAGCAACGCACCACATGGACGTAGGTCAAAGGCTTCTTGTCGAACAGTTCGCGAAAGCTGCGCCGGATTGCGCTGCGAACCGCCTCGCGAAGGACGTCGTCGTCGCCCCTGGCATTCGAAGGAATGTTGCCGATCGCATCGGTGACGGTGGCGACGACGCGAGTGTTCACCGTTTCTTCCCCATCCTCGACGAGGCCCACGGTCGATAGCAGCGGGTCTTTGAGCAAAGCACCCCTATTATTGACCGCCACTGTGACCAAGACGACGCCCCTGTATATGGCCTTCGTCCGTTCTCGAACAAGATTTCCATCGATCCGGACCAGCCGGTTGCCCTCGAGCGCGAGCCGGCCCGACGGCGCCGTTTCGACGACGCCCGCGGGCCCCGGGGCGATCCGCACCAGGCCGCCGTTCTCGACGATGATCACCTCTTCGACGCCGCAGCCACGGGCAATCGCCGCGTGGCTTTGCAGGTGGCGCAGCTCGCCGTGCACAGGCACCGCGATCTTCGGCCGGACCAGCCGATACATCTCCCTGAGCTCGTCCTGCGCCGGGTGGCCGGAGACGTGCACCTGCGCCTCGCGGTGGGTGATCACCCGGCAGCCGCGGCGTAGAAGCGCGTTGTGCAGCCGGCCGACCCCAAGTTCGTGGCCGGGGATGACGCGGGCGGAGAAGACGACGGTGTCGCCCTCTTCGAGAACCAGCCTGGGGTGGCTGCCATAGGCCAGCCGCGCCAGCGCCGCGTTGCCCTCCCCTTGGCTGCCGGTGCACACCAGCAAGGCCTCGCGCCTCGGTAGCGCCGCACCGGCGGCCTCGTCCAGGGGTTCGGCGAGGTCGGCGAGGTAGCCGCAGTCGCGCGCCGCGATCACGTTGCGCTTCAGCGACGCTCCCGCAAGCACCAGGCGGCGGCCGGTGGCGGCGGCGACGGCGCCCAGCGTCTGCAGCCTGGCGATGTTCGAGGCGAAGGCGGTGACCGCCACCCGCTCGCGGCAGTCCCTGACGATCTCGAGCAGGGACGCGTAGAGGCCGCCCTCCGCCCCGGACCGGCCCGGGTCCAGCGCGTTGGTTGAGTCGCAGACCAGCGCCAGCACGCCCTCGTCGCCGATCCGCCGCAGCGCTTCGACATCGGCCACCTCCCCCACCACCGGGTCCGGATCCAGCTTCCAGTCGCCGGTGTGGAGCACGGTGCCGCAGGGCGTGCGCAGGGCCAGCGCGTTGGGTTCCGGGATCGAGTGGGTGAGGGTGATCAGCTCGATGTCGAACGGGCCGATCCGGACGCGGCCACCGAGCGGCACCTCGACGACCGGCACCTCGTGGGCGATGCCGGCCTCGGCCAGCTTGCGCGCCAGGACGGCCAGGGCAAAGCGGGTGGCATAGACCGGGCAGCGGAGCCGCGGCCAAAGGTGGGCCACCGCGCCCAGGTGGTCCTCGTGGGCGTGGGTGAGCAGGATGCCGGCGAGGTCTTCGCGCCGCTCCTCGAGGTAGGCCGGGTCCGGCATCATCACCGTCACCCCCGGCGGCTCGCCCGAGGCGAAGGTGATGCCGAGGTCCACCACCAGCCACTGCCGCCGCGACGGCGGGCCGTAGCCGTAGAGGTTGAGGTTCATGCCGATCTCGCCGGCGCCGCCCAGCGGCAGGAAGACCAGTTCGTCGCCCAGCTGTCCGCCCGCGTCGGGGCTCATGACTTGACGTTCAGGCGATGAACCGCCAGCAGGCCCTTAAGCGTCAGGTCAGGATCCGATCTCGGGATCGCCCCGGTGCACTCGGTGAACAGCGGCGCCAGGCCGCCGGTGGCGACCACGTCGAGGGTGGCGCCGTACTCGCTGCGGATGCGGGCGATCATCCCCTCGATCAGGCCGATGTAGCCCCAGAAAATGCCTGAGCGCATGGCCTGCACGGTATTCTTGCCGATGATCCGCTCCGGCCGGCCGATGGCGACCCGCGGAAGCTGGGCGGACGCGGTGTGCAGCGCCTCCAGCGAGAGGTTCACGCCGGGTGCGATGACGCCGCCGAGGTAGGCGCCGTTCTCGTCGATCACGTCGAAGGTGGTGGCGGTGCCGAAATCGACGATGATCATCGGCCCGCCGTACTCCAGGTGCGCGCCGACGGCGTTGACCAGCCGGTCGGCGCCGACCTCCTCGGGCCGCTCGACCAGCACCTCGATGCCGAGCTTCACGTCGGGGGCGCCGACCACCAGCGCCTGACAGGAAAAGTAGCGCCGCGACAACAGCCGCAGGCTGAACAGCGTCGCCGGAACCACCGAGGAGATGATCACCGCGTTGATCGACCGCCGCTCGATCCCGGCCATCCCCATGAGCTGGCCGAGCCACACCCCGACCTCGTCGGCGGTGCGGTTGCTGTTGGTCGACGAGCGCCACTCGCCGAGGATCTTGCCGGCGTCGTCGAAGACCGCGAAGACGGTGTTGGTGTTTCCGGTGTCGATGGCAAGCAGCATGCGGCGGCGCTCGGGCTTCAGGAGGAAGGGGCCGGCGAGGCGGGGGCCTGGCCGGGCAGGACGTCGCCGGCGGTGACCCGGCGGCGGACGCCGGCCTGATCGAGGATCAGCGCCCCATCCTCATCGAGGCCGCGGAAAAAGCCTTCGAGAACCGCCTCATCGCCGGCGCGGACGGCAATGGCGGCTTCCAGGCCGTGGGCCCGATCGAGCCAAGCCCGCCGGACCGCGGGAAACCCCTCCTCCGCCCAGCGCCGGAGCCAAAGGTCGAGGTGGCGGCAGAGAACGCCCAAGGCCTGCTCCAGGCCCGCTCCGGCGGCCCCCTCGGCGGCCAGCGAGGTTGCCGGGTACATCGTTTCGTCGTCCGGCGGATGCGAGGCGACGTTGATGCCGATGCCGATCACCACCCAGTCGAGGAGGCCGGCGGCAGAGGTGGAGGACTCCAGCAGGATGCCGGCGACCTTGCGCCCGCCCACCAGCACGTCGTTCGGCCACTTGCAGCGCACCGCCGTGGCGCCGGGCAGCAATTCTTCGACAGCGTCCGCCACCGCGACCGCTGCGGCAAAGGTGAGCCCGGTCGCCCGGGTCGCGTCCGCATCCGGCCGCAGGATCAGCGACACATACAGGTTGCCGGCGGGCGAGATCCAGGTGCGGCCGAGCCGCCCCCGCCCCGCCGTCTGCCGCACTGCCCAGACCAGGGTGCGGTCCTCGGCGTCGGCGGCGCAGAGCCTCTTCGCCACTGTGCTGGTGGAGTCGACCTCGTCGAGGACGATGAGCTTGAACGGCGCGCCCGGCGCCGGCTGCGCTTCCAGAACCCCCGGACCCTCCCGCGCTGGCTCGGTGAGCGGCATCAGCCGCCGAAGAGCGAGCGTGCCGCGGCTTGGGCCTGGACCAGAAGCGGGCCGGGAACGAGGAAGAACAGGCTGATCAGCGCGCCGGTGCCGGCCATCACCATCGCCGTCGGGCCGTCCATGCGCCGGTCCAGCCCTTCCTCAGCGTCATCGAAGTACATCACCTTGACGATGCGGATGTAATAGAAGGCGGCGACCGCGCTGCTCAGGACGCCGATCACGGCCAGTGTGTAGAACTCGGCGTGAACCGCGGCGAGGAAGATGTAGAGCTTGCCGAAGAAGCCGGCCAGCGGCGGGATGCCGGCGAGCGAGAACATGAACACCGCCAGCGCCAGCGCCATCATCGGGTTGGACCTGGAAAGCCCGGCCAGGTCGTTGATCCCGACCACCATCTGCCCGCGCCTGCGCATGCTGAGGATGCAGGTGAAGGCGCCGATGTTCATGAACACGTAGATGGCCATGAAGATGAGGATGCCGCGGATCCCCTCCTCGGTGCCGATGGCAAGCCCGATCAGCGCGTAGCCGATGTTGCTGATGGAGCTGTAGGCCATCAGCCGCTTGATGTTGGTCTGGCCGATGGCGGCGAAGGCGCCGAGCAGCATCGAGGCGATGGAGATGAAGACGATGACCTGCTGCCACTGGGCGACCCAGTCGCCGAAGGGCTCCATCATCGCCCGCATCAACAGGCCGATGGCGGCGAGCTTGGGCGCCACCGCGAAGAACGCCGTGACGGGGGTCGGGGCACCCTCGTAGACGTCCGGGGTCCACATATGGAACGGCACCGCCGAGACCTTGAAGGCAAGCCCGGCGAGGATGAAGACGATGCCGATCAGCGCGCCCAGGGAGACGGTCTCGCCGGGCTCCGTCGCCAGCACCTGCGCCAGCACGTCGAAGTTGGTCGTGCCGGAAAAGCCGTAGACCAGGGAGCTGCCGTAGAGCAGCATGCCCGAGGCGAGCGCGCTGAGGACGAAGTACTTCAGCCCGGCCTCCACCGAGCGCTGGTCGTCGCGCTGGAAGGAGGCGACGACGTAGAGCGCCAGGCTCTGCATCTCCAGGCCGAGGTAGAGCGAGATCAGGTCGTTGGCGGAGACCATCAGCATCATGCCGACGGTCGCGAGCAGGATCAGCACCGGGAACTCGAAGCGGGCGACCCGGTGGACCTCCAGGTAGTCCTGGGCGATCAGGATCGTCAGCGCCGAGCTGATCAGGATCAGCACCTTGAAGTAGACGGCGAAGCGGTCGGAGACGAACATCTCGCCGAAGGTGGTGACCCGCTCCTCGCCGCCGCTGATGGTCACGACCAGGACCAGGGCGCCCAGCAGGGAGAGCACCGAGAGCCTGCCCACCAGCCGGCTGCACGCCACCCGCGCCGGGCCGGCCTCGTCGTCCTTCTGGAACACGCCGACCATGAGCAGGACCATGGCCGCCAGGAGGAGGACCAACTCGGGCATCGCCGGCGTCAGGTTCGGAAACTCAGCGGCAGACATGGGGTGCTAGGTCCTTACCGAGAGGTCGTCTAAAGCAACTTGTGACCAAGCTGATTCAGGAAACCAGTCGTCATTGCGAGGAGGCGGTAGCCGACGAACCAATCCAGTGAACCTTGCGCTGGATCGCCACGCCGCTCCGCGGCTCGCGATGACGCGGTTTTGTTTGTGGCGGGTCAAGCAAGAACAATCCGCTCTAGCGCTCGGCGAAAACCGAGGCGTCGATATTGGCGCGGGCGACCTCGACCCGTTCGACCAGTTGGCCGACAGAGGCATGCATCACGTCGAGAAACGGCTTGGGGTAGACGCCCATCCAGATGACCAGGACCAGGAGCGGCGCAAACACCGCCGTCTCGCGCGGCGTCAGGTCCAGCAGGCCCTTGAGCTTGTCCTTGGTGAGCTGGCCGAAGATCACCCGGCGGTAGAGATAGAGCATGTAGGCGGCGCCGAGGATCATGCCGGTGGCGGTCAGCGCACCCACCCAGGCGTTGACCCGGAAGGCGCCAAGCATCACCAGGAACTCACCGACGAAGCCGCCGGTGCCGGGCAGGCCGACCGACGCCAACATGAACACCATGAACACCAGGGCGTACCCGGGCATCCGCTCCACCAGCCCGCCGTAGACGTTGATCTCGCGCGAATGCACCCGGTCGTAGATGACCCCGACGGCGAGGAACAAGGCCGCCGAAACCACGCCGTGGCTCAGCATCTGGAACAGCGCGCCCTGGATGCCCTGGGTCGTCATGCTGAAGGCGCCGACGGTGACATAGCCCATGTGTGCCACCGACGAGTAGGCGATCAGCTTCTTCATGTCCTCCTGGGCCAGGGCGACCAGCGAGGTGTAGATGATGGCGATGATGCCCAAAGCGAACATCAGCGGCATGAACATCACCGAGGCCTCGGGCAGCATCGGCAGCGAGAAGCGCAGGAAGCCGTAGCCGCCGAACTTCAGCAGCACGCCGGCGAGGATCACCGAACCGGCCGTGGGCGCCTCGACGTGCGCGTCCGGCAGCCAGGTGTGCACCGGCCACATCGGCAGCTTCACCGCGAAGCCGGCGAGCACCGCCAGCCACAGCCAGACCTGCAGCCCGACCGGGAACTGGTGCTGCATCAGCACCGGGATGTCGGTGGTGCCGGCCTGCAGGTACATGGTCAGCAGCGCCAGGAACATCAGCACCGAGCCGGCGAAGGTGAACAGGAAGAACTTGAACGCCGAGTAGATGCGCCTTGGCCCGCCCCAGATGCCGATGATCAGGAACATCGGGATCAGCACGCTCTCGAAGAACAGGTAGAACAGGATCAGGTCGAGCGCGCAGAAGGTGCCGACCATCATCGTTTCCATGACCAGGAACGCGATCATGTACTCCTTGACGCGGACGGTGATGCTTTCCCAGCTCGCCAGGATGCAGAGCGGGATCAACAGCGTCGTCAACAGGACGAACAGCATCGAGATGCCGTCGACGCCCATGTGGTAGGCGATGCCGAAGGTCGGCATCCACTCCGCCCGCTCGACGAACTGGAAGCCGGGCTGGCTGGTGTCGAAGTTGAACCAGAGCCCCAGCGACAGCACGAACGTGGTCGCCGCGGTCAACAGCGCGACGTTACGGGCGTTGCGGGCGACCACGTCGGGCTCGCCGCGGATGGTGACGATGAAGGCGGCGCCGACGAGCGGCAGGAAGGTGACGAGCGAAAGGATCGGCAGGTTGGTCATTGCGGCCCGTCACACCGAGCGGAGGAAATACCAGGAGATCAGCACGAGGACGCCGATCAGCATGGCAAATGCGTAGTGGTAGATGTAGCCGCTCTGCACCCGGCGAACCGCCTGCGCCACCCCCACCGTCGCGGCGGCGATGCCGTCCGGGCCGACGCCGTCGATCACCGCGCCGTCGCCCCCCTTCCACAGGCCGCGGCCGATGACGAACGACGGGCGGACGAACAGGGCGTCGTAGAGCTCGTCGAAGTACCACTTGTTGAGCAGGAAGCGGTAGACGCCGCTGAAGGCGGAGGCGAGCCGGCCCGGCAGGTCGGGGCGGGCCATGTAGAACAGATACGCGAGGGCGATGCCGGCGATGCCGACGCCCAGCGGCGAGAGCTTGACCCACAGCGGCACGTCGTGCGCGAGCCTCAGCGCCGGATGCTCCGGCAGGATGGTGATGGCGCCGTTCCAGAAGTGGTCGGCGTCGTGGCCGACGAACGCTTCGTAACCGATGAAGCCGGCGGTCAGCGCGCCCAGGGCGAGGACGAACAGCGGCGCCAGCATCACCATCGGCGACTCGTGCACCCGCGCCACCACCGCCTCGTCGCCACGGGGCTTGCCATGGAAGGTCATGAACAGCAGCCGCCAGGAGTAGAAGGCGGTGAGGAAGGCCGCCACGGCGCCGAGCCAGAAGGCGTATTTGCCGACCCCCGTCTCCGCCGCATATGCGGCCTCGAGGATGATGTCCTTGGAATAGAAGCCCGCGAACGGCCAGATGCCGGCCAGCGCCAGCGAGCCCACCCACATCAGCGCGTAGGTGATCGGGATCATCCGCCACAGCCCGCCCATCCGCCGCATGTCCTGCTCGTCGGACATGGCGTGGATGACCGAGCCGGCGCCCAGGAACAGCAGCGCCTTGAAGAAGGCGTGGGTCATCAAGTGGAAGATGCCGGCGGAATAGGCGGAGACGCCGCAGGCGAAGAACATGTAGCCGAGCTGCGAGCAGGTCGAGTAGGCGATGACCCGCTTGATGTCGTTCTGCACGCAGCCGATCGTGGCGGCGAAGATGGCGGTCGAGGCGCCGATGATGGTGACGACCGTCAAGGCCACATCCGACTGCTCGAACAGCGGCGACAGCCGCGCCACCATGAACACGCCGGCGGTGACCATGGTCGCGGCATGGATCAGGGCGGAGACCGGCGTCGGCCCTTCCATGGCGTCCGGGAGCCAGGTGTGCAGGCCGAGCTGTGCCGACTTGCCCATCGCGCCGATGAACAGGAGGATGCAGAACAGGGTCAGGGCGTGGAACTCGCCGCCGAAGATGGTGATCACGGTATCGGCGTGGGTCGCGGCGCCGGCCAGGATCGGATCGAGCTGAACCGTGTCGAACAGCATGAACACGCCGAAGATGCCGAGCATGAAGCCGAAGTCGCCGACCCGGTTGACCAGGAAGGCCTTGATGGCGGCGGCGTTGGCGCTCGGCCGCTGGTACCAGAAGCCGATCAGCAGGTACGAGGCGAGGCCCACGCCCTCCCAGCCGAGGAACATCTGCACCAGGTTGTCGGCCGTCACCAGCACCAGCATGAAGAAGGTGAACAGGTTCAGATAGCTCATGAACCGGGGGATGCCGGGGTCGTGGTGCATGTACCCGACCGAGTAGACGTGCACCATCGCCGAGACGACGGTCACGACCAGCATCATCACCACGGTCAGGGTGTCGAGCTTCAGCCCCCAGTGGATGTCGAGGTCGCCGGAGGTGATCCAGTTGAACAACACCACGGTGCCGGTGTTGCCGCGGATGGCGACGTCGATGAAGACGAGGATGGCGAGCACCATCGCCAGCAGCAGCGCCCCGCAGGTAATCCACTGGGCGGCGGTGTCGATGCGGTGCTTAGCGGCCTTGTCGCGCGGCTCGACCAGGGCCAGCACGCCGGCGATGGCGGCCCCGATCAAGGGCAGAAGGACGACGGCGACGGACATGGGCGCGCCTTTAGCCTTTCATCAGGTTGACGTCTTCGACCGCGATCGAGCCCCGGATGCGGAAGTAGACGACGAGGATGGCGAGGCCGATGGCCGCCTCGGCCGCGGCGACCGTGAGGATGAACATGGCGAACACCTGGCCGACCAGGTCGTTCAAATGGACCGAGAACGCCACCATGTTGATGTTCACCGCCAGCAGCATCACCTCCAGCGACATCAGAATGATGATGATGTTCTTGCGGTTGAGGAAAATGCCGAAGATGCCGGTGGCGAACAGGATGGCGGCGAGGGACAGGTAGTGAGGCAGACCGATCGACAGCATCAGATGCCTCGCCCCGACGGAACCTTGCGCACTTCGATGGTATCGGCCGGCCGGCGCCGGACCTGTGCGCCGATGTCCTGGCGGCGGACCCCGCCGCGCCGGCGCAGCGTCAACACGATGGCGCCGATCATGGAGATCAGCAGGATCACCCCTGCGCCCTGGAAGGCGAACAGGTAGTGGGTGTAGATGAGCTGCCCCAATGCCCGGGTGTTGGTCGTCTCCTCCATCCCCGGCATCGGCGAGCGCACGCTCGCCGCCGCGTCCGGCGCCAGGGTCCAGCCGCCCAGCACGATCAGCAGCTCCGCCAGCAGCACGATCCCGACCACCGCGCCGATCGGCAGGTACTTGAGGAAGCCCTGGCGCAGCTCGGTGAAATTGATGTCGAGCATCATCACCACGAACAGGAACATCACCGCCACCGCGCCGACGTACACCACGA
>JAXMOZ010000087.1:0-11928 GCA_034382075.1 Rhodospirillales bacterium
TTGAGCGCGCACCAGGTCCCGCCGGCGAGCTCGTCGAGGCCGCCGGTCACCTCCGGCCGGTCCGGCCAGTGCCGGGCGGGCGGGCGCCACGGCCGCTCGGCCATCTCGTCGCGGTTCGCGGCGATCAGGAGCGGCCAGCGGTGGCCCGGCCTGCGGAGGATGACGAGGGTGCACACGATCGGTCAGCCGGCGCGTTCAGGGGATCCATGGTGGGTCGGCCACTTAACCGCTTACTCGCCATTGCGGCAAGCGCGTTCGCGGCCTAATAGAAACGTCAAGAGGCTGAGGTGGGGCGCGGGCGATCATGACCGACATGTTGCGCGAAATCGAGAAGGGCCACGAGGCAAAGTTCAAGCTCGACGAGGAGCTCCGCTTCAAGGTCCGCTGCCGGGCGGCGAAGCTGTTCGGGCTGTGGGCGGCCGAGCGCCTGGGCCAGGCCCACGAGGAGGCCCGGGGCTATGCCCAGCGGCTGGTCGGGCGCTGCGCCGAGGCGCCGGGAGCGGGCGTCGTTCTCGAGGACGTGGGCGGTGACTTCGCCGCGGCCGGAGTGAAGATGAGCGAGGCCGATCTGCTCGCCGCCTACACCCGCTGCCACGCCAGCGCCGCCGAGCAATTCGCCGACAGCTATCCCACCCCGCTCGACCGCGACCATACCCAGGTCGGCGGCTAGCCAAGCCAGGCTCTGCGACACGAGTTGAGCCGCCCGCACCGGGCGGCTCGGCCGGGCAGGCCGGTCCAGGGCCGGCGGCACCGCCCATTTCCGCTCCCAAGCGCCTCTCCCAAAACTTCTCTCCCAAGACTTCCCCCCGGGGCGGTCTACGCCCGCACTGGCCGTCGAGCCATTTCGGGCGCGGCTGTCGCAGGTTGCAGCCATTCGCCATCTTGTTCCTATTAATTTTACGGTAAGGTGATACTATCGTATAGGTTGTTTGCAATCGATAGCGAGGCCACCGGTGCCCGTGCTCGATCCTGCCGCCCCCGATCTTTCAGCGCCGCCTTCAGCTCCTTCCCTCCCGCCCCAGCCTCAGGGCTCCGGCCCGGCCGCCGGCCAAGCGGCCGGCCTCGTTCGCACCATCGACGGCGAGCTGATCGCCATCGACACGTCCGGTGAGGCCGTCGTGCTGGCCGAGGGCGACGCTGTGGCGCCCGGTGAGGTGCTGATCAGCCGCGGCGACGGCCAGGCCGTCATCGACTTCGCCGGCGGCGGCAGCTTGGCGATGGCCGGAACCGCGCGGACCGAGATCCGCGCCGCCGATGCCGGCCACGCCCATGTCGTCGCCCACGCCGGCGCCTTTGTCGTCGCCGCCGGCGCCTCGGGCGGCGACGCCGGCGGGATCGTGATCGAGAGCGGAGCGGCCATCGTCGTGCTGGAGGCCGGCGCCTTGGCGCTGCGCTATGACCTCAACGGCGGGCTCAGCGCCGCCGCCGTCCCCGGGACCGACGTCATCGCCCGCATCGTCAACGACAGTGGCGTTCATGAGCTCGACCCGGCCGCGCCGGCCTTCGCCGTGGCCAACTGGGCGGCCCCGCCGGAGCTGCTGTCCGCCGGCGCCGGCGAGGTGGAGTGGCTGCCGGCCGAACTGCCCGGGCAAGCGGGCCCGCATGCCGCCGACGCGGCGGGCGACGCGGCGCAGGCTAACGGCGCGGCGGGCGAAGGCGCCGCCGGCGAAAGCCCGGACGCGGACCTCGGCCCGGCGTTCTTGACGAGCGCCGGCGCGGCGGAGGACGGCGACCCCACCTTCGGCTTCCCGGCGCGCCCGTCCGGGCCGCACGGCCTCGCCGACATCACCCCCGCCTCGACATCACTCTTGCCGCCGTTGCCGGCGGTCTCCGGCCAACTCCAGGCCTTCTCCTCGCCGCGGCCGGAGCCGTTCGAGGCCGGCGGGCATGCCATCGACCCGCTGGTGCTCTGGCAGGCCCCGGCCGAGCCACGGCTGCCGCCGGCGGACCCGGGACCCGGAGCGCCCTCGCCGCTGCCCCCCACCCTGCGCGGCTGGGACGGCAAGGGCCTCGCCTGGGACGTCGCCGGCAGCGCTTCGGTCTGCGGCACCCAGCGCGAATGGCCGGCCTGGCCCGACCGGCCGCAGCTCGAGATCGAGCCGAGGGAGGGCCAGTCGATGGCCGGGCTCACCGCCGCCGGCTTGCTGCGCAACGACCTGGAACGCTTCCTCGGCCTCGGCTTCGACCAGTTGAACACGCTGGTCGAGGGCGCGACCCCGTTCAACGGCTCCGCGATCAAGACCTCGGTCTCGCTCAAGGCCGGGCAGACGCTGGTCTTCGACGTGCTCTTCGACGCCGACGAGCCGATCAACAGCAACGACTTCGCCGCCTTCACCGTCTCTCGCGGGGGCAGCGAGGGCGAGGGCTTCGTGCTGTCTTCCATTGCCGCCACCGGCGACTTCGGCGTGAGCCCCTGGCAGAGCCTGCGCTATACCGCCGGCGCCGCCGGCACGTACGCGATCGGCTTCCTCGTCGTCAACGACAAGTCCGCGGACGGCCCGGCGCTGCTTTATGTCGACGCGATGAGAAGCGCGCTGCAGGCGCCCGACCTGCACCTGGTCGCGGAGCAGGGCGACGGCTTCGGCGGCCGCTTCGAGCTGTTCTCGCCGGAGCCGGAGGAGGCCGGGGGCCAGCAGCGGCTGATCTGCGGCTTCGAGAACGGCCTCGCCTGGGACGCGGTGAGCGGCGAGGTCACCACCGCCGGCCAGTTCGTCGAGCCCGACGGCTGCCGGTCCGTCTATTCGCCCACCGAAGGCGAGAGCATGGCGGTGCTGCACGCCTACGGCGAGATGCGGCCCAAGCTCGAGGCCTTCCTCGGGCTGGAGAAGGCCCCAGGCGCCGTGACCGCATTGCCGCTGGACGCCGACGGCACCTTCCCCGGCTTCGGCGCCGCGACCAGGCTTACCGTCGCGGTCGCCGAGGGCGATCGGATCTCCTTCGACTGGATGTTCGACGCCGGCGACGTCCTCCCCGACAACGACTTCGCCGTCTTCACCGTCGCCGGCGACGGCGGCGGATCGCGGGTGTTCAAGCTGGCGGACGTGCGCGCCACGGGCGATGCCGGCGCCACCGGCTGGCGCACCTCGGTCTACACCGCCGCCGAGGCCGGGGAGCTCACCGTCGGTTTCGCCGTCGTCAACGACCGGACCAGCGGCTACGCCGGCGATACCGAGAACTCCCGGCTGCTGATCGACAACGTCTGGCTCAACCGCGAGGCGGCCGGCGGCTACCAGCTCGCCGACCTGGCCGATCCCGGCGCCATGGCGACGCTGACGGCGGCATGAGGACGTACGCTGCGGAGGGAGGAGTCGGCAGTGCCGGATCAGCCCGTAGATCTTGCCGAACGTCTTGACGGAGACATTTCCGCGTCGGCGCGGGTCTCGTGCTGTAACTCGCCGTGCGGCTCGCTTTAGTCTTCGGCCGGCCGCGGCGGTGGACGGGAGCCGGCGGGGCTAGGTCGCGGCGATGAAGCTCGCGATCTCAGCGGGCGTGCCGACGGAGCGGCCGGAGAGACCCCGGTCGATGCGCCGGGCGAGGCCGGAGAGCACCTTGCCGGCGCCGATCTCGACCAGTTCCTCGACGCCGTGGCCGCGCATGTAGAGCACGCTCTCGCGCCAGCGGACCATACCGGTCACCTGGCTCACCAGCAGGCTGCGGATCTCGGCCGGGCTCGTCACCTCCTTGGCGGTGACGTTGGAGATGAGCGGGACCGCCGGCGGATGGATATCGACCGCGGCCAGCGCTTCGGCCATGACGTCAGCGACCGGCGCCATCAGCGGGCAATGGAACGGGCCGCTGACCGGCAGCATGATCGACCGCTTCGCCCCGCGCAGCGCCGCGATCTCGGTCGCGCGCTGCACCGCGGCGCGGCTGCCGCTGATCACCACCTGGCCGGGGGCGTTGTCGTTGGCGGCGACGCACACGGCGCCGTCGTAGCTGTCGCGGGTGGCTTCGACCGCGATCTCGCGGGCGGCGGCAAGCTCCACGCCCATCAGCGCCGCCATGGCGCCGTCGCCGACCGGAACCGCCGTCTGCATCGCCAGCCCTCGCTTGCGCAAGAGCCTCGCCGCGTCGCCCACCGAGAAGCTGCCGGCCGCGGTGAGCGCGGTGTACTCACCGAGCGAGTGGCCGGCGACGAACCGGCCGAGGACGCGGATGTCCAGGCCGTGCTCCTGCTCGAGGACGCGAAGCACCGCCATGCTGACCGCCATGAGCGCCGGCTGGGCGTTCTCCGTCAGCGTCAGGGTGTCTTCCGGCCCCTCGGCCATCAGCCGCGACAGGGGCTCGCCCAGGGCCTCGTCAACCTCGGCGAAGACCTCGCGGGCCACCGCGAACTCCTGCGCCAGCGCGCTGCCCATGCCGACCGCCTGGGACCCCTGGCCCGGAAAAACCAAAGCCCGCGTCGCCGCCAGAGCCTCGCGTGAAGCGGGCGCCGGTTCCGGCAAGGCGCGCGCAGTTGCGGTGTTGCTGACATCGGCGTCGAACGTGGGCATCATCGCTGTCCTTTCTTTCCGCGCGGCGTCGGCGGCGTGCGGTCGCAGTCAAGACTCTATGGAAGGTGTGCCTCCGCCGTCAGAGGCGTCGGCGCCGGTTCGTCCCCGTCAACACCGTCTAGCGCCGGCAGCCGTACCGGAGGCTGCCGATCCGATTGGCCAAGCGGCGGCCCGCCTCGGTCCCCTGCTCCAGAAGCACAGCGACCTGCTTACGGGGTGCCTCCGGGGCGGGCAATAAAAAAATGTCACCGAACCGTAGGACGGCAAGGCCGCGGCACCACATGTTGGCCCGCCCCGCCGCAGGGATGTCACCTTGTTGTTTTTGCGCCACAGCAATCGACGGCGAAGGGCACGGCGACGCCGGGGCGCCGCCCGGTTCGCCTCAAGCGGCGGCGGGTGATTCGGGCACGTAGATCAGCATGACCCGCTCGGCCAACTCCAGCGCCGTGGTCAGGCCGTCGATGACCACGGCATTGGCGCCGGCGGCCCGCATCCGGGCGATCCAGTCCTCGTCCGGGGCACGGACGTAGATCTTGAGCCCCGGGGCGGTTCGCCTTGCCACCATGGTGATCTGCTCGGCGACGGCGGCGTCCGGCACGGCCACCACCAGCGCGTGCGCGACGTCCAGATGCGCGGCGCGCAGCACGTCGGTGCGCCCGGCGTTGCCGTAGAACACCGGCAGGTTGCGCGCCCGGCTGGCGCGCACCCGCCGCGGCGACAGGTCGAGAATGAGCACCGGCACGTGTTCGCCGGCGAGATAGCGGGCAACCGCCATCCCGACCTGGCCGAAGCCGGCGATGACGACGTGGTTGCTCATCTCGCCCTTCTCCCGCTCGAGATCGCCGAGCAGGGAGACCCCGCGCGTCTTCGGCCCGTACCTCGAGACGATCATGGCGCCGAGCGGCGTCAGCGCCATGGACAGGCCGACGACGATGGTCAGGACCTGCCTCGCGTCGCCGTCCAGCAGGTTGCGCTGGAACGCCAGCGTCAACAGAACGAAGGCGAACTCGCTGCCCTGCGACAGCAGCGCCGCCAGCGCCAGCGCCCGGGGCCCCGGGATCGAGAAGGCGCGCGCCAGGGCGAACAGGATCGCGGTTTTCGCCGCCATCAGCGCCGCCACCAGCGCCAGCAGCTTGACGGCATTGTCGGCGGCGAGCCGCAAGTCGAGGGTCATGCCGACGGTCATGAAGAACAGGCCGAGCAGCAGCCCGCGGAACGGCTGGATGTCGGCCGCGACCTGGTGGCGGTATTCGGTGTCCGCGACCATTTTGCCGGCGAGGAAGGCGCCCAGCGCCATGGACAGGCCCGCCTCCTCGGTGAGCCAGCCGATGCCGAGGACGAGAAGCAGGGTGAGGCCGGTGAAGACCTCGGGGGCTCCGGTTTCGGCGGCGAAGCGCAACAGCGGCCTCAGCACCGTGCGCTCGCACAGGACCACGGCGACCAGAACCAGGCCGAACTTGAGCGCGGCCATGGCCAGCGGCAGGGCGACGGCGCCGGTGGAGCTGCCGATGGCGGCGGTCACCACGATCATCGGCGCCACCATCAGGTCCTGGACCAGGAGGATGGCGATGACCGAGCGGGCGAACTGGCCGGTCATCTGCCCGCGCTCGCTGAGGATTTGAAACACCACCGCCGACGACGAGAACGTCAGCGCTCCGGCGACCACCAGCGCCGCCGCCGGGTCGAACCCCAGGGCCACACCGCAGACGGCGAGGACGATGGTGGTGACGAACACCTGCAGGCCGGCGAGGAGAAACGTGCGGACGCCGAACAGCCGCAACCGCTCGTTGCTGACTTCGAGCCCGACCGCGAACAGCAGGAAGACGATGCCGAGCTCGGCCAGGGTGTTGGTCTCTTCGCCGCCGGCGAACAGGCCCAGGAGCGACGGGCCAATGACGATGCCGGCGGCCAGGTAGGCCAGCACCGCGCCGATCCGCAGCCGCTGGAAAATCGGCACGAAGGCGATCACCGCGACGAGCAGGATCAGGACGTCGTGGAGGTAATCGCGATCGTGCAACTCCATCGCCCCCAGTCGCCCCCGTCGTCGCCGATCGGCCGGCCGCGGCCACCGCCCTGCCTCCGATGCGAAAAGATCGAGATCGCCGAGGACTATAGCACGGCTGGACGCGGCCGTTGCTCGCCTGTGAGACGCACAAATTATGGTCTTGGCTGAACATCACCCTCTGGGAGCCTGTGCTTGGGAACGCCGATTTAGAGGCCGTCCTGAAACCGGGATTTTTTGTGGATGGCCGGGTCCAGATGTGATTCCAAACGGTTGTCGAAGCCGGTTTGGAGAGCGTCATGTGGACACCGACCACCCGCGAGCAGCATAGCCGTGCCGGCCTGCGGTACGGAAGCGACCTGAGCGATGCGGAATGGGCGATCATCGCGCCGTTCATGCCGCCGCGGGCGAAGACCGGCCGGCCGCGGCGGTGGCCGATGCGCGAGATCGTCAACGCCATCTTCTATGTCCTGCGCTCGGGCTGCGCCTGGCGGCTGCTTGCCAAGGACTTCCCGCCGATGACGACGGTCTACGGCTGGTTTCTGCGCTTCCGCCGCGAGGGCATGTTCGCGACCATCAACCACCATCTGGTCATGCAGGATCGCCAGCGGGTTGGCCGCGAGGCCTCTCCCACGGCGGCCCCACGGCGGCGGTGATCGACAGCCAGAGCGTCAAGACGACCGCGGCCGGCGGCCCGTGCGGCTACGACGCCGGCAAGAAGATCAAGGGCCGAAAGCGCCACGCCATGGTCGACACCGACGGCCGGCCGCTGGTGGTCCAGACCCATTCGGCCGACATCCAGGATCGCGACGGCGCCGTCCCGCTGCTGAAGGCGTCGCGAGCCAGTTTTCCCTTCGTCGAAGTCGCCTACGCCGACAGCGCCTACAATGCCGACCGGGTCAAAGACGCCACCCCGATCACCATCGACATCGTCAAGAAGATCGCCCATCAGGCCGGCTTCCAGGTCCTGCCCAGACGCTGGGTCGTCGAGCGAACCTTCGCCTGGCTCAACCGCAACCGACGCCTCGCCAAGGACTTCGAGGCCACCATCGACTCCGCCGCCACCTTCCTCTACGCCGCCTCCGTCATGCTCCTCGCCCGACGGCTGGGTCGATCACAATGAGTTTCGACTCGGACTCTCAGGGGGGGCAAGTCTATGGACCAGGTAAACAAAAGTATTCTGAGCGAGTTCGTCGCCGAGAACGAATTAGAATCGCTCGCGCAAAACGAACAGTTCGAACACCTCGCGGCCTTCGTAACCGTACGCCGCCATTACGTCGCAGAAACCTTCAGTCCCACTGAGATTCATACCGGGGGTGGCGGCGATACCGAAATACGCGATACACTTTTATAAGATCATAAAGATCGCTTCGTGCTGATGAACAACGGCGCCGCGATTGTAGCCAGGGCTTTGCGCACCGTACGCCGTGACCATATTCAAATTGAAGGTTTTCAGATTGTCAACGGTTGCCAGACAACACACTTGTTGTACGATCAACGCGAGAAGGCCGACCCTTCTATCTACATACCGCTGCGAGTAATAGCGACTCAAGACGAAGATGTGGTGAGGTCAATTAGCCGCGGGACGAACCGGCAGACCAAATGTGGATGATGATCAATTCTTCGCCTTGACCGAAATTTGCGGTCCAAATTGAAGAATATTTCCGTACCTGATTGCCAATCATTGATTGACTGTTTTGAGGCCAGCGTCTGGGCACCGCCTCTAGTTTTACGGTGGCGGAGCGTCGGCGCCGGCCGAAGGCTCCGGCTTGCTGGTGGCGAGGAAGATGATCTCGCCCACCTGGTCTTCGAGCGTCTTGAAGCTCCGGGTTTCGCGCAGCCGCGAGCCGGGGGCGACGAGGGCGGTCGACCTGCCGGGCTCCAGGCTCACGTATTTGCCGCCGAGCAGGCCTTCGCTGGCGATCGAGGCGACCGTGTCCTCGGGCAGCTTGATCTCGTTGGCGACGCTCATCACCACGATGGCGTCGAAGGTCGCGGGATCGAGCCGCCGCTCGACGACGGCGCCGACCTTCACCCCGCTGATCCTGACGTCGCTGCCGACGCTGAGACCGCCGACCTTGAAGAAGGCGGCGCTCACCTCGTAGCCGGGAAGAGTGCGGATCTGCGCGGTGTTGTAGGCGAAGTAGACGAACATCACCGCCACCGCCAGGACCACCGCGCCCATCACCGTCTCGATCAGGTTGCGCGTCACTGGCCTCCTCCCAGCAGACCGGCCGGAGCCGGTGGCGTTACGGCGCCCGGCCTGCTTGGCTCGCCTTCGGCGGCGGCAGGCTGGCCGCGGGCGGCGCGGCCCTCAGCGATGATCAGGTCGAGCAACTCGCCGACGACCACCGCGTCCTGGGTGAACGAGATCGCGTCGCCGTCGGCCAGCATCCGCTCGTCGCCGCCGGGATCGAGCACCATCGACTTGGCGCCGAACAGGCCGTCGGTCTGGATCGAGGCGGCGGTGTCGGCCGGAAGCTGCACCTCGCTGTCGATCAGCATGGTAACGCGGACACGAAAGCCGTTCGCCAGGCTCGCGCTTTCCACCTCGCCGACCGGGATGCCGCTGAGGCGAACGTCCGCGCCGGGCTCCAAGCCGTCGATGCGGTTGAAGTCGGCGGAGATGCGATAGGCTTCCATGCCGGCCTGGGCCTGCTGCGGCCCGCCGCTATAGAACATGACCAAGCTCCCGCCCAGCAGCGCGATCGCCGCGCCGCCGACGCAGATCTCCCTGATCTCCGCCGCATTCACGCCGGACGGTCCGGGCTCAGCTCGGCGTCCAAGGCTCGTAGTCGCCGGTCGTCCGCTGGCGCTTGCCGCCGCGGAGGTCGTGGCCCTTGGGCCGGTAAGCGAAAGGGGTGCCCGACAGGTTGGGGAGGTGCGGCTTTGCCCAAGCGTATGTCTCGGCAGCCTCGGGCAGCGGCTCGTCGGACATGTGGTGCAGCCAGGAGTGCCACTCGGGGGGGATCTTGCTTGCCTCCGGCGCGCCGTTGAACATCACCCAGCGCCGCTCCCGGCCATAGCGTGGCCGCCGCCGGCTGCGGTAGTAGCGATTGCCGTAGCGGTCGCTGCCGACCTTCTTGCCGTTCAGCCAGGTGAAAAGAAGGGTGCCGACGTCCATCCGCTTGAGCCTGCTATTTGAATTGAGGCCGCCCGGAGGGCGGCTTAAGAGCGCGGCGACTATGGCACCGGTGCCTGCGCCCGTCCAGACGGTGCGACGGCTTCATTGCCGCCGCCATGGTGGCCGCCTGGCCTGCGCACCGGGAAGGCACTGCCTTCGCAATGGTCAGCAGCGGGCGGCGGCTTGGCTCGGGCGTGTTGCGTAAAGCCTTGAAATCCTTGGCTGTGCGGGCTGCCAAGGGTTGGCACCGGAATTGCGACGCGCTCGCAGCATGGGAACCGGAAGGCCGTCATGGACTTGAAGCCGACGCCGCCGCAGGTAGGAAAACAGCATCCGGCTCGCTTCCGGTGGATGCAGCGCCATGGCCACGGCCCAGGACCGAGAGACCGCCGGCAACCCTAAGGGTTGCGGCTCTTCGGCTCGTAACGGTGCGCGGCGGGACCATCTTGATCCTGCCGCCGGTTCGCTTTCAACGATCATCAGGATGGCAGCGCATGGCAGTGAACACCACCGCCGATACATCGCGTTCCCTGGTCAGCCTGTACGAGATCAGCAAGATCCTGACCTCGTCGCCCACCCTCGACGGCGCCCTGCGCTCGGTGCTGAACCTGCTGTCGTCCTACCTGCAGATGCGCCATGGCGTCGTCGCCATCACCGGCGAGGACGGCGAGCTGCACGTCGTCGCCTCGGCGGCTCTGGGCAAGGGCGCGGCCAGCCTTCCCCGCGAGGCCGCCGAGCGGATCCTCGCGGGGCAGATGCCGTTCGTGACAGAAAACGTCGACGACGACCCGTTGCTCGCAGACTACGTCCGCGCCCCGGGCATGCTCGACGACGAGAAGATCTCGTTCATCGGCGTGCCGATCAAGACCGTCGCCAAGCCCTTCGGGGTGCTCGCCATCGACCGGATCTGGAGCGACCAGACCGAGGTGAACTTCGGCGACGACGTCCGCTTTCTGACCATGGTCGCGAACCTGATCGCCCAGACGGTGAAGCTCCACGACAAGATGTCGGCAGCCCAGGTTCAGCCGGTCAACGGCTGCGGCCGCAAGCCGGTCGCCCTCCCGCAGCCGGCGAAGAAGCTCGCCTACAAGGTCGACAAGGTCATCGGCACCAGCCAGTCGATGCAGGAGGTGTTCGCCCAAATCCATCTGGTCGCGCCGACCCGCTCCACCGTGCTCCTGCGCGGGGAAAGCGGCACTGGCAAGGAGCTGATCGCCAAGGCGGTGCACAACCTGAGCCCGCGCAAGGACCGGGCCTTCGTCAAGGTCAACTGTGCCGCGCTCCCCGACACCCTGCTGGAGTCGGAGCTGTTCGGCCATGAGAAAGGCTCGTTCACCGGCGCCACCGGCGAGCGCAAGGGCCGCTTCGAACTGGCCGACCGCGGCACCCTGTTCCTCGACGAGATCGGCGACGTCTCGCCGGCGTTCCAGGCGAAGCTCCTGCGCGTGCTGCAGGAGCGGGAGTTCGAGCGGGTCGGCGGCACCCGCACCCTCAAGGTCGACGTCCGCCTGGTCTGCGCCACCAACCGCAACCTGGAGGAGGCGGTGGCCAAGGGCGAGTTCCGCGCCGACCTCTACTACCGCATCAACGTCGTCCCCGTGTTCATCCCCTCCCTGCGCGAGCGCCGGGAGGACATCCCGCTCCTGGCCGAGCATTTTCTCCGCGCCTTCAACGCCGAGAACGAACGCTCGCTGGAGTTCGCCGAGCACGCGGTCAACGTGCTCACCTCGTGCAACTTCCCCGGCAACGTTCGCGAGCTCGAGAACTTCGTCTACCGGGCGGCGACCATGACCCGGGGCGAGGTCATCACCGACATCGACCTCGCCTGCCAGACCGGGAGCTGCCAGTCCGCGATGATGATCCCGATCGGGGCCATCGACGACGCGGACGAGCTGGAGAGCGGGGCCGGCGGCGAGCGGCTGCTGCCGGCGCTGCCGCCGGACGGCCTGGGCATCGACGATCTCGGCGAGCTCGACGCGCTGTCCCCGCGCGAACGGCTGATCCGGGTGATGGAGAAGGCCGGCTGGGTGCAGGCCAAGGCCGGCAGGCTGCTGGGCATGACCCCGCGCCAGGTCGGCTACGCGCTGCGCAAGCACAACATCGAGATCAAGCGGCTGTAGCGACGCCTGCCGACCGCAAAGGCGTCCCTCCCGGCGACCGGTTGGCGGTTGGCGTGGATCCTCGCGACGAGCGCACGGCTGTCCGGTTCGGTTTTCGTAGACAGGTTGCATGGCGTTGATTCTACTCGGTTCGGGACGTTGGCAAACGATCCGGGACACGAGGAGGGTTCGACGCCATGCTGCACCAGA
>JAXMOZ010000088.1:0-11811 GCA_034382075.1 Rhodospirillales bacterium
CATGGCCAAACGGGCGGGTGCGGCGAGGCCGGAGACGATGGTCCCTGCAGGCTTGTTATTCTTGCTCGGCGCTGCCACCGCGCCCCGTTTCCTCGAACGGCGCGAGATGGTCAAGGAAAATCAGCAAGACCGGTGCCAACGCCGCGGCGCGGGCGCATCTTTCGCGAGGCTGCCCAGCCGCGAGGCGGCGCCGACCAGGGCCCGTTGCAGGCCCCGGCCGAGCGCGCCGGCTTCCGCTACATGCTCCGGCGGTACTGGCCGCCGACCTCGAACAGCGCGGCGGTGATCTGGCCTAAAGACAGCACCCGGACGGCGTCCATCAGCACGGCGAAGACGTTCTCGCCCTCCGTTGCCGCCCGCTGCAGCCGCTTCACCATCTCCGGCGCCGCTTGCGCGTTGCGCGCCTTGAACGCCTCGAGCCTCTGGATCTGCCCCTGCTTCTCGGATTCGGTGGAGCGGACCAGCTCCGGCGTCGGCACCTCCTCGCCCGACGGGTTGAGGAAGGTGTTGACGCCGATGATCGGGTAGCTGCCGTCGTGCTTCTTGCGCTCGTAGCAGAGCGACTCTTCCTGGATCTTCGCCCGCTGATAGCCGGTTTCCATGGCGCCCAGCACCCCGCCCCGCTCGCTGATCCGGCAGAACTCGGCCAGCACCGCCGCCTCGACGAGATCGGTGAGTTCGTCGAGGATGAACGAGCCCTGGTTGGGGTTCTCGTTCTTCGCCAGCCCCCACTCGCGGTTGATGATGAGCTGGATCGCCATCGCCCGGCGGACGCTCTCCTCGGTCGGGGTGGTGATCGCCTCGTCGTAGGCGTTGGTGTGCAGGCTGTTGGTGTTGTCGTAGATGGCGAGCAGCGCCTGCAGCGTCGTGCGGATGTCGTTGAAGCTGTACTCCTGGGCGTGGAGTGACCGGCCCGAGGTCTGGGTGTGGTACTTGAGCTTCTGCGACCGTTCGCTGGCGCCGTATTTGAAGCGCATGGCGGTGGCCCAAATCCGGCGCGCCACCCGGCCCATCACCGTGTACTCGGGGTCCATGCCGGCGGAGAAGAAGAACGACAGGTTGGGGCCGAAGTCGTCGATGTGCATGCCTCGGGCGAGGTAGGCCTCGACGTAGGTGAAGCCGTTGGCCAGGGTGAAGGCGAGCTGGGTGATCGGATTCGCCCCGGCCTCGGCGATGTGGTAGCCGGAGATCGACACCGAATAGAAGTTCCGCACCCGGTGGTGGACGAAGAAGTCCTGGATGTCGGCCATCATCCTGAGCGCGAACTCGGTGGAGAAGATGCAGGTGTTCTGCCCCTGGTCCTCCTTGAGGATGTCGGCCTGGACGGTGCCGCGGACGTTCTCCAGCACCCAGTCGCGGACCTTGCCGGCCTCGTCCTCGGTGGGCTTGCGGCCGTTCTCGGCCACGAACCGGTCGAGCTGCTGGTCGATGGCGGCGTTGAAGAACATCGCCAGGATCGACGGCGCCGGTCCGTTGATGGTCATCGACACCGAGGTGGCTGGGTCGCACAGGGCGAAGCCGTCGTAGAGCGCCTTGATGTCGTCGAGGGTGGCGACGGAGACGCCGGCGTTGCCGATCTTGCCGTAGATGTCCGGGCGCAGGTCGGGATCGAAGCCGTAGAGGGTGACCGAGTCGAAGGCGGTGGACAGCCGCTTGGCGTCGGAGTCCTTCGACAGCAGCTTGAACCGGGCGTTGGTGCGGAAAGGATCGCCTTCGCCGGCAAACATCCGCGTCGGGTCCTCGCCCTCGCGCTTGAAGGAGAAGACGCCGGCGGTAAAGGGGAAGCTGCCCGGCACGTTCTCCTTCAGTAGCCACTTGAGGATCTCGCCCTCGTCCTCGTAGGCCGGCAGCGCCACCTTGGGGATGCGGCTGCCGGACAGCGTCGTGCTGTAGAGCTGGGTGCGCACCTCCCTGTCGCGCATCCGCACCACGAACTCGTCGCGGCCGTAGGTCTCGCGCACCGTCGGCCATAGCTCGATCAGCTTGCGGCAGCGCGGGTCCAGCGCCCGATCGCGGGCCTCGAGCAGATCGGCCAGCGCCGCCGGCTCGTCCGAACCCGCGTCCTCAAGCATTCGCCTCGTCTCGCGCAGGTGCTGGCGCTCGCGGGCGATGCGCACCTGCTCGCCGATCGTCTTGTGGTAGCCGCGCACCGTGTCGGCGATCTCGGCAAGGTAACGCCGCCTGGCCGAAGGGACGATGCCGGCGCCGGCATCGGAGAAGCGGATCGGCGCGCCGGCCAGGTTCGAGCGCCATTGGCCGAGGCCGCGCTCGGTGAACAGCGACACCAGCGCCCGATAGACGGCGCTTACGCCCTCGTCGTTGAACCGCGAGGAGATGGTGCCGAACACCGGCATCTCGTCCACCGGCACTGTGAAGGCTTCGCGGTTGCGCTGGATCTGCTTGGCGACGTCGCGCAGGGCGTCCATCGCCCCCTGCCGGTCGAACTTGTTGACCGCGACGACGTCGGCGAAGTCGAGCATGTCGATCTTCTCGAGCTGGCTCGCCGCGCCGAATTCGGGCGTCATCACGTAGAGGGCGGCATCGACGTGGGGGACGATGCCGGCGTCGCCCTGGCCGATGCCGGGGGTCTCGACGATGACGAGGTCGAAGCCGGCGGCCTTGGTGGCGGCGACGATGTCCGGCAACGCCGCCGGGATCTCCTGGTCGCTGGAGCGCGTCGCGATCGAGCGCATGAAGACGTTGGGCGCGTCGATGGCGTTCATCCGGATCCGGTCGCCCAGCAGCGCCCCACCGGTCTTGCGCCGCGTCGGGTCGATGGCGATCACCGCGATCCGCGGCTCGTTGCCGTACATGCGGAAGCGGCGGACCAGCTCGTCGGTCAAGGACGACTTGCCGGCGCCGCCGGTGCCGGTAACGCCCAGCACCGGGACCGCGCCGCGGCGATGTGCATGGGCGTGGATGTCGTCGCGGCGGTGGTCGTCGAGGCCGCCGGCCTCCAGCGCGGTGATGATCCTGGCCAACGCCGGGGTCTCGCCGGCGAACAGGCCGTCGAGGTCGGCGGGCAGGCTCTGCGCCGGGTCGAAGTCGGCGCGGGCCAGCATGTCGTCGATCATCCCCTGCAGGCCCAGCCTGCGGCCGTCATCGGGGGTGTAGATGCGGGCGACGCCGTAGGCGTGCAGCTCCGCCACCTCCTCCGCCACGATCACCCCGCCGCCGCCGCCGAAGACGCGGATGTCGCCGCCGCCTTGTGCGCGCAGCAGGTCGAGCATGTACTTGAAGTACTCCATGTGCCCGCCCTGGTAGGAGCTGATGGCGATCCCCTGCACATCCTCCTGCAGCGCCGCGCGCACCACCTCGTCCACCGAGCGGTTGTGGCCGAGGTGGACCACCTCGGCGCCGCCGCTCTGCAGCAGCCGGCGGATGATGTTGATCGAGGCGTCGTGGCCGTCGAACAGGCTGGCCGCGGTCACGAACCGGATCGGGTTCACCGGCCGGTAGCCGCTCCGCTCCGGTGCGCTGGGGGTGCTGCTCAGCCTGGTGCTCACCGCGATGTCGTCTGGCACGATCCCTCTCCTCACTGTCCTGGCGCCCCGGGAACTGTGCCGGCGGCGGCCCGGTCCTTGTCGTTGCTCGACCATCATGACCCAGATGGCCGAGGGTGTGCAGGCATAGGTAAACGTGGCCGCGAAGCACCCGTGCCCCCTGCCTTCCCGACGCGAATGAACCTAAACCCGGAGTTAACGTTTACGTCAACGTAAAGCTGCGGCCAGCCTAGAGGACGAGGCGACGCGGGTAAAGCCGGATTGCTCACGCCCTGCCCGGCCGCGCCCAAAAAAGCAGCAAAAACCTACCCATTGCCGGCGCGAGCGTATACTCTCCGCGGCCTCCGGGCGGCCCGCCGGCGGTTGCCTGCGGATCCTTCAAGCACGAAACCTAGAGCGGAAGGCGGACGAGCGTGAGCGAGCGGACGATGCATCCCGAAACCGTCGTGCTTCACGGCGGGTTTCGTAGCGAGGAGGCGACCGGCGCGGTCGCCGTGCCGATCTACCAGACCACCTCGTACCAGTTCCGCCACACCCAGCACGCCGAGGACCTGTTCGCGCTGCGCGAACTCGGCAACATCTACACCCGGATCATGAACCCGACCTGCGACGTGCTCGAACGGCGTGTGGCGGCTCTGGACGGCGGCGCCGCGGCGCTGGCGGTTGGCTCGGGTCAGGCGGCGTCGACGCTGGCGGTGCTGAACCTCTGTCAGGCCGGCGACAATTTCGTCAGCTCCACCGACCTTTACGGGGGCACCTGGAACCTGTTCGTCAACACCCTGAAGGGCATGGGGATCGACGTCCGCTTCGTCGATCCGGCGGACCCGGAAGCCTTCGCCCGGGCGACCGACGAGCGCACCCGCTGCTACTACGCCGAGACCCTGCCCAACCCCAAGCTCCACGTCTTCCCCATCCGCGAGGTCGCCGAGATCGGCCGCGCCCACGGCGTGCCGCTGATCGTCGACAACACCGCCGCGCCGATCCTCTGCCGGCCGTTCGACCATGGCGCCGCGGTGACGATGTACTCGACGACCAAGTACATCGGCGGTCACGGCACCTCCATCGGCGGGCTGATCATCGACGGCGGCACCTTCGACTGGGAGGCGCACGCCGAGCGCTTCCCCACCCTGACCCAGCCGGACCCCAGCTACCACGGCGCGATCTGGACCGAGGCGGCGAAGCCGCTGGGGCCGATCGCCTACGTCCTGCGCGCCCGGGTCGTGCTGCTGCGCGACATCGGCGCGGCGATGAGCCCGTTCAACGCCTTCATGTTCCTCCAAGGGTTGGAGACACTGCCCTTGCGGATGCGGGCTCATTGCGCCAACGCCGTTTCGGTGGCCGAGGCCCTGTCGAAGCATCCCAAGGTCACCAAGGTGATCTTCCCCGGGCTGCAGGAAGGCGAGATGCGCAGGCGCGCCGACGCCTATCTCAAGGGCGGCTATGGCGCGCTCCTGGGCTTCGAGCTCTCCGGCGGCCGAGAGGCCGGGCGGCGGTTCATCGACGCGCTCGAACTGGTCTACCACGTCGCCAACATCGGCGACGCCCGGACGCTCGCCATCCATCCGGCGACCACCACCCACTCCCAGCTCTCGCCCGAGGACCGCATGGCGACGGGGGTCTCCGACGGCTATGTGAGGCTCTCCATCGGCATCGAGCATGTCGATGACATCCTCGCCGACCTGATGCAGGCCCTGGAGGCGGCGTAAGCCCCGTGCCCGTTCCCGAAACACCGGCCTCGCGCGGCCGCTTTCCGCGCACGCGGATGCGGCGAAACCGCCGCGCTCCCTGGTCTCGCGCCATGGTCGCGGAAACCCACCTCAACGCCGAGGACCTGATCTGGCCGGTCTTCGTGATCGAGGGCGAGGGGCGGCGGGAGCCGGTTCCCTCCATGCCGGGCGTCGACCGGCTGTCGGCGGACCTGGTCGTGGAGGCTTTGGCGGAGGCGGTCGACCTCGGCCTGCCGGCGGTGGCGCTATTTCCCTACGTCGAGCCGGAGCTGAAGACCGCCGACGGGCGCGAGGCGCTCAACCCGGACAACCTGGTCTGCCGCACCATCCGCAAGATCAAGCAGGCTCACCCAAGCCTCGGCATCATCTGCGACGTAGCCCTGGACCCGTTCAACACCTATGGCCACGACGGGGTGTGCCGCGACGGCCGGGTGCTCAACGATGAGTCGGTGGCGGTCCTCTGCGAGCAGGCGCTGGTGCAGGCGCAGGCCGGCTGCGACGTGGTCGCACCGTCGGACATGATGGACGGGCGCGTCGGCGCCATCCGCGACGCCCTGGACGCCGCCGGGCTGGTCGATACCCAAATCATGGCCTACGCCGCCAAGTTCGCCTCGGCCTTCTACGGCCCGTTCCGCGACGCCATCGGCTCGGCGGCGGCCCTGGTCGGCGACAAGAAGACCTACCAGATGGACCCGGCGAACGCGCTGGAGGCGCTGCGCGAGGTGGCCCTCGACGTCGAAGAAGGCGCCGACATGGTCATCGTCAAGCCGGGCTTGCCCTACCTCGACATCATCCAACGGGTGAAGGCGTCCTTTGGGGTGCCGACCTTCGCCTACAACGTCAGCGGCGAATACGCGATGCTTCGCGCCGCCGCCGACCGCGGCTGGATCGACTACCCGCGGGCCCTCCTCGAAACGCTGCTGGGCTTCAAGCGCGCCGGCGCCGACGGCATCCTCACCTATGCCGCGCTGGACGCGGCGAGGCTGCTGAAGCACGGCTGAACGCCCATAGATGCTCAGCGGAACGCTGGCACTGTTGCCAAGCCGTGCGCGGCCACCTAGCAAGTTTTGGAACTTATAGATGCGGGGGCCGTGAGTTAATCACATTGTGTAGCCAGCAGGAGATCGACAGCCTCACTAGCGAACCATCTAGCTTGATAAAACATTATTACCGCCTCGAAGACTTCCTCAATATTTCTAGATTCGCAATAGAATGCGGAAGGCGGGCCCTTGGAGAACCGCACCACTCCACCGAAACTTGGCCACGCACTTATTGGTAGATCGTATTTCACATCTGTAGATACGCCCTCACCGGTGTGCTTCGCTCCATTGCAGAGCGCGTTCAATATCTTCCACTCTGGGCACGTGTAGACTTCGTTATAGAATTCCTCAGCTCGCGAGTTGGCCGGCGTTTTGTGGGTATAGCCAGGCGCTATCCACTCCCTGAGATGATTTAGTCCCATGATGACGTAAAATAGATCAGCTCGTTCTTTAGCCCTCGCGCTTCGAAACCGCGTAAACGCATGGACAATTGTGTAGAAAAATTCATCCGGGGAAACGTCGAACATCACTCGTCCCTCAAATGGCGCTGTAGCTAAAATCTGCGCTTGAGCACGCGCAACCATTGGACCCCCTGTATACAACAGGCTGCCACCGCGCGGCAGGAGAAAACAGCCGTTGGAAAAGAACCCGGCCGTTTGCCCATCAGCCCGGAAGGCCGCTGTCGTCGTAGCCAATGATCTCGTCGGCGCCGCGGGCGTCGAGATCGGGAAGCGCTGCGCACTCCTCCCCCAGTGCCTTCAGCCGTTGCGCCAGCCCGCCTCGCCCGGGCACCCGTCGGCATCGCTCGCGGCCCAGGCGCTCTGCGAGGGCGGCGCGGATCGCCTCGGTCAGCGTCTCGCCGGTCAAGGCCGCAACCTCTCGGGCAAGGCGTTCAATCTCGGAGTCGCTCAGAGTAATAGCCATGGTCACCGCGGTCCTGGTGGACCCGCGGAACAAGTCCCCGGTTGACGCGGGAGGAGAAGGCGGCGCCGCAGAACCAGACCCTCTCCGTCATCGCCGCACTCGTTGCGGCGATCCAAGGACGCGCGCAACAAGTTGCGGCTAACGAATGAAGGTCAAGAGGAAGCCACACGTGGGTCATGCGGCTTCTGGGGTCCGGCGCGTCACGCTAATAAAAACCTGCTCCAGCTAGCAAGCAGAACCAAGCTCATCTAGATCGCGGGGGTCAGGGTGTCGAGGGGGAGGCGAAACGAGGCAACCACAGGGGGCTCGCTAGGCGAGCAGCCAGTCGCGGATCAGCGCGATCTGCGCCGGGTCCATCAGCGCCGGGGCGTGGCCGATCCCGGGAAGCTCGACGAGCTCAGCCTCCGGGCCGCGGGTCAGCATCTCCTCGGCGGTCTCGTGCGACAGGATGTCCGACTCGGCGCCGCGGATGATCAGCACCGGGCAACGGATCGCCTCCCAAAGCGCCCACAGGTCCACGTCCTTCCCTGCGTCCTCCCGGAACGGGATCGCCAGCGCCGGGTCGTAGTGCAGCCGCCAGACGTCGGCGGCCTCGTCGTGCCTGGCGCTGTGGACGGCGAGGTGGCGCCACTGGGCGTCGGTCAACGGGCCGAAGGACGCGTGCACCTCGCGCAGGTACGCCTCCAGCGCCTCCAGGCTGCGGAAGGTCGGGTCCTGGCCGACGTAGGTGGCGATCCGCCCCAGCGCCTGTGTGTCGATGAACGGGCCGACGTCGTTCACCACCAGCTTGCGGATCGGCGTGTTCGGCTGCGCCGCCAGCATCATCCCGAGGATGCCGCCGAGCGAGGTGCCGACCCAATCGACCTCGGGGGCATCCATGCGGGCGATCAGGGCGTTGAGGTCGCCGAGGTAGGACGGCGGCCGGTACAGCGCCGGGTTCGCAAACCAGTGGCTCTTGCCGCGACCCGGAAGGTCGGGGCAGGCGATGCGGTAGCGGTCTTCCAGCGCCTCGGCCAAGCGGTCGAAGCAGCGGCCGGTGCGGGTCAGGCCGTGGACGCAGAGCGCCACCGGTGCTCCGCCTGCGGCTCCCCACTCGTAGTAGGCGACCCGGTGGAAGCCCAGAATGCTGAGCCCGAGGTAGCTCCTCTCGCGCATCGCCATGACGCACCTCCCAGCCCGCGCTTTACCGAACACGAACGAGCGTTGTAGCAGCTTCGCAGCACCGGTTCAGCCGAAGCGTTCGGCCTTGGCGAAAGCCTTTTGCCGGGGTCGGGTTTTGCGCGAAGAATGCCGCCGCAATGGCCCGATCCGCCCTCCCCCGCCTCCTCGCAGCCTTTGCCGTCCTCGCCGCGACGGCTCTGGGCACCGCCGCGCTGTGGGTCTTCTCGTCGCTGCCGCCACGCGAGGCGAGGCTCGCGGCGCCGGTTGCCGAGCCCGTTTCCGTTTACCGCGACCGGCACGGGATCCCCCACATCTTCGCCGGCTCGCGCGAGGACGCGGCGCTGGCGCTGGGTTTCGTCCACGCCCAGGACCGGCTGTGGCAGATGGAGGGCATGCGCCGGCTCGCCGCCGGCCGGCTGTCGGAGGTTCTCGGCGCCCGGACGGTGGAGATCGACCGGGCGATGCGCACCTTCGGCTTCGCCAGGCTGGCGGAGGCGCAATACGCCTCATCGTCGCCGGAGGTCCGACGGATCCTCGAGGCCTATGCGGCGGGGGTGAACCTCTGGCTCGAGAGCCACCGGCGTGCGCTGCCGCCGGAGTTCCTGGCCGTCGATCATGTGCCCGAGACCTGGCGGCCGGCCGACAGCCTGTCGTGGCTGAGGACCATGTCGCTGCGCCTCGCCGGCAACCGCAGCGAGGAGCTGCTGCGCGAACGGCTGTCGCGGATCCTCTCGCCGGAGATGCTGGCGGACCTGTGGCCGCCGACGCTTGCGGGCAGCGCCCTCGTCATCCCCGGCGGCAACGGCGCCGGCGAAGGCGAGGAAGGTCCTCCCGCGGAGGGCGGGCCGCAGAACGGCGGCGCTTCGAACATGTGGGTCGTGGGCGGCGGCCGGACCGAGAGCGGCAAGCCGTTGTTGGCAAGCGACCCGCACCTGGGCCTGACCGCGCCGATCTCCTGGTACCTCGCCCGGGTGAAAACTCCGCAAGGAGCGCTCGCCGGGGCCACCGCGCCGGGCTTTCCCTTCTTCATCTTTGGCAACAACGACCGCATCGCCTGGGGACTGACCAGCACCGGCAGCGACGTCGAGGACCTGGTGCTGGAGCGTGCCGACCCCGCCGACCCCAGCCGGTACGTGACGGAGGAAGGCACCCTGCCCTTCGCCGTCCGCAGCGAGACGATCGGGGTCAGGGGCGGCGAGGATGTGGTGGCAGAGATCCGCTCCACCCGCCACGGCCCCATCGTGGGCGAGCTTGAGCCGCCAACGCCCGAGGGCGAGACGCGGGTGCTGGCGCTCCAGGCCAGCTACCTCAGCGAGGACGACCGGGCGCCGGAGGCGGCCCTCGGCGTCAACGCCGCGCTGGGCTGGGACGACTTCGTCACCGCGTTGTCCGGGCAGAAGGTGATCCAGCAGAACTTCGGCTACGCCGACGTGGACGGCAACATCGGCTTCATCGCCCCTGGCCGGGTGCCGATGCGCAAGCCCGGTCAGGGCCGGGTGCCGCGCCCCGGCTGGACCGGCGAGCCGCCGTTCGAGGAGATCGCCTTCGACGCCCTGCCCCGGGTGTTCAACCCGCCGGCCGGCGTGATCATCAACGCCAACAACCGGATCGTCGCGCAAGGCTACCCCTTCTACCTCGGCGACGGCTGGGACGCCGGCTTTCGCGCCGAGCGCATCGCCCAGCTCATCGAGGCCCGGGGCGGCCACACCGTCGAGAGCATGGCGGCGATGCAGGTCGACACCGTCTCGCTGGTGGCAAAGACGCTCCTGCCGATGATGCTGGACCCGCTCGAGGGCGACGACAGCCGGGAAGCGGCCAGAAAGGCGCTGCGGGCCTGGGCGGTGGATCCGGCGATGGCGCCGGGCCGGCCGGAGCCGCTGATCTTTTCCGCCTGGCTCCGCGCCTTCGTCGAGGAGGTCGGCCGCGACAAGCTCGGGCCGCTGTTCGAGAGCTGGTGGGGCTTCAGGCCGCTGTTCGCCGACCGGGTGCTCCGGCAGCGGCCGGTGTGGTGCGACCGGCTGTCGACGCCGGAGGTCGAGGCCTGCACCCCGCGCCTGCGGGACGCCCTGGCGCGGGCGATGGCGGAGCTGTCGTCGGAGTTCGGCGAGGACTGGCGAAGCTGGCGGTGGGACGCGGCGCACCAGGCCCGCTTCACCCACCAGCTCCTCGGCCGGCTGCCGTTAGCGGCGGGGCTGGTCAATGTCACCGCGCCCATCGGCGGCGGCAACGACACCATCCTGCGCGCCGCCTCCGACCTCACCGATGCGGAGGCGCCGTTTGCCGCGGTCCACGGCGCCGGCTTCCGCGGCATCTACGATCTCGCCGACCTCTCCCGCTCACGCTTCATCATCGCGCCGGGTCAGTCCGGCAACCCGCTCTCGATCCACTACCGCGACCTCGTCGGCCTCTGGCGCGACGGCGGCAGCGTCACCCTGTCCCAGCCGCGCGAGGCGCTGGAGCGCGACGCGTTCTCGCGGTTGAGGCTGGGTCCGAGTGCGGAGGCAGAGCGACATTGAGCAAGCGCCTAGGAGGCCAGCGCGGCCGTACGCCGCTACCGTCACCGCAACAGCCGGGTGATCTCCTCGTAGATCTCGCGGCGGTTGCCGATCGCGAGGACGAGTACCACCAACTCGTCTGCGTGGATGCGGTAAACGATGCGGAAGCTCCCAACGCAGATGCGGAAGAGCCCGTCGTCAGGGCCCTTCAGCTTCCTGCAGCCCTCCGGCAGCGGCTCGCGCGCGAGGCGGTCGATGGACGGGGCGACACGCTTCCGGTCAGCGGGAGCAAGCTTGCGGAGCTGACGGGCCGCCCGAGGCGCGATGCGGATGGCATAGGGCAAGCCGCCCAGCGGTCACCCGAGGCCGAGGTCGCGCTTGAGGTCGTCCCAAGAGACGGTGCCCTCCTCCTCGGCCTCCTTCAGAGCCGCCAGGGCGGCGCGAAGGTCGAGGCGCTCCTCCAGCTCTTCGAGCAGCTCCACGTCCTCGTACGGCACGACCGCAACTCGACTCTTGCCGTGCCGGTCGATGGCGATGCGCTCACGGCCATAAGCGGCGCGATTGCAAATCTCGGCAAACCTTCGCCGCGCTTCACTTACGGATGTAACGGCGGCCACGGGATCGCACGCTCCTTCATGCTCCAGACCAACCCCCAGGCCATACATTTAGCACAAAACATACGAATTGCCGAATGCGGCTGCCGGGGTTACTTCGGGCTGGCCCGGTAACCGTCAAGGCAGCCGGAGGTACCGCCCGCGGTAGCGGAGCAGGGGCTTGCCGCCGAGCACGCTGAGCCGCTCGATCAGGCCCAAGACGATGAGGTGGTCGCCGCCATCGTAGCTGGCGTGCAGGCTGCACTCGACCGCGGCAAGGGCGTCCTTGATCAGCGGGCAGCCGCCCTCGCCTGCGCTGCAGGCAACCCGCGCGACCTTGTCTTCGAGCTGCGAGGCGAAGATCTCGG
>JAXMOZ010000089.1:0-11603 GCA_034382075.1 Rhodospirillales bacterium
CTGCGGTGAAGCAGGATGAGCAAAAAGCGCTGGCGATGTTCAGCAAGGGCGAAGGCGGCTTCAAGGATAAGGATCTTTATCCGTATTGTGGCGGCGCCGACGGCAACTTCACCGCGCACCCGACGCTGGTCGGCAAGAGCCTGAAGGACCTTCAGGACAAGAGCGGCAACGCTTTCGGCAAGGAAATCTACGCCTCCGCGCAGGACGGGAAGATCACCGAGGTTCCCTACATGTGGCCGAGGCCGGGCGGAACCGATCCGGTGCAGAAGGTGGCGTATGTGACCAAGGTCGGCGACCAGGTCTGCGCCGTCGGCTACTACAAGTAAGGACTTCGCCAGGGTCGCGGTGAACCGGACCGATTAGGCTAACGAGCCCAAACGATCGCGATCTTCATGAGTTGCTTCGACAGCCCCGGCCCCCGCCGGGGCTTTTGTTTTTGAGAGAAGTGCCAAACGCCCTCACCCCTACCTCTCCCGCTTGCGCCTTTGGCGCGGGAGAGGGAGCGCGCACCAGCCTGCCCTTCGATCCGCTACGCGGAGCCGGCGGCGGCGAGCGCCGCCCGGTCGAGGTAGAGGCGGAGTTCACGCACCGGCAGCGGCTGGGCGAAGAGAAAGCCCTGGCCGTAGTCGACGCCGATCTCGTGCAGGTAGGCCGCCTGCTCCTCGGTCTCGACGCCCTCGGCGATGGTCTTGGCATCGACGTCGCGGGCGATCGTCACGATCGCCTCGATCAGCCGAGCGCCCGGCGCCTGCGAGCCAATCTTGCCGACGAAGCTCTGGTCGATCTTGATGTAGTCGACCTGAAGGTCCTGGAGTTGCGCCAAGTCGTTGGCGCCGGTGCCGAAGTCGTCGATGGCGACGCGCACGCCGAGCGCCCGGGCCAGCGCCACCACGTCGCGACCGCGTTGGCCGACGGTGCCGGTTTCGGTGATCTCGATGATGACCTGGGTGCGCAGCGGGTAGAGCCCGGAGCGCTGGGACACCTGCTCCAGGCCGCCGGTGACCAGCACCGACGGCGGCAGGTTGATGCCGACGTGCAGGTCCGGGCGGGCGGTGAGCAACGGGACCAGGTCCTTGCCGACAAGGCTGATCACCCGCTCGGTAATGGCCTGGATCAGGCCGCTGTGCTCGGCCAGCGGAATGAAGGCGCCGGGGCCGACCAGCGTGCCGGTGTGGTTGCGCAGCCGGATGAGCGCCTCGACGCCGATGCACTCGCGCCCGGGGAGCCTCACGATCGGCTGGTAGCGCATCTCGAAGCCGTTGCCGGCCAACGCACGGTGCAGACCGGCGGCAATGTTGGAGCGGCTGCGCTGGCGGATGGCCGCCGCGGCGACCGTTGCGGCCGCCGTGCCCATGGCGCCGCCGGCGATTGCCCCGGTCGCGAACAGCGCCAAGCCTTGCAGCACGCTCCGCATGTCCCCTCTCTTCGCTGCGGGTGCGAAGCGAGTGTGCGCGGCGCAGCCGCCCCGCGCAAGCGGAAGCCCGGCGCTTAGTATCCGCTTTCTGCGGGCTGGCCCTTCCCGCCCATGGCGCCGTGGCCGCCCATGGAACCGTGGCCCATCGCCGCGACGTCTTTCACCTGGACCGTGACCGTCACCTCGCCGGCTTCGGCAAAGCGCAGCGTCAGCGGAAACGAGCCGCCGGCCGCCAGCGGTTCTGCCAGCTGCATGAACATGATGTGCAATCCGCCGGGTTGCAGGGTGGTGGTGGCCTTCGCCGGGACGTCGATGGCGTCGACCTGGCGCATGCGCATCACCTCGCCGTCCCTGATGTGGGTGTGCAGCTCGGTGGTCTTGGAGACGGGGGACGACGCGCCAACGAGCCGGTCGGGCGAAGCGCCGGCGTTGTCGATGGCGAGAAAGGCGGCGCCGGCGCCGGCGCCCACGGTGGCGCGCGCCCACGGCTCCTTGATGGTGATGTTGCCCACGGTGTCTGCGGCCGCCGCCGGCCCCATCGCGCCGAGGCAGGCGAAGCCGGCGATCAGCACGATCTGCGCAAAGGTCATGGCTCTTCTCCCCTTCTAAAGCGGGCGGATCGCCGCCGGCCATGGCGCGCGTGTATCCCCTGCCGGCAAGCGATGCAACCACCGTCCGCACGGGCGGCGCAACGGCCCGCGGCGGAAAAGGTCATGCGGTCACCTATTCCTCCAGTTCATCAATACTGGCCCATGCTTGCCGATTTATGCGTCTGGCGCTATGCTGCATTGCAGAAGACGCGCTTAATCGGGAGGGGCGGCCCGATTAGCTTTCTCGCGAACCTTTTCGCGCTGGGTGCAGCCGACCGCTGCGATCAGCGCCAGCGCCCGACAGGGGATCCCTCGGATGAACTTCGACCATCTCGTAGCCCAGGTCATTCCGGTGGCGGCTCTGGCCATCGCCGCCGTCGGCACCTTTGCGGTCTTCGCCGCCTACTTCCACTAGACGCGCCTGCGCCGCAGCCGGCGGGACCAAAGACAGCCTCAGAGGCTGCCACCGGCGGCGGCCGCGAGCCGCCGCACCTCGTCTCGCACCGGGCCGGCGTTGCCCGGATCCGCGAGCGTGGTGAACCACCGTTCGGCCGGGGCGCGACCCCGCCGGTGCGGCCAGTGCACCTCCCGCAGCAGGCGTTCGGCCGCCGCCGGCAAGCGCGCCGGGATCTCGATCCCCGCCAGCGTCGCCCAGACGCCGGCCCAGCAGCGGGCGACGCTCCACGGGTTGTAGCCGCCTCCACCCAGGACCAGCAGCCGCGGCGCGAGGCCCTTCACCGCGGCAACCGCTTGCCACAGCGCCCGGTTGGAGAGCGACAGCTTGGTCATCGGGTCGTCGGCCAAAGCGTCGGCGCCGCACTGGACGACCAGGGCCTCGGGCGCAAACCCTTCGATCAGCGGCAGGACCACCGTGTCGAACAGGAACGCCATCTCGCTGTCGTTGAACTCGCGCGGCACCGGCAGGTTGCGCGCCATCCCGCCGGCGCGGTCGTAGACGCCGCCCGCAGCCGCGGTCCAGGCGTCCTCCCGGCCCATCGGCCAGCGCCCGCCCTCGTGGATCGAGAGCGTGAACACCCTATCGTCGTCGGCAAAGGCGAGCTGGACGCCGTCGCCGAAGTGGGCGTCGAGGTCGAGGTAGAATACCCGGCTCAGCCCGGCGTCGAGAAAGGCGAGGATGGCGAGGACCGGGTCGTTGAAGATGCAAAAGCCGCTGGCTCGCGCCGCCAAGCCATGGTGGGTGCCGCCGGCGGGATTGAAGACGACGCCGCTGACTGCGAGCCGCCGCGCAGCCTCCAGCGAGGCGCCGCAGGCGGTGGCCGGGCGGCGGAACATCTCGGCGTAGACCGGATTGCCGTTGACCCCGAGATTGAAGCGCGCCTTGTCTTCGTCGCTCGCGTGCCGACGCTGCTCGCAGCGCTGGACCGCGGCGACGTAGGCCGGAGCGTGGAAGCGGGAGAGTTCGGCGACGCTGGCGACCGGGCTCTCCAGGTAGGTGGCGTCGGAGAGCCAGCCGAGGGCGCGGCAGAGGTCGATGGCGAGCGACACCCGCGGGATCGCCAGCGGATGGGCGCTTGCGTGCTTGGAGCTGCGGTAGATGTCGCTGCCGATCATCGTCGGCGGCAAGACCGGCTGGAGCCGGGGTGAAGGTGTCACGCGGGCTGGCGGCTGCAGGCGGATGGCGGGCGGCCCCTTCAGCCCCCCATCATCACCTTGACGTGGGCGGCGACGCTCTCGGACAGCGCGTTCAGATCGTAGCCGCCCTCCAGCGTCGAAACGACCCGGCCCGCGCATTCGGCCTCGCCGATCTCGAGGAGCTCGCGGGTCAGCCAGACGAAGTCCTCGGTCTGCACCCGGAGCTGCGCCAGCGGGTCGCGGATGTGCGCGTCGAAGCCGGCCGAGATCAGGATCATGTCGGGCTTGAACTTCCGCAACGCCGGCAGGATCCGGTCGGCGTAGGCGCGGCGGAACTCGTCGGAGCCGCTGTTGGGGCGGAGCGGCACATTGCAGATGTTGTGGAACACGCCGGTCTCGTGCTCCATCCCGGTCCCCGGGTAACACGGCCACTGGTGGCTGGAGGCGTAGAACAGGTCGCGGTAGCGGAAGAAGTGGTTCTGCGTCCCGTTGCCGTGGTGCACGTCGAAATCGACGACCGCGACCCGCTCCAGGCCGTGGGCGTGGCGGGCATGCTCGGCGGCGATGGCGACGTTGTTGAACAGGCAGAAGCCCATGGCCGCTGAGGACTCCGCGTGGTGTCCCGGCGGACGGACGGCGCAGAAGGCGTTGTCGGCCTCGCCCTTGACCACCGCGTCGACGGCGGCGCAGATGCCGCCAACCGCGCGCAGCGCCGCCTCGCCGGAGGCGCTGTTCACCGCCGTATCCGGGTCGAGATGCACGTGCCCGCGCTCGGGGATGTTCTCGAAAATCGCCTCGACGTAGAATGGCGCGTGCACCCGCTCGATATCACGCAGCGAAGCCTTCGGCGCCTCCCGACGATCGAGCGCGGCGAACTCGTCGCCGTTCAGCCGCTTCATGATCGCCTTGAGCCGCGCCGGCGCCTCGGGGTGCCACTCTCCCATGTCGTGGTCCTGGCAGGCCGGATGGGCGAACAACAATGTTGTCATGATACTCGAGCTGTGAAGCTCCCGACGCTCCCTCGTGGCGAGTTGTCGTGGCGAGTTGCGGCCCCGCCATCACATGTTCAGCGCCTTCGCCGAGGTGACATAATCCTTGGCGAGGGCAAACTCTACCCCTTAATGCGCGAGCTCCCCGGTGCGGGATTCGCTTCCAGCAGGCGCGCCGAGAGCGTCCGCCGCCGGGTCATGAGCGCCGAGGCGGCTATGGCGAGGATGCCGGCACCGGCGGCGACCGGCGCGGCGAGGCCGAAACGGTCGGCGATCGGCCCCATCAGCAGCGCCCCCAGGGCCGGCCCGCCGCGAAAGATCAGGCCGTAAAGGGAAAGCACGCGGCCGCGCATCGCCGGCGCGACGGCGAGTTGCAGCAGCGTGTGGGTGCCGACGCCGGCGCCGACCATGACCATGCCCGCGACCGCCAGCACCGGCAGGGCGAAGAGGAAGCGGTCGGTGGAGACGAACAGGACGATGGTCAGGGCGAGCAGCAGCGAGCTCGCGATGGTGACGCCCACCAGGCCGTCGGTGCCCTCGCGCCCGGCCAGCCAGGCGCCGGCGACGATGGCGCCACCGCCGATCGCCGAGGTCATCATCGCCAGGCCCTCGGGTCCCGCGGCGAAAACCTGGCCGGCGAACCCCGGGAGCAGCTCCACGAACGGACGGCCGAAGATGTTGGTGACGACCAGCAGCCCCAGGAGCGGACCGATCCCCGGGTGGCCGGCGGCGTAGCGGAGGCCTTCCGCGAGGTCGTGGCCGAGGCCGCTGCCGCTTCCTGCCGGCGGGCGCTCCTCCCGTTCGATCCGAAGCCGCGCCAGCGCCGCCAGAAACGCCAGGAAGCTCAGCGCGTTGCCGGCAAACGCCAGCGACACGCCGCCTGCGCCGATCAGCATGCCGGCTACGGCCGGGCCGACGAAGCGGGCGACGTTGAAGACGATGGAGTTGATGGCGACGGCCACGGGCAGGTCGTCGCGCACCACCAGGCTCGCGACCAGCGCCAGGCGCGCCGGCTGACCGACGCCGGTGGCGATCCCCGAGATCAGGGTGGCGCCGAGCAGGGTCCAGATGTCGAGCCGGCCCGTTGCCGATAGCGCCGTCAAGACCATTGCCTGGACGAGGTTCACCAGGACCGTGGCGCAGAGGATCCGCCGGCGGTCCCAGCGATCCGCGGCCGCGCCGGCCAGCGGCGCCACCACCACGGTCGGGAACAGGTCGGCGAAGGCCACAGCGCCCAGCCATGCCGCCGATCCGGTCAGCTCCCAGGCCAGCCAGCCGACCGCGATCCGCTGCATCCAGGTTCCGAGCAGGGAGAGCCCGTTGCCGGCGGTGTAGGTGCCGTAGGTCGGCTGGCGCAGGACCCGGGTGATGCGGCGGACGGCCGAGGCGCGGGGCATCGGCCACTGTGGCGCCGGCGCCGCAGCGAATGCAAATGCCTTCCCTTTGCCGAAGGAGCACAACTGACACGGGAGCAGCGGCTGCCAGTTCCCGGCTCAAGGGCGTCGCCCCTGGACGCGGCCGGATCAATCGCCGCAGCAATGGATGACGCGCGCAGCCAGCCCAGCGCCCCGGCGAGCACCTCGCGGCATCGGCACTGCCTCAGCAGCCTGGAAGCGCTTGCGGCGCCAGCACGCGTTCTCTGCGTTTTCGACTGAACCAGTGCGCTAACGCATGGCATAATACCGCTGTACCGGTATATCAGCGTTGCGTACTTAGCAGATCGCTGCCGCGCATTTTGACGGTGGCGACATCCAGGCGGATGCAGGCCGAGCACCGGGCGGCAGTGACGCTTTTCCCGGGCAATCCTGCTCGCGAAGATCGGCACGGGAGACCGAGGACACACAGGGAGGACACACAGGTGTGGCCTCCGGGCGCCGCGGGAGCAGGCGGGTCGAGGCTAAAGGCACGAGCAGAGTTTGCGAAGTGAGGCGGCGGTGGCAAGGTGGAGACTGAGAACATGACTAAAAAAGTAAATCTGGAACGACACGGTGAGGAAGGATGGTTCTTTGCGACCGTGGAAGGAGCCGAAGGCCTACTGTCGTTCGGTCCGACAAAGGAAGAGACCCTCAGGCGGCTTGAGATCGCAACGAGGCTTTGGCTGCGCGCAACGGCAGACTCCGTACAGATCCGTGACCACGGGTGGCGCTCCGCCGACGCGGGGCTTGTTCTACGAGCCGTTTGAACCATGGCCTTGTGGGGAGCGGGGCTGTGACTGATGACATGCTGTCTGAAGATGAGTTCTTTGCGGCACTTGAGCGCTACGGCATCCGACGCACTGGAACAAATGAAGATGGGGTTTGGTTGTGCCGCAAAGGAGACGGCCAGCCGTGCACCGTCCCTGCATACGACCGCTATCCGACATATGTCCTTGAGAAGGTATTGATGGAGCTAGGCCTCTACTACCTCCCCATGTACAACTCGAACCAGTGATCTGAACAAGGCACCCCCGGCGCCGTGTATCAGAGGTTTGTCTTCAGCTTTTCGACGGGCTCCGCCGCTACAGAGTTGATGGACGACTATCGCCCGCGCCTGATCAAATGCATCAATCTAAAAGCGCGGCAGGCGCAGGGCTTCACTTGGCTGGCTAATTCCGCTTCCAAAAGGTGCGCGCGCGCCGTATCTACTTGCTAGTCCTCTAAATCTTTCTCCCACTTTGTTGTATTTAAGAAGACGCTTGGGGTCGCGCCCGCCATGGCGGTCGGCGTTTACCGACTGGCTGTGTCGATGGAGGACATCGTTGCGCAGATCGATGCAGGACTTCCGAATCCCGCTTGGCGCGAACCGCATCAAGACCCGAGCTCAATCTTGACCGAGACACCATGCGACGTCTCGATCAGTCTGAGCGTGTCTCGGGCGTCGAACGCCTTGCCGCAGCGGAGCGTTTTGGGCATTCTGCGCCGCTTCACGAGAATTCGAGGATACGATGACCGCCGAGCGGGTTTATCTCTACGACTCCACCTTGCGTGACGGCGCCCAGACCCAGGGCGTGGACTTCTCGGTCGCCGACAAGGCAGCCATCGCCCGCGCACTGGACGGCATCGGCATCGACTACGTCGAGGGCGGCTGGCCGGGGGCGAACCCCACCGACGACAGCTTCTTCGCCGACCCGCCGCCGCTGCACCGGGCGTCGCTCTCCGCCTTCGGCATGACCCGGCGCGCCGGGCGCAGCACCAGCAACGATCCCGGCCTTGCCGGCCTGCTTTCGGCCAAGGCGCAGGCGATCTGCATGGTCGGCAAGTCGTGGGACTTCCAGGTCGAGACTGCGCTCGGCATCGAGCTCGCCGAGAACCTGGAGATGATCGCAGACAGCGTCCGCTACGTCCGCGAGCGCGGCCGCGAGACGATGTTCGACGCCGAGCACTTCTTCGACGGCTACAAGGCCAACCGCGACTACGCGCTGGCCTGCGTGCGCGCCGCCTTCGAGGCCGGCGCCCGCTGGGTCGTGCTGTGCGACACCAACGGCGGCAGCCTGCCCCACGAAGTCGAGGCGATCGTGGCGGACATCGCCAGCCACATCCCCGGCGAGAACCTCGGCATCCACTGCCACAACGACACCGGCAACGCCATCGCCAACAGCCTGGCCGCGGTGCGCGCCGGCGTCCGCCAGGTGCAAGGCACGCTGAACGGCCTTGGCGAGCGCTGCGGCAACGCCGACCTCATCGCCATCGTCCCGTCGCTGGTGCTGAAGATGGGCTATACGACCGGGCTCACGCCCACCGACCTGACGCGGCTCACCCACCTCTCGCGCCTGCTGGACGAGCGGCTGAACCGCGCTCCCCAGCGCAACGCCCCCTACGTCGGCGAGAGCGCCTTCGCCCACAAGGGAGGCCTGCACGTCTCGGCGATCGAGAAGGACCCGCGCTGCTACGAGCACATCGTCCCGGAGCTGGTCGGCAACCACCGCCATATCGTCGTCTCCGACCAGGCAGGCCGGTCCAACATCCTCGCCCGCTTCCGCGACATCGGCCTCGACATCGACGCCCACGACCCCAAGCTGGCCCAGCTGGTGGAGACGGTGAAGGCCCGCGAGTTCGACGGCTATGCCTACGATGGCGCCGAGGCGAGCTTCGAGCTGCTCGCCCGCCAGGCCATCGAGGGCGTGCCGGAATACTTCAAGTGCAACAGCTTCCGGGTCATCGACGAGCGCCGCTGGAACGCCCGCGGCGAGCTGATCACGCTGTCCGAGGCAACCGTGAAGCTGGAGATGGGCGGCAAGGAGTGCATGGCGGTGGCCGAGGGCAACGGCCCGGTCAACGCCCTCGATGCGGCGCTGCGCAAGGTGCTGATCGTGGTCTATCCGGAGCTCGAGGACGTGCGCCTGGTCGACTACAAGGTGCGGATCCTCACGCCCGGCGACGGCACCCGGGCGGTGACGCGGGTGATGATCGAGTCGGCGCTCGGCCATGCCGACCACTGGTCGACGGTGGGGGTGTCGACCAACATCATCGACGCCTCCTACCGGGCGCTGCACGACAGCATCGTCTACAAGCTCTACCGCGACGGCGCGAGCGTGCCCGCGTCCTAGAGACGTGCCAATGGCGGGCACCGACCGCAGCGCCGGCTCCGGCGGCGACGGCCCGCAGCCGGTCATCATCCTGGTCGAACCGCAGCTCGGCGAGAACATCGGCATGGTCGCCAGGGCCATGCTCAACTGCGGGCTGACCGAGCTGCGCCTGGTCAACCCGCGCGAGCCGTGGCCGAACGCAAAGGCGCAAGCCGCGGCCTCCGGGGCGGATCTGGTGCTGGCGCAAGCCCGGCTGTTCGATGGGACCGAGGAGGCGATCGCCGACTTGGCTCACGTCTACGCGACCACGGCCAGGGCGCGCGACATGGTCAAGCCGGTGCTGACCCCGCGGCGGGCGGGCTTGGAGCTCCGCGCGCAGGCCGGGCGCGGCGAGCGCACCGGGATCGTGTTCGGCAAGGAGGCCAAGGGGCTGCACAACGACGACGTCGCCTATGCCCAGGCGATCATTGCGGCTCCCCTCAACCCGGCGTTCAGCTCGCTCAACCTGGGCATGGCCGTGCTGCTGGTGGCTTACGAATGGCTGGTTGCAGCGGCGGCGAACGCCACGGCCGAGGGCGAGACGGCGATCGGCAAGGACACCCGCCCGGCGACCGGCGCCGAACTGTCCGGCCTGTTCGGCCATCTGGAAGGCGAACTCGACGCCTGCGGCTTCCTCCGCGTCACCGAGAAGCGGCCGATCATGATCCGCAACCTGCGCAACATCTTCGTCCGCGCCGGCCTGACCGAGCAGGAGGTGCGAACGCTCCGCGGCGTCATCGCCTGCCTGGTCAGCGGGCCACGGCGGAAGACGCAGTAACAGGACGTGGATGTGCGCCGCGTCACACGCGGCGGATGGAGCGGCGAAGCCCAGCTGCCAGGATATGCAGCGACCTCGCAAGCCGCTCTTGTGTCAGAGCTGCCCATCAGGCGGATCGACCCGCTCGTCGCGAAACCGCGCGACGTTGATCTCGGCTTCACGTTTGCGGGCTTCGGCAATGTCGTAGCTGTTCTGCATTCGCATCAGCGTGTCCATGGACACGCCGAACGCCTTCTCGATCCGAAGGGCCATCTCCGGGGACAGGTGAGCTCGCTCGTTGAGAACCGCCGACAACGCCGCTCGCGTCACGCCCAGGACCTCGGCGGCGCGGGTCACCGTCAGCCCCAGCGCCTCGATGACCTCGCTCTTCACGAACCCGCCGGGATGGGCGGGAGTCTTCATGCAGATGCCCTGCATTCTCGTACGCCCGATTGCTAGTGATAATCCTCGAGTCGAGATCGACGATCTCGGCCTCGACAGAATTGATCCTGAAGGTCCCTGACGGGAGGTGTCGATGCCATGAAGGAGCGTCCGCTTATGGACAAGCGCTTGCGGTTCGTTGCCCGGCTCTTTTGAGCGGCAACCAGATGGTGGCGCTTTGCCGGTTTGGAGGGCGGCCACGAGCCTGTTGACGATCATAGCTTAGAAGCTATATAGATGGCCTGGAAAGTCTTCTTCGAGGACGAGTTCGATCGGGAGTTCGACGAGCTGTCCCAAGGTGTACAGGATGAGCTGCTCGCGTCCGCGAAGCTCTTGGGCGAGTTCGGGCTGCAGCTCGGGCGCCCCCATGCAGACACCCTGAACGGCTCGGCGTTCGCCAACATGAAGGAGCTCCGCTTCGAGGCCGACGGCGGTGTCTGGCGTGTGGCGTTCGCGTTGGATCCGGAGCGCAGGGCGATCCTGCTGGTGGCGGGTGACAAGTCCGGAGTGAGCGAGAAGCGCTTCTACAAGGCGCTCATCGCGAAGGCGGATAAGCGATACCGGAGGCATCTCGACCGCCTCGCGGTGGCGAAGAGGGAAAAGAAGTGACGGGCCGCACGTTGGACGACGTCATCGCCGGGCTCCCCGAGGAGCGCCGTGAGCGGGTTGAGGCTCGCTTTCAGGAGCTGAAGCAAGAGGTCGAAGGGCTCGCCGAGCTGCGCCGGCTCACCGGGAAGGCGCAGGCCGACATCGCCTCGGCCCTCAACATCAAGCAGCCGTCCGTCTCCAAAATCGAGAAGCAGGCCGACATGTACCTGTCGACGCTGCGCAGCTACGTCGAGGCGATCGGCGGACACCTCGACCTCGTGGTGCGCCTCCCGTCGAGGCCGCCGATCCGCATCCAACATCTCGGAGACGTCTCCGCCAAGCCGCCGGCGTCGACGGAGCGCGGTGTTCGTGCTTCGGGCACAAGGGACGGATGAAGAAAGCTGCGGCCCGCGCCTGGGCGCTCGCGGCGGCGGTTCCGTCGATGCCCATCGAGCGATGAATGGAGCGGGCGAAGGGATTCGAACCCTCGACTTCAACCTTGGCAAGGTTGCGCTCTACCCCTGAGCTACGCCCGCGCCGCTCGCGGCCGCGTGGCGGCCACGGCCGGATATTAAGTGATGACGATGGCTTTGCAAGGCTCATCGCCGTTGCGCCAGCGTCGTTTCCGACGGCGGTGGGCGCGGCGGCTCGCAAGGCCTGAGAACCGCCGGACGACTGCCGGGCGTCT
>JAXMOZ010000090.1:0-11577 GCA_034382075.1 Rhodospirillales bacterium
CGCGAAACCCCTCGTGGCCAGCGGTCATCGAACCGCATCAACAGGCCGGATACATGACCGCTCCAGACCCGATCGCCGAAGCCGCTCCAAAACCCCTTGCCACCCGGGGGCCGTCCATACATGACGATCCGTTTCCTGGTTCAACTTGATGGCAATTTGCTTTAGGGCACGAAGCTCTCGACGACCGCCGCAGGGGCCGCACCCACGGGCTGTGGCGCCGAGGCCTGGGCTCCCGCAGGGCCCCCGCCGGCCGCGGGCGCGGCCGCGCTCGGCTGGCGCAGGACGAAGGCGCGGCGGCCGAGGTCGATGGAGACGAGAAAGCTGTCGGGAAGCCCGCCGAACACTTCGCTTTCGCCGCCGCCGGAAAAGGCTCCGGTCAAGCCGGAAGCAATCAGTCCCCGCTTGGCGGCGACGAGGATCCGCTCGCCCGGGTGCAGCCAGAGCCGGCGTTCGACCAGCATTCGCTCGCCGAACAGCCGGCAGTAGATGCCGCAGGCCGGACGCCGAAGCGACAGGGAGAAGCGCCGGGCCTCGCGGGTCATGGCGAAGCTGTCGAGCCGACGACGCTGCCGTTCGAGCCGGACGATGACCTCGTCGCGCAGGCCGTCCAGGGCGTGACCGGCGAGGAACACCTGGGCAAGGCCGTTGGACGTGAACAGCAGGCAGACCAGCCGCCGGCCGTCGGCGCCGTCGAAGCGATAGAGGCCGGCGCTGCGCCAGCCGTCGGCTGCGCGGACCAGCGTCGCCGCCGGGGCCACGCTCAGCCCGGCCCGGTCGGCGACGTCGCCGCTGAAGTCGCTGCCCTCGCCGCCTTGAAGGTGGCGTGCGCGCCAAGCCAGCCAGTCCCTGCCGCCGCCGGCCAAAGCCGAAATGCGATCGAACGCCGCTTCGCAGGCGCGCAGGTAATCGCCGAGGCCGTCGAGCGGCACCCGCGCCGGCAGCGCCCCGGCGGCCGGCCGCGGCGGCAACGGCGCCAGGATGTCCGCCGGGCCGGACGCGGGCCGATATGAACGGGCCATGGGCGCAGATGGAACCAGCGGGGTCGGCACCGCTGCCGTGACATCGGACCGGGCAACGTCGCCGCCGGGCCCGGGCGGCAGCGTCCGCAAGGGCGCGACGGCGCCGAGTGGCGCCGGCGGAACGACCGCCGGGAGCGGCACCTCGTCCGGGCGCATGCCGAAGCTCAAGCCCAGCGGCGCCGGGTGCCGCGGCAGGACCACGGCGGCCGGCTTCGCCGTCACCGGCGCAGCCGAGAGGGCCTGGCCTGGAGCCGCCTGCAGCAGGGCGCAGGCCAGCACGAGGCGCGCGGCGAGGCGGGCAGACCGGCGATTGGTGAGCATCGAGCCAGTTTGTAGCGGGTGCGGCGGTGGCGCTCAAACGTGAAGCAAATCGCGCTGGGCGTCGTGGTCGGCGGCGAACGCCGCCATCGCCCCCAGCCAGCGCACCTGCCCGGTCTCCATCACCGCGGCGCGATCCGCAAGGCGGTCCGCGAAGCGGACGTTCTGCTCGGAAAGGAGGACGGTGAGGCCGTGCGCCTTCAGCCCCGCCAGCGCCCCCGCAAGGGTTTCGACCACCTTCGGCGCCAAGCCCTGGGACGGCTCGTCGAGCAGGATCATCCGCGGGTTGCCCATCAGCGTCCGGGCGATGGCCAGCATCTGCTGCTCGCCGCCGCTCATCTCCCGGCCGAGGCGCCGGCGCAGCGGCTCCAGTTGCGGAAACAGCGCGAACACCCGCTCGACCGTCCACGGCTCGACGCCCGCGGTTGCCTGCCTTCGTGCCACCTCGAGGTTTTCGAGCAGGGTGAGGGCGGCGAAGATGCGCCGCTCCTCCGGCACGTAGCCGAGGCCGCGACGGACGATGCGATGGGTGGATTTGCCGGTGATGTCGCGCCCGGCGAAGACGATGCTGCCACGGGCGGGCCGGACCAGGCCGATGATGCTTTTCAGCAGCGTCGACTTGCCGGCGCCGTTGCGGCCGATCAGCGCCAGCACCTCGCCTTCGGCCACCTCCAGGTCGATGCCGAACAGCACCTGCGCCGAGCCGTACAGCGTCTCCAGCTTGCGGATGCTCAGCACGGCCGCTCGGCTCCGGCGTCCTCCCAGCCGAGGTAGATCTCGCGCACCGTGGGGTTGGCGCGGATCGCTTCCGGCGACCCCTCAGCCGCCACCCGCCCCTCGTGCAGAACGATGACCCGCTCGCCGTGACCGAAGACCACGTCCATGTCGTGCTCGGTAAACAGCACGCCGATGCCTTTCCGCTCGACGATGGCCGAGATCAGGTCCATCAGCGCCCGCCGTTCGCCTGCGGCAATGCCGGCGGTGGGCTCGTCGAGAAGCAGAAGCCTTGGCTCGTTGGCCAAGGCCATCGCCAGCTCCAGCCGCTTCAGGTCGCCATAGGGCAGCGCCGTGACCGGCTGATCGGCGCGCTCGGCAAGCCCCACCTGCGCCAGGAGCGCGTCGGCTTCGGGGGCCAGCCGGCTGCGCGCCGCCCGCCACAGGCCCAGCGTGCGCTGAGCGCTCGACAGCAGCGCCACCTGCACGTTCTCGCGCACCTGCATGGAGCGGAAGGTGGCGGCAACCTGAAAGGTGCGCGAAAGCCCGCGCCGCCAGATCGCATGCGGCGCGAGCCCGGCGATGTTCTCGCCTTCCAGCAGGACCCGGCCGGCGTCGGGCCGAAGCTGGCCGCCGAGCAGGTTGAAGCAGGTGGTCTTGCCGGCGCCATTGGGGCCGATCAGGGCCACCGCCTCCCCCGCCTCGACGGTGAAGTCGACGCCGTCGACGGCGTGCACACCGCCGAACGCCTTCCTCAGCCCTTCGACCACGAGGAGGCTCATGGCAGGCTCATGCTCCCCTGCCCCAGCGCCGGCGGCCCAGCGCGCCGAGAATGCCGCGAGGGAAAACGAGCACCAGGGCGATGATGATCGCGCCCAGGATCGCCCGCCACAGGTCGGTCTCGCTGGAGATGGCGATCCGCAGGCCGAGCAGGGTGGCGGCGCCGAGCAGCGGGCCGAAGACGGCGTCTATGCCGCCCAGCAGGACCATCACCAGCCCCTCGACCGAGGTGGGGATCGCCAGCACGTTGGGAAACACGCTGCCTTTGAGGAAGGCGTAGAGGCCGCCGGCCAGCCCCGCGGCGGTGCCGGCCAGGGCAAAGGCCAGCCAGCGTTGACGGCGAACGTCGATCCCCAGCGCCTCGGCGCGGGCGAAGCTGTCGCGGCCGGCGCGAAGGGCGTAGCCGAAGGGCGCGGCGCTGGCGCGGTGCAGCAGCCAGCCGCCGAGAGCGGTGACGGCGAGCGACAGGTAGTAGTAGGCCACCGGTCCCGCCGCCCAGGGCTCCGGCCAGATGCCCAGCAGGCCGTTGTCGCCGCCGGTGAAGTCGTACCACTGGAAGGCCGCCGACCAGGTGATCTGGGCAAAGGCCAGCGTCAGCATCGCCATGTACACCCCGGACAGGCGCACGCAGAACCAGCCGTAGAGCAGCGCCCCGGCCGCTCCCGCCATCGGCGCCGCCAGCAGGGCCAGCGCCATGGGAGCATCGAGATGGTGGACGGCCAGCGCCGCGCCATAGGCGCCGAGGCCGAGATAGGCGGCATGGCCGAACGAGATCATCCCGCCGGCCGCCAGGATGAACTGCAGGCTGGCGGCGTAGAGGGCGAAGATGACGATCTCGCTCGTCACCTGCAGCATGAAGTCGCCGGCCGCGAGCGGCAGCGCCGCCAGCAGGACGGCCACGGCGAGGACGGCGAAGCGCAGGCCCGGACCGGCCGCCATCCCGGTCAGTTCGGCCTGCGGCGGGCTTGCCATGGTCTCGGGCCGTCCCAACAGCCCCCACGGCCGGACGACCAGGATGACCGCCATGATCGCGAACAGCAGCACCAGGGTCACGTTGGGGAACAGGACGATGCCGAAGGCGCTGATCTCGGCGATCAGGACGGCGGCGAGGTAGGCGCCGGCGATGCTGCCCATGCCGCCGACCACGACGACGACGAACGCCTCGGCGATGATGCCGAGGTCCATCATCAGGTTGGCCGACTCGCGCGGCAGGTGGACGGCGCCACCCAGCCCGGCCAGGGCCGCGCCGAGGCAGAAGACCGAGGTGAACAGCCAGCGTTGGTCGACACCCAGGGCCGCCACCATCTCCCGGTCCTCGGTGGCTGCGCGGATCAGCACGCCCCAGCGGGTCCGCCGCAACAGCACCCAGAGCAGGCCCAAGACCAACGGCCCCAGGCCGATCAGCACCAGGTCGTAGACCGGCAGCCGCTGCCCCATGACCGGGACCCAGCCCGCAAGCTCCGGGATCCTTGGCATCAGCAGGTCCTCGGGCCCCCACAGCGTGACCGTCAGGTCCTGCACCAGCAGGACAACGGCGAAGGTGGCGACCAGCTGCAGCAGCTCCGGCGAGGCGTAGAGCCTCCTGAGCAGCCCGGTCTCGACGATCAGGCCGACAACGGCCATGGCCGCGGCGGCGCCGAGGGCGCCGAGGACGAACCCGGCCAAGCCGCCGCCGGCGGCTCCCACCAGCGTGTAGGCGACGTAGGCCCCGAGCATGTAGAACGAGCCGTGGGCGAAGTTGACGATGCGGGTGACGCCAAAAACCAGCGACAGGCCGACGGCGACGAGGAACAGCGAGGCGGCGTTGGCGAGGCCGGTCAGGGCCTGGACGACGACGAAGCTCATCGCCGCGTCGGCCGGCGGGCCGGCCGCGGGCGCATCGCCCCGGCCGCGCGGCCCACGTGCCGCCGGGTCAGTTCGCCGCCCGCAGCTTGGCGGTCTCCTCCGCGCCGGGGAGATACGCGTCGCCCGAGCCGAACCGCCAGTCGACCATCCTCGGTTTCTGATCCTGCACCGTCAGGGTGCCGACGAAGGTGCCCATGGTGCTCTGCTGGTCGACGACGCGAAACTCGATCGGCCCCAGCGGGCTCGTCAGCGTCAGCCCGCGCAGGGCGGCGACCACGGTATCCGCATCGGTGGATCCGGCCCGCTCCATCGCCGCCGCCACCGCCTTGATCGCGGTGTAGCCGACGACCGAGCCCAGCCTGGGATAGTCCTTGACCTTGTCCATGTAGGTGGCGCGGAAGGCTTTGTGCTCCGGCGTCTCCAGCGCGTACCAGGGATAGCCGGTGACGATCCAGCCCTGCGGCGCCTCGCCGCCCAGAGGGTCGATCCAGTCCGGCTCGCCGCCCAGCACGCTGACCACGGCCCGGTTCTCGAACAGCCCGCGCCCCTCGCCCTCACGGACGAACTTGGCCAGGTCGGTGCCGAAGGTGACGTTGAAGATGGCCTCGGGCTGCATTGCCGCCAGGGCCTGCACGGTGGCGCCGGCTTCGATCTTGTTCAGCGCCGGCCACTGCTCGCCCACCCACTCGACGTCGGGCCGCCGCTTCTCCAGCAGCGTGCGGAAGGCGGCGACCGCGGCCTTGCCGTACTCGTAGTTGGGCGCGACCGTCGCCCAGCGTTTCGCCGGCAGCTTTGCCGCCTCCTCCGCCAGCATCGCCGCCTGGACGTAGGTCCCCGGGCGCAGGCGGAAGGTGTAGGGGTTGCCCTTCTCCCAGACGATGGCGTCGGTGAGCGGCTCGGCGGCGATGAACGGGATGCGCCGCTGCGCGGCCACGTCGGCAACGGCGAGGCCGACGTTGGAGAGCAACGTCCCGAACAGCAGCACCACCCCGTCGCGGGAAATGAGTTCGTTGGCCACCGTCACCGCGGTGCCCGGAGTGCCGCCGTCGTCCTTGGAGATCACCTCTAGCGGCCGGCCGAGGACGCCGCCGGCGGCGTTGATCTCGTCGAGGCCCATCTGCCAGCCATGGCGGTAAGGGATGGTGAAGGCCGGGAAGGTGGTATAGCTGTTGAGCTCGCCGATGCGGATCGGCTCCGCGGCGCTGCCGGCCACGGGAAGGCCCAGCGCCGACGCGGCAGCTCCGGCGGCGGCGAAGGCAAGGCCGAGCCATCCTCTTCGGGTGATCATCCTGGTCCCTTCCCTGCAGCCTGCGCTCCGGCCGGCGCAGAGCCGCTTTATAGGGCGGCTTGCCTCGCGCGAACAGCGGCCGGACCCGGCGGCCATGGATTTTTCCGCCAGCGGCTCCCGATTGCCTGCTTTTGCGCCACCGCCGCGTTTGCGCCAGCCGGCGACTTGCGCCATAAAGTCGAACCAGAGCGGGAGTAGGGACAGGCACCGCCGCATCGACGCTGCAGCCGCAGGCGGACCCTCACGGAGGGCCGGCCCGCGCCGGCAATGGCGAGAAGCGGCGCGCCAACCAGAAGAACAAGGGTTCGTGGCCGATGGACGTAGACACGGTGGCCGTGGCTGAGCAAGTCATCGACATCCACGGCATCCAGCGGATGATTCCCCACCGCTATCCGTTCCTGATGATCGACCGCGTCATCGAGCTGGTCCCCAACGACCGGGCCACGGGGATCAAGAACGTCACCGTCAACGAGCCCTTCTTCCAGGGCCACTTTCCCACCGAGCCGATCATGCCGGGGGTGTTGATCATCGAGGCGATGGCGCAGACGGCGGCGGTGCTGGTGGTGGCGACGTTAGGAACCGATCGCGAGGGCCGGCTCGTCTATTTCATGACGATCGACTCGGCGCGCTTCCGCAAGCCGGTGGTGCCCGGCGACACCCTGCATGTCCACGTCGAGAAGCAGCGCAACCGCGGCAATGTCTGGAAGTTCTCCGGACGCGCCAAGGTCGGCGACGTCCTGGTCGCCGAAGCCACCTACGCGGCGATGATCCGGGACAGCTGAGCAGGCCCGCTTGCGGATCGCCTCCTCTGCCCGGGCTCAACGCCCGGGCGTCGTGCGCTCCGCGGCAAGCTGCCCTTCCAGGCGCTCGATCTCCTTGGCGTTCTCGGTGAAGACCTGCCTGCCGCTCTCCGCGTGGGCGCGCAGCGGCTCCTTCTCGCCGGAGCGAGCCTCCATCGTGTAGACCGAGATCAGCTTCTTGTGCACGCCGCGCTGCTCGGTGAGGTAGGTGAGGTCGAACTCGGAGCTTGCGTCGTCCAGCCGGTCGAGCCGGTTGTCGATGTGCGGCGCCTTGCCTTCGGCCACGTCCAGCCCCGTCGCGCCCACCGCGGCGTTCAGCTCATCGGCCAGTTCGGCATAGCGCTTCGCCATCTTTTCCGACAGGGCGACGACATCGGGGTTGCTTGCCTTCTGGGCGCCGAGCCTGCTCAGCTCCACCGTCGGCTGCAGCGTGGCCAAGGCGGTCTCGGCGAACTTCTGATCCTGCGGGCCAACGCCGGGAAGGTCGGGATCGAGCTGCCTCTCCTGCCCCCCAGGCCGGGGGCTTTGCGAGTCCGCGGCGCGAGCGCCGCCTCCGTCCGCCGCCGTGAGTGCCAAGGTTGCCAGGACCACCAGCGCCAGCGTCATTCGCGTTCCCATCGTCGTCTCCCATCCAGATCACGGGACGACAACGCTGTCCGCTTCATGACGTTCCCTCGGAGGCGTGGTCCCGAGGCGGCGGACGGGGAAGACGCCGCGCGGCAGGGTAGTCTGCGGATGTGCTTGTTGCTGTTTCTCCGCGATCCCCTGCAGACGAGCGCCACGACATTGCGGAGCGCCATCAGTCCGGAAGTCGTTCAAGCCGGCATCAGCATGTACGCAACTAACACATGAAACAACACAGCCGCAAGAAGAAATTTCAGTGAATATAATACAAACACCGGAAAGGTATTGCGGTTTGCCGCCCTAACTTTCCCGCTCAAATTACCTTCTTCCATTAATGCATTATCTACATTCTCAAAGGCTTTGTCGCCGAAAACTGAAGCTATATATGTAGTCATCAGGCCTTGTTCAATCCTGTATTTCTTCTCTATACTTACAGCAATACATATGTAAGGCGATATGTGCTGCCTAACTCCCGCTGCCGCCGCGAGCATGACAATCGGAACGACGCAAGCGAGCCAGAGCAACTCTGGAACTTTCTGATTCACCGCTAATCCAACCAAAGCAATGTCAGCAGTGAAAAGAAGTGACAATATACTTAATAGAACGGTGTACAAGAACCGAAAGGTATCTAGCGCATAATTGTAGGCAAGCTTGTCTACTTCCGTAAGGCCGCCAGGGGTTTCGACAATTTCGTCCATGCTCTCTCGATCGCCATCGAAGCCGTGTAGTCTATTTCAAGCTGTCGCCGAGCGTACTCTTGCCGGCGCGCCTAAAACCGGCGTCAGAACCCGCCGCCGGTGTGGAAGTCGCCGCCGCCACCAAAGCCGCCGCCGGTGCCGAAGTCGCCTCCGCCTCCCCAGCCTCCTCCCCAGCCGCCGCCCGGCGGCTGGTGGTGGCGCGAGACCTCGCCCCAGAAGTCGTCGCGGCTGATCGCTCCGCCCAGCACCTGGCCCAGGATCGAGCCCAGCATCGCCCCGGCCGCGGCGTCGAAGGTGCCGCGGTGGTAGCCCCGGCGGCGATAGTCGCGGCGGATCGAGCCGAGTTCCTCCAGCTCCTTGCGCTGGCGCGCCTGCTCCGCCTTGACCTGCTCCAGCTCCGCCATCAGCGCCTGCTCTTCGGCTTCGAGCACCTCCAGCCGCTGCACCGCGGCGTCGTCCTCGCGGGGCGCGGTCTGCGCCGCGTGCGCCCTGAGCGCCCGCAGGTCCTGGCGGCGGAGCGCGTCTTCGACGGCCCGGAGCGCCGCGCGGAACGCCGGATCCTCGCCCGAAAGTACCCGGGCGCGCCTCGCCTCCGCCTCGATCAGGGCGCGGGCGTTGGCCTCGATCCGGTCGTCGATGGCGTCCAGCTTGGCCTCGGCCTCGGCAAGCTCCTGGCCGCGAGCCAGCGCATCTCCCGCTTTCAGCGCCTCCGCCTCGATGGCGGAGAGGCGCTCGCGCTCCCCGGTCGCCTGCGCCCGGCGACGTTCGGCATGCTCGCCGAGCCGGCGGGGGATCTCGTTCAGCATGGCGAAGCTCGCCCGCGCTTCGCGAAAGCCGATGAAGCGGCCGATCCAGCCGTCGAACAGCCGCGCCAACGGCCCGCCGTGGTACTCGGAGGTGCCGTAGCCCCGGCGCCAGAGGTACTGGAACAGCTCGTCGCCCTCGTACGCCTTGCCCTTCTCCTGCCGGTCGGCCTCGGCCTGCCCGGTCTTCATTTCCGCCGCCGCCGCGATCTTTTCGGCCTCGGCAGTCGCCTGCGCCTGCGCCCGGTAGGCCTCGGTCTGCGCCAGCCGCTGGCGAACCCCCTCCTCGGCCGCGGCCAGCGCCTCGTGGCGCTGCCCCGCCTGTGCCGCCGCAGCCTCGCGTTCCTCCTTCAGCGCCGCCGCCTCGCGCTGCAGGCTGGCGATCTCGGCGTCGGCCTCGGCAAACACGTCGTCGCGGCGCTGCCTGGCGGCGCGGACGTTGGTGTTGACCTGCTCCAGGACCATGATCAGCGGGTCCCTCTCGGTCAGGCCGAGGCGCACCCGGGCGAGCTCGCGGTAGGCCTCGCCCTCCTCCTTCTGCACCTGCAGGAGGCGGCCGCTGAGCTCGTTCATCCGCCCGTGAACGGCGCCGGTCTGCTGCTGCGCCCGGGCGAAGACGTCGTCCAGGGAGCCGATAATCTGAAGGCCGCTGTACATCACCGGCTACCAGTTGAGAATGACGCCGCCAGGCGTCGGGAAGTCGTACTTGGGCTCCAGGTAGCCCACCCGCTTTTCGCCGAAGCGGTTGTTCTGGATGATCCCGTCGTCCTGCTTGTCGGCGCGCACCCGGTCGAAGGTCCGTTCGTCGACGCGGATGCCGAAGGTGCTGGTCTCGGCGGTCTGGTTGTCCTCCTGGCTGCTGACGACCACGGGAACGGGCCTTCCCTTGTCATCCACCGTCTCGACCAGGATGTAGTAGTTGCGGGCCTGGGGGTTGAGCCTCGGCACCCGCCACACCCCGCTTTGCTGCCCGGGCCTGGAGACGATCCGGAGCACGTAGCTCTTCTCCAACGCCTGGCGCACCGCGGTGAGCTCCGTTGCTTTCGCCCGCGCGGCGGCGGCGTCGCCGGCAGAGATCGCCGCCTCGGCTTCGCCGGCCAAAGCCTGCGCGCGGGCCTTGGCCTTGTCTTCCTTGGCGATCGCGAGAATGCGGTCGCGCTCCCTCGCCACCTGCTGCGGCAGGATCTCGGCCAGATCGCGCTGCTCGGCGGCGATCCGCTGTTCCTCGGGAAGCTGAACGCCGAAGTACCAGGCCGCCCCGCCGGCGCCGGCAAGGCCTATGACGATGGCCACGACCTTCAGGATCCGGCCCCGGCGCACCCACACGAGCGCCAGCGACCGGCCGATCCCGCCGCGCCTGGGCTTGTAGACGAAGCGGTCTTCGCGGAGCGCCTTGACGCCCTCGTCGAGGATGTGCTCGGGAACGTCGATGCCCTGGGCAGCGTAGAGGCGGCGAAGGCGCTCCCTCAGTTCCTGGTCGCGTTCCTCCGCGCCGAGCTCGCGCTCCACCAGCTTGTCGGCGTGGCGGAGGTTGTCGACCACGTCCATGGCCAGCATGACGTCGTCGAGCGGCGCCGGCGCACTTGCCCCGGCCCCGCCTGGTGCGGCTCGAGCGGTTGCTGCCATCGCCGGTTACTCAGCTTTGCGCGGTCAGGAGCTCCGCGCTGCCCTGCGCCAGCCGGGCCATCCGCCGCTTGCCGTCTTCGACCGCGTCGCGGATCTCGGTCGCGTTCTTGGTGCTCAGCGTGCGCATTTCCTCGATGATGTCGCGCGAGCGCTCCTGGTAGGCCACCACCGAGTCCACCAGCTTCTTCACCGCGTCGGCCCGGATGGTCGGGCCGAAGCCGGCCTTCAGCGCCTCCTCCTGCACCTTGCCGCCGATCTCGGAGAGGGTCTCCAGGCTCTGGCTGATGCCCTCCTTCATCGTGTTCAGGGTCTGGGTGCTCTCGTGCAGTCCGTGCAGCCCGGTGAAGGAGGCGCTGAGCGCGGTCAGCACCGACTCGTTGGTGGAGAAGAAGCTCACCGACTGCTGATAGACCCGCTCCTTGGCGCTGGTCGTCTGCATCAGCCGAGCCATGATCACCTCGGAGGTGTTGTAGCCGACGGTCAGGTTGTCGCTCAGGTCCTTGGCGATCTGGTAACGGCGCTCCTCGTTCTGCAGCGCCCGCAGCTTCTCGTCGCGCGCGAGCTCCAGGCGCGCGCGCTCGGCGGCGTCGGTCGTCGTCGCCGTCTCCAGGGTCTTCGACGCCGCATCCACCTCGGCGCGGGCCGCGTCGAGCTTGCCGGTCGCGGTCTTCAGCACCTCCAGCGCCATCACCTCGGCCTCCTTCAGCGCCCCGCGGAAGTCGCGGTAGGCCTCGAGGATGATGTGCTCGCGCTCGAACTGTTCCTTGGTGTCGTTGGCGACCTCCAGGTAGGTGTCCTTGATCTTGCCGAACCGCGAGGAGACGTCGCCGCGGGTGACCTTCTGCCAGATGTTCGACAGCCGCTCGAAGGTGTCGATCTTGCCGTCCTCGATCTGGACGACCATGGACTTGGCGTCGTCGCGGATGGAGTTGAACGCCTTGGCGATCTCGTTGTAGCGCTCGCCGATCTCCATGGCGCTGATCTGCTCGCGCACCACCTCGTTGAACAGCGACATCTGGTCGAGGGTGCGGGCGATCAGGGTGATGCGCTCCTGGTCGAGAG
>JAXMOZ010000091.1:0-11351 GCA_034382075.1 Rhodospirillales bacterium
TGGCGCAGGCAACGCAGAAAACCGTCGTCAGTCCACTCGCCTTCGCCCGATTGATCCGCGCCAACCTGATGCAGCGCCGCCGGATCGACCGCCTGCTGCAGCCCGAACCACCGCCAACCCCCAACCCGAACCAACTGGCTCTCAAGTTGTCATGAAAACCAACCGGACAGTCGTGCGACGAGCGCGGCCATGACGGCATTAAGAGACTGCGGCGGAGCGCCCTTCGGCTCCCTCTCCCGCACAGCGAGAGAGGGTCGGGGTGAGGGCGGAAAAACGCGAATGCCGTGACGCGTGCCGACCCTGCGCGCGTCACCGTGGCCAGCCGGCGCGCCGGCCGGTGACGGGGGCAGGCGCAAGCCTGGGCGCGGCGCGGGGGCCGAGGTGCTCGTCGAACAGGTCGGCAAGGTTCTGCAACATCGTCCCGCCGAGTTCCTCGGCATCGACGATGGTCACCGCCCGGCGGTAGTAGCGGGTGACGTCGTGGCCGATGCCGATGGCGGTGAGCTCGACCGGCGAGCGGGTCTCGATCCAGTCGATCACCGCCCGCAGGTGGCGTTCGAGGAAGTTGCCGGGGTTGGCGGAGAGCGTCGCGTCGTCCACCGGCGCGCCGTCGGAGATCACCATCAGGATGCGCCGCTGCTCCGAGCGGGCGAGCAGCCGGTCGTGCGCCCACAGCAGCGCCTCGCCGTCGATGTTCTCTTTCAGCAGGCCCTCGCGCAGCATCAGCCCGAGGTTGCGCCGCGCGCGCCGCCACGGCTGGTCGGCGCCCTTGTAGACGATGTGGCGCAGGTCGTTGAGCCGGCCCGGATACTTGGTGCGGCCGTCCGAGACCCAGCGCTCGCGGGCCATGCCGCCCTTCCACGCCTTGGTGGTGAAGCCCAGGATCTCGACCTTGACGCCGCAGCGCTCCAGCGTCCGGGCGAGGATGTCGGCGCTCATCGCCGCCACCGAGATCGGCCGGCCGCGCATCGAGCCGGAGTTGTCGATGAGCAGGCTGACCACGGTGTCGCGGAACTCGGTCTCCTGCTCCTGCTTGAAGCTCAGGGGATACATCGGGTCGGCAACCACCCGCGCCAGCCTGCCGGAGTCCAGCAGGCCGTCCTCCAGGTCGAACTGCCAGGCCCGGGTCTGGCGGGCCAGCAGCCGCCGCTGCAGCCGGTTCGCGAGCCTCGCGACCACGCCCTGAAGATTGTTGAGCTGCTGGTCCAGCTGGGTACGCAGCCTGGCGAGTTCGTCCGTATCGCAGAGCTTGGTCGCCTCGACGGTCTCGTCGTAGTCGGTGGTGTACGGCCGGTAGCCGGCGAAGTCCTGGGCCGCGCGCGGATCGACCTGGTTGCGCCGGGACGACGGCCCCGCCGGGGTCTCGCCACCCTCCCCCGGCTCCTGGTCCTCGCCCGCCGCCTGTTCCGCGACCTGCTGCGCCGCGTCGGCATCGGCGCCGCCGGCGGACGACATCGCCATGTCGGCGCCGCCGCCCTCCGCGCCCTCCGACCGGCTCTGCGACTGCTCGGTCTGGTCCTCCTCGTCGCCCTGCTCCGGGGTCTCCTCGTTCTCCGGCGCAAACGGCTCGTCGTCCATCAGCCCGAGCGAGCGCATCATCTGCAGCACCATGGCCGCGAACGCCCGCTGGTCGGAGACCGCCTCGGTGATGTGGCTCAACTGCTCGCTGCAGCGCTCCTGCAGCAGCGGCCGCCAGCGCTCCAGCAGCGCCTCCGCGGCAGCCGGCGAGCGCCCGCCCATCAGCCGCTCGCGCACCAGCAGGCTCACCGCCTCGGTGAAGAAGGTTTCGTCCCCGCCCTCCGGACGGCCGAACCCTTTCGTGCGGCAGCTCTCCTCCAGCAGCGCGTCGAGGTTGGCGGCGACGCCGGCCATCTTCCGGCTGCCGATGGCCTGGACCCGCACCTCCTCCACCGCGTCGAAGATGGCCCGCGCCGGCTGTGCCGAAGGAAGCAGCTTCCCGTGCAGGCCGGCGTCGTGGTAGCGCAGCGTCAGCGCCGCGTTGTCGGCCAGCCCGCGCAGCCTCGCCACCTCCGCCCGGCCCGAGCGCGACGGCGGGGTCGGCAGCTTGACGCGCGCCCCGCGCATGTTGGCCTCGCCGGCGGAAAAGGTCACCGTAACGTCGCTGCGCCCGGAGACCGCCTTCAGCGTCGCCGCGGTGACCCGCCTGACCAAGGCGCCGGTGTCTTCGTCGCGCTGCATCGGCTTAGCGCGCAACCGCCCGCATGGCGGAGTCCGAAAGCTCGGTGCCGAAGCAGCGCTGGTAGTACTCGGCGACCGTGGCCCGCTCCAGTTCGTCGCACTTGTTGAGGAAGGTCAGCCGGAAGGCCACGGCGATGTCGCCGAAGATCTGTGCGTTCTCCGCCCAGGTGATGACCGTTCGCGGCGACATCACCGTGGAGATGTCGCCGTTGATGAACCCGGCCCGGGTCAGGTCGGCGAGTTCGACCATGGCCGAGACGGTCGCCCGCCCCTCCTTGGTCGCGTAGGCCGGCGCCTTCGCCAGCACGATCTCCGTCTCGTCGTCGTGGGGCAGGTAGTTGAGGGTGGCGACGATGTTCCACCGGTCCATCTGCCCCTGGTTGATCTGCTGGGTGCCGTGGTAGAGGCCGGTGGTGTCGCCCAGGCCGACGGTGTTGGTGGTGGCGAACAGGCGGAAATAGGGGTGTGGGCGCAGCACCCGGTTCTGGTCGAGCAGCGTCAGCTTGCCCTCCACCTCGAGCACGCGCTGGATCACGAACATCACGTCCGGTCGGCCGGCGTCGTACTCGTCGAACACCAGCGCCGCCGGCCGCTGCAACGCCCACGGCAGGATGCCCTCGCGGAATTCGGTGACCTGCGCGCCTTCCTTCAGCACGATCGCATCGCGCCCGACCATGTCGATGCGGCTGATGTGGCTGTCGAGATTGACGCGGATGCACTGCCAGTTGAGGCGCGCCGCCACCTGCTCGATGTGGGTCGACTTGCCGGTGCCGTGGTAGCCCTGGACCAGGACCCGGCGGTTGAAGGCGAAGCCGGCGAGGATCGCCAGCGTCGTGTCGCGGTCGAAGCGATAGGCGTCGTCGACGTCGGGGACGTGGTCGTCGGCAACGCTGAAGGCCGGCACGTCCAGGTCGCTGTCGATGCCGAAGGTCTGGCGCACCGACACCGTGATGTCCGGCGCATCGAGGACGGGCGCCTGACCCGCCAAGCCTCCGAAAGCAGTCATGGCTGGTTCATTCCCGTGTTGTGGTTCAGAGGTCGGCGGATCGCGGAACCCGTCATGGCTCGAGCGCGGCGAGAACGATCCGGTAGGCTTCGCTGATCTGCTTGAACCGCTCCTCGGCGGCCTTGGCGCCGCCGTTCGCGTCCGGGTGATGCTTCTTGACCAGCATCTTGTATCTCGCCTTCACCTCGGCAACGGTGACCGGCGGCGTCAACTCCAGCACCGCCAGGGCGCGGCCCTCGGGCGTCCCCGCCCAGGGCTGCTCCTCCGCCGATCGCGGCGCCTCTCCCGGCCCGCCCAGGTCGTCGAACAACGGGTTGCCGCGGAAGCTGGTGCGGTGAAGCGCCTTGAGGAAAGGCCACGACGGCCGCCGCCAGACGGTGTCGGCGCGAATGTCGGCCTCGATCTCGTCCTCGCTCATGCCCTGGTAGTAATTCCAGCCGGCATTGTAGTCGCGGACATGGTCGAGACAGAACCAGAAGTACTCCGTCAGCCGGTCTCGGGCACGTGGGGCGCGAAATTCCCCTTGGGCGCCACAGCCCGGCCACTCGCAGCCGCGCATGTCGCGAACGGGCATTTCTGCCAGGTTCGGCTTGCGCATCCGGGCGGTCCGTCCGATCGCGTGCGGCATGCCGATACTATGGGTTCTGCCCGGAAGGGACGCAAGAACCGCCGCCGGGCGCGGCGGCGAGCGACGCGCATGGTCTTGCGCTTTGCCTTGGGGCGGGCTACGAGGTGGGCGTTGCGCCGCAGCAAGGCCCGCCGCCATGACCGTCGCCCAGACCATCGAAGAGAAGCTTCGCGACGCGCTGGCGCCCGTCCATCTCCATGTCGTGGACGACTCCGGCCGCCATGCCGGCCATGCCGGAGCGCGCCCGGGCGGCGAAACCCACTTCAACGTCGAGGTCGTGGCCGACGCCTTCGCCGGCAAATCCAGGCTCGAGCGGCAGCGCTGGGTGCACCAGATCCTCGCCGACGAGTTGGCGGGCACGGTCCACGCGCTCAGCCTGCGCCTGTTCACGCCCGAGGAAGCCGCCCGCCTCACCCAATAGGCAGCCTGCAGGCGCCGGCTGGAGCAACTTGTTATCAGATTGACGCAGCAGGACTCGCGAGCAGCGTCGTCACCCTTTAAGGAACACCCAATTCATCGTCACCCCCGGACTTGTTCCGGGGGTCTATCGAACGCTGCATGGCCGCAACAAGTACGGGCATGACGTTCATGCCATCGTCACCCCCGGACTTGTTCCGGGGGTCCAGTAAAGTCTTGGATGGCTGCAACAGGTACGGCCATGACGTTGAAGAAACATTTCTGCAGGCGGCACCGCAGGTTTCAACCCACCAAGCTCACCGTTCCACAGATCAACTCATGACCAAGCTGAACCGGAGAGTGGTTGTCACTGCGAGGAGGCGAAGCCTACGCGGCAATCCACTGTCCTGGTACTGGATCGCCACGCCGCTGCGCGGCTCGCGATGACGAAAGGTGACGATGTTTTGCTTTGCCGGATCAACCTTATGACGGGCCGCTCTAGCCGCAGGCGGCGGCGCTGGCGAGAAGGTCCTCCGCGAGCATCTCGCTGGCGGTGCGGTAGTCCATCGGAACGCCGAAATAGAACCCTTGCCCGAAGGGGCAGCCGGCCGAGCACAGCCAATCGCGCTGCATCGCCGTCTCGATGCCTTCGGCGATCACCGTCATCCCCAGGTTCTGGCCCAACAGCAGGATGGTCCGGACCAGTTCGGCGTGCTCGCGCCCGGCCATCAGCCGATTGATAAAGGCGCGGTCGATCTTCAGCGTGCCGACGGGGAAGGTGTGCAGGTGGCTCAGCGACGAGTACCCGGTGCCGAAGTCGTCGACGCAGAGCTGGACACCGAGCTTGGAGATCTCGGTGAGCGTTTTGTGCACCTCCAGCGGGTTCATCATCATCGCCGACTCGGTGATCTCCAGCTTGAGGCTCTTGCCGGGAAGGCCGGTCCTGGCGAGGACGCGGGCCACCCTTCCCTGCGCGTCGTGGTGATCGAGTTGCGCCGCGGCGACGTTGACGGACATGAACAGGCCGTTGGCGCGCGCCCCATGGCGCCGCCGCCAGTTGGCGGCGAGCGAGCAGGCCTCCTCCAGCACCCGCTCGCCGATGGGAACGATCATCCCGGTTTCTTCCGCGGTCGGGATGAAGTCGCCGGGCGGCACCAGCCCGCGGGTCGGATGGCTCCAGCGCACCAGAGCCTCGAAGCCGGCGATCCGCCGCTCCTTCATCGCCACGATCGGCTGGTAGTAAACGACGAACTCGCCGCGCTCGAGCGCGTGGCGGAGCTCGGTTTCCACCGCCAGCCGGCTGACCACGGCCTGGTGCATGCCGGCTTCGAACAGGACGGTGCGGCTGCCGCCCTGGTCCTTGGCCCGGTACATGGCGATATCCGCGTCCCTGAGGATCGCGTGCGCCTCCTGGTACGCGCCATGGCGAGCGATGGCGATGCCGATGCTGACGCTGAGGAAAACCTCCTGCTTCTCGATTTGCATCGGCAGCCGGCAGGCCTCGTGCAGCCGCTCGGCGAGGCCGATCGCGCTCTCGGGAACGCCCGCGCATTCGACCAGAACCGCGAACTCGTCGCCGCCCAGGCGCGCCAGCATGTCGCCCGGGCGGAGGTGGTGGGACAGCCGGCGGGCGAGAGTAATCAGCAGGCTGTCGCCGGCGAGGTGGCCGAAACTGTCGTTGATCAGCTTGAAGCGGTCGCAGTCGAGAAACAGCACCGCGAACGGAGCGTCCGGCTCGCGACGGGCGGCCGCGACCACCTGGCTCAGGCGCTCGAAGAACAGGAATCGATTGGGCAAGCCGGTCAGCGCGTCATGGAAGGCGTTCTTGATCAGGTTCTCCTCGGCCTCGCGCCGGGCGGTGATGTCGACCACCATGCCTTCGTAATAGGCGGCGCTCCCGTCGGGGCCGGGAACGGCGCGGGTGTTTTGCGAGATCCAGGTCTTGGTGCCGTCCGGGCGGATCACCTCGCTGACGAAGTCGGCGACCTTGCCGAAGGCGGCGATGACCCGGTCGAAGGCGGCGCGCGTCTGCCCCGGCAGGATGATGTCCGCGGTTGCCTGGATGAGCAGCTGCTGGGGAGTATCGTAACCGAGGATTCGCGCCATGGCCGGGTTGGCGCTGACGAACCGGCCGGCCGGGGTGAGCTGGAAGATCCCCTCCACCGCGTTCTCGATGATGCTGCGGTACCGGGCTTCGGCCTCGCGAAGGTCGGCGGTGCGCGCCTCCACTTCCTGCTCGAGGCTGGCCCGGGCCTGGCTGAGCTCCGCAACGGCGCCGTCCAGGGCCAGGCCGGCGCGCCGCGCGCGGTTCAGCACCAATGCCAGCAGGGCCAGCATCAGCAGACCGGTGCCCGCGACCGGCGCGGCAGCGGCGCGAAGCAGCTCCGTTCCGGGGAGGCGCGGCCGCCAGATGAGGTAGCCGACCGAATCCACCGGCTCATCGGTGTTCAGGGGCAGGCTGAGCTCGCCGGGAGCCGCATCGTTCCTGGCCGACACCCGAAAGAACGGGAGCGCGGTGCCGCCGCCGAGGCGGCTGAGGAATTGCGGGGTGAAGTCGCGGATGAAGACCAGGACCGAGGCTTCCGCCGCGGGAACCCAGTTCCCTTTGTTCGGCGCATCCTGAGGCTGGATCAGCGCCGCCGCCGCCAGATGCGGCCGGCCATGCAGGCGAACCGGGCAGACCTTCATCCCGTTGGCGGGTTCGGCAGCGGCGGCCGCCCGCGCCGCCAAAACCAGGCGGTGGAGCTCCTCTTGAGCCTCCGCATCGGCGAAGGCGTTTTCCTGCCCGTTCGTGTTCTCGTCATGGGACGCAAAGACAAGGTGGTCGTGCCGATCGAACACCAGGACGTGATGGATCGCATAGATGCGGTGCGGCGTCGTCCCGATATTGGCCTTTGCCCAGGCTTCGTCGACCTGATCCCGGAGATAGACCAAGGACTCGTCCGACTGGGCGTAGTCGACCGCGATGTCCCCCAACCGGTTCTTTGCCGCCATCAGGATCGAGGCCGCGGCCTCGCGAGAGCGCTCGCGAGCATCCTCGTCGCGGCCGTGGGCCGCCAGAATGGTCATCACGACGATGCCGGCAAGCCCGAGGACGAACAGCGCGACCACCGGCACCATGATCCGGCGCGTCCACCGGCTCGCGCTGAGCAGCTGGTTGATGGCTTTGCCTGGAATTTTCGGCGTCTCCGGGTCCCCCGTGCGTCGTCACCGGATATAACCCAACAGGGTTCTTCAACCAACTCAAATGAGAGTTCCTCGCAGCGGCTCCGCATGATCCTCGCAAATGATTGGGCTCCGGAACCGACTTGCCTTAGCGTCTCTTGCCAGGCTGCGGCGGTACACGCGCGCCGCGGCTTGCCCGCAACGACAGCCGGCGGCTAACGCCGGCGAAGCTGGATCAGGGAGTGACCTTCATGCTCGACGCCATCAACGACCTGCTTTGGGGCAAGATCATCATCGTCGCGCTGATCGCCCTCGGTGTGGTCTTTACCGTCGCCTCGCGCTTCGTCCAGTTCCGCTACTTCTTCCAGATGTTCGCGATCATCAGGCAGGCCTTCCACCACGAGGCCGGCCACCTGAGTTCGTTCCAGGCGCTGGCGCTGAGCGTGGCCGGGCGGGTGGGCGCCGGCAACATCGCCGGCGTCGCCGTCGCCATCAGCCTCGGCGGCCCGGGCGCGATCTTCTGGATGTGGGTGGTGGGCCTCGTCGGCATGGCGACGAGCTTCTTCGAATGCACCCTGGCGCAGGTGTTCAAGAACGCCGAGCCCGATGGCACCTATCGCGGCGGTCCGGCCTACTACATGGAGCGGGCGCTGAAGCAGCGCTGGATGGCGATTGTCTTTTCCGTCCTCCTGCTCGTCACCTTCGGCTTCGCCTTCTGCGCGCTGCAGTCCTACACGGTGGCGACGTCGCTTGCCGACGCCTTCTCCATTCCGCCGCTGGCGAGCGGTATCGGCCTCGTCGTGATCCTCGGAGTGATCATCTTCGGCGGCGTCAAGCGCATCGCCGAGGTCGCCGAGTTCGTCGTCCCGATCATGGCGATCGGCTACCTGATCATGGCCATCGTCGTCATTGCCATCAACATTACCGCCGTCCCCGGCGTCTTTGCCTCGATCTTCCGCGGCGCCTTTGGCCTGGAACCGGCGTTCGCCGGCGGGATCGGGGCGGCGATCATGCTGGGGGTAAAGCGCGGACTGTTCTCCAACGAAGCCGGCCTCGGCAGCGCCCCCAACGTGGCCGCGGTGGCCTACGTTCCCCACCCCGGCAACCAGGGGATCGTCCAGTCCTTCAGCGTGTTCATCGACACGCTGATCATGTGCACCTGCACGGCGATGATCATCCTGCTCTCGGGCGTCTTGGCCCCCGGCAGCGACGTGGGCGGGGTCGCCGTGACCCAGACGGCGCTGGCCAGCGAGATCGGCGAGTGGGGGCGGCAGTTCGTCAGCATCGCCCTGCTGCTCTTCGCCTTCACCTCGATCATGTATAATTACTACCTTGGCGAGAACAGCCTCAACTTCTTCAGCGAGGAAAACAAGACGCTGTTCAACGGTTACCGGATCTTCGTCCTCGCCCTGGTGCTGTGGGGATCGCTGCAGGACCTGAGCACGGTGTTCGCCTTCGCCGACGTCGCCATGGGCCTGCTCGCCCTGGTCAACCTGGCCGCGCTGGCGCTGATGTTCAGGATCGGGATCAGGATCATGAAGGACTTCGACGGCCAGTACGCGAGCGGGGTCAAGCCGGTGTTCGATTCGGCGAAGTTCCCCGACCTCGACATCGATCCGGAAGCATGGCCGGCGGGCGGGATCGACACCCGCGCCGACGGCATCGTCCCGGCGCCACGGCACGCCTAGCGGGGGACCGCGCCGGTGGCGGGAGCGCCCCTCGCCATCGTCTACACCGGCGGCACCCTTGGCATGGTGCGCTCGCCGAAAGGCTACGTCCCGGCCCAGGGCCTGGCCGGGCTGCTCGCGGCAAAGAGCCCGGAGATCGTCGAAGCGTATGCCTTCGACGTGATCGAGTACGACCCGCCGCTGGACAGCGCCAACGCCACCCCCCGCCACTGGTACACGCTGGCGGAAACGATTGCCGTCGAGGCCCGGGACCGCAACGGGATCGTCGTGATCCATGGCACCGACACCCTCGCTTACACCGCCTCGGCGCTGTCGTTCCTGCTCCCCGATCTCGCCGTCCCGGTGGTGGTGACCGGGGCGCAGATCCCGCTGGTGGAGGCGCGCAACGACGCCCGGGGCAATCTGCTCGCTGCCCTCGACATCGCTTCGCGCGGCGAGCCCGCGGAGGTGTGCGTCTGCTTCGGCCCGCGGCTCCTGCGCGGCAACCGCACGACCAAGCTGCGAGCAACGGCCCTCGACGCCTTCGCTTCCCCCAACTGCCCGCCGCTCGGCCACATCGGCACGACGATCCGCGTCGAGCCGCTGCCGCTGCAGCGCCAATGGCTGGCTTCTCCCTCCCCCGGCTACCGCGATTGCGCCGTCGCCGTGCTGCCGCTCATCCCGGGCCTCTCCGCCGGGGTCATCGACGGGCATGTTGCCGCCGGCGTCGCCGGCATCATCCTCGAGTGCTATGGCGTCGGCACCGCTCCCGATCGCGATTCGGCGTTTCTCGCCGCCATCGGCCGGGCGGTGGAGGCCGGCATCCTGGTGCTCGCCATCTCCCAGTGCGGCGAAGGCAGCGTCGCGCTCTCCACCTACGCCGCAGGCGGCGCCTTGGCGGAAGCCGGTGTGGTGGGCGGCTTCGACCTCACCCGTGAGGCGGCGCTGACCAAGATGCACGTCCTCTTCGCCCACGGCTTGACGGCCGCGGAGGTGGCACGTCTGATGCCGGAAAACCTGTGCGGCGAGCTCGATCGAAGATGAGCGACGCCGCCAGCGGCACCGCATCGCAAAGGCTCAAGCCCATGGACCGCTACGACGACGAGAAGCTCATCCTGCCGTTCCTGGGTTCCCTCTACCGCGGGCTCGCCCCGATCGCCTGGCCGCTGGTGCGGGTCGTGGCCGGCCTGAACCTGGTGCCGCATGGAGCGCAGAAATTGTTCGGCTGGTTCGGCGGCAAGGGCCTGGAGGCGACGACCCAGGGCTTCGCGCAGATGGGTTACGATCCGGCGGCGCTCTGGGTGTGGCTGGTCGCCTTGACCGAGGTGGGCGGCGGCTTGCTCCTGGCGCTCGGCCTCTTCACCCGGCCGGCGGCCGTGGCCATCGCCATTTTCCTCTATGTCGCCGTCGCCCATCACCTGCCCAACGGCTTCTTCTGGTCGCAGGGCGGCTACGAGTATCCGCTGCTGTGGGGGACGGTTGCACTGGCCTTCGCCATCCGCGGCGGCGGCGCCTTTTCGGTGGACCGCGCCCTCGGCCGGTCGTTCTGAGCCGTCCGCGGGCAGGTCACGAAAAGAGGGAGGCGTAGCGCGCCGGCCTGGGACGCGCTACGCCCGTCATCAAAGCTTCGGCTAGGCCTTGTTCGACGCCAGCCGCAGCACTCGCGCGTTCGTGTCCGTAAAGTCGGACAGCGTCTCGTTGATCAGGTTGCTCTGCCAGCGCAGGAGGCCAAGGGGCGTGCGGCAATAGACCAGCTCGCCCATGGCCTTGGTGTTGCGGATGTACGCCCGCTGGGCGTAGCTCATCCACTCGCCCAGCATGCCCCCGCCCAGGTAAGCGGCCACGTCTTCCGCGGCCGCGGCGGCCGCTTGCGCACCGTCGAGCGCTTCGCGGCCAAGCACCCGAGCGCCTTCCTCAACCTGTCCGCGGACCGCTTGCGCGCCGGCCGCCGCCCGGCGGCCAGCATGGCGGATCGTCCCCGCCACCACCGCAGCAGCCTCCGCCGCTTGCGCCTCGGCGGCTTCGCCGGTCCGCTCCGGGGCTGCGTCCGCGCCGTTGCCGCCGCGGATCAGCTTGGCGCCGCCCTTGCCGGAACCGGCGTCGCCGCCGGTCCCTTCCGGGCTCGTGTCGTTCTGCGTGTCTTCCATCATCGTCCTCGCGTTGTTCTCGAGGTCTGTCATCCGCACCGGTCCGAGTGCCTAGCGCTGCTGCGGCTCTTCCGCCTCGAGCTCCTCGACCTTGACGTCGGTGCGACGGGCCTTGGCCTGAACCGTCTCCTCGCGCTCGGCGG
>JAXMOZ010000092.1:0-11113 GCA_034382075.1 Rhodospirillales bacterium
GCCGCCGCCGGCCCAGACATTGTCGTTGCCGACGTCGGCGTAGATCGTGTCCGGGCCATCCGCGGGGTCGTCGGCGCTGCGCCCGCCGTAGATCTGATCGTTGCCGTCCTGCCCGGAAATGGTGTCGGCGCCGAGATCGCCATAGAGGGTGTCGTTGCCATCCCACGTCTCGCCGGGACCGCCGCCGCCATAGAGGGTGTCGTTGCCATCGCCGCCGTGGATGACGTCGGCATCTACGGTTCCGGCTTGATGAGTGCCCGTCCATTTCCCGTAGATCGTGTCGTTGCCGGCCGCACCGCACAGCGTCTCGTTGAGTTCGCAACCCCACATCGTGTTATCTAGGCCGTTTCCTTGATAGAAAGGGCTCATGATAATGTTATCGCTATAACTCGGATAGACCACGAACATGTTTTCGACGTGGTCTGTCAAGGAATAGTTCATATTGTAGGGAATCACTTCATCCGTGCCCTCCCCTTCAAGCTCCACTACAGTGTCAATGGCCTCATAGACCCGGTAGACGTCACTCCCGGCGCCTCCATAGAGGATCTCCCTGTTACCTCCACCGACCAGCTCTTCTGTGAATAAGCGAGACGCCTCAAGCTGATCGTCTCCTTCTTCGCCATAGATCCTCGTCTCGGCATGAGACAGATCGACAGTTTGGCTGCCGCTTTTTGTATACCCCTGAACGCGGTCATCGCCGCTTCCGCCAAAGATAGTAGTGATGCCAGTCAATGGATTAGACCCTTCTGCACCCTCCTCTAATATTACATCCAAGTTAGTCGCGTCATTTCCTTCACCACCGTAGACGATATTTTCTGCTGTGTTGTCCGACTCAAGAACTGCTGGCACCCATAGAGTTATTTGATCATCACCGCCGTTTCCATGGATTTTATTTCCCGAATTGGGTTCGGTGGGTGAAAAAGCGTTGTAGTAGCTATTGTCTTCGATACGATCGGGCCCCTCTCCTCCGTAGATTTCGTCGGGACCAGCTCCCCCGTCCAGGGTGTCGTAGCCGTCATTGCCATAGATGATATCGAACACGCCGTTCGACGGAGTGCTGCCCGCAGGGTCGGCATATACGCCATCCGAGATTTGGTTTGGCCGAATAACGTCGCTATCACTCGTGCCGCTAAAGGTAGCCATCCTAACCCCCATCTGCTGCCGGCGGTCGCGCCAGCGGCCGAAAGCCGGCTTAGCCTGAACCATCCGTCTCGAAGGCCTGGAGCATCCCGTCGTTATCGCCGCCGTAGGCCGGCGGTCGCGCTTGCGCGGTGGAGGTGTGCACCGCGCTGAGCGCCATGAGCACACCCACACGAGGTAGATGTACATTATCCTCTTGAGCCTGAATTACATGAATTGCCGGTTTTGCTTCCCAGCCATGGCGGCTTCGCATGCCGTGCCACGCCCTACGCCTCTCATGGATCGAGCCAGCCGCCGCCGGCACTGGGCCTCGGCACTGCACCGGGCGCCGCCTCACCCGGGCGGAACCACCGCCCGGCCGACGCCGTTGTTGTGCACAGCATGAAGCTCATCGGGGCGGCGCGTCCTGCGCCGCGGCACCAGCATTTGGAGGCTCCAGTGATAGCAGACGGCACGAACGACGTTGGCCGGACGCCGGCGGCAAAGGGGCCGGCGCCGCGTCTGCCCGAGGCCATGGAGCGTTCGGCAGTTCCCAAGGCTGCGGCAATCGCGCTGGGCTCGGCGGCGGCTCTGGCCGGCGTCGCCGCGTTGGTCAACTGGCAGGCACGGGCGGCGGAGCGACGCCATCCGCCGATCGGCGACTTCATCACCGTCAACGGGGTGCGGCTGCATTACCTCGACGTCGGCGAGGGACCCGCCGTCGTCCTGCTGCACGGCAACAGCAGCATGGTCCAGGACTTCGCGCTCAGCATCCTCGAGCCGCTTGCCCGCAACCACCGGGTGATCGCCTTCGACCGGCCGGGGTTCGGCTACAGCGACCGGCCGAAGGAGGTGCTGTGGACCCCGGAAGCGCAGGCGGCGTTGATCCGCGACGCCCTTGACGTCTTGGGCGTGGAGAAGCCGGTCATCCTCGGCCACTCCTGGGCGGCGGCGGTCGCGCTCTGCTTTGCCCTCGACTACCCGGAGGAGATCTCGGGCGTCGTCGTCGAGTCCGGCTATTACTACCCGTACCGCCGGCCCGACGCCGCGATCTCGGCCATCAACGCCAAGCCGGTCATCGGCTGGATCGGCCGCAACACCTGGTCGCCGGTGATGGGGCTGATCTTCGGCAAGGCGATGGTCAAGGGGATGTTCAGCCCCAACCCGATCCCGCCCGCCTACGCCGAGTTCCCGGCGAAGCTTGCCTTGCGCCCCTGGCACCTGCGCGCCGGCGCGGAAGAGGCCGCGACCATGCGCGACTGGGCGCTCCGGACCTGGCGGCATTTCCCCGAGATCGAGGTGCCGGTCATGATCATCGCCGGGACCAAGGACCGGCTGGCCAGCTACCAGAAGCACGCGGTGCGGCTGCACCACGACATCCTCGGCTCCAGGCTGCGGTTGTGGCCGGGCACCGGCCACATGCTCCACCACATCCACCCCGACGGCGTGATGGACGCCATCGAGGAGGTTTGGGAGATGGCGGAGCAGCGGAAAACGGCGGAGCAGCGGGAGCCGGCCTACGCCTTGTAGCCGAGCTTCTCCACGTAGCCGCCGGCGATCGACAGCACCTTGTCGACCTGCGCCTCGCCCAAGGCCTTCCAGTTGCCGGTGTTTTCGATGAAGCCGACGGCGCCGCGGACGACGGGGTCCTCGACCCCGTAGTTGTGATCGAAGAGGTGATAGTCGAGGACGCGGTCGTCCCATGCCTCGCCCAGGAACTCGAAGATCGTCCGGAGCCGAGCCTCGGGTTCGCGGATGAGGTCTTCGTACCTGACCTCGAGGCAGATGTCCTGGTTCTGGTTGAGGAAGTCCAGCTGGGCCTCCAGCGTCTCGGCGACGTAGCGCGCCGTCGCCGACAGGAGGTCCCCACCCTCCTCTCGGATGTCCCAGCCCCGGCTGTAAATCGAATAGATGACGTCCAGGGGGTTCCGGATGATGAAGACGAACCGGGCGCCGGGCCCGAATATCTCCTTGAGCTCGGGAAGAACGTGGCTGTACTGGGGTGTCTTGTCCGCCCACCGGCTCTTGTCATGGCTGATGCGGTAGGCTTCGTGATACCTGCTCGACCAGATCCTGATCTGGTTCACCCAATCTTCCCGGCTCTGGTACCCCAGCCCGAAGAACCCGGCCGCGGTGTTCCGGTCGCGCATCATCGCGGCGAAGTGAGTGAGATAGTAGGTTTCCGGGGGACAGGCGATCGCCGGGTGGGAGTTGATGATCCTCCTGAGCAGGCTGGTTCCCGACCGATGGACGCCGATGATGAAGATCGGGTTACTGCAGACGTCCCCGTCGGACGTGACGACGGGTCTGACCTGAATGACCGTCCGCGGCCTGCCGACGTAGCTTTTCGCCCGAATGTACCCGTGCCTGAGCTTCGTCGTCAGAGAGCGCATCGGCCTCATGCTCGCTGCCTTCTTCCCGCTAGCGTTGAACCGCCGGCCGCGCCCGCGCAATCGCGAACGCGCCGCCACGAGGCCGCTGCTACTTGGAACTCGGCCTTCGCGCTGGGCCGCTCGGGTTTGGCGGCTGGCCGGCGGAGCCCGCCTTAGACGATTTGCTCGTCACCGTCACCTCGAATATCGGGCCCAAGCCCGGCGCGTCCCGCGTCCTCGGATCTCCGCATCAGCCGGTATCGGCGCCGCAGCAGCGTTTGTACTTCTTCCCGGAGCCGCATGGGCACGGGGCATTGCGCCCCACCTTTGGCGTCTCGCGCTGGTAGGGGATGCTGTCGGCGATGCTCCGCTCGTCGATGTCCTCGTCGATGTCCCCATCGATGTCCTCGTCGAAGTCGTCCTGTGCGCCGAAGAAGTCGAAGATGACCGGCACGGCCGCGGCCAGCCCCTGGAGCAGGATGTCGCGTTCTTCCGGCCGAAGCGGACCGCCGCTCGGCCTCATGTTCGGATCGGGATCATGCTCAAAAGCCAGCGTGAGGATCGGGATGAGCGCCGGCTTCATCTCTTCGTCCTCGAACAGGCTGGCCCATGTCCCCGGGTTCAGCGCCATCCCACGGACGAAGCCGTTTGCCCAGTCGTGGCCGCGGCTATCCTCGTCCTCCTCCTCGTCTTCCAGAAGCAGCGGCACGAATTCGTCGTCCGCCTCCAACCGGCGCAAGACGCCGTGCCAGTGCCGCAGCGTCAGGGCGATGAACTCGGTCATGGCCGCTTCGTCGGCGAACGTCTCCGTGTCGGCCAGCTCGCCGCCCCAGACGTGCGCCAGGATTTCCTCCGGCGGCATTCCGTCCGGCGAGGAGACGATGGCGGCGAAGTAGCCGTCGAGCTCCTCGAGGTTCATTGTTTTCTCATCCGGCAGGGCAGCAAGGATGTCTGCCAAGCGGTCGTACTCGCTCTCGCTCAGGGGCTTCAAGACCTCGTCTCGCATCATCACCTTTCCCTCCTTCCACCGTCTCCGCTCACCCGACCAAGCATAGCCTCCTCGGCGTCCAACTTCACCGTCGCGGGACAGCCGCGATCGCTTCTGAGTGGCGTTGCGCTTGACGCTGCCGATGCGACCTGTGCATCCTGCCCGTGTTCCAGGGGAGCCTCGCTAGGAGGCTGAGAGACCATCGGCCCGCCGCGCCCTCGTGGCCAGCGGGCGACATGGAGACCCTCAGAACCTGATCCGGGTCATGCCGGCGTAGGGACAGGAACGAGCGGCTCGCACCCCTTCACTCTCGGCCGCCGCGTCCCCGGATCACCATAACGACAGGGAGATCCGACATGGACGGCTCTGCGAAGACCCCCACCATCGCGCTGACCACCCGGCCTTTCCCGGCCTCGCGCAAGGTCTATGTCGAGGCCGCGTCCGGCCGGCTCAAGGTGCCGTTCCGCGAGATCGCGCTCGATCCGTCCGCGGACGAGGCGGCCTTCCGGGTCTACGACACCTCCGGCGCCTACACCGATCCCGACGCCGTCATCGACCCGGACGCCGGCCTGCCCCGGCTGCGCGCGGCCTGGATCGAGGCCCGCGGCGACAGCGAGGCGTATGCCGGGCGCAGCGTCAACGCCGCCGACAATGGCTTCGCAGGCGAGGGCCAGCGGGTTCCCGACTTCCCGATCCGCCATGAGCCGCGCCGCGCCCTACCGGGCCGCGCCATCACCCAGCTCGCCTATGCCCGCGCCGGCATCGTCACCGACGAGATGGAGTACATCGCCGTCCGCGAGAACCTCGGCCGCGAACAGGCGCGCAGCCACGGCAAGGCCGACGGCCAGGGCTTCGGCGCCGAGATCCCGGAATTCATCACGCCCGAGTTCGTCCGCGACGAGGTCGCCCGTGGCCGGGCGGTCATCCCCTGCAACGTCAATCACCCCGAGCTCGAGCCGATGATCATCGGCCGGAACTTCCTGGTGAAGATCAACGCCAACATCGGCAACTCCGCGGTCACCTCTTCGGCGGTCGAGGAGGTGGAGAAGCTGGTCTGGGCGATCCGCTGGGGCTCGGACACGGTCATGGACCTGTCCACCGGCCGCAACATCCACAACATCCGCGACTGGATCATCCGCAACTCGCCGGTTCCGATCGGCACCGTGCCGATCTACCAGGCGCTGGAGAAGGTGGGCGGGGTTGCCGAGGAGCTGAGCTGGGAGGTGTTCCGCGACACCCTGATCGAGCAGTGCGAGCAGGGCGTCGATTATTTCACCATCCACGCCGGCGTCCGCCTCGCCTACGTGCCGCTGACCGCGGACCGGGTCACCGGCATCGTCAGCCGCGGCGGCGCGATCCTGGCGAAGTGGTGCCTGGCGCACCATCAGGAGAACTTCCTCTACACCAACTTCGCCGAGATCTGCGAGATCATGCGCGCCTACGACGTCTCGTTCTCGCTGGGCGACGGGCTGCGCCCCGGCTGCATCGCCGACGCCAACGACGCCGCCCAGTTCGCCGAGCTCGAGACCCTGGGTGAGCTCACCAAGATCGCCTGGGACCGCGACGTTCAGGTCATGATCGAGGGCCCCGGCCATGTGCCGATGCACAAGATCAAGGTGAACATGGACAAGCAGCTCGCCGTCTGCGGCGAGGCGCCGTTCTACACGCTCGGGCCGCTCACCACCGACATCGCCCCCGGCTACGACCACATCACCAGCGCCATCGGTGCGGCGATGATCGGCTGGTTCGGCACCGCCATGCTCTGCTACGTGACGCCCAAGGAGCACCTGGGCCTGCCCAACCGCGAGGACGTGAGGATCGGGGTCGTCACCTACAAGATCGCGGCGCACGCCGCCGATCTCGCCAAGGGCCATCCGGCGGCGCAGGCCTGGGACGACGCCATGAGCCGGGCGCGCTTCGAGTTCCGCTGGGAGGACCAGTTCAACCTTGGCCTCGACCCGGAGACCGCCAGGGCCTTCCACGACGAAACCATGCCCAAGGAGGCGCACAAGCTCGCCCACTTCTGCTCGATGTGCGGGCCCAAGTTCTGCTCGATGCAGACCACCCAGGAGGTGCGCGCCTACGCCCGCGCCGGCATGGACAAGATGGCCGAGACCTTCAAGGACAAGGGCGGGCGCATCTACCTCGATGCCGAGGAGGCGGCGCGGGCCAACGAGGCGCTGGAGGCGTCGCCACCGGCGGGGGCGGAGTAACATCAGGAAGAAGAAGGGCGCGGCGGCATCGGGACACCTTTCCCCTGCACGCCGCACCCGTCGCGTCCACGAAAGGTCGTGCATCGGATCAGGCCTGGGCGCCATGGTCCTTCCCAGCCGTCATGGCCGCACGTGTTGCGGCCATCCACGGGATCGGCATGGGCCGCGGCGGCAACTTCAAGGCGCCTTTTTTGGCACGAGCGACTTGAATACGTAGATGGCCGGGACTTGCGCCCGGCCATGACGGATGAGGGGGGGGGTGGCGACGGAGCCCGTTCCGGCATCACCCCTCGCTGGAACAAGTCCGGCGGCGACGGCCGTGGCGGGTCCGGCTTCGCCTCGACCCGCCCTACGCTGTCACGCCGCTTCGCGGCCCGCGATGACGGTGGTCGTGCGACGAGTGCATCAAGCCCGGTCAGGGACCGGGCTAGCGGCCATAGGCGTCACGCAACGCCCCGATGTCGATCTTCGTCATTCGCATCATGGCCTGCATGACCCGCTCGGCCCTGTCGCGGTCGCTGTCGGCGATCATGTCGATGAGCGGCTCGGGCACGATCTGCCAGGACACGCCGTACTTGTCCTTCAGCCAGCCGCATTGGATCGGCTTGCCGCCGCCTGCGGTCAGGGCCTCCCACAGCCGGTCGACCTCGGCCTGATCCGGGCAGCTCACCGACAGGGAGATGGCGTCGTTGAACGGGTCATGCGGCCCGCCGTTGAGCGCCTGGTAACGTTGCCCGGCAATGCTGAACTCGACCAGAAGCGGCGAGCCCGACGGGGCGCCGGGTGTGTCGATCGGCGAGTTGATCACCCGGTGGATGCGCGAGTTCGCAAACACCGATACATAGAAGGCGGCTGCCTCCTCGGCGCAGCCGTCGAACCACAGGCACGGCGCGATTGTTTGTGTCGCCATCATCACCTCCGATGCCGCGTTCCGATCCGCAGCCGGCTCGGGCTGCACGAGCGCCCGCGCGGTGAGGACGCAGCATGCGGAGCCGCACGTCGTGCGTCATTAGCCGAGGACGTTGCATCGCCTTCGGCTTGCCAAGCGGCGCCGCCATGATCATCGATGACTTCGCCGCAAGCCCACCGACCGCGCAGGGCGCTTGGCGTCCCTTCAGCGACCGGGTGATGGGCGGCATTTCGGAGGCCGTCGTCGCCCCGGCGATGATCGAGGGACGCCCGTGCCTGAGGCTTACCGGCGACGTGCGGCTGGAGAACAACGGCGGCTTCATCCAGATGGCGCGCGAGCTGGCCCCGGCCGGAGAGACGTTCGACGCCTCGGGCTTCGCCGCCTTTGCCCTCACCGTCCGCGGCAACGGCGAGACCTACGGCTGCCACCTGCGCACCCCCGACGCCGTGCGTCCGTGGCAGTCCTACCGGGCGGCGTTCCGCGCCGGGCCGGACTGGTGCGAGGTGATCCTTCCCTTCGCCGATTTCGTCCCGCACCGGCTGGACGCCCCCCTGGATGTCCGCCGGTTGCGCCGCATCGGCCTCGTCGCCATCGGCCGGGCCTTCGCCGCCGACCTCGCCCTCGCCCGCCTCGCCCTCACCGCGGCGGCAGAACTCGGCACTGTTCAGAAATAGCGCTGGCCGGCCTCGAACAGCGCCCGGGTCTCCGCCGTCGAAAGGCCGTTGGCGAGCTGGTAGTGGGGGGTGTCGCGGAACGTCTGCCAGGCGCCGCCCCAGACGAGATCGTCGATGAGGCAGGCGCGCGCCGCGTTCTCGTAGGCCGAGAGGCCCCTGAGGTAGGTGCCGGCGGAGAAGATGCCGATGTCCCAGGCGATGGCGAAGTTGTGGTTGCTCTGCCCGCCGCGGGCATTGGTCACCTTGCAGCCGGGGTTGCCGTAGCGGCCTTGGCGGAACAGCCGGTTCTGCTCCTCGTAGGTGCGGGTGGCGGAGATGATCCTGGCGTCGATCCCCGAGGCGCGCGCACGGGCCAGGAACGCCCGCGCCGCCCGTTGCGCGCAAAGCTGCAGGGTGGCGATCAGAGCCTCGGAGCGGGTGTCGAACCGGCCGAGGGAGCAGGCAAGCTCCTCGCCCGCCGCGGCAAATGCGGACGTCGCCCGGTCGGTGACCGGACCCCAGATCCCGTCCAGGCAGCCCGGGTACAACCCGGCCGCCTTGAGAAAACGCTGCTGAAACAGGACGTCGGTCGAACAAAGGGAAGCGCTCATCGATATCTCCGTTGAAATCGGTGCGTGTGAATATAAACCTATGATAACCGGTCGAGGCCGATCCGTCGCGGCCAATCCTCGGGCCGGCGCCGGTGTGCTAGCATGAGCGGCAGGGCGCTCCGCCACCGGAGGGGAGGATGGGCAAGATCCGGATCGTCGCCGACTACTGCGCCAGCGGCTTCCAGCTGGCCGACGAGCGCGCGCCGGCGAACGCCCCGCCGCTGAGCGAGCCGCTGGTGCAGCGCCTTGCCGACTGGAACGCGCGCTACGAGGACCGCTGCCACCCGCTCGCCTACGAGGACGTGACCGGCTCGCGCTTCGACTTCGTTGCCTTCTCGGCCGAGGGGCTGGACATCGCCCGGGCGGTGAAGCGGGAGCTGCCGGGATGGACGGTGACCTACTGGGACGAGGCCCTCGACTGGTTCCTTGCCCGCGACCCGCGGAGCTACGACCCGGCCAAGGCCGAGTACGAGATCACCCTCGACGATGCCTTCGCCGGTTGGGCCAGGGACAGGGCGCGGCGACGGTGAGCAGGGGCACGCGAAGGATCCGCGGCCTCGCCGGCCTCTCCGCAGCGCTCCTGCTGCTGTCGGCGCCCTGGTGGCTTGCTGGCAATTCCTTTCCCGGGCTTGGTCAGGCGCCTGGCCGGGCCGCGGCGGTTGCGGCGGAGACGGCGGCGCCGATCCTCGCCGGTTGGCTCACGGCATCCACCGACATGGCAAGGGAGGCCGGCGTCTCGCCCATGCCGGCACAGATCCGCGAGGCTCTGGCCGGCTTCGTCGAGCCCGGCGTGCTCGAGCGCGTGCGCTACCGGGTGGGCGGAGGCAGCCCCACCTCGATGCAGGGCCTGGCCTTCCTCCATCCGCACACCCGCGCCGTCGCCCTCGACGGCGTCGTCGTCTTCCGCGACCCGGAGAACGCGGCCAAGCCCCGCTACTGGGTGCACGAGATCGCCCACCTCGAGCAGATCCGCCGCTGGGGCTTGGAAGGCTTCGCGGTCCGCTATCTCCGCGACGCCGCCGCCATCGAAGGCGAGGCGTGGGCCATGACCGACCGCTACGTCGCCTGGGCGCTGCGCCGCGAGCTCGCAACGGCGGCGGACCCGCGCCCATCGGCCCGCAACGGCGGTTGACCCGAGCGGCGCCCCGCGACGTCTCAGTTGGTGAAGGCAAAGACGGGGACGCTGCAGGCCGGCAGCTCGGCCACGATCATGATCTCGTCCCAAAGCTCCTGAAGTGCCACGCCACGGTCCTCGCTCGCCTCCTGCAGGCTGGCGAAGTCATGGGCGACGAGGTACCGGGAGGCGGCGCCGGCGGCGTCCGCCCGCTCGCCGGGAGCCATGTCCTCGAAACAGCGAAGCGCGTCGTCCACGTCAGTGTTGGTCATGGCTCCGGCTCCCTTCCCCGCGATCTCCCGTGGCGGTCTACTTTGGCAACCCGCCGTACATCTCGGCCTGGCAGTAGGTGTACGACCCGAACGCGGCGCAGCTTCGGAAGCGGTCGAGGAAAAAGGCATCGTCGGCGTCCGGTCCCAGCATGGAGCGTTCCAGCTGCGTCGGCGGCCCTCCGTCCGCGGCGGCAGAGCCGGACGCTGCACCATTCTGGCAGGCGCCCACGGCCAGGACGACGATCGCGACGACGAACAGGCGCAGCATTCACGTATCCTCTGAGCTTGGCTAAGTCTTGGCCGGCCGTGCTGCGATCACGATCATATCCAGGCGCGGAAAGCTGCGGCAAGGCCGGGACGGCTTGGCCAACAGGCGGCCACCGGGTTCGCGCCTCAGTTATTCCTCGCGCCCGCCCGGCGCCAGCCCGTCCTGCCCGCGGATGCGCTCCTGCTGCACGGCCCGGTTCAGGGTGCTGTCGCGGCCGGTCGCGATCGGCGGCTGCGTTTCGGCGACGCTGGCCGCCGGCTTGGGCGCCCGGCGCAGGCGCAGCGTCGGTTCGGGAAGATCGACATGCGCCGCACCCATCGTGGTGAGAACGACACGGATCGCCTCGCTGCGCACCCTGAGGAAGTCGTGGGTCGTCTGGTCCATCCAGCCAGCGACGATCATGGTCACCGCCGACTCGCCCACGCCCTCGTAAAGCGCGGACGCCGGAGGATCGGCAAGAACCCCGTCGACCCGGGCCAGCGCCTCGAGCGCGACCCGTTGCGCCCGCCCCAGGTCCTCGTCCGGGGCGATGCCGAGGCTGAAGGTGAAGCGGCGCTGCGGCCGCCGGGTGAAGTTGACGATCAGGCCCTTGA
>JAXMOZ010000093.1:0-11083 GCA_034382075.1 Rhodospirillales bacterium
CGCCGTAGCCGATGAAGCGGGCGTGGGTCTCGTTCTCCAGCATCTTCGGCGTCGTCCCCGACGAGATCAGGGCGTGGAAGCCGGAGACCGCGCCGCAGGCGATGGTGATGAACAGGAACGGGAACAGGGCTCCGGAGAACACCGGGCCGGTGCCGTCGATGAACTTGGTGAGCGACGGCATCTGCAGGTCGGGCTGGACGACGAGGATGCCGACGGCCAGGACCACGACGAAGCCGACCTTGAGGAAGGTCGAGAGGTAGTCGCGCGGGGCGAGCAGGAACCACACCGGCAGGACCGAGGCGACGAAGCCATAGCCGATCAGCATCAGCGCCAGCGTCGTGCCGGGGAAGGTCAGCGCCGGTCCCCAGGTCGGGTGGGCGGCGACGTCCTCGCCGTAGACGATGGCCAGCATCAACAGCACGAAGCCGATGATCGACATCTCCGCAACCCGCCCCGGGCGGATGAAGCGGAGGTAAACGCCCATCAGGATCGCGATCGGGATCGTCGCCATCAGGGTGAAGGTGCCCCACGGGCTTTCCGCCAGGGCCTTGACCACCACCAGCGCCAGCACCGCCAGGATGATGATCATGATCAGGAGAACGCCGATGGAGGCGATGGTGCCGGGAATCGGACCCAGCTCCGACTTGATGATGTCGCCCAGCGAGCGGCCGTCGCGCCTGGACGAGATGAACAGGACCATGAAGTCCTGGACCGCACCGGCGAAGACGACGCCGACCAGGATCCACAGCGTGCCCGGGAGGAAGCCCATCTGCGAGGCGAGCACGGGGCCCACCAGCGGCCCGGCGCCGGCGATGGCGGCGAAGTGGTGACCGTAGAGGATGTACTTGTTGGTGGGGACGTAATCGAGGCCGTCGTTCCGCTCCACCGCCGGCGTGCGCCGGTCGGGATCGAGCTGCAGCACCTTGGTGGCGATGAACCGGCTGTAGAAGCGGTAGGCGATGGCGAAGGTGCACAACGCCGCGGTCAGGATCCACACGGCGTTGACGGTTTCGCCGCGGTTCAGGGCGACGAAGCCGAGCGACACCGCGCCCAGCACCGCGATCGCGGCGAACACCACGTACTGCAACGACTTGTTCACGGGCGGTCCTCCCTCTGCGGCGCGCGCTTGTTTTCGCCGCAGCGTCTTCTTCCCAGGCGTGCATTGCGCTTGCACATGATAAGCGTACGCGAAAACACATGCTTGGAGCAAGATGATGATATTGCGGGCGATCCGCCGGACATCCCTCTCCCGCGCGCCAGAGGCGCCGCGCGGGAGAGATCGCGGTGAGGTGCTTTTCGTAGAGGCGCCAGGGCCGGGCGATAGCGGCAGGTCGCACCTGCAATCCTGTCGGCAGCTCTTGCCGGACGGGCGGCAGGGCTTGCCGCGCTCCAGCCTTAAAAGAGAAAGTCGAGAGAGTAAACCGCGCCGGTGTTGTCCGCCAAATACTCGACAGAGCTGGCGTTGCCATAGCCGCCGGCATAGAATTCCCCGACGATCATTGCGGCATCCACGGAGCCGTCGGCCGCATCGGCGGCCGTATAGAAGGCAAGGTCGTTGCCGAAACGCGCAAGGCCGATGTCGCTTGCTTCCGCATCGGCGAAGTAGATGGTGTCGTTGCCGCCTTGCTCGATGACTAGGTTCTCGCCGGACGCCAAGTCGTAGTATGTGTCGTCGCCGAGGCCGCCTTCGAGGCTGTTCAATCCGTCGTTCCCGATGAGGTGATCGGCGCCGCTCCCACCGCGCAGTTCATCATCGCCTTGGTTGCCGTACAGCGTGTCGTCACCATCGGCGCCATCGACGGTGTCGTTCTCGATGCCGCCATCCATTTCGTCATTGCCGCTGCCGCCCAAGATAACATCTTCGCCAGCATGGCCAAGAAGAGAGTCGTTGCCGTTGCCTCCCTCGATAAGATCAGAGCCACTGCCGCCGTCAACCAAGTCCCTGCCTTCAGCGGAAAACAGTCTATCGTTCCCAGCGTCACCGTACATAGTATCGTCGTCGCTGCCCCCGGACACCACGTCATTCCCGGCCCCACCGAGAAGCGTATTGTTTCCGTGTCCGTCGGAGACGTGGTCGTCGCCGTCCCCACCATCGATGAAATCATCTGAATTTTCCGGGTGGGCCGTAGGGCCGTTATCTCCGCCCCATAACCAGTCGTCGCCAATGCCGCCGTATATTCTATCGGAGCCTTCCCCTGCGTAAACCGTATCCGGCGTATCGGAGCCCTCGATCCTGTCATCGGCCGTAAATGAGTAGATCTGTTGATCATTTCGATCAACAACAATGTAGTCATCTCCACTCAGAAGAAACGGGTCGTTTGTGTAGGGGAAGAGGTGCCCGTCACGATTTATCTGAGCCATCTTCTGCTATCCCTTGTAGCCACACTAGAAGGATGTTCGAAAGACCCCATATGGGGTGCATAGATAGCATGGCTTCCTGCTGGGATCGAGCCGACTGACGCAGGGGCGTGCGACCGGCTGGCAAGCGGGTTAACGCTAAGGTTTCCCCGAACATTCGAGATCAGCAGACGACGCTCAACGCTGTCGCCCGAACGTGACAGGTTGTAGCCGCGGAGTCCTGCCCATTATAAGCTTGACATGACTGCGCTTGGCGAGACAGCCACTGTTGATACGCCGGCGCGGCAATCTTCTCATTGAGCTCAGTGGTGAGCTGGTTGATTCCGAAGTTTTCCTCGCGTACCTGTGCGGCAAGCTCATTTAGGGCCGCCTTCGCCGAGTCCATCATGGCAAGAAGCGGCGAAGTCGGACCATACTTCATGATCAATTCTTCAGCGGTCTTTATGCTCTTTGACCAATGCTCGATAGACTGGTTCGTTAATTCCATACGGGTGTGTACTACTTGCAACATCTTGCGGCTGTGCTCCACGTCAATGGCAGGCCAGCATCGCTGGGGCAGTGCCGGCACGGACGTCTTATCGACGGCCTTCAGGCAGGGCATATCGATGAGTCGCCGCTCTGCGTTTGTCTGTGATGCCAGGTGCTGTCGTGGTTGGGCGAAACGCTCCCGCGCCTGCTCAAGAGCGTAGGAGGAGGTAGCTACTTCCATCAAGGCATCTCCAGTGGGTCAGATAGTGCTGCGTCCTAGCAACGTCCGTGCCATCTCGCCCCTCGCCGCGTGCCGACTGGTGGCGAGCGCCGCCTCAGCACGGCCAAAGATGAGAGGAGTGGCCGTTAGGCGTTCACACCTCGCGGACGTCGCGAACGCCGGCGACGGCCTGCAGCGCCATGGTCACCGCTGGGCCGACCCGGAAGCGATTGGGCAGGACCACCTCCGCCTGGGTTTCGCCGGCCAGACCGCAGACAATCTTGACCTCGCCTTCGCCGCCGGTGCTGCCCGCCAGCACCGAGCGGATCCGCTCGATCGGCTCGGGCGTGTCGATGACGATGGCAAGCTCCGCCGGCACCCGCGCCGCGACCGCCTCCAGCGGCTCGACGCTCTGGGCGATGCAGCGGATCTGCTCGCCTTCGACCTGCACCGTGACCTTGATCAGCAGTGGCTTGCCGATCTCCAGCAGCTCGCGGCAGGTGGCCAACACGTCGGCAAAGACGGTCACCTCGAACAGCCCGCTGCTGTCGGAGAGCTGAACGAAGGCGTAGCGGTTGCCCTTGCCCGAGGTCCGCTCGCGCTTGCCCACGACGGCGCCGGCGACGCTCACCGTCCCGGCGGCAGGGGCGGTCGCGAGCTCTGCGCTGCTCACCACCTTCAGCCGGCGCAAGGTCTTGGCGTAGGCGTCCAGCGGATGCGCCGAAAGATAGAAGCCGATGGCGTCGAGCTCCTCCTTCAGCCGTTCCATCGGCGACCAGTCCTCGCCGTCTGGCCGGCGAGCCGGCGCAACCGCCGGCGGCGCCGCGGCGAACAGCCCCATCTGCCCGCTCGCCCGGTCCTGGCTCGCCGCCGCGGCGTGGCGCAGGACCGGCTCGATGGAGGAGAACACCTGGCGGCGGTTGCGGTTGAGCCCGTCGAAGGCGCCGGCCCTGGCCAGGTTCTCGAGCTGGCGGCGGTTCAGCGTGCGCACGTCGATCCGGCTGGCGAAGTCGTCGAGGCTGGCAAATCGGCCGCCCCGTCTTCGCTCCGCCACCAGCGCCGCCATCGCTCCCTCGCCCACGTTCTTCACCGCGGCCAAAGCAAAGCGAATGGCGCCGGGCGAGGCGGGATCGGCCTCGTCACGCTCGACGCTGAAGCCCACGTCCGAGCGGTTGATGTCCGGCGGCAGGAGGCGGATGGCGAGCCGGTTCAGCTCCTGGCAGAAGGTGTTGAGCTTCTCGGTGCTGTGGATGTCGAGGGTCATCGACGCGGCGAGGAACTCGACCGGGTAGTTCGCCTTGAGGTAGGCGGTCTGGTAGGCGACCAGCGCGTAAGCCGCGGCGTGCGACTTGTTGAAGCCGTAGCCGGCGAACTTGTTGACCAGCTCGAAGATGTGGACCGCCTTGCGCTCCGGCACGCCCCGCGCCTTGGCGCCCTCGACGAAGGCGCTGCGCTGCTGGTCCATTTCCTCCTTGATCTTCTTGCCCATGGCCCGGCGGAGCAGGTCGGCCTTGCCCAGCGAATAGCCCGAGAGCTCCTGGGCGATCTGCATGACCTGCTCCTGGTAGATCATGATGCCGTGGGTCTCGGCCAGGATGGGCTGCAGCGTTGGGTAGAGGTAGTCGGGCTCCTCCTCGCCATGCTTGCGGCGGATGTAGCTCGGGATGTTGTCCATCGGCCCCGGGCGGTAGAGGGCGACGACGGCGATGATGTCCTCGAAGGCATCCGGCTTGAGCTGGCGCAGCGCGTCGCGCATGCCGCCGCTTTCCAGCTGGAACACGCCAACGGTGTCGCCGGCGCTCAGCATGGCGAAGGTCTTGGCGTCATCCAGCGGCAGTTCGGCCAGGTCGAGGTCGAGCCCCCGGCCCTCGCGGATGAGATCGACGGCGCGCGCGAGCACGGTCAGCGTCTTCAGCCCGAGGAAGTCGAACTTCACCAGCCCCGCCGCCTCCACCCACTTCATGTTGAAGCCGGTGACCGGGATGTCCGAACGGGGGTCGCGGTAGAGCGGGATCAGCTCCTCCAGCGGCCGGTCGCCGATGACGACGCCGGCGGCATGGGTCGAGGCGTGGCGGTAGAGCCCCTCGAGCCTGGTCGCGATGTCGACGAGCTTCGCCACCGCCTCGTCGCGGCCGATCAGCTCGCGAAGCTGCGGCTCCGCCTCCAGCGCCTGCGCCAGCGTCACCGGGTTGGCCGGGTTGTTGGGCACCAGCTTGCAGATCTTGTCGACATAGCCGTAGGGCATGCCGAGCACCCGGCCGGTGTCGCGCAGCACGGCGCGCGCCTGCAGCTTGCCGAAGGTGATGATCTGCGCCACCCGACCGCGCCCGTAGGTCTCCTGGACGTGGCGGATCACCTCGTCGCGGCGGTCCTGGCAGAAGTCGATGTCGAAGTCCGGCATCGACACCCGCTCCGGGTTGAGGAAGCGCTCGAACAGGAGGCCGAAGCGGAGCGGGTCGAGATCGGTGATGGTCAACGCCCAGGCCGCGACGGAGCCGGCGCCGGAGCCGCGGCCGGGACCTACCGGGATCCCGTGGGTCTTGGCCCAGCGGATGAACTCGGAGACGATCAGGAAATAGCCGGCGAAGCCCATCTCGCAGATCACGCCGAGCTCGTAGTCGAGCCGCTCGCGGTAGTCCTGGTCGCGGTGCCAGCCGGGCTGGTTGCTCTCGGCCTCGCCGCGACCGGCGCGTACGGCCAGCCGGCGCTCCAGGCCCGCGTGCGCCTCGGCGCGCAGCGCGTCGGCCTCGCTCAGGCCTCCGGGACTGGCGAAGGGCGGCAGGATCGGCTTGCGCGGCTCGATCATGAAGGCGCAGCGCCGGGCGATCAGCGCGGTGTTGGCGACGGCGTCGGGCAGGTCGGCGAAGATCTCCCGCATCTCCTCGCCGCTCTTGAAGAAATGCTCGGGCGTGAGCCGCCGGCGCTCCCGGTCGGCGATGTGCGCGCCTTGGGCGATGCAGAGCAGAGCGTCGTGCGCCTCGAACATGTCCGGCGTGGCGAAGCAGGCCTCGTTGGTGGCGACGATGGGCAGGCCGCGACGGTCTGCCAGGGCCAGGAAGGACGGCTCGGTGATCGCCTCGCCCTCGCTGCCGTGGCGCTGGAGCTCGACGTAGAGACGCCCGGCGAAGGCGCCTTCCAGCGCGTCGAGCATCGCCTCGGCGTCCGCCTCGCGTCCGTCTTGAAGCAGCCGGCCGAGCGGCCCCTCAGCGCCTCCGGTCAAAGCGATCAGGCCGGTGCTGCGCTCGACCAGCTCGGCCAGGGAAACCTCCGGCGCGGCGCCGCTCCCCACCCGCTCGTGGGCGCTGGCCAGCAGCTTCAGCAGGTTGGCGTAGCCTTCGCCGTTCTGCACCAGGAGGACGAACCCGCCCTGCTCCTGCTCGCGCCGCGACCTGGGGCAGAGGCCGGTATCGGCGCGCGCCGCCGGGGCGATGCGGAGCTGGCAGCCGACGATCGGCTGGATGCCCGCCTGGGCCAGGGTGACCGAGAATTCCATGCCGCCGAATAGGTTGTTGCTGTCGGTCAGGGCGACCGCCGGCATCCGCAACTGGCGGCAGAGCTGGGCCAGCTGCTTGATGCGGATCGCGCCTTCCGACAGCGAGTAGGCGGTGTGGACGCGAAGGTGGACGAAGCCGGCGCTCATCGCGCGCTCATGGCGCCGGCGAAGCGGCGGCGGGCCGCGCCGGGCGGCCCTCGCGCTGATCCACCAGCACGCCTTCCTCCAGGCGGACCGTGCGGTCCATCTGCGCCGCCAGCCCGGGGTTGTGGGTGGCGACGACCGCGGCCAGCCCGACGCCGCGCGCCAGCTTCAGCAGCATGGCGAACACCTCGTTCGCGGTGTGCGGGTCGAGGTTGCCGGTGGGCTCGTCGGCCAGCAGCACCGCCGGGCCGTTGGCCAGCGCCCGGGCGATCGCCACCCGCTGCTGCTCGCCGCCGGAAAGCTTGCCGGGACGGTGATCGAACCTGGCGGCGAGGCCCAGCATCTCCAGGAGTTCGGCCGCGCGCTCCTCCGCTAACCGCCGGCGCAGGCCGGAGATGAGCTGCGGGATGACGACGTTCTCCAGCGCCGAGAACTCCGGCAGAAGGTGGTGGTACTGGTAGACGAAGCCGATCTTCTCCCGCCTCAGCGCCGTGCGCCGGTCATCGCCGAGCCCGCTGCAGACGGTTCCGCCGATCACCACCTCGCCGGCGTCCGGGCGTTCGAGGAGGCCGGCGATATGCAACAGGGTCGACTTCCCGGCGCCGGACGGGCCGACCAGGGCCACCATGCCGCCTTGCGGAATGGCCAGGTCGACGCCCCGCAGCACGTCCAGCGAGCCGCGCCCCTGGAGGAAGCTGCGGCGGATGCCGCTCAGCCGGAAGATCGGCTCACTCATAGCGCAGCGCTTCCGCGGGCTCGATCCGCGCCGCCCGCCAGGAGGGATAGATCGTGGCCAGGAACGACAGCACCAGCGCCATGAGCGTGACCAGCGCCACCTCGAGCGCGTCCACCTTCGCCGGGAGATGCGCGAGGAAGTAGATCTCGGCGGCGAACAGGTCGGTGCCGGTCAGCCGCTGCAGCGCCTGGCGGATCGTCTCGATGTTGAGCGAAAAGGTGAGCCCGAGGACGAAGCCGGCAATGGTGCCGACGACGCCGATGCTGGCGCCGGACAGGAAGAAGATCCGCATGATCGAGCCGCGGGTCGCGCCCATGGTCCTGAGGATGGCGATCGCCCTGCCCTTGTCCTTCACCAGCATGATCAGGCTGGAGATGATGTTGAACGCGGCGACCACGATGATCAGGGTCAGGATCAGGAACATGACGTTCCGCTCGACCTGGATGGCGTTGAAGAAGCTGGCGTTGGACCGCTGCCAGTCCTGCACCCGGTTCAGCCCGCCGGCCGCAGCGGCGACCTCGCGCGCCATCGCCCCGGCGCGTTCGACGTCGTCGACGGTGATCTCCAGATTGGTCACCCCGTTCGGCATCCGGAAGTAGGCCTGCGCCGCCTCCAGCGGCATGAAGACGAAGCTCGAGTCGTATTCGAACATGCCGATGTTGAAGGTGGCGACCACCTTGTAGTTGCGCACCGTTGGCACGGTGCCGAAGACGGTGACGTTGCCCTGGGGCGAGATCAGGGTGATGTCGTCGCCGACCGCAAGGCCCATGCGCTCGGCGAGCCGGCTGCCCACCACCACGGCGTCGTCGCCGGCGAAGGCGTCGAGCGAGCCGGCAACGATGTTGTCGGCGATGATCGCCCGGCGGCGCAGGTCCTCCGGGCGCATACCCCGCACCACGGCGCCGCGGGCGACGGTGTTGGCGGTGGCCATGACCTGCCCCTCGACCACCGGCGCGACCAGGATCACACCCGGAACCTCGGCGACCCGGGCGGCGGCGGCGTCGTAGTCGGTCAGGCTGACGCTATTGGCGAACAGGCTCAGGTGGCCATTCAGTCCGAGGATCCGTTTCATCAGCTCCTCGCGGAAGCCGTTCATCACCGACATGACGATGATCAGGGTCGCGACCCCCAGCGCAATGCCGAGCAGCGAGAACATCGCGATGACGGAGACGAACCCGTCCTGGCGGCGCGGGCGAAGGTAACGCGACGCCATCATCCATTCGAACCGGCTGAACATGGTTTACGACCCGGAAACCTGAGTACCCCGCACCATTCGCGCGGGCTGTTTTCAGACCGTCATCGCGAGCCGCGAAGCGGCGTGGCGATCCAGTGCGAGATCACTTCCACTGGATTGCTTCGGAGGCTGCGCCTCCTCGCAATGACGACAAGTGCCTGACGACCCCGACGGCTCCAGAAGACCGCGCGACGCGTGACGACGGCCCTCACCCTCCCGCTCGCGAGGGCTCGCGGGTGCGTTTCGCTTCGCGAAGCGCCCCTCTCCCACTTCGTGGGCGAGGGAAAACCTGTCGCGGTCTCGACGCGCCGCTCCCTCTCCCGCGCGCCGAAGGCGCAAGTGGGAGAGGGTCGGGGTGAGGGCCTCACGACGGCAGGCGGTGTTTGATGATCCAAGCCGACGACCGAAGAACTTACGACACGAGAAAGGCGACGGCGGCCTCGGGGGCGAGTTCGCGGCGTTCGCCGGTGGCCCGGTTCTTCAGCTCGACGATGCCCGCCTGCACGCCCTTCGGCCCGACGATCAGCTGCCAGGGCAGCCCGATCAGGTCCATGTCGGCAAATTTCACCCCGGGCCGGTCGTCGCGGTCGTCATAGAGCACATCCACGCCGCTGGCCTGCAGCCGGTAGTAGAGCGCCTCGCTGGCAGCGGTGCAGGCGGCGTTGTTGGCGCTGAGGTTGATCACCCCGGCCTTGAACGGCGCCACGCTCTCCGGCCAGAGGATGCCGGCGTCGTCGTGGAACGCCTCGATGATCGCCGCCACCAGCCTGGACACGCCGATGCCGTAGGAGCCCATCTGCACCTCGCTGGCCTCGCCGCCGGGGCCGGTGACACGGGCGCCCATGGGGCCGGAATACTTGCTGCCGAAGTAGAAGATGTGCCCGACCTCGATCCCCCGCCCGGTAATCAGGTCGGATCCAAGCTCGGCCTCCTTCGCCCGGTCGCGCTCGTCGTCGGTGGCGGCATACTGGCCGACATAGGCGTCGACGATCGGCTGCAGGTCCGCCTCGAAGTCGATGTTCCGCTCGGCCAGGCTCATCTCCAGGAAGTCCCGGTGGTACGCGATCTCGCTTTCGCCGGTATCGGCGAGGATCACGAACTCGTGGCTCATGTCGCCGCCGATGGGGCCGCTTTCGGCGCGCATCGGGATCGCCTTCAGCCCCATGCGCTCGAAGGTGCGCAGGTAGCTGACGAACATCTTGTTGTAGGAGCGCCTGCCGCCTTCGAGGTCGAGGTCGAAGGAATAGGCGTCCTTCATCAGAAATTCGCGGCCGCGCATCACCCCGAAGCGAGGCCTGACCTCGTCGCGGAACTTCCACTGGATGTGGTAGAGCAGCTTCGGCAATTGCCGGTAGCTGGTGACCGAGGCCCGGAAGATCTCGGTGATCTGCTCCTCGTTGGTCGGGCCATAGAGCAGATCGCGCTCGTGCCGGTCGCGGATGCGCAGCATCTCCGGGCCGTAAGCGTCGTAGCGGCCGCTCTCTCGCCACAGGTCCGCCGACTGCAGGGTCGGCATCAGCATCTCGTGGCAGCCGAGCGCGTTCTGCTCCTCGCGGACGATCTGCTCGATCCGGCGCAACACCTTGAGCCCCAGCGGCAGCCAGGAGTAGATGCCGGCCGAGGCCTGGCGGATCATCCCGGCGCGCAGCATCAGCCGGTGGGAGACGATCTGCGCCTCCGCGGGCGTTTCCTTCATGGTCGGCAGGAAGTAGCGGGACAGGCGCATCGGGGTTGAGCCTCGGGCGGGGTCGGCGGACGGAGCCGAACTGTATGTCATGGGTCCCGCCACATCAACGCCGGGTACGCGGCCGATCCCGGGCTCGCTCCGGCTGTGGGCGCCGACCGCGCAAAAGCGCCGCACGGCCGCGCCCACCGCGGGCGCGTGTGCTCGCGTAATTCTTCTACACCTGCCGTTGAATCAGGTGACGCACGCTGCGACGTGAGTTAACATAAGAGGTGCGTGCCGTGCGCTGACTGGCGCGGTGCCGGGCCTGAGTTTTGGGGAGACACCAAGAGGCTTCAATCAACGCGGCAATAGCCGCACCTGAACAAGAAACCTGGTAGCCAGAGCAAGGCAAGATCGGCAACGGTCTTGCCGCTTTTGCGTAAGACTCGCGGGGTTGAGAAACGGGCGGCGGCGGCCCCGGTGGCGACCGCTCGTCGCGGCGGGGGTTCTGCGGAGCCTCGCTCGAAAATCACCCGGCGCGCATCCTTACAGCGCGCATAGAGACACCCGCGCGCTCGGTCGCGCGCAGAGACACCCGCGCGCTCGATTATCGCGCGCATGGAGAGAGCGGAGAGGCCTAATACCAGCCTGCGCGGTTACTGACTCTGGGTTTGGGGGATTGAACGAACCCGCTGTCGCGGGAGTGGGATGAGCGGTTAGGAGGGAGGGCTCCTTGTCGGGGAGGATTGCGGTTTGTCGAAGCG
>JAXMOZ010000094.1:0-10567 GCA_034382075.1 Rhodospirillales bacterium
CCTTCGCTCATCATCCTGCCGTGGCAATTTGTGCGGCTGCGAACCACGTTAGGTTCGGGCGAACGGGTTGTAAAGCAACACGACCGGAGATGGAGAGCTTCGTTCTGAGCCACGAGATGGCGCTGCGCCTCGCCGCCTTTGCCGGCGTCCTGGCGGTGATGCTGGCCTGCGAACGCTGGCGGCCGCGCCGGCTCCGCCCCGCCGGCGACAGGCTTCGGCGCTGGCGGACCAACCTCGGGCTGGTCGCCATCGACGCCCTCGCCGTACGCCTGCTGTTTCCGCTTGCCGCCGTCGGCGCCGCGGCTCTCGCCGAGGCCCGCGGCTGGGGCCTGCTCAACGCGCTGGACCTGCCCGATTGGCTGTCGTTCGCCATCGCCCTGGTGGCCCTCGACCTCGCCATCTACGCCCAGCACGTTGCCTTCCACAAGGTGCCGTTGTTGTGGCGGCTGCACCGGGTGCACCACTCGGACGTCGATCTGGACGCGACCACCGGCTTGCGCTTCCATCCGGTGGAGATCGTCCTCTCCATGGCGTTCAAGGTGACGCTGGTGGTCGCGCTGGGGGCGCCGGCCGTGGCCGTGATCGTCTTCGAGGTCGGGCTGAACGCGTTCGCCATGTTCAACCACGCCAACGTCCGCCTGCCGCCCCGCCTCGACCGGGCGCTCAGGCGGCTGATCGTCACTCCCGACATGCACCGGGTGCACCACTCGATCCACCGCGACGAGACCGACAGCAACTACGGCTTCAACCTGTCGGTTTGGGATCGGCTGTTTCGCACCTACCGCGCCGAGCCCCGCGACGGCTACGACGCCATGAGCATCGGCCTCGCCGTTTTCCGCGGCCCCGGCGACGGCACGCTCCACCGGCTGCTGACCCAGCCGTTCACGCGGGGTTAGCGGCGGCGGGGACCGGAGCGCGAAGCGCGGAGCTGCACGAGGTTGACTATGATTTCGTGCTGTTGCACTCGAAGCTGGCCGTGGCGCTCCCCAGCTCTTGCCGGGACCGAAATTCGGTGAGTGTGTCGCGGTCGTCGCTCCGCGATCCGTGGCGGGCGCGAACGGTTCCGAATCCGCCAGCCGTACTGAGTGCACTTGAGACAAAGGGTCGGCGATCATGAACACACTCCTCGCCTCGGTCTGCTACGTGGTCCTGGCCACCGGCGCCACCCACTGCGACGAGCCGGTGCAGTTCGACGACGCGCGCAAGAAGGTCGAGGCGGTGACGCCATTCTTCGACCCGGCCCTGGACAAGACCTACACGTACCTCAAGCCCATCGAGCCGGTGGACGAAGCGCGGACCAAGGAGCTCATGCGCCCGGTAAAGCCGGCGCCGACGCCCACGCGCCAGGTCGAGCCGGCGCCGACCCCCACGCGCCAGGTCGAGCCGGAGCCTTTCGTCAGCAAGTACAACACGCGGAAGTACCCGCCGCGCTATGCCAGAGGCGGCTACCGCGCAACCATGGAGCCGGTGCGGTGAGCAAGCGCCGCTTCTCGCCTGGCTCGCGTGGGCAAGCCAGGATGTGAGCACGACCGCGGCCGAGTGAGCGCCTTGATCGAGTACTTCGGCGCGGGCCGGCGTCGATGCTCCCCAAGCCGCCGCCGAGGGCGGCCGGGTATCGCCGGTTCTTCCCCAGCGTGCATCGGTGTTGCCTCCCGGCGGCTGCGCGCAGGGCGCGTTGCGCCGCGGCAACGGTGTTCCCATACTATGGGCAGTTTGTGCCATTCAACGACAGGAACGCCTCCATGCAGTCCAGCAATCGCCTGCTCGACGATCTCGCCAAGGTCGCGAGCGGCGCCGCGTCCGCCGTCGCCGGGGTTCGCGAGGAGGTCGAGGGTCTGGTCCGCCAGCGCGTCGAGCGGCTGGTCGCCGATCTCGACCTGGTCAGCCGCGACGAGTTCGACGTGGCCAAGGCGATGGCGGCGAAGGCGCGCGCCGAGCAGGAGAAGCTGGAGCAGCGGGTGAAGGCGCTCGAGGCGGCACTGGCGCGCATGGATGCGGCCGGCGGGGTGCCGCGGGCCGAGGACACGGGCGAGCCGGCTGTAACCGAAGGCGCGCCGTCGTAGGCGCGGCGGCGAACCATGGCTGCGGCTTGTCCACAGGGATCACGAATGGCGGCGCTGACGCCGCCTTGCGCTCGCTCGACGGTTTTGCCACTCTAGATCTATGTAGAGGACCCGTGTTGGCCACATCATCTCGCCGTGGCCCGCCGGTTCAGCCGCTTCGGTGGTGGCGGCAGGGTCGCCCGCCGGGGCCAGCCAGAGGATGAGCCAGATGCGCTTGACCAGCCAGCGATGGGACAAGCCCCTCGACGTCGTCGAACACGTCGTCAGCGCCAACGAGTGGCTGTTCGACCGTCCCAGTGACGAGGAGATCGCGGCGCAGGTTCCCGGCCGCTGGTGCGACTACAACCTCTATTTCCGCTGGAACGAATTCGCCACCGCGATGCAGTTCACGCTGACCTTCGACACCCGGATCCCGACGACGAAGTTCAAGCTCATCAGCGAGTTGCTGGCGCTGGTGAACGACAAGGTGTGGATCGGCCACTTCACCATCTGGCAGGAGGAGAAGGCGCTGGTTTATCGCCACGTCCTGCCCTTGCGTGGCAGCGACGGGCCAACGGTCGAGCAGAGCGAGGACCTGGTCAACCACGCCATCATGGAGTGCGACCGGTTCTATCCCGCCGTCCACTATGTGCTGTGGGGCGGCAAGACCCCGGGCGAGGCGGTGGACGCGGCCATGTTCGAGACCCAGGGCGAAGCGTAAGCTTCCCATGGCGCCGCGGCTGCTGCTCGTCGGCTGCGGCAAGATGGGCGAAGCGCTTCTGGCCGGCTGGTGCGCCGCCGGTTTCGGCGCGGGCGAAACCCTCGTCGTCGAGCCCGATTCGCACAAGGCGGCGGCCCTGGCCCAGAGGTTCGGCTGCGCGGTGCTCGCCGATCCCGCCGAAATCGCCGCGGAGGCGCGGGCGGCGGCGGTGATCTTCGCCGTCAAGCCACAGGCGCTGGATGCCATCGCTCCTGCCTACCGCCGGTTCACCGCCGACAGCGTCTTCCTCTCGATTGCCGCGGGAAGGACGATCTCGAGCCTGCAGCGCCTGCTCGGGCCCGAGGCGGCCGTGGTCCGCGCCATGCCCAATACCCCGGCTGCGGTGGGGCTCGGCGCCACCGTCGCCTGCGCCGGGGCCAACGCCTCCGAGGAGCAGCGGCAGCTCTGCCGGCGGCTGCTCGCCGCCGTGGGCTCTTTATCCTGGGTTGACGACGAGGCGCTGATGGACGCGGTGACGGCCGTCTCCGGCAGCGGCCCGGCCTACGTGTTCCTGCTGGCGGAGTGCCTGGCCGAGGCCGGCGCTGCGGCCGGGTTGCCGGCGGAGCTTGCGGAACGTCTGGCCCGAGACACGGTCGCCGGCGCCGGTGCGCTGCTCCAGCGCGCAGCCGAGCCGGCGGCGGAGCTGCGCCGCAACGTCACCAGCCCCGGCGGCACCACCGCCGCGGCGCTGTCGGTGCTCATGGCCGAGGACGGGCTGGCGCCGCTGCTCGCGCGCGCGGTCCGCGCCGCAAGCGAACGCTCACGCGAGCTTGCCGGCTGATCAGAAGTTCCGGCGGGCGAGGCTTGCTGCAAGAAGCTCGCGAAGCTTGGCCAGGGCCTTGGCCTCCAGCTGCCGGACGCGGTCCTTGGACACGCCAAGCTCGTTGCCGATGGCGCTGAAGGTGGCGCGGGCCTCGGCCAGGTACCGCCGTTGGATCACCAGCTGTTCGCGCAGCGAGAGCTTCGCCAAGGCGGCGGCCAGGGCGCCGGCGAGGTGGCGTTGCTCGCTGGCCGCCGCAACCGCGGCCTCTGGGCTGGGCGCCGGACTTGCCAGCGCGTCCAGTGCGCTCGGCGCCAAGCCCGCCGGCCGATCCAGCGAGCGATCGGCGCCGGCCATCCGCCGCGCCACCGCCATGGCTTCCGCCACGGTGACGCCGAAGCGCGCGGCCATGCCCGCGGCAAGGTCTTCCGGAAGGTCGCGCCCGTCGTAGCTCGAGCCGGCCATCACCCGTTTCAGCCTGAGCGCCAGCATCTTCTGCGCGTTCGAGGTGCCGAGCCGGACGACCGACCAGGAGCGCAGGGCCGCCTCCTGGATGGCGGCGCGCACCGGCCAGGCGGCGTAGGTGGACAGCCGCACGCCCCGGTCGGGATCGAAGCGGCGGACCGCCTGAACCAGCCCGAGAATGCCCTCCTGGACCAGATCGCTCATCGGCAGGCCCCAGCCGCGGTAGGACCGGGCGATCTTGACGACGAAGCGCAGATGGCTGGCGACCAGCCGCTCCATAGCCGCGTCGTCGCCGGCTTCGGCCCGCAGGGCCAGGTCGCGCTCCTCCTCGGCGCCCAGGAACGCCGGCTCCGGCTCGGTCCCGCCGCGGCCGGCGGCGGCTCTCGCGGTCTTGCGGTCGAAGCAGGGGTTGGTCATGGTGGGGCCGGGGTCGTTCGCTGCCTCCGCTTCCTCGGGGACGGGCGATGCTCCATATGTTGGGTCCGCTCCGCGGCGATGTGAAGACGCTCAGGAAGGGAGATTGAAGTCCGTGCCGACGCCCGAAGCCCAAGACGTTCGCGAACGCCTGCTGAACTCCGCCCTGGCGGTGGCCGCGGCCGGCGGCTGGCAGTCCGCCTCCCTTGCCGCCGTGGCCAAGGATGCGGGGGTGTCGCTGCCGGATGCCTACGCCCAGTTCCCGACGCGGCTCTCGATCCTCAGCGGCCTGCTCGCGCGGACGGACCGGGCGGTTCTCGCCGATGGTCCGGCCGAGATCGACGACGCGCCCAGGGACCGGCTGTTCGAAATCCTCATGCGGCGGTTCGACGCCCTGGCCGCGGACCGCGACGGCATGCGCGCCATCGTCCGCGACATGCCGGGCGATCCGCTGAACGCGCTGCTGCTGGCGCCCTGCTTCGCCGCCTCCATGGCCTGGATGCTGGAGGCCGCCGGGCTGCCGGCGACCGGCGTCGGCGGCTCGCTGCGGGTCAAGGGGCTGGCCATCGTCTACCTCGCCACGTTGCGGACCTGGCTCGACGACGACAGCATCGACATGGCGAAGACCATGGCGACGCTGGACCGCAACCTGCAGCGCGCCGACGCGCTGGCGAGGCGGCTGCCGCTGCGCTCTCGCCACCGCCCGGTGGGCGACGTCTCGCCGCCGTCGGCGCCGCCCGGCGCACCCCCGAGCCCGCCGGAGCCCGCGCCCTCGCCGGCGGAGTAGGGGTTCTCCCGGCGCACCCAAGCTGGCCGCGGCATCTGACCGTGCCCACGAGCCCGGAGAGCGCGCCGCATCCGCCCAGCGATGCAGGCGAATCAACAGCTCCGTCAGACGCTTGCGGATTTTGCTGCGGTGGCGAAGAAACTTTTGTGCACTGCAACATATCCGTTGACAGGGACTCCCCCCGCGCACATACTTTCTAGCATTGGAACTCGATTAAGCCCGTAAAACGCGGCGGGCGAGGAGAAATAGCGATGGCACAGGCCCCCCAGGCAATGTTCGACATGAGCAAGTTCATGAAGGAAGTCGATCCCGGCAAAATGATGGAAGAGTTCTCCAAGATGCTGAAGCAGTACAATCTGCCCGGCGTCGACATGGATGCACTGATGGCGAGCCAGAAGAAGAACCTCGAAGCCCTCACCCAGGCGAACCGCATCGCCCTGGAAGGGATGCAGGCCGTTGCCGAGCGGCAGGCGAAGATCCTGCAGGAGACCATGAACGAGGCGTCGACCGCCGTCGACGTGCTCTCCAAGGCGGGCTCCCCGAGCGAGGTCACGGCGAAGCAGGCCGAGCTGGCCAAGGGCGCCTTCGAGCGCGCGCTGTCGAACATGCGCGAGCTGGCCGAGATGGTCGCCAAGTCCAACCAGGAAGCCACCGGCAAGATCAACGAGCGCATCTCCGCCACCCTCGACGAGATCAAGGACATGGCGCTGAAGATGAAGCAGCCGGGCGCCTGACGCCGATCCCATTGGCGTGGCGGCGACACTTGGGCGCGCCGCCACCGCTGCCGAAACCGCCGACGAGATGGTTCGAAACATGAGCGAACCAGACGCAAGCGAGCCGGTTCTTTCCGTCATCGGCTACGACGACTTTGCCCGCGTGGACATCCGCGTGGGCACCGTCGTTCGTGCCGAGCCTTACCCCGAAGCGCGCAAGCCGGCGCTGAAGCTCTGGATCGACTTCGGTGCCGCGATCGGCGAGAAGCGCAGCTCGGCGCAGATCACCCGCCACTACCGGCCGGAGACCCTGGTCGGCCGGCAGGTCGCAGCCGTCGTCAACTTTCCCCCGCGGCAGATCGGCAAGTTCGTCTCCGAGGTCCTGGTCCTGGGCTTCCCGGACGAGGACGGCGAGGTGGTGCTGGTCTCCCCCACTCATCCCGTTCCCAACGGCGGCCGGCTCTACTGACGCCGCGTCCGCTCGGCTACACCGGCAGGCGGATCTGCACCCGAAGGCCGCCGAGCGGCGAGTCGCCAAGAAAGATCTCGCCGCCGTGGCCGCGGACCAGATCGCGGGCAATGGTGAGCCCGAGGCCGACGCCGCCCGTCTCCGGATTGCGCGAGCCCTCGGCGCGGAAGAACGGCTTGAACACCTCCTCGCGAAGCTCCTCGGCGATCCCCGGGCCGTCGTCGTCGATGAGGATCTCGATGATCCCGCCCTTGCGCCTGGCCTCGACCGAAGCGCGGCTGCCGTAGCGCAGGGCGTTTTCGAGCAGGTTGGTCATGCAGCGCAGGAAGCCGTGCGGGCGCACCGGGATGGTGAGCTTCCCCGCCGCGTGGTAGTCCACCCGGGCGCCCGAACGGCGGGCCTGGCGGACCGCGTCGTCGATGAGCTCGGCCAGGTCGCGGCGCTCCGGCTTCTCGCTGCCCTCGCCCCGGGCGAAGGCGAGGTAGCCGTTCAGCATCCGCTCCATCTCGACGATGTCGTCCTTCAGCGCCCGGACGCTGTCGTCCTCGCGCATCATCTCCAGCTCCAGGCGCATGCGCGTGAGCGGCGTGCGCAGGTCGTGGGAGACGCCGGCCAGCATCGCCGTGCGCTGCTGGATCTGCCGCTGGATGCGGGTCTTCATGGCAATGAAGGCCAGCGCGGCGCGGCGCACCTCCCGGGCCCCCTGCGGGCGGAAGCTCTCCATCTCCCGGCCCTTGCCGAAGGCCTCGGCGGCGCTGGCCAGCCGCAGCACCGGGCGGACCTGGGCGCGCATGAAGATGGTGGCGACGCCCAGCAGGATCAGCGAGGTGCCGATGGTGAACAGGATGAAGACGTAGGTCGTCTTGCTGGACAGCCGGGCGAGCGGGGCTGTGACCTTGAGCACGCCTTCCGGAAGCTGGATGAGGACCACGATCTTGCCGGCCTTCGAGCGGGTGTCGAGGCGAAACGGCCTGCCCAGGTCCTTGCTCAGGAGCGCCCGGCGAAGCTCGCCTTCGATCGCCGACTGCGAGGTTTTGACGTTGGAGAGGATCGCCTCCGGCTCGAGCCTGGCCTCGATCTCCATGTCGCGGGCGGCCGTCTCCAGGAGCCAGGCCTGGGTCGCGGGCTCGGGGAAGCGGCGCAGCAGATCGACGAGGAAGGTGATGTCGCCGGCGACCCCCAAAGCCAGCCGCTTGCTGACTTGGTCCCAGTGGTTCTCGTAGAAGATGGAGGCGGTGACGATCTGCAGCACGATCAGCGGGGTGACGACGATCAGGAGGCTGCGGCCGAGGAGGCTGCGGGGCGAGTAGCTCTTCAGCATGTCCCAGGCCTCAGTCCGGCTTCAGCACGTAGCCCTTGCCGCGCACCGTCTGCAGGTACCGGGGTTCGCGCGGGTCGGGCTCGATCTTGCGCCTGAGCCGCGTCACCTGCACGTCCACCGCCCGATCGCCCACCGGTGAGCCGGTCAGCTCGATCAGGTCCTCCCGGCTCAGCGTCACGCCCGGCCGTGCCGCCAGGGCGGCCAGCAGCGCCGCCTCCGCCGAGGTGAGGTGCACCGGGCGGTCGCCGTCGTAGAGCTCGCCGCGGTCGATGGCAAAGATCAGGCCGCCAAGGCTGAGCTCGTTGGCGGCGGGGGCCGGCGGCGGCACCCGGCGGAGAATGTTGTTGATCCGAAGCAGCAGCTCCTTGGGCTCGAACGGCTTGGTGAGGTAGTCGTCGGCGCCGCGCTCCAGCCCGCTGATCCGGTCCTCCGGCTCGGCCATGGCGGTCAGCATCAGGATCGGAACCGCACCCGTCCGCCGCAGCGTCCCGGCGAAGTCGAGCCCGCTTTCGCCGGGCATCATCAGGTCGAGGACGATCAGATCGAAGGTGGCGCTGGCGAGCATGCTCCTGGCCTCGGCCGCGTCGCCGGCGGTCGCGACGATGAAGCCGTTTTCGCTGAGGTAGCGGGCGAGCAGCTTGCGCAGCTTGGCGTCGTCGTCCACCACCAGCACGTGGGCGGCGGTTTCCATCATCGGCGCGGCCGTCCGGGGCTAGTCAAAGCGCTTGCGGTCCTCCTCGTCGATCATCGCCCTGAGCACGGCGCGGAAGCCCCGCGCCGCCTCCGCTCCCGCCGCCTCCAGCGCACCATGAAGCCGCTCGGCCTGGGCCTCGCTCAGCATCCGCTCCATCGCCACCGCCTCGTCGCTCAGGTAGAGCCGCCGTCGCCGCCGGTCGCGGCTGTCGGCGCGCTGGATGACGAAGCCGCCGCGCATCAGCTCACCCAGCACCCGGCCCAGGCTCTGCTTGGTGATCTTGAGGATCGAAAGCAGGTCGCCCACGGTGATCCCCGGATGGCGGCCGACGAAATAGATGGTGCGGTGATGGGCGCGGCCGAACCCATACCGGGCGAGCAGCCGGTCGGCGTCGCCGGTGAAGTCGCGGTAGGCGAAGAACAGGAGCTCCATCGCCTGGCGCAGTCCAGGCTCGTCGTGGCGAAGCGCCGCCTCCGCAGCCGGTTCCGTGGCCGCGGCGGCGGGGTCAGTTGCGGGGTGGGCGGCGGCGGTTTCTCGGACGCTAGCCATGCGCTGAACTATGGCAGTATCATTGACATATATCGACGGCGATGATAGCAACCGAAACGCTGGCGCAGCCGCGGCGACACCGTCGGCGCCGGCGCATCACCGGCTCTCCTCTCCGCCAAGGACGGTCCCGACATGCTCAAGGCCCCTTACGACGATCGCGACGGGTTCATCTGGTATGACGGCGCTCTGGTTCCCTGGCGCGACGCCAAGCTGCACGTGCTGACCCATGGGCTGCACTATGCCTCATCCGTGTTCGAAGGCGAACGGGCGTACAACGGAACCATCTACAAGCTGACCGAACACTCCGCCAGGCTCGCCGCGTCGGCGCAGCTGATGGGATTCTCCCTGCCCGTCGGCATCGACGAACTGGACCGGGCCTGCGTCGAGACGCTGGCCGCCAACGGCATCGTCGACGGCTACATCCGCCCGATCGCCTGGCGCGGCAGCGAGATGATGGCGGTCTCGGCGCAGAACACCCGCATCCACCTGGCCATCGCCGCCTGGACCTGGCCCTCGTACTTCTCGCCGGAGGCGAGGCTGCGCGGCATTCGACTGAAGACCGCGCCGTGGCGCCGGCCACCGCCGGAGGCGGCGCCGGTGCATGCCAAGGCCGCCGGGCTCTACATGATCTGCACGCTGTCGAAGCACACGGTCGAAGCCGAGGGCTACGAGGACGCGCTGATGCTCGACTGGCGCGGCCTGGTCGCCGAGGCGACCGGCGCCAACATCTTCTTCGTCATGGGCGACGGCCGGCTGCATACGCCGACGCCCGACTGCTTCCTCGACGGCATCACCCGCCAAACGGTGATCGCCTTGGCCGGCGACAAGGGGATCGAGGTGGTCGAGCGGGCGATCCGCCCGGAGGAGCTTGCCAACGCCACCGAGGTGTTCCTCACCGGCACCGCTGCCGAGGTGACGCCGGTGCGCGAGATCGACCAGCACCGCTTCCAGCCGGGCGAGATCACCCGGACGCTGCTTTCGGCCTACGCCGCCGAGACCGGGCAGACCCTGCCGCAGGCCGCCCCGGCGGTCGCCTGAGCGCTTCGGCTGGCTTCACCCCCTCTGCGGCGCGGTGGCCGCCGTCATTTCGATCGGCTGGTCAGGGCTGAGCCCTGTTTCGGTGACGGCCGTCACTGCGCGCGGATGCTCGCTCTCCTACACTTCCGCCTGGACGTGGCAGAAGACGAGGCGCCAGCGGCGTCATCCCCGCGGTCGCCAGCAACAGCCGGCGGCAGGCCGCATTTCGAGACGCCGTCAGGCCGCCGCAATAGCGCCCGCGCGACCAAGGCGGCGCCGGTCACTGGGGTTGGGTGTGTTTGGAGATGTAATGAAGAAGCCTGTGGCGACCCACGACTAGAGCGAGGTACCGTAAGACGGGGCCGAAGCAGAGAACCTGTGGCGACCCGCGACTAGTCGAGGAGACTACTGAGACGATACCCGGGGGTAGCATGCTGGAGGTTCTGCAAAAGCGGAAAGTTGAAGGTGGTCATGGTATGCGGGTGATGTGTGAGTCACCGATCCTGATCAGAGGAAGCACACCATGACCGAGCGGAAAGGTAAGGGCGAAGGCATTGACGTGAAAGCGCTGTTGGC
>JAXMOZ010000095.1:0-10268 GCA_034382075.1 Rhodospirillales bacterium
GACGAACACCTCCACGGGCAAACCCATCCAAAACGCCAAGATTACGCAAACGCGCCTCGAAATGACGATGATGCACCGGCCGCACAAGAGCGGCACGCCCAACCCTTCGACGAGAGACATGGGCGGAGAGGTGAAGGTGGTGGCAAGCCCAGCACCGGGCGTCTACCGGCTGCTGGCTGACGTCTCGATGCCCGGAAGATGGGATCTCGAGGTGGTGGCAGCGGTTCCTGGGGAGGCAAGGCCCGTGAAGCTCACCTCCACGTTCCAGGCCGGCCAGTAGCGGCGCAGCCCCACCTGCGGTCCGCGACGAAGCAGGTATAGTTCTTCAAACCGTTGAATGAATTCAATAATTTTCATGAGTAGGATAACATATGTCACTTCAGGCCTTGGCATCTCGAAAACGACCCTCGCTGTTCCGCCTGCTCTCCGCGGTCGCGCTTGTCGGAGCGCTGACGGCGTGCGCAAGCGCAGGCGGCGAACCGCAGGACGGTTATCGGTTCGAGGTTCTTAATCAGCCCGTTCCCGCCCGCACTCACTCCACCATTGCCGTTCGCTTGGTTAACGAAGCCGATGGGCAACCGGTCGCTGGCGCGACCGTTAAGGACGCGGCGTTAACGATGCGGATGCTGCGCTTTCCTCGTCTGGCAAAGGGAACATGGTATCCCAACAGAGTTCGGGAGCGCGAGATCCGCTTCGTCGGATCGCCAGGCGGCGGCATCTACGAATTCCTTGGAGACCTGTCCATGCCGGGCACGTGGACACTTTCCCTGACGATGCGCGTGCCTGGTCAGGCTTCACCGGTCCAGGGTAGCACACGCTTCATCGCCGGCCAGGAACGTAACGACCCCTAGAGCAGGACAATGTCAGGAGCATCACGTCTTGCAGGAGAGAGCCGGTGATTAGCGTAGACGTCGCGGATGCACTGATTGTCGTTGCGATGAGCGGGACGGTCAGCGATGAGGATTGGGATGCGGCGGTTTTCAAGCTTGATGAGAAGCTCGGCTCCCAAGCTTCGGTTCATTTGACTCTGGAAGATGCACCGAAACTCAAAATGCTGATTGATTGGGAAAAACTTGACGGGTGGGAGAAAGGAACGCGGTCAACATGTACGTGGTTCTGCATGGGCAACCAGGACATGATCGACCGGCTTGCGGTCATTTGTGATGACCGGTGGCGCGACGAGACCGAGCGACTCGTTGACATCTACAAGAACGCGCAGATCAACGTTTATTATCCCAGGCAGCGGGATTTGGCCACGAATTGGCTGAGCCAGGCCAGTAAGTAGCGATGCAAGATGGCGCGATATAGTCATGTGCCGCTGCTGCTGTTCATGGCATGGGCGGCCGCGTCTCTTCCAATCCCGGCGGTCGCTGACGCCGCCGGGTCGCGTCCCGACCCTTTGATGAAGGCGCAGGCGCAGCCGGCCCCGGGAAGGTCGGTCGACGAGCTGCTGGCCATGGCGAAGGCGACGAACCCGGGGCTCGCGGCGGCGGCGCTGGACGCGCAGGCGGCGCAGGCCAGGGTAGGGACCATGGGCCGCTACCCCGACCCGATGTTCCGCACCGAGTTCGAGGACATTACCGGCAGCGGCACGCGCTACGCCCCCGACACGCTGGGGCGGGTGAAGTACACCATCGAGCAGACGATCCCGCTGTGGGGGAAGCTCGGTCTGCAGCGGAGCGTCGCCGACGCCGAGGCCGGCGCGGTGGCGGAGCAGCGTCAGGCGGTCGAGAACGAGCTCGCCGCGCGCATCAAGATCGTCTTCGCCAATGCCTATGCCACCGCCGAGGCCATCCGCATCAACGAGGAGCTTCTCCGTACGGTCGCGGCCATCGCGCGGGTGGCGCAGAGCCGCTATGCGCAAGGGCAGGGGGGCCAGCAGGACGCGGTGACGGCGGAGGTCGAACGCGGCCGGCTCGAGGCGGATCTCGCCCGCCTCGAGGGGGAACGACGGGACTGGCTGGCCCAGATGAACGCGCTCCTCAGCCGCCCCGTGGGCGCCCCACTCGCAGCACCCGAGGTGCTTCGGCCTGTGCCGGAACCGGCCGGCCTCAAGACCGACGCCCTGGTCGAGCGAGCGGCGCGAGCCAATCCCCTGCTTCGCGCCGACGCTGCACGCATCAACGCTGACGAGAGAGCCGCGACCCTGGTCCGGCGGAACTGGTATCCGGACGTGACACTCGGGGTGTCGGCGTTCGACCGGGACACCGACGACGAGAGGGAGTTCGGCGGCTACGAGGCGATGGTCTCGGTGGGGATCCCGTTGCAGTGGGGGCTGAGGCGCGCCCAAGAGAGCGAGGCCCTGGCCAGGCTTGCCGCCTCGCGGGCGCGACGGGAGGCGACGGGCCTGGATTTGCAGAGCCGGATCGAAACGGCTTACTGGGGTCTGGTCTCGGCCCAGCGCAGCGAGCGGATCCTCAGCGAGGTCAACATCCCGCAGACCGAGGTGGTGCTGCAGTCGGCGCTGGCCGGCTATCAGCTCGGCCGGGTCGACCTGCCGACCGTGCTGCTTGCCGAGCAGGCCGTGCTCCGCGTCGCCCTCGACCGCATCAACCTGCTGACCCTGCAGCAGGTGCGGCTGGCGGAACTGGAACAGGTAATTGGAGAAGAGCTGTGAGGTGGTTCACCCTCGCCGGCGCAATCCTGTTCGCTGCCGGGCTTGGCGTGGCCGGCGGCTACTGGCTGTCCGAGCAGGGGAGTCTTTCCGCCCCGGTAAATCGTTCGCCAGCCTTTGATGCGCATTCCGATCAGGGTCAGAGCCAGCACGCCGGACACACCGGGCCTCCATCGGGGGAGCGGCCGGTGCTCTACTACAAGGACCCGATGGGCGGGCCGGACACCTCGCCGGTGCCGAAGAAGGACCCGATGGGGATGGACTACATCCCGGTCTTCGCCGACGAGGCGGCGGCGCCCGGGTTCGACCCGGAGGCGGCGCACCAGCACGGCGAACCGGAACCCTTCTCGCCGACAGCGGAGGGCGCAAGCGACCGCAAGCCGCTCTACTACCGCAACCCCATGGGCCTGCCGGACACCTCGCCGGTGCCGAAGAAGGACCCGATGGGGATGGACTACATCCCCGTCTACGCCGACGACGTCGAGGCGGCGGAACAGGGGGTCGTCAGAATCTCCCCCGAGCGCATCCAGATGATCGGCGTACTGAGCGAGGCGGCCGTTCGACGCAACCTCGTCCGGCCCGTGCGCGCTGTCGGCAGCGTCCAGTTCGACGAACGCAACACCTTCGTCGTCTCGACCCGTTTCGAGGGCTGGATCGAACGGCTCGTGGTCAACACCACCGGGCAGAAGGTACGCCGCGGCGAGCCGCTCATGGAGGTCTACAGCCCGGATCTGGTCCTGGCGCAGCAGGAGTATGCGCTGCTCCGCCAATCGACGCGGGCAGGTGGCACGGATCAGGCCTCGCGGTGGCTGATCGACGGTGCCGAGCAGCGCCTGCACTACCTCGGCTTTCCGGAGGCCGCTTTGCAGCGGCTGCGCGCCGGGTCGCCGGCGCGGCCGGTGATCACGATCCCCTCGCCGGTCTCGGGAACGGTCATCGACAAGCCCTCGGTTCAGGGCATGCGGTTCATGCCGGGCGACCCGCTCTACCGGATCGTCGACATGTCCACCGTCTGGCTGATCGCCGACGTCTTCGAGCAGGACCTGGCGGGGGTGCGCGTCGGCCAGGAAGCGACCGTCTCGGTCAAGGCGTACCCCGGGCGAAGCTTCGCCGGCCGCGTCGGCTTCATCTATCCGGTCGTCGGCGCCGAGACCCGGACGGCGCGGGTGCGCATCGAGATGCCCAATCCGGACGATCTGCTCAAGGCCGACATGTACGCCACCGTCGAGATCGCCGCGCCGGTGGGTCCCGGCGAGGTGCTGAGCATCCCGGAGTCGGCGGTCCTCGACAGCGGCACGCGCCAGGTCGTTCTGGTCGATCGCGGCGAGGGGCGGTTCGAGCCGCGCCCGGTCGCGCTCGGCGAAAGCGCCGAGAGTTACGTCGCGGTGACGAACGGCCTCACGGAAGGCGAGCGGGTGGTCGTCAGCGCCAATTTCCTCATCGACGCCGAGAGCAACCTGAAGGCAGCCTTGAGCAGCATCGGCGGCGGCGGCGGCGGCACCGGCGGCGGGGGGCATCAACACCAATGATCGCCGCCGTCATCCGCTGGTCCGCCCACAACCTCTTCCTGGTGCTGCTCGCCACCGTCTTCATCGTCGCCGCCGGCATCTACGCGGTGGTCAAGACGCCGGTGGACGCCATCCCCGACCTCTCCGACGTCCAGGTGATCGTCTACACCGAGTATCCGGGCCAGGCACCGCAGGTCGTGGAGGACCAAGTCACCTTCCCGCTGACCACGGCGATGCTGGCCGTGCCGCACTCGAAGGTGGTGCGCGGCTTTTCGATGTTCGGCGTTTCGTTCGTCTACATCATCTTCGAGGATGGCACCGACCTCTACTGGGCCCGCTCGCGGGTGCTCGAATACCTCAACTTCGCCTCCGGCCGGCTGCCGGCCGGCGTCACGCCAACGCTGGGGCCGGATGCCACCGGGGTGGGGTGGGTCTACCAGTACGTCGTCATGAGCGCCAAGCGGACGCTCGCCGAGCTGCGCACCCTGCAGGACTGGTCCATCCGCTTCGCGCTCACCAAGGCGCAAGGGGTCTCCGAGGTCGCCGGCGTCGGCGGCTTCGTCAAGACCTACGCCGTCACCGTCGATCCCTTGCGGCTGAAGGGCTACGGGATCCCGCTCGGCGACGTCATCGATGCCATCCGCGCCAGCAACATGGACGTGGGCGGCCGGGTCGTCGAGATGGCCGAGACCGAGTACGTGGTCCGCGGCCGCGGCTACCTGCGCGGGACCCGCGACCTGGAGCAGGTGGTGCTGAAATCAGAGGGCCTGACGCCGGTGCTGCTGCGCGACGTCGCCCGGGTCGAGCTGGGGCCGGACGAGCGCCGCGGCCTCGCCGAGCTGAACGGCCAGGGCGAGGTGGTCAGCGGCATCGCCGTCCAGCGCTACGGCGAGAACGCCCTCAAGGTCATCGACAACGTCAAGGAGAAGATCACCGAGATCGCCCCGAGCCTGCCGGAGGACGTGAGCATCCAGGCGGTCTACGACCGCTCCGAGCTGATCCTGCGGGCCATCGACACGCTAGAGCGCACGCTGATCGAGGAAAGCATCATCGTCGCCCTCGTCTGCATCGTCTTCCTGCTGCACGTCCGCAGTGCCCTGGTCGCCATCATCATGCTCCCCGTCGGCGTGCTGATGGCCTTCATCGCCATGCACGCGCTCGGCATCAACTCGACCATCATGTCTCTCGGCGGCATTGCGATTGCCATCGGCGCGATGATCGACGCGGCCATCGTCATGATCGAGAACGCCCACAAGCACCTGGAGCGGGCGGCGCCGGAAACGCCGCGGCTGCAGGTTCTCGTCGAGGCGGCCATCGAGGTGGGGCCCGCGCTGTTCTTCTCGCTTCTGATCATCACCGTGTCGTTCCTGCCCATCTTCGCCCTGGAGGCGCAGGAAGGGCGGATGTTCAAGCCGCTCGCCTACACCAAGACGTTCTCCATGGCCGCGGCGGCGCTCCTGTCGGTGACGCTGGTGCCGGCGCTGATGGTGCTGTTCGTCCGCGGCCGGATCACGCCTGAGCACAAGAACCCGATCAACCGCTTCCTCATCTGGATCTACCGGCCGGTCATCCGGCTCGTGCTCAGGGCGAAAACGCCGACGGTGCTGGCCGCCCTGGTGGCGCTCGGCGCCTCGGTCTATCCGGCGGTGCACATCGGCAGCGAGTTCATGCCGACCCTGAACGAGGGCACGCTGCTCTACATGCCGGCGACGCTGCCGGGCCTGTCCATCACCAAGGCGACGGACCTGGTGCAGAAGCAGGACGAGATCATCAAGTCTTTCCCCGAGGTTGAGTCGGTCTTTGGCAAGGCCGGGCGGGCGGCAACGGCCACCGACCCGGCGCCGCTGGAGATGTTCGAAACGGTAATCAACCTGAAGCCCGAGGGCGAGTGGCGCGAGGGTATGACCACCGACACGCTCATCGGCGAGCTGGACCAGGCGCTGCAGTTCCCGGGCGTCAGCAACGCCTGGACGATGCCGATCAAGGCGCGCACCGACATGCTGTCCACCGGCATCCGCACCCCGATCGGCATCAAGCTGTTCGGCCCGGATCTCGCCGGGCTGGAGCGGCTGGCGCGGGAGGTCGAGGCGGTGGTCCGCACGGTCCCCGGCACCACCAGCGCCTTCGCCGAACGGGTGCTCGGCGGCTACTACCTGGAGATCGAACCGGACCGCGCCGCGCTCGCCCGCTACGGCCTCAGGATCGAGGACGTCCAAGAGGTGATCCGCACCGGTCTCGGCGCCGAGGCGGTCACCACGACGGTGGAGGGGCGGGAACGCTACACCGTCAACGTCCGTTATCCGCGCGCCTTCCGCTCCAGCCCGCAGGCCATCGCCACGGATGCCCTGGTTGCGACACCCAGCGGCGGCACGGTCCCACTGGGCCAGGTGGCGAAAATCTCCCTGGCCAAAGGGCCGGCCAGCATCCGCACCGAGAACGCCCAGCTCGTCGTCTACATCTTCGTCGATTTCCGCGACCGCGACATCGGCGGCTACGTCGCAGACGCGCAGAAGGCCGTTGCGGAGCAGGTGAGCTTCCCGCAGGGCTACTACGCCACCTGGAGCGGCCAGTTCGAGTACCTGCAGCGGGCGGAGGCGCGGATGCAGATCGTCGTGCCGGTGACGCTCGCCGTCATCTTCCTGTTGCTCTACCTCAACTTCCGCCGCATCACCGAGACGCTGATCGTCATGCTGGCGCTGCCCTTCGCGCTGATTGGCGGCCTGTGGTTCGTCCACGCCCTTGGCTACAACATGAGCGTCGCCGTCGCCGTCGGCTTCATTGCCCTGGCCGGCGTGGCGGCGGAAACCGGCGTCATCATGCTGATCTACCTCGACCACGCCTGGGCGGAGATCAGGCGCACCTGCGTCGCCGAGGGGCGGGAGCCGACGCGCGAGGATCTCGCCCGCGCCATCATGATCGGCGCCGTCGAGCGGGTCCGGCCGAAGATCATGACCGTGGTCGCGATCATGGCCGGGCTGTTGCCGATCCTCTGGTCCACCGGCACCGGCTCGGAGGTGATGCGGCGGATCGCGGTGCCGATGATCGGCGGGATGGTCTCGTCGACCGTGCTGACGCTGATCGTCATCCCGGCGATCTACGGCCTGGTCAAGGGCTGGCGGCTGCAGCCAAGCGGTGCGCTCGGCAGCGAGGTTTCGCCGGCGGGGTTGCGCTAGCGCCTTGCTGGACGTCTCCTACCGCGCAGGAGGCAGAAACACTCAGGGTCGTTTCTGGAATCCGTGCTTGGTTTTGAAGTCTGGACGCCTCAGATCGGGGCGGCAGATCGAATAAGGTGCGCTAGCGAATGACTTCCCCGGTAGTTCGGGAACTCTAGGGCTCGGCAATACTTTGTTACCTACACGAGCTTGCAGAGACACGTTCGTGGGCTAGTCTGGCAGACAGAAGTGTGCAACGCCGAGGTGGCCGAAGAAACGATCTTCGCGCTCTTCGTAGCAGGACTAGCCGGGAGGACGTGGTATGCATGCCGAACAAATCATCCGTAGCCATCCGAACGTCAAAGAAAATACGAATGACGCGCTGATCCGCTGCATCCAGGAGTGCCTGGAGTGTGCCAGCAGTTGCGTCGCCTGCGCCGACGCCTGCCTTGGCGAGCAGGCGGTTCAGCAGCTTACCCAGTGCATCCGCATCAACCTCGACTGCGCCGACGTATGCGCTGCCACTGGCACGGTCGCAACACGGCGTACCGGCTCCAACGAGCAGACCATCCGCGCGATGCTGCGGGCTTGCGCCGACGCCTGCCGGGCGTGCGGCAGCGAATGCGAGCGCCACGCGAGCCACCATGAGCACTGCCGCGTCTGCGCCGAGGCGTGCCGCCGCTGCGAGCAGGCTTGCGAAGAGGCTTTGCGCAGCATCGGGTGAGCTTGCAGGTGCCGCCAGGCAAAGGAGCGCCCAACGCCGAAGTGCGAGATGGCCCCTCCGGCTAGGGGCGGAGCGGCCGGACCCTGCAAATGTCGCTATCGAATCTTTGGAAGGAGATGAACCATGGAAAGCAAAAGCCAGTCGATCGGCTTGTCGGGCTGCCTGCGGCGAACGCTGCCGGTGCTTGTTGCCGTCGTTTTCGCCGCCTCGCCGGCTCGAGCAGAAAATCAGCCGGCCGGTGGTGGCGGGTCGCAGATGCACGGCTCCATGCCCGGCATGCAGCACTCGGAACCACAAGCGGGCGGCTCTGCTGCTGCAAGCGCGCCATCGACGCCGGCCTATGAAGCCTCGATGAAGAAAATGCACGACCAGCAACAGCATGTAGGCTTCAGCGGCGATGCCGACCGCGACTTTGCGGTTCACATGATTCCGCATCACCAAGCCGCTGTCGATATGGCGCGGGTTCAGCTGCAATACGGGCAGGACCCTCAACTGCGCGAGCTGGCGCAGAAAATCATCTCCGAGCAGCAGAAGGAAATCGGCATCCTCAAGAAGTGGCTCGATGGGCAAGCGGTGAAAAGTAAGTGACACTGCACAAAGGGCAAAACACTACATGAGCACGAAGGCGGCCGGATCTCGCTGGCCTGGTGTCGCTTTAGCTGTGATCGTTTTCGCAACAGCGGTTGCGGTTCTTCTGGAGGTAAAGGATCCGCGAGCACAGGACGTGACGGTTTACATGTCGCCGCACTGCGGCTGTTGTGGGGAATGGGTGGACCATCTGGCCAACAACGGCTTCTCGGCGCGGAAGCACCTGGTCGACAACCTTGACGTGGTCAAGGCCCGCCAGCAGGTGCCGACGGCCGTCGCGTCCTGTCACACCGCGGTTGTCGATGGCTATTTCGTGGAGGGGCACGTCCCGGCCGCCGACATCCGGAGGCTTCTCGGCCAGCGGCCCTCCGCGCGCGGGCTCGCCGCGCCGGGGATGCCGGCAGGCGCGCCGGGCATGGAGAGCGCCGGTCGCGAGCCGTATGACGTGCTCCTGGTCGACGAAGAGGGGCGGACGACGGTGTTCGCGAAGCATTGATTTGTGCCGGCGCGGCTGCGGGCAAGCCGCTGAGCGTGAAGGCTCGGCCGGCCCATGCGGGTAACCGCGAGAAATCTTGGGCGGCAACCGGCGAGTGGGAGTGCCGAGCGGGCCGCGAACAAAGCGACGTGGGCGAGGGGCGGGGTCAAAGGCTAGATCGCGATGCGCTCAACCTCGTCCAGGGTGATTTCGTCCTTCGTCCGGTCGTACAGCTTGGTGGTGCGCGGGGACTCGTGTGCGGCCATGGTCTGGGCGTTTTCGAGCGTGCCACCGTTGTCGAGGTAGGCGGTGATCCCGGTAGCCCGGAAGGTGTGACAGCAGACCGCGGCACTGAGGCCGGCATCTTCGGCGCGGCGACGGATCATCCGCCACACGTCGACGCGGCCCATGGCCTTGTCGGTGAGCGTTCCGGTGCGCCCGAAGGCCGAGCGGAAGAGGAAGGTCTTTTTCGCCCCGCGGAGGCCGCCGGCGTCGAGATAGGCGTCCAAGTAGGCTTCAAGGTTATGGTGCGCCGGCATTTCGTGCCGCTTGCCGCCTTTCTCGTGCAGGCGCACCCACCAGCGCTTGCCGGCGGGATAGTAGTCTTCGACGCGCATGGCCACGGCCGCGCCGACGCGGGCGAAGCTGTAGACCATGAGGGCGATCAGGGCCCGGTCGCGGAGGCCGACCAGCGAGTTCGTATCGATGCTGTCGAGCAGCTTTCGAGCCTGGTCCGCCGTCAGAACCGTCGTCTTGCCGCGCTTGATGACGTGCTTCGGGCCGCGCACCGAGGTCGCCGGATTCATAGCGACGACCTGACCGGTAACCAGCCAGTCGAACAGCATGCGGATAGCCGCCAGGTGCTGCTTCACCGTTGGCTTTTCGAAGTCGCGGCCGAGCGCCTCGATGTACGCCGCGACGTGGATCGGCTCGATCGAGGCCAGGTCGCCGAGCTGGTGACGCTCACACCAGGCGAAGAACCGGCAGCACGCCCGATAATAGGCCTCGCGGGTGTTGGCGTTGCGGATCGTCGCGACGAAGAACTCGAGGAAGCGCCGCGTCGCCTGTTGGCCGGCATCGGCAACCAGTGCCGGCAGCAGCATGGCCGAACCCGGGCTGGCCAAGCCGGCGGCAACGGTCACCTGTGTCGATTGCTCGTCACGCGCGCTCATGCCCGTTAGTGTAACATAACGTCCTTTATGTTTCC
>JAXMOZ010000096.1:0-10101 GCA_034382075.1 Rhodospirillales bacterium
AGACGTTCCTGCACGGCCGCGGCCTCTTGCGCCCGGCGCCCAGGCGCGGGGCGCACCGGCGGCGTCGGCCGCGCAAGCCGCTGCCGGGGATGATGCTGCACCAGGACGCCTCGCGCCACGTCTGGGTTCCGGGCCAGCCGGCGTGCGACCTGGTGGTGACCCTCGACGACGCCACCGGCGAGATCTACTCGGCGATCCTCGTCGCCGAGGAGGGCACCGCCTCGACCTTCCGCGCCCTGCTGGCGGTGTTCGCCCGCCACGGGCTGCCGTGCAGCCTCTACACCGACCGCGGCAGCCACTATTTCATCACGCCGAAGGCCGGGGAGAAGCCGGACCCCAAGGCCCGCACCCAGGTCGGCCGGGCGCTGGCGCAGCTCGGCGTCGAGCACATCGCCGCCTTCTCGCCGCAGGCCCGCGGCCGCTCCGAGCGGGCCTTCCGGACGCTCCAGGACCGCCTGCCGAAGGAGCTGGCGCTTGCCGGCATCGACAGCATCGACGCCGCCAACGCCGTCCTCGCCGAGGGCTTCCTCGAACGCTGGAACGCCCGCTTCGCCGTGCCCGCAGAGCAGCCGGGAACCGCCTTCGTCCCCGTCGACGAAGCCCAGCTCCGCCAGATCCTCTGCATCGAAGAACCCCGCCGGGTCGGCAACGACAACACCGTGACCTTCCACCGATACCGGCTGCAGATCCCGCCCGGCCCGCTGCGCCCGCACTACGTCAAGGCCCAGGTCAAGGTCCGCCAGTACCTCGACGGAACCTTCGCCGTCTTCCACGGGCCGCGCGAGATCGGCCGCTACGACGCGGGCGGCGCCCTGCAAAGCCAAACCCCAGAGGCCGGCGTGAACCGCTTCGACGCCGAGCCGAACCGTGGACCGGCCCGTGGACTTGATGGACAACCCTCCCGGGCTGCCCACAACCCCACAGGCCCCACAGCCACAGCAGAAGCGGTCAATTCATGTGCTACCTAAGCCGGACAACTTGACGTGCTATCTACAGTACGGCCATGACGCTGCGACGATACAATTTATATTTACTAGAGGCGCGACAGGTTGCGGTTCAAACCAATCCACCTTGCTCTAGTCTAATCTACGGCCTGCGCTTCCCTTCATATTCAACGTATTCCGTGAGCCGTTTCCTGGGCCGCTCTCACTCCGGCCAACAGGTGTGGCTTCAGAAGTCCGACGACAGGCTGAAGGAAATGCGGCTGCCGCCGCCGTCGGTGTCATCGAAGGCGTCCAGCGCCGTGGCGACCTCGACGGTGGCGAGAAGGTTGCGCGGCAGGGTCAGGCGGATGCCGACGCCCACCGAGGCGAGCGAGTCGCGGACGACGGTCTCGCCCGGAACGTCGTTCCAGACGAGGCCCACGTCGCTTGCGGCGAACAGCTGGTAGCCCAGGAGCCAGGATAGCTCGACGTCGCGGCCATAGCGCAGCTCCATGCCGCCGGCGACGCCGTCGTCGCCGGAGATCTCGGAGAAGTCGTAGGCCCGGCCGAAGCGGCTGCCGCCGTAGCCGAACTGCTCGGAGGACAGCAGCCGGTCCAGCGACTTCTGCCCGGCGAAGGCGACCTGGACGCCGATCTCCTCGGTCAGCCCCTGGTCGCGGGACGCCTCCAGCGTCGCCTTGGTGAAGTCGCTCTGGCCGCCGGGATTGGTGAGCTCGTCCGATCCCGAGCGCGAGGCGCCCAGGACCGGCAGGCCCTGGCTCAGCTCGACGGCGAGGAAGGTGTTGCCGCGAAAGTCGTCGGCCAGCCAGTAGTTCAGGCCGGTGCGCAGCACCCGCAGCTTGTCGCGGGCGATGGTCTCGTCGTCGTCGAAGTCCTCGTCGAGGTTGTAGTACTCGAAGCTGCCGCTGAGCCACAAATTCTGTGACTGGGCGCGGATCAAGGGGTGCCAGGCGCGGAGCGCGACGCGGCCCGAGGTGCTGTCGATGGCGGAGCCGTCGCCCTCGTTGACCCGGGTCACCGAGCCGGTCAGCGAGACGTAGGTGCCGTCCCAGCCGACGGGGTGGGTATAGCCGACCTCGCCATAGAGAAGCTCGGCCGGTTGGTTGGGAACGGTGAAGACCCCGGCCTGCAGCCGCTCGCCGAGGCCCATGAGCGAGTTCAGCCCGCCCGACAGCCAAGTCTGCAGCGGTCCGACGGCGTCGGTGCCCCAGTTGTTGAAAAAGAACGAGCCGTCGGCGGTCTGCTCGTCGAGGGCCACGATCAGCTCGTAGGCCCCGGCCTCCTCGTCCTGCGCCCGGATGCTGGCGGAGGCGCCGACGCCGGGGACGTCGTTCAGGAGCAGCACGCCGCGCTCGAGGGTGGCGAGGGTCAGCGGCCGCTCCGCGGTGATCTTGCGGACGTAGGGGCGAAGCTCCTGCTCGCGCCGGGCGTCCTCGAAGGAGACGGCCGCGACGTAGCCTTCGATGACGCGGATGCGGAGGATGCCGCCCTCGATGTCCTGGGCCGGCGCCACCGCCCGGCTGAGGAAATAGCCGCGGCCGCGGTAGAGGTTGGTGATCCGCTCGAGGATCACCTCGATCTCGGCCGCCCCGATCTCCCGGGCCAGGAACTCCTCGTAGAAGGGGGCGAACTCCCCCGGCTCGAAGACGCTGGCGCCGGTGACGGCGACGCCGGCGAGCACGAGCTTCAGCGGCGGAACCTCCGTTCCCGGCGCCGCCGGCTGGCGGGGACCGCTGATGTCCGCCTCGGCCGGGGGCCGCGGCAGCGCCCGCTCGCGGATGCGCCGCTCGATCTGCCCCGGGTCGTTGGTGCCGGAGGCCTGCTGGGCGCTGGCCGAACCGGTGCAGGCAAGCAGGAGCATCGCCGCGATCAGGTACCGCATCATCGTCAGGATGATCCCCCGGAAAGCGCGAACCTACCCCATATAGGGGCTTTCTGTCAAAGCGGGCGGCGGGGCGCAGGGCGGCCCCCGGGGGGCGGTGGCGGCCTTTGCCGCCTCGCGTACTCGCAAAATGCAAGCAATCCCTGCTCAGCGTATAAGTAAAATAGAGCATCCGAGTTATGACCGCCGTCACAGCAGAATAATCATCAAGCGGCTATAAAGACTGCTGCCGCCCGGCAGAATGGGCGGCGGCCGTTGTTGCGGGGCCGGCAAGGTGAGCTGCCGGCTCTGCGCAACGCGTGCAGGGTGTTGACGATGATGACCCACCATCGGGGCCGCATCTCTTTGCGGCTCCTGATCATGACGACCTGCGCCATTCTCTTGCCCCATGCCCCTCGGGTCGCGGCGGCGTCCGCCGAGGGCTGGCGGGCGACGGCGGTCCACGGCCAGGCGACGGTCCGCCGGGGCGAGGCTCAGCCCCAGGCGCTCGTCGAAGGCAGGGTGCTGGAGCCGGGAGAGAGCCTGGCTACGGCTGCGGAAGGCAAGGTCGTGCTGACCCGGGGGCCGAGCACCATCACCGTCGGTCCCAATGGCCGCATGGAGATCCCGGCGGGCGGTGACGAGGGCGTGCGGACCAGGATCGTCCAGGCGATGGGCTCGCTGCTGTTCAAGGTCGAGAAGCAGGCGAGCCAGCACTTCGAGGTCGAGACGCCCTACCTCGCCGCGGTGGTCAAGGGCACGACCTTTACCGTCAGCGTCGACGGCGAAGCGTCGGCCGTGCACGTCGTCGACGGCGCGGTGGAGGTCAAGGCACTGGCGACCGGCCAGGTCGGGCTGATCAAGCCGGGCTACACGGCGGTGGTTTCCCAGCGCCGGGGCGGGGGCCTGTCGGTCATCGGCGGCAAGCCGCACCCCGCCGGCAAGGCGCTGAAAGGATCGAACGTCGACGCGCCTGTGGACGAGGCCGAGCCCGCGGATCGGGCGGCAAGCCAGGCCACCGGGCGCGCCGGCGCGCCGGGGCAGGTGAAGCGGCTGCACGCCGCGCTCGGCGAAGCCAGCGTCGATGTCGCCGCGACCAGCAAGGGCTTTGTTCGGAAGGCGAGCTTCGGCGCCGGCAATGGTGGCGGCGGCGTGACCACGGCGAGCCTGGGCTCTGCCGAGGGCAAGAGCGCCGGAAAGGGTGTCGCCAAGGAAAAGTCCAACAACGGCAAGTCCGCCGCCAGCCCCGGCGCCGCCAAGGCCGGCGCCGCCAAGGCGAGTGCCGGCAACCCCGGCGGCGGGAAGGCGGTCGGCCTCGCCAAGGCTGCCCCTGCGGTCACCAAGGTTACCCCGGCCGTGGCCGGCAGGGTTGCCAAGAGCAACAAGGCTACCAGCAAGCTGCTTGCGGCCCTGGCCAAGGCGCGGGAGAAGGCGCTGAAGGACAAGCTCAAGATCGGCCGTGGCGGCGGAGACGACGACGATGACGATGACGACGACTGACGCCTAGCTGGCCTTCGCCGGCAGCAGGGGCCGGGCGGACAAGCCGCCCGGCCTTTGCCGTCTTGAGCTTCCCGCTGGCGGCGGCTCAAGCCGCCGTTTGTGCGTCTGCGGCCGGGCGCTCGCCGGCGCAAGCCCATTTCGAGCCGTCGGCCCAGGCCAGCCACTGGTCCACCGGCAGCGGCTTGCTGAACAGATAGCCCTGGCCGATGTCGCAGCCGAACGCGGAGAGCGCGGCGACGTGGGCCTCCGTCTCCACCCCTTCGGCCACCACCTTGAGCCCGAGCCCATGGGCCAGGTCGATGGTCGAGCGGACGATCTTGGCGTCGCGCTCGTCCTCGTGCAGGTGCATGACGAAGGCCTTGTCGATCTTGAGTTCGTCCACCGGCAGCGACTTGAGGTAGGCGAGGGAGGAATACCCGGTGCCGAAGTCGTCGATGGACAGGCGCAGGCCGAGCTCGCTCAGCCGATGGAGCACGTCGAGCGCCCGCCTGGGGTCTTCCATCAGTGCGCTCTCGGTCACCTCCAGGGTCAGCCCGTCTGGGCGGACGCCCCACCTGGCGATGAGGTCGGCCACCGTCGCCGGAACGTCGCCTGCGTGCAGCGCCCGGGTCGACAGGTTGACCGCGACCGACAGCTCCGGAACCTTGGCCCTGAGCTCGACGATCCGCTCCAGCGCCGTCTCCAGGCACCAGTGCGTCAACGGCTGGATCAGGCCGGTGCGTTCCGCGTGGGGGATGAACTGGTCGGGCGGAATGAAGCCGTGCACCGGGTGGACCCAGCGGCTGAGCGCCTCGACCCCGCAGACGCGGCCGGTGCGCAGATCGACCTTGGGCTGGAAGGCCAGGAACAGCGACCGGTTTTCGAGTGCCCGGCGCAGTTCGCCGGTGAGCACCAGGCTGCGCACGCTGTTGTCGTCTTTCTCCCGGTCGTAGGTGGCGACGCCGCCTCCCTGCTGCTTGGCGGCGTACATGGCGACGTCGGCGCAGCGCAACAGCCGCGCCCGATCGTCGGCGTGGTCGGGGTAGAGCGCGATCCCGATACTGGCGGCCACGTCGAGGGCGACGGCGTCGATCTCGAACGGCTGGGCAAGGACCTGCATGATCCGCCGGGCGATGGCCGCCGCTTCCTCCGCCCCGGTCCCAGGCGGCAGGATCGCCGCGAACTCGTCGCCGCCAAGGCGGCCGATGATCGTCGAGCCGCCCAGTGTCGTCCGCAGCCGGCCGGCAACCGCCCGAAGCAGCCGGTCTCCCACCTCGTGGCCGAGGGTGTCGTTGATGGCCTTGAACCGGTCGAGGTCGAGGAGCAGCAGCGCCAGCCGCTCACTGGCGGCACCGGCGGCCGCAAGCATCCTCTCCAGATGCTCGATGATCATCCGGCGGTTGGGGAGCTCGGTCAGGGCGTCGTGGCGCGCCTGATGCTCGAGTTCGTGCTGCTGCGCCTTGCGGGCGCTGATGTCGTGGACCACCGCGACGAACAGCGCCTCGTCCTCCTCGGCGATGCGGCTGGTGACCACCTCGGCGGGGAAGCTGGAGCCATCGCTGCGCATCCCGCGGAGCTCCCTCCGGCCACAGCCAATGTCGGCCGACCCGTCCTGGCCGGCCTCAGCCGGAGCAAGGTCGGGCAAGAGCGAGCCCACCCGCACGCCGGCGTGCACGCCCGTGCCGGCGAGCGGCGGCAACCGGAACAGCGCCAAAGCAGCGGCGTTGGCCATCTCGACGCAGCCGTCTCGGCGAACGATCAGGATCCCGTCGAAGTTGTTCTCGACGATGCTGCGCATCAGGCCGTTGGTCCGCTGCAGCTGCTTGCGCTGGCTGCGCAGCGTCCGCGTCTGCCGGTCGATGTCGCTGACGAGGCCGCAGGGGAACAGGACCATGACCAGCATCATCGCCGGAGCGGCGTCGACCAGCACCGGCCAGAGCCACTGTGCCAAAAGGCTTGCGGCGAAGACGAAGGCGGCGGCAAAGGCGGTCGCCACCAGCGCCCGCCGCCATGGCCAAACCAGGAGCCACGGGCCGAGGCCGATGGCGATCAGCCCGTTCAGGGCCAGGACCGGCACGGGGCCGATCCGCTGCAACGCCCGCCCCTGGCGCAGCGATTCGCAGCCGAGGCCGAGGAAGTGGGCGCCGCTGATGGACTTGTAGAGCGGGACCGGGAGCTGATCGCCGAGCTCGACCGCGGTTGCGCCGATGACGACGGACTTGCCGCGAATGAGCGAAGGGTCGAAGCGGCCGGTGAGAACGTCGACGAAGGAGAACAGCGGGATCCCATGCGGGTCGATGCCGAAATCGACGGAGAAGCGCTGGCCGTGGTCCGGATGCTCCTGGTGCTCGCCGGCGAGGAAGGCGGCGAGCGAGCGGACGTCGACGCCGTCCCAAAGTTCGTGCACCGCCAGGGTGCGGACGACGCCGTCGGCATCGGGGCGGACGCTGGTGCTGGCGACGGTGGCATGCCGGGCGAAGCGGGCAAGTGGCCAGGTCTGGATGAGGAAGGGCCCTTCTGGTCCGCGCTGAACCTGCCGGTGCGCGGCCAGCGCTACGCTGCCTCCCGCCTCCCGCAGCGCCCGCTCGAGCTCGCCATCGGCCTCGGGCCTGGACGGCGAGCTGAAGTCGATGTCGAAGGCGATGCGCCGGGCGCCGGCCGCCACCAGCCGGTCGAGCACCGCCGCGTGCAGGCTCCTCGGCCAAGGCCAGACGCCGATCTCGTGCAGGCTGCGGGCGTCGATGGCGACCAACGCCAGCTCCCCGGTCGGCGCCCGGCGGGCGAGGGAGAACTTCAGCTCGGTGATCTGCCGTTCGGCAAAGGCCAGGCCGCCCCCGAGGTAGGCGAGGGCGGACAGCGCGAAGGTGAGCAGCAGCAGCCAGCGGGCCTTGGCCGGCATGCCCGTCTCGGCTGTCGATCTGGTTGCCGGCGTTGCCTTCGATAGCAGTCTTCGCATGAGGTCCGCTGCCCGGTGCAGCGGAAACCTTGGCACCCTCCGGTTAAGGCGGCGTTTCCGCCGCGGCCCGGGTGCGCCCTGCGACTAGGACGCATGTCTGGTCACCTTGACCCGGCCCGGGGCCGGACGTATGGTCCGCCGCCCGCGGCGATTTTCCGGTTCTCGGGATTGTCGCATCCCGGAAGGCTTGCCGGAAACCGCTGAGAATGGCTGCGCAACCACCGTCCTTCCAGTCGCTCATCCTCTCGCTGCAGCAGTTCTGGGCCGACCGGCACTGCGTGATTTTGCAGCCGTTCGACATGGAGGTGGGCGCCGGCACCTTCCATCCGGCGACGACGCTCCGGGCGCTCGGCCCGGAGCCGTGGCGCTGCGCCTACGTCCAGCCGTCGCGCCGGCCGACCGACGGCCGCTACGGCGAGAACCCCAACCGGCTGCAGCACTATTACCAGTACCAGGTGCTGCTGAAGCCGTCCCCCGAGGACGCGCAGTCGCTGTACCTGGAAAGCTTGGCCCACCTCGGCATCAACGCCGGCGTCCACGACATCCGTTTCGTCGAAGACGACTGGGAGAGCCCGACGCTCGGCGCCTGGGGGCTGGGCTGGGAGGTCTGGTGCGACGGCATGGAGGTGACCCAGTTCACCTACTTCCAGCAGGTGGGCGGGATCGAGTGCGCGCCGGTCGCCGTCGAGCTCACCTACGGGCTGGAGCGCCTGGCCATGTACATCCAGGGCGTCGAGAACGTCTACGACCTCGACTGGGACGGCTGCGGCACGCGCTACGGCGACGTGTTCCTCCAGGCCGAACGGGAAGGCTCGGCCTACAACTTCGAATACGCCGACGTCGACGCCCTGTTTCGCCACTTCGCCGACGCCGAGCGCGAGTGCACGGCGCTGCTGCAGGCGAAGCTGCCGCTGCCGGCCTACGAGCAGTGCATCAAGGCCAGCCATCGCTTCAACCTGCTGGACGCCCGCGGCGCCATCGGCGTGACCGAACGCGCCGCCTACATCGGCCGGGTCAGGGCGCTGGCGAGAGGCTGCTGCGAGGCTTGGCTCGCCAGCCGCGGCCACGCGGGCGGCTCGGCATGAGGCGCGTATAGATCATGGCGGAGCTGCTGCTCGAGGTTATGTCCGAGGAAATCCCGGCGAGGATGCAGGCGCAGGCGGCGGCGGATCTGGAGCGGCTGGTCTGCGCCGGCCTCACCGCGGCGAACCTCGCGTTTGCGCAGGTGCGCCGGTTCGTCACCCCGCGGCGGCTCGCGCTCATCGTCGACGGCCTGCCCCTTGCCCAGCCGGACACGGTCGAGGAAAGGCGCGGACCGAGGGCCGATGCGCCGGAGGCGGCGGTCGCGGGCTTCCTGCGCGGCGCCGGCGTCGCCCGCTCCGAACTCGAGGAGCGCGATACCGGTAAGGGCCGGTTCCTGTTTGCCGTCGTCAAACGCCGGGGCCGGGACGCCGGCGAGGTCCTCACCGAGGTGCTGGAGCGGGCGCTCCGGGCGCTGCCGTGGCCCAAGTCCATGCGCTGGGGCGAGCACGAGATCCGCTGGGTGCGGCCGCTGCACGGGCTCCTGTGCCGGTTCGACGGCCGGACCTTGGCGGTTCGCCTCGGCCCGGTGGCCGCGGGTGGGACGACCCGGGGCCACCGCTTCCTCAGCTCCGGCGAGATCGCGGTCGGCTCCGGCGACGACTACCTCCGGGCGCTCGCCGAGGCTTACGTCGTCGTCGATCCGGAGGAGCGGCGGCGGCTGATCCTGGGCCAGGCCGAGCGGCTGGCGGCGGCAGAGGCGCTGTCACTAAGGGCCGATCCCGGGCTCCTCGACGAGGTCGTCGGCCTGGTGGAGTGGCCGGCGGTCATGGTCGGGCACATCGACCGCCAGTTCATGGACGTGCCGCCCGAGGTGCTGGTCACCGCCATGCGCGCGCACCAGAAGTATTTCTCGCTGGTCGATGCCGATGGGCGGCTCGCGCCGCGCTTCATCGTCGTTGCCAACACCCCTGGGCGCGACGGCGGGCGCGAAATCGTCGCCGGCAACGAGCGGGTGCTCCGCGCCCGGCTCGCCGATGCCAAGTTCTTCTGGGACCAGGACCGCAAGCAGCGGCTGGAAAGCCGGGTCGAAAAGCTGGCCGGCCGGGTGTTCCACGCCAGGCTGGGCTCCGATCTCGAACGGGTCCACCGGCTGTCGCGCCTCGCTGGCATCATCGGCGACAGCCTCGGCGCCGAGGTGGCGCTGGCCGAGCGCGCCGGCTTCCTCTGCAAGGCCGACCTCACCACCGGCATGGTCGGGGAGTTTCCCGAACTGCAGGGGCTGATGGGCCGCTACTACGCCCTTCATGACGGCGAGCCGGCCGAGGTGGCCGAGGCGATCGCCGATCATTATGCGCCGCAGGGGCCTTCCGACCGCTGCCCCTCGGCGCCCATCAGCGTCGCCGTGGCGCTCGCCGACAAGCTCGACACGCTCGCCGGCTTTTTCGCCATCGGCGAGACCCCGACCGGCTCGAAGGACCCCTTCGCGCTTCGCCGCGCCGCCTTGGGCGTCATTCGCATGCTGATCGAGAACCGTCTGCGCCTGGCCTTGCGGCCGCTGCTCGGCGAGGCGATCGCGAGCTATCCGAAGACGCTGGCGGCGGCGACGGCGGAGGCGGTTGCCGACGAGGTGCTGGCCTTCATCGCCGAGCGGCTGAAGGTGCATCTGCGCGCCGACGGCGTGCGCCACGACCTCATCGCCGCAGTCTTCGCTCTCGGCGGCGAGGACGACCTGGTCCGGTTGCTGGCGAGGGTCGACGCGCTTAAGGCTTTTCTGGATACAGACGACGGTGCTAACTTGCTCACTGCTTACCGGCGGGCGAGTAACATCGTCCGCATAG
>JAXMOZ010000097.1:0-9707 GCA_034382075.1 Rhodospirillales bacterium
CCATCCCCAACCACGCCCTGCACCCGAACGTCGCTTTCACAGTCACCTCAGCGCGTCCGGCCGGACCTCACCAAGGCCCAGGCTTCACCAAGGATCGCAGGCTCGCCGTCACAGACCGCCGAATCGGTTTCGTTCTCCTACGGGCCACCCGTTCGCCTCCGGTTGCTCCCCACCCCGCCTCACGGCGACGCAGTTACCTTCGGCTTCATGCGCAGTGACTTCACATGGCCAGGACCCCCACCTGACTAACAAAGCGTCCCCACGGACGCACGACCCGCGGAACACGTCCGCGGGTGGCGAGTTATGCAATTCGGGAACGTCGGCGGCGCTGCCTGCGGGTCCTGCTGCGTCATCCTGACCGTACGACCGGGGTGCGATCAGTCGATGCCCATGATCCGCCACTGCGCACGCGGCGCGTGGATGCCGCACTCGGTCTTCTCCTTGCCGCGCCAGCGCCCCGCCCGGACGTCCTCGTCGGGCGCCACCCGGTCGGTGCAGGGCATGCAGCCGATGGAGAGGAAGCCGTCGGCCTCCAGCGGATGGCGCGGCAGGTCGTTGGCGGCAAAGTAGCCGTCGATCTCGGCCTTGCCCCAGGCGGCCAGCGGGTTGATGCGGATCCGTCCGTCGACTGCCTCGACCAGCGGCAGCTCGCTGCGGCTCTGGCCGTGGTAGCGCTTGCGCCCGGAGATGGACGCCGCGAACGGCGCCAGCGCCCGGTGCAGCGGCTCGACCTTGCGGACGTAGCAGCACATGTCCGGGTTGCCGTACCACAGCACCTCCTCCGGATCGATCCGGCGGAGCTGCTCCGGGTCGGGGGCGATGGAGCGGACGTCTTCCAGCCCCAGCCGGGAGACGAGCTGATCACGGTAGCGGAGCGTCTCGCCGAACAGCTTGCCGGTGTTGAGGAAGATCACCGGCGTCGCCGGCTCGACGGCGGCGACCATGTGCAAGAGCACCGCCGCCTCCGCGCCGAACGAGGAGACCAGCGCGATCTCGCCCCGGAACTCCTGCTCGATCATCGCCTTGAGCAGGTCGAGGGGCTCGGCGTCGGCGTGGCGCGCCGACAGCGCCTCTGCTCTCAGCACGAGCGCGGTTTCAACCTCGGCCGGGACCTCCCGCTGGACCCGGGCCAACGAGCTGGCCCCGCTCATTCCGCTGCCCGCCGCACCTGGCGCAACGCCGTTGCCGGGACGCGGCTGTCGCCGGTGCGCTGGTAGACCACCGAGAACGACGCCAGCGCTGCGGCGAACGCATCGGCTTCGCGGGCATCGGCGACCTCGTAGGCGTCGAAGCCACAGCGGTGCATGAACAGGAACTGGTCGCGGAAGACGTTGCCGGTCGCCCTCAGCTCGCCCTTGAAGCCGTACCGCTCGCGCAGCAGCCTGGCGGTGGAAAAGCCGCGGCCGTCACGAAAGGTGGGAAACTCGATTGCGACCAGCTCCAGCCGGTCGAGGTCGGCGGCGATCTCCTTGGCCGGCTGGGCGCTGCCCAGGCGAACGCCCACGGGGGCGTTGCGCAGCCGCAAGGCGTCGCGCTCGGCCTGCCAGCGCTTCAGCGAGACGACCACCGGACCCTCCGCCGGCAGCGGCTCATCGTCGCCGACGCTGACCCAGGCGTCGTCGACCAGCGCTCCCCCCTTAATGAGTGGCATAGAGCTTCTCCTTGAACGGCGCCGGGCCGACCCGGCGGTAGGTGTCGAGGAAGCGCTCGCCGGGCGCGCGGATCTCGACGTAGGTGTTGACCAAGGTTTCGACCGCGCCGACAACCTCCGCCGAGGAGAACGCCGGGCCGATGATGGAGCCGATCGCCGCCGTCTGGGTGGCGTCGCCGCCCAGGGTGATCTGGTAGAACTCCTCGCCCTTCTTGTCGACGCCGAGGATGCCGATGTGGCCGACGTGGTGATGGCCGCAGGCGTTGATGCAGCCGGAGATCTTGATCCTGAGTTCGTCGATGTCGTGGACCCTGGCGAGGTCGCTGAAACGGCGGGTGATCTCCTGGGCGATCGGGATCGAGCGGGCGTTGGCCAGGCTGCAGTAGTCGAGCCCGGGGCAGGCGATGATGTCGGTGATCTGGCCGATGTTGGCGGTGGCGAGGCCCAGCGGGACGAGCTCCAGCCATAGGGCGTAGAGGTCCGCCTGTTTGACGTTGGGCAGCACCAGGTTCTGCTCGTGGGTGACGCGGATCTCCGACAGGCTGTAGCGGTCGGCGAGGTCGGCGATGGCGTCCATCTGCTCGGCGGTGGCATCGCCGGGCGGCTCGCCCTCCGGCTTCAGCGACAGGTTGACGATGGCGTAGCCGGGCTGCTTGTGGGGAAACAGATTGACCTTGGCCCAGCGGGCGAACTCGCGGTCTTCGAACGTCCGCGCCTCCAACGCCGGGGTGACGGCGGGCAGCCGCTCGTAGGTCGGCGGGGCGAAGTAGGCGAGGATCCGCTCGAGTTCGCCGTCCGGCAGCTCCACCGGGCCGCCCTTGATCTGCTCCCACTCCTCCTCGACCATGCCGATGAAGGTTTCGGCGCCGACCTCGTGGACCAGGATCTTGATCCGCGCCTTGAACAGGTTGTCGCGCCGGCCCAGCAGGTTGTAGACCCTGAGGATCGCCTCGAGGTAGGAGAGCAGGTGCTGCTTCGGCAGGAACGGCCGGACCACCTTGCCGATCATCGGTGTCCGTCCCTGGCCGCCGCCGACGATCACCTCGAAGCCCACCTCGCCGTCCTCGGCGCGAACGATCCGAAGCCCGATGTCGTGGAAGGCGATGGCCGCCCGGTCGTCGGCGGCGCCGGTCACCGCGATCTTGAACTTCCGCGGCAGGAACGAGAACTCCGGGTGCAGGCTCGACCACTGGCGGATGATCTCGGCGTAGATCCTGGGATCCTCGATCTCGTCGGCGGCGACGCCGGCGAACTGGTCGGCGGTAACGTTGCGGATGCAGTTGCCGCTGGTCTGGATGGCGTGCATCTCGACCTCGGCGAGTTCGGCGAGGATATCGGGCACGTCGCGCAAAGCCGGCCAGTTGTACTGGATGTTCTGCCGGGTGGTGAAATGGCCGTAGCCGCGGTCGTAGCGCCGGGCGATGTGGGCAAGCTTGCGCATCTGCCTGGACGACAGCGTCCCGTAGGGGATGGCGACGCGGAGCATGTAGGCATGGAGCTGCAGGTAGAGCCCGTTCATCAGCCGGTGCGGCCGGAACTCCTCCTCGCTGAGCTCGCCGGACAGCCGCCGCGCCGCCTGTTCGCGGAACTGCGCCACCCGCTCGTGGACGAAGGCGTGATCGAACTCGTCGTAGCGATACATGCTGACCCCGCTTTGGCTTATTTGGCGAACTGCGGATGGATGGACGGGCCGAAGGCGCGGATCCGCTCGCGGTAGCGGAGCGGCTTGGGCCCCTGGGCCTCGAGCGCGACGTCGATCAGGTAGGGGGCGACCACCTCGTCCCCCCGCGCCTCCCCGGCCCCGGTGAGCGCCTCGGCGTCGGCCTTCTCCTCGGCGACGCGGGCTTCGGCGATATGCTCGCACCAGCGGCCGTTGGCGTCGAGAAAGACGACGACGCCGTCGGAGAGCCGGTTCGCGGTCAGGACTTGGTGCGGCATTCTTGTTCCCTCCCTATCCCGCGGCCCGGCTCAGGGCCGGTTCGGCCCAGGCTTTGGCCCTGCGCACCACCTCGCCGATGACGAACAGCGCCGGCCCGCGCTCCTTCCCGTCCCCGTCGGCAGTGGCCAAGGCGCGGAGTTCGCTGAGCGGCGCCGTCTCGATGCGCTGCTCCGGCAGGGTGGCGTTTTCGATCATGGCCGCCGGTGTCGCCGGGCTCATGCCGGCCCCGATCAGCCGTTCGGCGATCCGCCCGGCGGTCGCGCGGCCCATGTAGACGGCGATGGTCTGCCTGCCGGAGGCCAAGCCGGCCCAGTCGAGGTCGGGCTCACCGTCCCTGCCCTGGCCGGTGACCAAGGTCAAGGCCTGGACGTGGTCGCGGTGGGTGAGCGGGATGCCCGCGGCGGCGCCGCAGGCGGTGGCGGCGGTGATGCCGGGAACGACGGTGACCCGGACGCCGTGGCGGGTAAGGTAGTCCGCCTCCTCGCCGCCGCGGCCGAAGACGAAGGGATCGCCGCCCTTCAGCCGAACCACCCGGTTGCCCGCCCGCGCCTCCGCGAGCAACAGCGCGTTGATCTCGTCCTGGCTCTTCGCCGCCGCGCCCCTGCGTTTGCCGACATCGATCCGGGTCGCGTCCCGCCTCGCCCGGTCGAGGATCTGCGGCCCCACCAACCGGTCGTGGACGATGACGTCGGCCTCCTCCAGCAGGCGCACCGCGCGGAGCGTAAGCAGGTCGGGGTCGCCGGGGCCCGCGCCCACCAGGGCGACGCTGCCGCCGGTCTCGTCGTCGCCCGGCCGGCGGTTGACGGCGTCGAGCATCCGCTCGCGCGCCCAGCGCTCGTCGCCATCGAGAACGGCGGCGGCGACGGGGCCGGCGAAGAACCGCTCCCAGAACCGGCGGCGCTCGCTCTCGCTGCCGTGGGTGGCCTTGACCGCGCTGCGGAAGCCGTCGGCAAAGCGCGCCAGCCGACCCAGGTTCGCGGGAAGCAGCGCCTCCAGCTTGGCGCGAATGGCGCGGGCGAGGACCGGCGCGGCGCCGCCGGTGGAGATCGCCACCGTGATGGGGTCGCGGCGAACCAGCGCCGGCATGATGAAGGTGCTGAGCGCCGGCGCGTCGACGACGTTCACCGGCAGGCCGCGGGCCTGCGCCGCCGCGGAGACCTCGGCATCGGTCGAGGCGATGCTGGTGGCGGCGATCACCAGCGTCTGCCCGTCCAGATCCTTAAGCGCAAAGGGCTGTGGCCGATGGTCGACCAAGCCGGCCTCCGCCAGCGCCGCCATCTCCGGACCAAGCCGCGGCGCGACCACAAGCACGCACGCACCGGCGTCGGCCAAAAGCCGCGCCTTGCGGCAGGCGGTCGCCCCGCCGCCGACCACCAGGACCGAGCGGCCCTTCAGGGCGAAGAATGCGGGAAAATGCTGCATCTCGGACTTCCCTGGCCGGGCTTCGGCCGGCCGCCAAACAGATTAACTACGCCGCAATGTATATGGTTCCAAAAGCATCTTACCGCCATGTACAATTTGAACAAACAACATTGTTATTTTGCTTAATTCTCTGCCGCCTCCGCGTCTCCTTCCCCACCCCGTCACCCGCGGGCTCGTCCTGGCTCGTTCCGCGGGTCCACGTGGATTGCCGCAACGCGTGCGGCAATGACGGGGAGGGTCTGGGTCTGCGGCGTCGCCTCCTGCTCGCCGTCCGCGGCTGCACGAAGGCGTGGGTCGAGGCAACGAGCGCGGCGATGACGAACACAGCTTGGTTGTGCCGTCTCGTCTCCTCTCTCACCGTCACCCGCGGACTTGGTCCGCGGGTCCACGTGGGTTGCCGCAACGAGTGCGGCAATGACGGAGAGGGTCTGGGTCTGCGGCGTCGCCTCCTGCTCGCCGTCCGCGGGTGCACGAAGGCGTGGGTCGAGGCAACGAGCGCGGCGATGACGAACGCAGCTTGATTGTGCCGTCTCGTCTCGTCTCCTCTCGCACCGTCACCCGCGGACTTGGTCCGCGGGTCCACGTGGATTGCCGCAACGAGTGCGGCAATGACGGAGCAACTGTGTCGTTGCTGGCTGTCGTTTATCGCGCGGGGGCGGCGTCCTCGACGAGGAGCTGCAGCCGGCGGGTCCCCTGCCAGACCTTGGCCTGCAGCCGGCCGGCGAGGTGGAAGGCCGCGCCGGCGTGGGCCGAAAGCGCGGCGCCCAGTCCCGTTCCCTGGCAGCGGAAGGCGATGGCCTCGAGCCGGGATCCTTCCGGATCGGCGAGCGACAGCCGCAGGTGGCCCTGCCCCACCGAAGCCGCGGAGAGGATCCGCGCCGCTGAGATCGCGAACCTGGGCTCGGGGTTTTCGGAGCCGAACGGGCACAGCCGTTCGAGCCCCGCGTGGACTGCGGAAAGCCCGCCCACCAGCCCGAGCGTCGCGTCGAGATAGAAGGGCGGCGCCTCGCCGCTCCCCGCCGCCAGCCGCTCGTCGAGGAAAGCGGCAAGCTCGCCCAACCGGTCGCGGGCGACGCTGAAGCCGGCCGCCATCGGGTGGCCGCCGCCCTTGATCAGCACCCCCGCCTCGATGGCGGCGTGAACCGCGGCGCCGAGATCGCGCCCCGGGAGCGACCGCCCCGATCCGACCCCACGTCCCTCGTCCAGGGCGACGACGACGGCCGGCTTGGCGAAGCGTTCCACCAGCCGGCTGGCGACGATGCCGATCACGCCCGGATGCCAGCCCTCGCCGGCGGCGACGGTGAGGCACGAGCGGCTGAGGGCGCCTTCGCCGTCCAGCTGCTCCAGAGCCGCGGCGAGGACGCCGGCCTCGATCCGCTGGCGCTCGCGGTTGAAGCCGTCGAGATGGAGGGCCAGCGCCCGCGCCTCGGCGGCGTCCTCGGTCGAAAGCAGCCGCGCGCCCATGCCCGCCTCGCCGACCCGCCCGCCGGCGTTCACCCTGGGTCCGAACATGAAGCCGAGCTCGAACGCCGCCGGCGGATGGCGAAGATCGATGAGTTCGCCCAGCGCGCGGATGCCGGCGTTGCCGCCCCGGGCCATGATCTTCAGTCCCTGGGCGACGAAGGCCCGGTTGACGCCGCGGAGCGGCACCATGTCGCACGCCGTCCCCAGCGCCACCAGATCCAGCCATTGGCGCAGGTCCGGCTCCGCCCGGCCGCGGTAGAAGCCCTGCTCGCGCAGCCGGCGGTTGACCTCGACCACCAGCAGGAAGGCGACGCCGACGGCGGCCAGGTGGCCTTGCCCCGACGCATCGTCGTCCCGGTTGGGGTTGATGAGCGCCGTGGCCGGCGGCATGGTCCGGCCAACCTCGTGGTGATCGACGACGACGACCTCGAGGCCCAGCGCCTGCGCTTCCGCCAGCGCCTCGTGCGCCGAGGTGCCGCAATCGACGGTGATGACGAGGCCGGCGCCGGCGGCGGCAAGCGCGCGCATCGCCGGAACGTTGGGGCCGTAGCCCTCCCGGATCCGGTCGGGAATGTAGATCGAGGGCTCCAGGCCGACGCTGCGGAAGAAGCGAACCAGCAGGGCGCTGGCCGTCGCCCCGTCGACGTCGTAGTCGCCGAAGATGGCGATGGCTTCGCCCGCGCGCGCCGCCGCCGCCACCCGTTCGGCGGCCTGCGGCATGTCGCGCAGCAGCCGCGGGTCCGGCAGCAGCCGGCGCAAGGTGGGGGCGCAGAAGTCGGCTGCCGCCTCGGCGCCCACGCCGCGGGCCGCCAGCATCCTGGCGACCAGCGGCGGCACGTCCAGGGTTTGGGCCAGGACCCGCGTCAGGCAGTCGTCGGCCGGGCGCAGCAGCCAGCGGCGGCCGCAGAGCGAGCGCTCGACGCCGAGGACGGCAGCGTCGCCTCCCGCCTCGGTCTCAAGCAGCGAGGTCGACGGTATCATGACCGGGAGTGGGGGTGCGGAGAGCTCATGGCACCAAATATGCCGTTTATACCCTGCAATGTCCACAACACCATGAGCTGAGGGCCGCGTGGACCCGCGCGACGCGTGCGCGGGTGACGGGTGAAGAGACGGGAAGGCGCCGCGCACGAATACCATCCACAGCCGTCATTGCCGCGCTTGTCGCGGCAATCCACGGCCAGGGCCGCGGCTCGCTTCCGTGGACCCGCGCAACGCGTCCGCGGGGGACGGGTGACGAGACGGGGAAGGCGCCGCGCGCGACTGACATTCACAGCCGTCATTGCCGCGCTTGTCGCGGCAATCCACGTGGACCCCCGGGAACAAGTCGAACACGTCCGCGGGGGTGACGGAGAATGGACGTGCCGGCAGGGTGCGCAGCCCGGGCGCGCGCGGCTCAGAAAGGCTCGATGCGGATCATCCGCGGCTCTTCGCTGCAGGCGGAAAGCCGGCCGATCTGGGCAAGCGAAGCGGTGACCGCCGCCTCCTCGGCCTCATGGGTGATCAACACAACCGGCACCGGCTCGCCGGGCGCACGGGCGCGCTGCAGCACCGCCTCCATCGAGACGCTGTTGTCGCGGAGGATGCCGGCGATGTCGGCAAACACGCCGGGCTTGTCCAGCACCATCAGCCGGACGTAGTAGGCGCCGCGGTGGCGGCCCATGGCAACCGCCGGCGGGTCCTGGAGCGCCGCAAGCGGCACGCCGAAGGCCGGCGAGGCGCGCCCCGAGGCGATGTCGGCGAGGTCGGCGACGACCGCGGAGGCGGTCGGCATCTCGCCGGCGCCGCGGCCCACCTGAACCACGGTGTCGACGAAGTCGCCATGGACGACCACGGCGTTGAAGACGCCGTTGACATGGGCGATGGGGACGCTGGCCTTGACCATGCAGGGATGCACCCGCCGCTCGACGCCCTGTTCGGTCAAGGCGGCGATGCCGAGCAGCTTGATGCGGTAGCCCAACTCCTCGGCGAAGGCGATGTCCACCGGCGAGATGTGGCGGATCCCCTCGACATGGACGGCGCCGAGGTCGGGCCGGCAGCCGAAGGCGACGGTGGCGAGGATGGCGAGCTTGTGCGCGGTGTCGATCCCGTCGACGTCGAAGGTGGGATCGGCCTCGGCGTAGCCCAGCACCTGCGCCTCGGAAAGGACTTCCTGGAACTCGCGGCCGCCCTCGCGCATGGCGGTGAGGATGAAGTTGCAGGTGCCGTTAAGGATGCCGTAGACGCGCGAGCAGCGGTTGCCGGCAAGCCCCTCCTTGATGCTCTTGATGATCGGGATGCCGCCCGCGACCGCGGCCTCGAAGCCGAGGTGGACCTGGGCCGCCTCGGCGGCGCGGGCCAGTTCGAGGCCGTGGTGGGCGATCAACGCCTTGTTCGCCGTGACCAGGTGGCGGCCCGCCGCCAGCGCCGCTTCGGCGACGCGGCGCGCCGGACCTTCCGAGCCGCCGATCAGCTCGACGACGACGTCCGCCGGGGCCTCGCGGGCCATGGCGACGCCATCGTCGTACCAGCGGTAGCCGTCGACCGGAAAGCCGCGGTCGCGCCGGTCGGGGTCGGCTATGGCGGTGATCTCGATGGCGCGGCCGCAGCGCCCGGCCAGAGCTTCTGCGTTCTGCTGCAGGAGCTTCACCGTGCCGCTGCCGACGGTGCCGAGCCCGGCAATTGCCACCCGCAACGGCTCGCTCATCGCCTGCTTTCGTCCCGTCCCCGCGGCCATTGCCTAGAGGGCCGCCTGCGCCTTCTTCTCGCTGCGCTCGATGACGTTGTGGTAGCGGGCGAGGAAGGACTTGATGTTGCGAAGCGCCTGGCGGATCCGCTGTTGGTTCTCCACCAGGGCGAAGCGGACGTGGCCGTCGCCATGCTCGCCGAAGCCGATGCCCGGAGCGACCGCGACCTTGGCCTCCTGCAGGACCATCTTCGCGAACTCGAGCGAGCCCAAGTGGGCGAAGGCCGGCGGGATCGGCGCCCAGGCGAACATGGTCGCGGGCGGCGGCGGAACGTCCCAGCCGGCCTGCCGGAGCCCGGAGATGAGCACGTCGCGCCTCGCGCGGTAGCGCTCGCGGGTCTCGGCGACGCAGGCCTGGTTGCCGTTGAGCGCGGCGCTCGCGGCCACCTGGATCGGCGTGAAGGCGCCGTAGTCGACGTAGGACTTGAACCGGGCCAGCGCCGAGATCAGCCGCTGGTTGCCGCAGGCGAAGCCGATCCGCCAGCCCGGCATCGAGTAGGTCTTGCTCA
>JAXMOZ010000098.1:0-9377 GCA_034382075.1 Rhodospirillales bacterium
TCGTGGTCGAGAACCTGACCATGGCCTACGGCAGCTTCGTGCTGCAGCGCGACCTCAGCTTCACCGTCAACCGCGGCGACATCTTCGTGATCATGGGCGGCAGCGGCTGCGGCAAGAGCACGCTGCTGCGCCACCTCATCGGGCTGAAGGCGCCGGCCAAGGGCCGGGTGCTCTACTACGGCCAGAGCCTGTGGGACGGCACCGATGCCGACCGGGAGAAGATCCTGCGCCGCACCGGCGTCCTCTACCAGAAGGGCGCGATGTGGAGCTCGATGACCCTGGCGGAGAACATCGCCCTGCCGCTCGGCGAGTACACCGACCTCAGCGCCAAGGACATCCGCGAGCTGGCCTCGCTGAAGCTGGCCCTGGTCGGCCTCGCCGGCTTCGAGGACTATTACCCGTCGGAGATCTCCGGCGGGATGCAGAAGCGCGCCGGCCTCGCCCGGGCGATGGCGCTCGATCCGGAGATCCTGTTCTTCGACGAGCCCAGCGCCGGGCTCGACCCGATCAGCTCGCGGCTGCTCGACGACCTGATCCTCGAGCTCCGCGACAGCCTCGGCGCCACCATCGTCGTCGTCACCCACGAACTCGCCAGCATCTTCGTCATCGCCAACAACTCGGTCTACCTGGACGCCGACACGCGGACGATGATCGCCCAGGGCGATCCGAAGGTGCTGGTCAACGAGTGTCCGGAGCTGAAAGTGCGCAACTTCCTGACCAGGGGCGAAGCCGAAGAGGGCGGAAGCTGACGAGCATGCGGACAAGAACCGTCGGACGCTACCGACATGCGCGGGGATAGACCATGAGCAAGCGGGCGAGCCCGACCATGATCGGCGCCTTCGTTCTCGGCGCGATCGCGCTGGCGCTGCTGGCGATCATCATTCTCGGCGCCGGCAAGCTGTTCACCCGGCAGGTGCCGGTGGTGATGTATTTCGAGGGGTCGCTGGCGGGGCTCTCGCCCGGCGCGCCGATCACCTTCCGCGGCGTCCGCGTCGGCCAGGTGACCGACGTGTTCCTCAGCTACGACCTGGGGAAGCAGGACATCCGCATCCCGGTGTTCGGGGTGATCGAGCCGAGCCAGGTGAGGCCGATCGGCGAGACCTCGGACGACGTGCCACGCGAAGGCGCCGGGCTGAAGCAGCTCATCGAGCGCGGCATGCGGGCGCAGCTTTCGGTTTCCAGCCTGGTCACCGGGCAGATGGCGGTGAACCTCGACTTCTTCCCCAACCCAGCTCCTGCCAGCGCCTTCAAGAACCTGTACGAGGACCGGGTGGTGATCCCGACCCAGCCTTCGACCATCGAAGCGGTGCAGGAGACGCTGCAGACCGTCATCCAGAAGATCTCCCGCCTGCCGCTGGACCAGATCCTCGAGGACGTTCGCACCGCCATCAACAGCATGACCGCGGTCATCAACAACCCGCAGCTGGCCGAGGTGGTGCCCAACCTCAACGCTACCCTGGTCAACGTGAAGCGCCTCAGCGCCACCGTGGACGAGGAACTGACGCCGGTACTGGACCGGCTGAACGCCTCCTCGGGAACCGTGGAGGAAACGCTGGCCCAGGGCCGCGCCACCCTTGCCGACGCGCAGCGGGCACTGGTGGCGCTGGAGCGGGCGGCCAGCCGCGCCGAGCAGACCATGGGCTCGGCGAATTCGCTGGTTCAGCCGAACTCTCCGGTCGTGTTCGACATGTCGAACGCGCTCCGCGAGGTCACGGCCGCGGCGCGGTCCATGCGCAACCTGAGCGACACCATCGCCCGGGATCCAAATTCACTGCTGTTCGGCCGCACCCGGCCGGGAGGAGCGCGTTGAAGATGAGCACCGCCCCCTTTGCCAGGGCCGCCGCCCTGGCCATTGCCGTGGCGCTGGCCGCCGCCTGCTCCAACCCGTTCAACGCGGAGCGGGAGCCCACCAACTTCTTCGTGCTGACCGCCCTGCCCCAGGCGCAGACCGAGGCTCCGCGGACGAGCGGCGGACCCATGATCGGCGTCGTCCCGGTGCGGCTGCCCGACTACCTCAACCACAACGTCATCGTCACCCGCGAGACGGACAACGAACTCGCCCTGGCCAAGTTCAACGAGTGGGCGGCGCCGCTCTCGGCCAACATCACCAGCGTCCTGACCGAGAACCTGTCGATGCTGATCCCCACGGACCGCATCACCACCATCCCCTCCAATGTCGCGACGGATCGGGAAGTCGCGGTCGAGATCATCAACTTCGAGCGCGATGCCAGCGGCGACGTCGTCCTGCTGGCGCGCTGGACGATCCTCGGCGACAGCGGCCGCAGGTTGCTCGCCATGCGCCGGTCCGGGTTCCGCGCCGAGGACGTGCCGTTGGAGTATGCGGCCATTGCCGGCGCCATGAGCCGGCTCTTGGGCGAGCTCAGCCGCGACATCGCCGCAGAGATCAACGCCGGGACCAGGCGGCGGGCATAGCGCTCGATGCGATGGGGTTGGCGCTACGGAGCACTCCTTAACCCAGCAGCGTCATCGCGAGCCGCGCAGCGGCGTGGCGATCCAGTCTCTCGGGCACTGGATTGCCGCGTCGGCTTCGCCTCCTCGCAATGACGGCGTTCCTGTCTAGACGTGACCACGCAGTACACTAGAAGCCCGGCTTCGCGCCGACCAGGCCGGCGGCCGGGAAGGCGTGCACCCGCGAGCGGCCGATCAGGTGGACGGTGAAATCGACTGCCAGCAGCGCCGATAGCGCCGGCGCGAAGACGTCCAGGCCGCCGGCGTAGGCGCCGAACGCCGGCAGGATCAGCCGGCGGCCGTTGCCGGCAAAGCAGCGGCCGGTAAAGCGGCGCCCAGCTGTCGCCACCGTCGCCTTGGGATGAAAGTGCCCGGAGATCTCGCCGGGCTCCGTGTCCTCGCGCGCCGCATGGCGGAACACGAACGGGCCGACCCTGAGCTCGCCGGTGCAGCGGCCGCCGAGGCCGTGCGGCGCCGGATCGTGGTTGCCGGCGATCCACACCCAGTCGCGCGACGCGGCAAGCTGGCGCAAGAAGCCGACGGCCGCGTCGTCGAGCCTGTCGGTCCCGCCCTTGTCGTGGAAACTGTCGCCGAGGCAAACGACCCGGCTCGGCTGGAACCTCGCGATGGCGTCGGCGAGCGCCGCAAGGGTGGCGCGGCTGTCGTAGGGCGGCAGCAGCCGCCCGCGCCGGGCGCAGGCCGAGCCCTTCTCCAGGTGCAGATCGGCGGCGGCGAGTGTGCCGAACGCCGGGATGTACAGGCCGCCGGACGGGCAGGCGACCACCTCCATCCCGCGGAACGAAAACCGCGCCTGGCTCATGCCCGCGCCAGCCTGCCCGGCTGCGCCGGCTCACCGGCATCCTCCGCCGTCGCCTCCTCGATCAGGTCCTGGGCGGCAAGGTCGAGGAGCTCGTCCACGGCCTCGCCGTACACCTGCTCCCGGCCGATTTCGAGAAGCACCGGCACCGCCAGCGGCGACACCCTGCGCAGCCTGCGCACGGCGATGCTGCCCTGGATGCGGGCCAGCATGGCGGCGAGGCGGCCGAGGTCGGCGAGGCCGCGGGCGGCGTCCTCGCGGGTGGCACGAAGCAGCACGTGGCGCGGTTCGTAACGGCGGAGCACGTTGTAGATCAGGTCCGAGTTCACCGTGACCTGCCGGCCGGTCTTTTCCTGGCCGGGGTGGCGGCGCTCGATCAGCCCGGCGATGACGGCGACGGCGCGAAAGGTCCGCTTCATCACCGAGCTTTCGTCCATCCATGCCTCCAGGTCGTCGCCCAGCATGTCCTGGTCGAACAGCGCCGCAACCTCCTCGTCCGAAGCCGGCGCGCGGACGCTCCAGGTGGCGAGCACGTAGTCGGTGGCGACGAAACCGAGCGGGCCGAGCCCGGCCCGCTCCATCCGCCGGGTGAGCAGGACGCCCAGCGTCTGGTGGACGTTGCGACCCTCGAAGCAACAGGCGACGAGGAAGACCTTGCCGCCGCGGGGGAAGATCTCGACGAGAAGCTGGCCGGCCTCCGGCACCACCGAGCGACCCCGCTGCAGCCTCAGCCACTCGCCGACCTCCGCCGGCAGATCCCCCCACCCGGAAGGGTCGGCGAGCATCGCCCGAACGCGGTCGGCGAGATGGGTCGAAAGCGGCAACCTGCCGCCGGCATAGGCTGGGACCTTCGGCTCGGCGCCGGCGGCCCTCGTCACCACCGCCGTCGTCTCGTGGACGGCTTCGAAGCGCAGGACCTCGCCGGAGAAGACGAAGGTATCGCCCGGCTGCAGGCCCTGGATGAAGAACTCCTCCACCTCGCCCAGGACCCGGCCGCGCTTGAGCTGCACCCGCATCGTCACCGCCTCGACGATGGTGCCGACGTTCATCCGGTACTGGCGGACCACCCGCGGCGAGGCGGCCCGGTAGCTGCCGTCGGCGCGCCGGGCGAGGCGGTGGTAGCGCTCGTAGCCGGCAAGCGCGTAGCCGCCGCTTTCGACGAAGCGCAGGGTTTCGTCGAAATCCTCGCGGCTCAGCCCGGCGTAGGGCGCCGCCCGGCGCACCTCGGCGTAAAGCGCGTCGGCTTCGAACAGCGTGGCGCAGGCGCAGCCGAGGATGTGCTGGGCCAGCACCTCCAGCCCGCCCGCGGGCGGCGGCTCGCCGTCGAGGTCGCCGTCTGCCACCGCCTGCAGCGCCGCCCGGCACTCCAGGTGCTCGAACCGGTTCGCCGGAACCAGGATCGCCCGGCTGGTGCGGTCGAGCCGGTGGCCGGCGCGGCCGATGCGCTGGACCAGCCGGCTCACCCCCTTGGGCGCGCCAATCTGGACGACCAGGTCGACCGCCGCCCAATCGACGCCGAGATCCAGCGACGAGGTGGCCACCACCGCGCGCAGCTTTCCCGCGGCCATCGCCGCCTCGACCTTGCGCCGCTGCTCCGGCGCCAGGCTGCCGTGGTGGAGCGCAATCGGCAGGTTCAGGTCGTTCAGCCGCCAGAGCTGCTGGAAGCAGATCTCGGCCTGCGCCCGGGTGTTGACGAAGACGATGGTCGTCTGCGCCTTGCAGATCTCCGCATAGACCAGCGGCAGGGCGTGCACCGCCATGTGCCCGGACCACGGGATCCGCGCTTCCGCCGTCAGGATCTCGATCTTCGCAGCAGGGCCGGCTTCGCCGCGAACCACGAGCACCTCGCCGCCGTCCGCCAGCGGCGACAGCCACGCCCGCAGCGCCGCCGGAAAGGCCACCGTCGCCGACAGGCCCACCCGCCGGCATCCGGGCGCCAGCGTCTGCAGCCGGGCCAGCCCCAGCGCCAGCAGGTCGCCGCGCTTGCTCCCCGCCAGGGCGTGCAGCTCGTCGATGATGACGCAGCGAAGGTCGGCGAACAGCCGCGCCGCGTCCGGGTAGGAGAGCAGCAGCGCCAGCGACTCCGGCGTCGTCATCAGGAGCTGCGGCGGGCGCGTCCGCTGCCGCTGACGCTTGCCCTGCGGCGTGTCGCCGGTCCGCGTCTCGGCTCGCACGCCAAGCCCGATCTCGGCGATCGGCTGCTCGAGGTTTCGGTGCACGTCGACGGTCAGCGCCTTCAGCGGCGAGATGTAGAGCGTGTGCAGCCCTTCCGCGTCGGTCCGGGCCAAGTCGATCAGCGACGGCAGGAACCCCGCCAGCGTCTTGCCGCCACCGGTCGGGGCGACCAGCAGGGCGTGGCGACCTTGCCTTGCCGCCTCGATCATCGAAACCTGGTGGTCGTACGCCCGCCAGCCGCGGAAGGCGAACCAGTCTCGGAAGCGGGCGGGTAGCTCCGTGCTCATGAGGCAATACATAACCCTGGGCGCGGCCATGTCAGCGCGCCGATGAGGCGAGCCCGGCCCTTGGTCGATCCTGGCTCCAACAGGCGGGACTTCATGAACGAAGGTGGAACGATCACGGTCGCGGACTGGCTCAAGCCCACGCCCTCGGGCCTCTGGTGCGAGCCGGGGCGGTTCTTCATCGACCCGCACCGCGGCGCCGACCGCGCGGTCGTGACCCACGGCCATGCCGATCACGCCCGCCCGGGGCACGCCAGCGTGCTGGCGACGCCCCAGACGGCCGAGATCATGCGCGCGCGCTACGGCAACGGCTGCGGCGCCATCGAGGAGCTCGGCTATGGCGAGGCGCGGCGGGTCGGCGACGTCACCGTCCGCTTCGCCCCGGCCGGGCATATCCTCGGCAGCGCCCAGGTGGTCATCGAACATGCCGGCGCCCGCGTCGTCGTCTCCGGCGATTACAAGCGCAGGGCAGACCCCACCTGCGCCGCCTTCGAGGTGGTGCCCTGCGACGTCTTCATCACCGAGGCGACCTTCGCCCTGCCCGTGTTCCGCCATCCGCCGGCGGAGCATGAGGTCCAACGGCTGCTGACCTCGCTTCGCACCTTCCCCGACCGCGCCCACCTGATCGGCGTCTACGCGCTGGGCAAGTGTCAGCGGCTGATCATGCTGCTGCGGGAGGCGGGCTACGACCGGCCGATCTGGCTGCACGGCGGCCTCGTTGCGCTCTGCAGCCTCTACGCCCGCCTCGGCCTGGAGCTGGGCGAGCTGCGCCAGGCGGCCGGAGCGGCGCGAAAGGAGCTGGCCGGCGAGATCGTGCTCTGCCCGCCTTCGGCTCTGGCCGACCGTTGGGCTCGCGCGTTCCCCGAGGCTTTGACCGGCATGGCTTCGGGGTGGATGGGGATCCGCCAGCGGGTGCGCCAGCGAGGGGTCGAGCTGCCGCTGGCCATCTCCGACCACGCCGACTGGGACGAGCTTGTGGCGACGCTGGACGACGTCGGCGCGCCGGAGGTGCTGGTGACCCACGGCGCCGAGGAGGCGCTGGTGCACTACGCCAGCGGCAGGGGCTTGCGCGCCCGCGCCCTGGCCTTGGTCGGCTACGAGGGCGAGGACGGGGGCGAGTGAAAGCCTTCGCCGACCTCCTCGAGTCTCTGGCCTTCGCTCCCCAGCGCAACGCCAAGCTGAGGCTGATGGGGCGTTATTTCGCCCAGGAAGCCGATCCGCACCGCGGCTACGGCTTGGCGGCGCTGACCGGCACGCTCACGTTCGCCGAGGCGAAGCCGGCGCTGATCCGCGGCCTCGTCGAGGCCCGGGTCGATCCGGTGCTGTTCGCCATGTCCTACGACTTCGTCGGCGACCTGGCCGAGACCGCTGCCTTGATCTGGCCGACCGCGGAGGCTGCCGCCGAACCGCCGGCGTTGGCCGAGGTGGTGGAGACCCTGGCGGCGTCGTCGCGAAGCCGGGTCCCGAGCCTGGTCGAGGGTTGGCTGGACGCGCTGGATGCCAGCGGCCGCTTCGCGTTGTTGAAGCTGATCACCGGCGGCCTGCGCGTCGGCGTCTCGGCGCGGCTGGCGAAAACGGCGATCGCCGTCTACGGCAAGGTGCCCCTCGACGAGGTGGAGGAGCTTTGGCACGGGCTGAAGCCCCCGTACCTGGAGCTGTTCGCCTGGATCGAAGGGCGGGGAGCGAGGCCGGACGTCGGAACCTGCATCGGCTTTCGCCCGCTGATGCTGGCGAACCCGCTGGACGAAGCGGAGCTGCCGCGGCTCGACCCGGCGGCCTACGCCTGCGAGTGGAAGTGGGACGGCATCCGCGTGCAGATCGCCGCGAAAGCCGGCGAGGCGCGGCTGTTCTCGCGCACCGGCGACGACATCGCCGCGAGCTTCCCCGACGTGCTCCCCGACGTCCTGGCCGGCGTCGGCTTCGAGGCGACCCTGGACGGCGAGCTGCTGGTCGTGCGCGACGGCGAGGTGGCGCCGTTCAACGACCTGCAGCAGCGGCTGGGCCGCAAGGCGGTGAGCCGGACGATGCTCACGAGATACCCGGCGCACGTGCGCCTCTACGACATCCTCTTCGACGGGACCGAGGACCTGCGCCCCCTCCCCTTCACCGAACGCCGGCTCAGGCTGGAGCGCTGGTTCGAGAGGGTTCGCCCGCCGCGGATGGACCTCTCGCCCATGGTCGACTTCGCCGGCTGGGCGGGGCTCGCCTCGATCCGCGCCGGCGCCCGCGCCTCGGGGATCGAAGGGCTGATGCTCAAGCGCCGCGACAGCGCCTACATGGCCGGCAGGCCGAAGGGGCCGTGGTTCAAGTGGAAGCGCGATCCGCTCACCGCCGACTGCGTGCTGATGTACGCCCAGCGCGGCCACGGCAAGCGCTCGTCGTTCTACTCGGACTACACCTTCGGCTGCTGGCGAAACGGCAGCGCCGAGGCCGCCGGATCCGCCGAACTGGTCCCGGTGGGCAAGGCCTATTCCGGCTTCACCGACGCCGAGCTCGTGGAGCTCGACCGCTGGATCCGCAGGAACACCATCGACCGCTTCGGCCCGGTGCGGGTGGTCGCACCGGCGCTGGTCCTCGAGATCGCCTTCGACGCCGTTCAGGCCTCCACCCGGCACAAGTCCGGCGTCGCCATGCGCTTTCCCCGCGTCCACCGCATCCGCTGGGACAAGCCGGCCGCCGAGGCCGACCGGCTGGAGACCCTGGAGGCGCTGGTGGAGCGGGCGGCGTGCGTCGAAGCAGGCCGTTGATCGCCGGCCATGTCTACAATGTAAAGAAAGGCGAGCGAGCCCCGGTCGACGCAGATGACCCTACGCCTCCTCGAACCCCGCCGGCGGGAGCGTCGCCGCCAGACCCAGGCGTTTCGCAACGGCGGCGAGACGTCTGTCGTGCGTCCAGATCGAGGACCCGGCGGTCCGCCGGAAAACTAGCTCATCGTCACCCCCGGACTTGTTCCGGGGGTCCAGTTAAAGGCCTGGATGGCCGTAACGAGTACGGCCATGACGTTAGGAACCACGCGCGGGCCGCGAGGCGCCACAGGTTTCTCGCTTCGATCTGATCACACCTTGAGCCAGCTCGCCGATCACGAAGGGATGCACCAGCACCTGACCGGCCTCGAGCACCGCCGCGAGCGTGGCCTCGCCGACCCGCAGGTGCCCCACTCAGACAAAGGTGTCGACGAGGATCACTCAGGCTCCGGCCGGCGGCGGGGCGCGACGGCAACGTCGGTCTCGCTGCCACCGAGCCGGGCCAGCCGGCGCGCGCTCTCGCGCTCGATCAGGGCCTTCAGGGCTTCCCGTATGAGCGCGGACTTCTCCTTCAGGCCGGTGAACGCTTCGGCCTTGGCGAGCAGGTCGTCATCGAGAGCCACGGTCGTCCGCATCACCGGATCCTCGCGAGGTGCTACCGCAACGCACGCTATCAGCATCGAACGATGCGCTCAACGTGATCCGCCGGGGCATCAAAGCCCCTGGTGGAGCGGGAGTGGACCGGGCGGGGGAAGCGGTGCGAAATTTCACGCTCAGCGGCTGATAATGCTGGTCAGCCGCTTGCCCCAATTGATATACAGTACAGCCCCCTGTGACCCTCGGATCAACACGTGGATCGGCGGGCTCAGGGAAACAAAGGCTAAACAT
>JAXMOZ010000099.1:0-9207 GCA_034382075.1 Rhodospirillales bacterium
CGGCCGGATATTAAGTGATGACGATGGCTTTGCAAGGCTCATCGCCGTTGCGCCAGCGTCGTTTCCGACGGCGGTGGGCGCGGCGGCTCGCAAGGCCTGAGAACCGCCGGACGACTGCCGGGCGTCTGCCAAGCGGCGGCTGCCTTGACCCGCCGGTGCCCGCGGCTAGAGTGCGGCCATGACGCCGGAAGAGGCAGCCCTGATGGCGCGGCTGGGCGCGCTCGGCATCGAGACGAAGACCGTGCGCCACCCGCCCCTGTTCACCGTCGCCGAAAGCAAGTCGCTGCGCGGCGAGCTGCCGGGCGGCCACAGCAAGAACCTGTTCCTCAAGGACAAGAGGGGGGTCCTCTGGCTGATCGTGGCCCACGAGGACTGCCGCGTCGACCTGAAGGCGCTGCGGCCGAGGATCGGCTCGGCACCCCTGTCGTTCGCCTCGCCCGAGAGGCTTCGCGAGGTCCTCGGCGTCGAGCCCGGCTCGGTCACCCCGTTCGCGCTGATCAACGACCGCGAGGCGCGGGTGCGGGTGGTCCTCGACGCGGAGCTTCTGGCGCTGTCTCCCCTGAACTTCCACCCGCTGGTCAACACCGCGACGACGGCCATTGCGGCGGACGACCTGCTGGTGTTTGTTCGCTCCTGCGGCCACGAGCCGCGGATCGAGACGTTGTCGCCGGATCCGGGCGGAGAACTTGAGCAAACGGGAGCGCGCCGCCATGTATGACTGCAGCATTCGCAACCTTCCGCCGAGACGGCCAGCGTCATGATCTTCGGTTCCAGCAAGGGCGCAGCCGCCGCCGACGTGGCGGCCGACGTCATCAAGGACGGCACGACCCAAAGCTTCGCCGCCGACGTCATGACCGCGTCGATGGACCGGCCGGTGATCGTCGATTTCTGGGCGCCCTGGTGCGGCCCGTGCAAGACGCTGACGCCGGCGCTGGAGAAGCTGGTTCGCCAGGCCCGCGGCGCCGTCCGGCTGGTGAAGATCAACATCGACGAGAACCAGGCGCTGGCGACGCAGTTGCGGATCCAGTCGGTGCCGACGGTCTACGCCTTCGTCGGCGGCCAGCCGGTGGACGGCTTCGTCGGCGCCCAGCCGGAAAGCAAGCTCAAGGCGTTCATCGACGCCCTCGCAGGCGGCGGCGCCGACCCGTTGGCCGACGCGCTGGAGCAGGGCGCGGCGGCGCTCGCGGCCAACGACTTCAAGGGCGCGGCCAAGCTGTTCTCCGCGGTCCTGGCCCAGGACCCCGGCAACCCCAAGGCCACGGCCGGGATGATCCGCAGCTACGTCGGCGCCGGGAACAGCGTCGCCGCCCGCCGGCTGATCGACGGCCTCGCGCCCGAGGTGAAGGTGAACCCGGAGGTGGCGGCGGCGCTGAGCGCGGTCGAGCTCGCCGAGCAGGGCAAGGACAGTGGCGATCCGGCCAAGCTGCGGGCGGCCGCGGCGGCGCGGCCGGGCGACATGCAGGCGCGCTTCGATCTCGCCGTCGCCCTCTACGGCAAGGGGCAGGCGGACGCCGCGATCGACGAGCTGCTCGAGCTGGTGCGCGCCGACCGGAGCTGGAACGAGGAGGCTGCGCGCAAGCAGCTGGTGAAAATCTTCGAGGCTCTCGGCTTCTCCCATCCGACGGCGGTCGCGGCCAGGCGGCGGCTGTCGACGATCCTGTTCTCATGAGCCTCGACGACGCGGCCGCACCCGACCGGCGGCTGCCGGCGATCCTGCCGATCTTCCCGCTGGACGGGGTGATCCTCCTGCCCCGCGGCCACATGCCGCTGCAGGTGTTCGAGCCGCGTTATCTCAACATGATCGACGAGGCCTTGGGCAAGGGCCGGATCATCGGCATGATCCAGCCGCGGCTGGCGCCGACCCACCCGCTCCCCGACGACGCCGAACTGTTCGCGGTGGGCTGCGCCGGGCGGATCGTCTCGTTTGCCGAAGGCGAGGACAACCGCCTGCTGATCACCCTGCGTGGGCTGTGCCGGTTCCGCGTCAGCGAGGAACTAGAATTGCACAAGGGCTTCCGCCGGGTCCGGCCAGACTACGGACCTTACCTGGGCGACTTGGGCGAGGACGAGCCTGCCGGCGTGGACCGTCCCCGGCTGCTGGCCTCGGCCCGGGGCTACCTGGCGCTGAAAGACATCTCCTGCGACTGGAACGCGGTGGACAACGCTTCCGACGAGGCGCTGGTGCTTTCGTTCGCGATGATGTGCCCGCTGGAGACGCGGGAGAAGCAGGCGCTGCTCGAGTCCAAGACCACCGAGCAGCGGGCGGCGCTGCTGGTCTCGCTGTTCGAGATGGCGCTGCACGAAACCGATGGCCCGGCGCCGGAGGCCTGGCACTAGAGGAGTCTCGGGGCGTCATGGCCGTGCTCGTCACGGCTCCAGTGCTTGCTTGGACCCGGGAACACGTCCGGGGGTGACGAATGAGGGGGTGCCGAGGCGCAGAGCGCCACTGGGGCTCTGGTGCGTCACCCTGATGAAGTTGGCTCGAGCTTGGTTGATCTTTGCGCGGAGGGGGTCGAGGTGGTGGCTGCGATGGAGAAGAAGACGGTTGATCCGAAGCTGCTCGAAATCCTGGTCTGTCCGCTGACCAAGGGGCCGCTGCGCTACGACGCCGAGCGCCAGGAGCTGATCAGCGAGCAGGCCGGGCTGATCTATCCGATCCGCGACGGCATCCCGATCATGCTGGTCGACGAGGCCCGGCCGATCGACGCCAGCCCGCCGGCCGGCCCGGCTGCGTCGTGAACCAGGGCTACGGCAACCGCCACCAGCCGACCGAAATCCGGCTGAAGCGGGAGAGCAAGACGCTGGAGATCGACTTCGACGACGGCACCAGTTTCGCCCTGCCGGCTGAGTACCTCAGGGTCGAAAGCCCCTCGGCCGAGGTCCAGGGGCACGGGCCGGACACCAAGACCATCGTCGCCGGCCGCCGCCATGTCGGCATCATCGGCGTCGAGCCAGTGGGCAGCTACGCCATCCGCATCCGCTTCGACGACATGCACGACACCGGGCTCTACACCTGGGACTACCTTTACCGCCTGGGCGCCGAGCAGGAGCGCGTCTGGCAGAACTATCTGCGCACGCTGGCCGACAGGGGCCTCAGCCGCGACCCCTGATGCTCGTTGGGACGCTGAAGGCTGCTCATGGAGCGGCCTTCTCCGCATCCAGGAGTTGCAGAACGTCCTGGGGGAGATGATCCGCACTCCGGCGTAGCCGCCCAGCGACAGGAGGTGCCTCCGGTCGCCCGTGAGAGCAGCTTGGCGTCGCGTTGAACCGGAACAAGAATGTTGTCGTTGCGAGGAGGCGAAGCCGACGCGGCAATCCAGTGCTATTTTTCCTTCAACTGGATCGCCACGCCGCTGCGCGGCTCGGGATGACGGCGTTGCGAAAGCCGGTGCGTCAACCTGATCACAAACCGCTTTAGGAAGGCGCTGATCAACACGGAGCTGTCCAGCACGACCCTATGCGTCTCCACGGCGGAAAGCGGCGATCAGGTCGGCAATCTACTCCTCCTCCTGGCCAGGGTCGGGAACATGGGGGGACCGGAGCGGAAGCTTCAGGTGTAGCAGTCAGCCCCGTAGCTCGGCCAGCTCCGCGCGGATCATCCGGACGACCTCCGGCAGCCGGGCGGCGACGGCGGGCGACAGCGCCAGGTCGAGGTCGAGGCTGACGGGCTCGACGCCGATGACGGTGATGCGCCCGGGCGCCGCGTCCATCAGCCGCAGCACCGCCAGGACGTCGCTCAAGCCCAGCTGGTGCGGCGACAGCCTGGAGGAGAAGAAGGCCGGCACCTCGTCGCCGGCAAGGCGCACCACCGAGGCCGGCGGCCGGCCGGTGCGCACCGCGTCGACGACGATGAGATGTGCGCGCCCGGCCATCTGATCGAGCAGGTCCATGCCCGAGGTGCCGCCGTCGAGGACCTCCACGTCCGGCGGCAATGGCACCTGCTCGATCAGCGCCTCGACGGCGCGCACCCCCACCCCCTCGTCCGACAACAGGATATTGCCAAGCCCGAGAACGAGCGTGCTGGCCCGCTCGTCCGGCAACGGCGTCCCCACCGGCCGCTCCTCGTCCACGGCGTTCTTCACCGCCTCATCTCACCATCGCGCCCGCCGGGCGGCGGAGCACCATGAAGACCAGAAGATGCCCTCACCCCGACCCTCTCCCGCTTGCGCGTCCCGCGCGCGGGAGAGGGAGCTGCGCCCCGATGATCGTCGCCCACCTGCCCTCGCCCGCGGCGAAGCCGTGGGAGAGGGCGCACCGCACGCGGTGCGCCCCGCGAAGCGGGAGGTTGAGGGCTCGATCCGGTCGGTTCCACCTCACAGCGCCTTGACCCGAACCAGTTGCCGCCGGTCGGTGTCCAGCATGTGGATGGCGCAGGCGAGGCACGGGTCGAAGGAGTGGACGGTGCGGATCACCTCCAGCGGCTTCTCCGGATCGGCGACCGGGTTACCGATGAGCGAGGCCTCGTAGGGGCCGAGCGCGTCGGTCTCGTCCCGCGGCCCGGCGTTCCAGGTGCTGGGGACCACCGCCTGATAGTTGGCGATCTTGCCGTTCTTGATCACCGCCCAATGCGACAGCACGCCGCGCGGCGCCTCGTGGTAGCCGAAGCCGCGGATCTCGCCCTTGGGAAACATCGGCCGGTTGAAGGTGTCGAAGTCGCCCTTGCCGATGTTGGCCATGAGCAGCTGCCACTGGTCGGCCAGGGTCTCCTGCAGCACGGCGCAGCGCACCGCCCGGGCGGCGTGGCGGCCGATGGTGGAGTGCAGCGCGGCGAGCGGGATCTCGCTGCCCGCAACCTTCGAGGCGATGGCGATCAGCCGTTCGAGATGGCGCTTGGTCGGCTCGTGGCCGGCGACGTACATGGCGAGCACGTTGGCCAGCGGGCCGACCTGGGCGCGCTCGTCGTAGAAGGTCGGCGCCTTGACCCAGGAGTACTTCCCCTCGTCCTGGAAGTCGGTGTACTGCGGGTTGGTCTCGCCGTCGTAGGGATGGAGCGGGCCGCCGTCGCCGCTGTACCAAGCGTGCTTGACGCTCTCCTTCACCCCCTTCTCGAAGTAGCCGTCGGCGTAGCCCTCGATCCGGCGGAAGGCGGAGACGTCGCCGCCGGGGATGTACCCTCCGGGCAAGGCAAACTCGGTCCCCTTGGTGTCCACCGGCATGTCCGGGACGGAGAGGTAGTTGGTCACCCCGGCGCCGTAGCCGGTCCAATCGGCGTAGAGCGCGCCGATGGCGGCGACGTCGACGAGATAGACTTGGTTGACGAAGGCGGCGACCTCGTCGATCAGCGCCTTGACCTTGAACAGCCGCTCAAGGGTCAGCGTCGACTGGCTGTCCGGGTTGATCGGATTGGCGACGCCGCCGACGGCCAAGTTCTGGATGTGCGGCGTCTTCGAGCCCAGGATGCCGACGATCTGGTTCGCCTTCCGCTGGTAGTCGAGCGCTTGCATGTAGTGGACGACGGCCAGCAGGTTGATCTCCGGCGGCAGCTTCATCGCCGGGTGGCCCCAGTAGCCGCTGCCGAAGACGCCGAGCTGGCCGGTCTCGACGAACGCCTTCAGCCGCGCCTGGGTGCGGGTGAACTCCTCGACGCTGTTGCCGGGCCAGTCGGACAGGCTCTGCGCCAGGGCTGCCGCGGCCTTGGGATCAGCCTGGAGCGCCGAAACGATGTCGACCCAGTCCAGCGCCGAGAGCTGATAGAAGTGGACGATGTGGTCGTGGACGCTGTGCGCGCCGATGATCAGGTTGCGGATGTACTGGGCGTTGCGCGGGATCTCCATGCCCAGGGCGTTCTCGACCACCCGGACCGAGACCACCGCGTGCACCGTGGTGCAGACGCCGCAGATGCGCTGGGCGAAGATCCAGGCGTCGCGGGGGTCGCGCCCGGTAAGGATGGTCTCGATCCCCCGCCACATCTGCCCCGAGGACCAGGAGTTGGTGACCTTGCCGCCGTCGACCTCGCAGTCGATGCGCAGATGCCCTTCGATGCGGGTGATCGGGTCGACGGTGATGCGCATGAAGTCCCTCTTCCGAGCGTGTTGTCGTTATCGGCTCACGCCGCCGCGGCCCGGGCCTCGCGGCGAGCCGCGTGCAGCACCGGGAACAGCTTCACCACCATCAGGTAGAGCATGATCTCCAGGGCGAAGATGCCAAGGGTGACCAGCACCTCGCCCAGCGAGGGGAAGTAGCTCCAGCCGTCGCCGGGATCGAAGCCGATCAGGTAGCAGTTCAGCCTGTAGAGGGCGCCGTTGAGCAGCATCGCCAGGGCGCCGAGGAAGATCAGCCGCGGGCTCGACCGGTTGGCCTTGGGCAGCAGGAGGATGACCGCAGCCGCGCCAAGGAAGAACTCGATCCAGAACGACAGCGCCTTGACGCCGCCGGCGAAGGCCAGCGGCAGGGCGCCGAGGCGGATCACGTCGCCGTAGCGCACCACCATGAACCCCAGCATCAGCCAGGCCATGATCCCTGTGAGCTTGCTCAGGATCTCCGTGTCGAACGGGCGGCGCAGGCTCACCGACGACAGCACCGACTCGAAGGCGACCACGGCGAAGCCCATGGTGAAGGCGGTGATCAGGAACAACGGCGTCAGCATGTGCGACTGCCACAACGGCGAGAGCTTGTAGCCGAGGAGCACGACCACGGTGCCCATGGACGACTGGTGCATCATCGGCAGCAGCACGCCCAAGCCGGTAAAGACGAACAGGATCTTGTGCAGCCGCCGGCGCGCCTCGTTCATGCCGAAGCGCTCGAAGACCGCAGGAGCGAACTCGATCGACAGCACGACGATGTAGACGAAGATGCAGAGCGCCGTTTCCAGCAGGACCGAGTTCGGGTTCCACAGCCACGGCAGCATGATGTTGTGGCCCTGCCAGTAGCGGCCGAGGTCGATCAGCACCGCCAGGGCGCCGAGGGTGTAGCCGAACAGGCTGGTCATCAGCCCGGCGCGGGCGAGCGGGTGGTACTCGCCCTTGTTGAGGATGTAGACCAACAGCGCCATCACCAGGCCGCCGCAGCCCAACGCGGTGCCGATGATCAGGTCGACGGCGATCCAGATCCCCCAGGGGTAGCCGTCGCTCAGGTTGGTCACCGCGCCGAGGCCGAAGGCGAAGCGCTGGGTCAGCACCACGACGGCGATGAACAGGATCACCAGCAGGGCGATGAACGGCCCGGTGACGACCCTGCCGCCCACCGGGGCATGCTCATGCGCCGACATCGTGCCCTCCCTTCTCCTCGTCCTTTGCCGAGCGTTCTTCCCGCTCGAACTCCTCGGGCGGGTGGTGCTTGTCGAAGTTGCGCCGGGCGATCAGGATCAGCCCGGTCAGCGCCGCCGCCGGCGCAATCATCCCCTGGTAGATGAAGTGCTGAACGCCCTCGGTCTCGGTGGCGTAGGAATGATCGGGGACGTTGCCGTAGGGCAGGCCCAGCTTGTCGAAGGAAACCGCCGAGAGGTACAGCGTCTGCGTCCCGCCGAGGACCGCCTCGCCGTAGATCTCCTTGCGGTAGACGGCCTCGACGATCTTCTCGTGCGGCGGGGTGTCGGGGCCATACTTGCCGCTGATGTCGCCGCGGGGATAGGTGTAGCTGTCGCCGGGTTCGAGCTCGATCCGCCGCTTCGCTTCGGCGTGCAGGTCGTCGACCCGGCCGAACAGGGTGGCGCCGGTGGGACAGGCCTCGACGCAGCCGGGAAGCTCGCCTTCCGCCAGCCGGTGGCTGCAGAGCTCGCACTTGCGGATCTTGCCTGCCGCTCGGTCCAGTTCGTACTTCGGCACCTGGAACGGGCAGGCGAAGACGCAATAGCGGCAGCCGATGCAGCGCGCCGGGTCGTTGCGGACGATCCCCGTCACCGGGTCCTTGATCATCGCCGAGACCGGGCAGCAGGAGACGCACGACGGGTCGACGCAGTGCAGGCACTGCCGCTTGATGAAGGCGAAGCCGTCCTCCTCGCGGTCCTTCTCCTCGACGCTGCCGTGCTGGTAGACCCGGATCACGTTCAGCGTCTTGGCCGAAAGCCCCTTGGCGGTGTCCCAGGTGCCCTCGTTCCACACCGTCTGGTCGGCGGAGATCTCCGGCGGCATCCCGTTCGCGCTCTTGCAGCCGGCGACGCAGGCCTTGCAGCCGACGCAGAGCGTCGAGTCGTAGAGCAGGCCGAGGGCATCGGGGAGCCTGGGCTTCGGCGCCCGGTCGAGGCCCTCGGCGCTGGCCGGCGCTGGCGCGGTGGCGCCGATCCCGGCGGCGGCGCCACTCGCCGCGATGCCGGAAAGGAAGCTGCGTCGGTTGAGCCCCATGCGTGCCACCTCGTCTCTCAGCTTTTGGGCTGCTGCGTCTCGTCCGCCTCTGCCGCCGGCTCCGCGGCCGGGGCGGCCTTGCCCAGCCGGCTGGCGAGCACGGCGGTGGCGCCGAGGGCGGCTCCGGCCACGCCGGCGACGAGAGCCGCGGCGCCGGGCGTGATGCCGTCACCCCGCGGCTCGCCGACCCGGGGGAAGGCCGTGGGCGGCGTCAGCGTCAAGACGTCTGCAAGCGCGTGGATCGGCTTGGTGAAGCCCACGCCCTGCTCGGTGCAGCCGAAGCAGGGAGCGCCGCAGCCCACCGGCCAGGCGCCCTCGCCGGTGTCGTAGAAGCCGATCGCCGGGCAGTTGGCGAAGGTCTCCGGGCCCTTGCAGCCGAGCTTGTACAAGCACCAGCCCTGCCGGTGGCCGGGGTCGCCGAACTCGAGGGCGAAGCGGCCGGCGTCGAAGTGCGCCCGGCGCTCGCAGTTCTCGTGGATCAGCCGGCCGTAGGCGAACTTCGGCCGGTTCTTTTCGTCGAGGTCGGGCGGCTTGCCGAAGGTCAGCAGGTAAAGGACGGTGGACAGCAGGTTGTAGGCGTTGGGCGGGCAGCCGGGGATGTTGATGATGGTCTTGTCCGGCAACACCTCGTGCGCCGCCTTGGCCATGGTCGGGTTCGGCCCGCTCGACGGGATCCCGCCCCAGGCGGCGCAGGAACCCATGGCGATGATGGCGCCGGCGCCTTCAGAGGCGTGCTTGATCAGGTCGAGGTAGGTCTCGCCGCCGATCTTGCAGTAGATGCCGCCGTCCTTGGTCGGCACGGAGCCGTCGAGGATCAGGACGTAGCTGCCCCAGTGGCGCTTCATCGACTGGTCCTTGAAGGCCTCGGCCTGCGCGCCGGCGCCGGCGTTCAGGGTCTCGTGGTAGTCGAGCGAGATCAGGTCGAGGA
>JAXMOZ010000100.1:0-9187 GCA_034382075.1 Rhodospirillales bacterium
GCCGACCAATCCGCGCGGTGGTCGGTGTAGGCCTACACCGACCACCGCATCCCTTGCGGGACAGGCTCATCCTAGCCAATGCGGAACAGACAATCGCGAGCCGCGAAGCGGCGTGGCGATCCAGTACCTTGGGCAGTGGATTGCCACGTCGGCTTCGCCTCCTCGCAATGACAGCGTTGTTGCTCTGGGCCGATGCCGTCAACAGCTGCTCTAGCCCGCCCCTCATCGCGCCCGGCGCAGGATCCAGCCATGGCAGCTTCCAACGGATTGCCCGCGTTTCCCGGCCGCCAGCCCGTCCAGCGGCGGTCGGGCGCCTGGTGGAACGACCGGCGGGTGCGGGCGGTCCTCTACCAGCTCCTGGTGCTGGGTGGCGTCGTCCTGCTCGGCGCCTACCTGGTCGGCAACACCCTCGACAACCTGGAACGCCGCAACATCGCCACTGGCTTCGGCTTCCTCGGCCGCGAGGCCGGCTTCGACGTCAGCGAAACCCTGATCGACTACAGCCCGGCCGACACCTATTTCCGCGCCCTGCTGGTCGGCCTGCTCAACACCCTGCTGGTGTCCGCGCTCGGCGTGGTGCTGGCCACCATTCTCGGCACCGTCGCCGGGGTCGCCCGGCTGTCGCGCAACTGGCTGGTGGCGCGGCTCGCCACCCTCTACGTCGAGACCCTGCGCAACGTGCCGGTGCTGCTCCAGCTGTTCTTCTGGTACACCCTGATCACCGAGGCGCTGCCGAGCCCCCGCCAGGCGCTCAACCCGGTCCCGGGCGTGTTCTTGAGCAACCGCGGGATGCGCGTGCCGGTGCCGGTCGCGGACCCGGCCTATCTCTACGCCGGCGTGGGCCTCGTGCTCGGGGTCGTCGGCGCCTGGTTGTTCTCGCGCTGGGCCAAGCGCGTCCAGGACCGAACCGGGCGAATCCTGCCCCGCGGCTGGATCGGCGCCGGGATGATCGTCGGCCTGCCGCTGCTCGGCTACCTCGTCGGCGGCGCGCCGACGGCGATGGACGTCCCGGCGCTGCAGGGCTTCAACTTCACCGGCGGCGTCGCGGTCACGCCGGAGTTCGCGGCTCTGCTGGTCGGCCTGGTGGTCTACACCGGCTCCTACATCGCCGAGATCGTCCGCGGCGGCATCCTCGCCGTCTCCCACGGCCAGACCGAGGCGGGCCTGGCGCTGGGCCTGCACCGGGGCACGGTGCTCAGGCTGGTGGTTCTGCCGCAGGCGCTCAGGGTCATCATCCCGCCGCTCACCAGCCAGTACCTGAACCTGACCAAGAACTCGTCACTGGCGGTCGCCATCGGCTTTCCCGACCTGGTCAGCGCCGCCAACACCTCCATCAACCAGACCGGCCAGGCGGTCGAAGGCATCGCCATCATCATGGCCGTCTACCTGACGGTGAGCCTGTCCATCTCGGCGGTGATGAACTGGTACAACCGCCGCATCGCCCTGCAGGGAGCGCGCTGAAGCGGTGGGAAATAAAGTCGAAGCAAAGCCTCCGCACGTCATTGCGAGGAGGCGCACGCCGACGAGGCAATCCAGAAACGGGTATTCTGGATCGCCACGCCGCTTCGCGGCTCGCGATGACGTTGTTTTGAGTGCGGCGCATCAACTTCATGACAGGCTGCGCTGACATGGCCCGCTACCCGGAGTCGCCCGACGAGATCTTCGCCCGCGAGGAGGAGCCGGACGAGGGCTGGCGCCGGCCGCCGCCAGTCTCGTCCGCTTCCCTCAGGGTCGTCATTGGCGACTGGGCGAAGAGCAACCTGTTCAGCAGCGTCCCGAACACCATCCTGACGCTGCTCTGCGCCTGGCTGCTGTGGGAGACGCTGATCCCGCTGACCCAGTGGGGCGTGATCGAGGCGGTGTGGCGGGGCGACGATCCCGCCGCCTGCCGGGCGGCGGAGGGCGGCGCCTGCTGGGCGATCATCGCCAACAAGTACCGCTTCATCCTCTTCGGCCTGTTCCCCTACGACGAGCAGTGGCGGCCGCTCCTGGCGATGATCCTGTTCGTGGTCGCGATCGCACTCAGCTGCGTCCCGAGGTTCTGGCGGCCGTGGCTGGCGGTGATGTGGCTCGCCACCTTCGTCGCCTGCGGGGTGTTGATGTGGGGCGGCGTCTTCGGCCTCAGCTTCGTCGAAAACGGCCGCTGGGGCGGCCTGCCGCTCACCCTGATCCTGTCCGTCGTCGGCATCGTCTGCTCGTTCCCGCTGGCCATCTTGCTGGCCCTCGGCCGCCGGTCGGACCTGCCGGCGGTGCGCGCCGTCTGCGTCGGCTTCATCGAGTTCGTCCGCGGCGTGCCGCTGATCAGCGTGCTGTTCATGGCCTCGGTGATGTTCCCGCTGTTCCTCCCCGAAGGCGTCAGCATCGACAAGCTGCTCCGCGCCCAGGTCGGCATCATCCTGTTCACCGCCGCCTACCTCGCCGAAGCGGTGCGTGGCGGGCTGCAGTCGGTGCCGCGCGGCCAGTTCGAGGCGGCGGACGCGCTGGGCCTCTCCTACTGGAAGAAGACCGGGCTGATCATCCTGCCGCAGGCGCTGAAGACCTCGATCCCGGCGATCGTCAACCAGTTCATCAGCATGTTCAAGGACACCTCGCTGGTCATCATCATCGGCCTGTTCGACCTGCTGTCGACGGCGAAGGCCGCGCTCAGCGACCCGCCGTGGCGGCCGTTTTACGTCGAGGCCTACCTGTTCGCGGCGCTGATCTACTGGGCCTTCTGCTTCTTCATGTCGCGCTACAGCCAGTACATCGAGCGCCGGCTCGAGACCGGCCACCGCCGCTCCTGACCCCTCGAAGGACGACCGACACCCCATGTCCACCCTGCCCAGCCGCACCCCGGACGCCGCCGTCGCCATCTCGCTCGAGAACGTGCACAAGTGGTATGGCGCCTTTCACGTGCTGAACGACATCACGCTCGCCGTGCACAAGGGCGAGCGGATCGTCGTCTGCGGTCCCTCGGGCTCGGGCAAGTCGACCATGATCCGCTGCGTCAACGCCCTGGAGCAGCACCAGCAGGGGCGGATCGTGGTGGACGGCGTCGAGCTCACCAACGACGTCCGCACCGTCGACAAGGTCCGGCGCAACGTCGGCATGGTGTTCCAGCAGTTCAACCTGTTCCCGCACCTGACCGTGCTCGACAACCTCACCCTGGCGCCGATCTGGGTGCAGAAGCGGCCGAAGCAGGAGGCGATCCGCACCGCGATGATGTACCTGGAGCGGGTGCACATCCCCGAGCAGGCGGGGAAGTATCCCGGGCAGCTGTCCGGCGGTCAGCAGCAGCGGGTCGCGATCGCCCGGGCGCTGTGCATGAAGCCCGAGATCATGCTGTTCGACGAGCCCACCTCGGCGCTGGATCCGGAGATGATCAAGGAAGTGCTCGACGTCATGGTCGAACTCGCCCGGGGCGGCATGACCATGATCTGCGTCACCCACGAGATGGGCTTCGCCCGCACCGTCGCCGACAAGATGGTGTTCATGGACGAGGGCCGGGTGGTCGAGGTCGCCCCGCCCGAGACCTTCTTCAGCGCCCCGAAAAGCGACCGGACGCAGAAGTTCCTGAGCCAAATCCTGTCGCATTGAGGGCCGGGGCCGGCGCCCCCAGACCAAGCCTTCGACTGGACCCCCGGAACAAGTCCGGGGGTGACGATGGAATGGTTTTATAGACCTAGCGAATGACGTTCTTGCAGGCTAATAACGAATGACGCACAGCCAACGGCGCTTCGCTCGGTCCGTGTGTATTTCACCGTCATGGCCGTACTTGTTACGGCCATCCAGGCCTTCGACTGGACCCCCGGAACAAGTCCGGGGGTGACGGTGGAATGGTTTTACAGGCCTGCCGAATGACGTTCGTGCAGATTAAGTCGAATCACAGCCAGTGGCGCCTCGCTGCGGTGTATTTCAACGTCATGCCCGTATTTGTTGGGGCGAGCTAACCCTTCGTGGGCCCCCGGGACGAGCCCGGGGGCGACGAAGGACGCGGATGAAGCAGGCGTGAAGCGCTAGGCGCTACTTCTTCATTGGGCCGAGCGGCATCAGCACCCGGCCGTAGACCTCGTTGAGGACCTGGGCAAGGCCGGTGTAGATGGCGGCGAAGCCCAGCACGATGCCCTCCCAGCCGGCCAGCGTCTTCAAGGTGGCGCTGCCCAAGAGGTCGCCGATGGCGAGCAGGGCGAAGGCCACGACCAGCAGGAAGAAGGTCACCTGCAGGGCGCGGTTGAGCCGGAAGGTGCCGATGAACATCACGAACGAGAGCAGCCCCCACATCCCGAGGTAGCTCGCCATCGCCACCTCCGTCGGCCGCTCGGCAATGCCGAGCTTGGGGAAGACGATGATGCCGGCCAGCGTCAGCCAGAAGAAGCCGTAGCTGATGAACGCCGTGGCGGCGAAAGTGTTGTTCTTCCGCCATTCGAAGACGCCGGCAAAGATCTGCGCGGTGCCGCCGTAGAACACGGCCATGGCCAGGATCATGGCGTCGAGCCCGAACAGGCCGGCGTTGTGCATGCTGAGCAGCACCGTCGTCAGGCCGAAGCAGAGCAGGCCGAGCGGGGCCGGGTTGGCGGTGGTATCGGCGATCGTTACCGCTTGCGCCAGCGCCGCGGCCGGCACGGGTGCCGCGACCGGGCTTGCGGTTTTCAAAGTCGTGCTCATTGCGAAACTTCCTCTCCTCCTCGCGGCCAACTCGCTTTGTGGGCGCTTGCGCCCCGAAGCCGGCTGGCCGCCGTCATGACCGTCAGCTGCGACTACCAGCCCAGCCAGTCGGGGCGCAGCGGGATCGTGGTGGTGTAGACCCGGGTCTGCGTCACGGTGCCGAGGTTGTGGTCGTTGCGATACAGCATGACGGTGGTCGTGCCGCGGTGATCGTCCGGCGTCCAGGTGGTCGGCAGGCAGACGCCCTTGAGCTCCGGCGGGACGTGGTCACGCATCTGCTCGAACGCCTTCTTGATGTTCGGGCCGGTGATGCCGCCCATCTCCGAGGCCGCCTTCATCGCGTCGCGCATCAGGAACGCCGAGCAGACGCCGCGGATGTAATGCACCGGACGGGCCTCGTTGGCCGAGCCGGACTCTGCGGAAACCTTGCGCACCGTCTCCATGCCCGGGACCTCGTCGCCCCAGCGGGCAACGCTCACGACCCAGACCAGGCCGTTGCCGGCATCGCCGGCCTGCGCCGCCGCGGCCTCGTCCCAGCCGTAGATGTTGGTCATGAACTGGGTGGCGACGCCCAGCCTGGCGCAATCCTTCAAGAGCTGAACGTTCGACTCGGCAGTGTTGGCGAGGAAGGCGAAGTTCGCTCCGGACTGCTTCAGCGACTGACACTGCGCCGAGTAGTCGGTGGGCGACAGCGAATAGCGGATCGGCGGAACGATCTCGAAGCCGAGGTCGCGGGCATATTCGGTGCAGGCCGCCCGCGGCGAGTTCGGGTAGGGATGGTTGTCGCCGAGGTAGGCGAACTTGGGCCGGTAGAGGTCGCCGAGGAAGGTCGATCCCCGCGCCGCGGTCGGCGTGCGCTTCCACTCTTCGGCGGCGAACTGCACCAGGGCGCGGCAGCCGTCGGAGTAGGACGGGCCATAGAAGAAGTTGAACGGCGCCGGCGTATCGGTCCACGGCGAGCGACCGGTCGGGTCGGTCAGGTGCCCCGACGACGAGCCGGACATGAAGACGACGCCGTCCTTGGTGACGAAGTCGATCAGCGCCTCGGTGTCGGCGGTGCCCCAGCCCTGGATGGCGACCGGCTTCAGGGTCTGCGCCCACTGCTTGTAGGTGCCGATCGCCTTCGCCGCGTCGTAGCCGTAGTCGACGGTGGCAAGCTGGATCTTCTTGCCGCCGATGCCGCCCTGGGCATTGATGAAGGCGAATGCATCGGCAACCCCCTGGCCATAGATCTTGGCCACGGGCGCGGTGGCGCCGGTTTCGGCAACGAGTTGTCCAACCGGTATCGTCTCCGCCGCGCTGGCCGCTCCGCTGACGAGCGGCAACATCATTACGCCGAAGACGGCCGCGAGCCGCTTCCTGTGCGTCATGGGTCAATCCCCTCCCTTGGTACGTGTCTCTCCCCCGCGGCGGCTTGTCCCTGCCGCCCGTGCGAAGGGCCACATGCTTAGACCCAGTCCACAGGAGTCGCCAGCGGTAAAATGGCGTAGCATGGCAGCGATGCGGGGCGGCTATGGGTGCGGAGCGGAACGCAAAAAATGGGCGGCTTGGCCTCCTGAGATGACCTATGTGGGCCAGCAGGAGCTCGTGCTGAGGCTGCTTGCGGCGGCCTTGCTCGGCGGGCTGATCGGCCTTGACCGTGAGCTCGGCGGCAAGCCCATGGGGCTTCGCACCCTGATCCTGGTCTCGCTCGGCTCGGCGCTGATGACGCTCCTGGCCATGGAGCTCGCGCTTGTCGCGGGCCAGCGCGAGGACCTGGGCGAGATCGACCCCACCCGCATCATTCAGGGTGTCATCTCCGGGGTCGGCCTGATCGGCGTCGGCGCGCTGTTGCAACGCGACCGCCGGCTCAGGGGAGCCACGACCGGCGCCAGTGTCTGGCTGGTCGGCGGCATCGGCATCGCCTGCGGCCTCGGCTTCTACGTCGCGGCCGCGCTGGCAACGGGCATCGGCCTGTTCGTGCTGGTCGGGCTCGGGCTGGTCGAGCGCTGGACGCGGCGACGGTTCGGCGACGACTGAGACCGCCGCCACGTCCGCCTGGCGGACGGGGGCGAGGCTGTCATCAAACCGTCAATTGGCAGCCGAAACGGTCGCGCGATAGACGAAAACGGAAATAACGAACAAAGGGGCTTCAACGATGGACAGCAACGATACCAAGCCGCTGCTCGACGACATGCGCGAGGTGCGCCGACACGTCGCCGATGAAGGCGAGGCGTTGCTGGCCCGCTGGCGGCCGATGATCAGGCGGGACGCGTTCGCCGACAGCGCCCGCAACCTCGCCCACTACCTGGCCTATCGCCAGCTCGACCTCAGGCCCTTGCAGGCCAGGCTGGCGCCGTGGGGGCTGGCCTCGCTGTCGCGCAAGGAGGGCCGGGTGCTGCCCAGCCTCAACGCCATCATCGCCAACCTCGAGGTGCTGAGTCGGGTCAACGAGGAAACGCAGCGGCCGGCGATCGGCGACGTGGAACGCAGCACCGAGGCGCTGGCGCAGAACACCGCCGCGATCTTCGGCCCGCCCCCCGACGACCGGCGCACCAGGATCCTGGTGACGCTGTCGGGCAAAGCCGGGAAGAAACCGAAGTTCGCCCGCGCCCTGGTGCGCGCCGGCATGGACGCGGCAAGGATCAACTGCGCCCACGACGGCCCCGAGCTGTGGTCGGCGATGATCGCCAACGTCCGCGAGGCGTCAAAGGACGATGGCCGCTTCCGCCCGGTGCTGATGGACCTGCAGGGACCGAAGATCCGCACGGCGACGGTGATCGCCCGCGAAGAGCGCAACGCCCTGGCCGGCGACCGCATCCTGCTCAGCTTCGGCGAGCCGAAGAAGAAGGGGGGCTCCTACGCCTTCGAGGCGAGCTGCACCATGCCGGGCGTGTTCCACCAGGTGCGCGAGGGCGCGACCGTCTCGATCAAGGACGGGCTGATCCGCGGCCGGGTGGAGGCGGTTGACCCGGAGGGGCTGGTCGTCGCGGTGACCCGGACGCCGCCCGGCGGGCAGCCGTTCGAGACGGAGAAGGGCATCAACTTCCCCGACACCGAGCTCGAGGTGCTGCCGCTGACCGAGGCCGATCTGGCGGCGCTCGATTTCGTCGCCGCCAACGCCGACATCGTCGGCTACTCCTTCGTCCAGCGGCCCGAGGACATCGCGCTGCTGCAGAGCGAGCTCGACAAGCGCCGGCCGGGGCGCCCGCCCATGCCGATCGTGGCCAAGATCGAGACCAAGCTGGCCTTCGCCAACCTGCCGGAGCTGATCGTGCAGGCCGCCGGCGCCAACCCGTTCGCGGTGATGATCGCCCGCGGCGACCTCGCCGTCGAGATCGGCTACGAGCGGCTCTCGGAGATCCAGGAGGAGATCCTGTGGCTGTGCGAGGCGGCGCACGTGCCGGTGATCTGGGCGACCCAGGTGTTGGAAAGCCTGGTCAAGCGGGGCATGCCGTCGCGCGGCGAATTCACCGACGCGGCCATGGCGGAGCGGGCCGAGTGCGTGATGCTCAACAAGGGCCCGTACATCGAGGAGGGCATCGCCGTTCTCGACGACGTGCTCCGGCGGATGGAAACCCACCGGATCAAGCGCAGCGCCCAACTCCGCCCGCTGGGCGCCTGGGACGCCGTGATCTGAGGATCGGGGAGCCGACGCCGGCTCGCCGATCCTCCGTCTCCACCGCTACCAGGTGAGGGTCCGGGTGTCGTCCTTGAACAGGGCGGCGCCGGTCATCTCCGGGTTGCCGGTCTTGATGCCTTGCAGCATGGAGGTGTCGCCGATCCCGTAGTGCTTCATGCACATCGGGCAGGAGATGACCTGGGCGCCGCCGGCCATCAACTCCTTCAGCATCCCCTGCACTTCGCTCAGCTTGCCGCCGCTCTGCACGTCGCCCACGAACACGCCGCGGTCGTTGAGCCAGACGGTGACCGAATGGCCCAGCTTCATCTGCGCCTTGGAGAAGGCAAGAGCCATGGCGGCGCGATGCGGCTCGTCGGTGGTGAGGTTGACGAACAGCGAGCCGGTCTCCCCAGCCCCGAGCGGACGGGCGGCGATGGCGGCAAGAAGCGCAAAGGCCAGCAGAGCGAGGCGGAAGGGGCGCATGAGAGGATCCTCACCAGGGTCAGGGAACGCCCCTCAGTAGAAGCTTTGGACCGCCGCCGTCAACCGCGGTGGCCGTCTGTTACCTCCTCTTAACCAGTATATCCCAGATGAGGCGCCGGATGGGTGACGCCGCAGAGCGAATCGTGTACGACGTCAATATGTTATCGTCAGTTCGGTGGTTCCGGCATGGCTCATCCAGCGGGTGAATCGGGAGAAGCTCCTGTTCAGCTCGGGTTCGATCGCCGGCTCAAGCTGGAGTCCATGGCAGCAACATCACCTCGGACGCCGGGCTGCTCGCCTATCGCGAGCTGGACGAGGCGCTTGGTCTGACTGTATGCGCGGGATCGGCTCTCTCGGATCTGCGGCGGGGCCGGAACAGGCGACACGTCCTGACCGGGTTACTGCGCCAGTCGATCTTCGGTCGGCTTGCCGGCAACGAGGACGTCAACGACGCCGAAC
>JAXMOZ010000101.1:0-9067 GCA_034382075.1 Rhodospirillales bacterium
GCCAGACGCTGTCGTACGACCCCAGCACGTCGTAGGCATAGCCGCCGCCCCAGGCGCCGAGGAAGGCGCCCAACTGGTGCGAGGCGAAGACCACGCCATAGAGCATCGACAGATACTGCACGCCGAAGACCCGGGCCACCAGCCCGCTGGTCAGCGGCACGGTGCCGAGCCAGAGGAAGCCGATCCCGGCGCCAAAGGCGATGGCGGTCGCGCCGGACAGCGGCAGCAGCATGAACGCGGCGATGACCACCGCCCGCGCCGCGTAGATGGCGGCCAGCACCCACTTTTGCCGGAAGTGGCCGCCCAGCGCGCCGAACAGGTAGCTGCCGAAGATGTTGAACAGGCCGATCATCGCCAGCGACCAGGCGCTGACCGACAGCGGCATGCCGTTGTCGGCGAGGTAGGCCGGCAGGTGGGTGGCAACGAAGGCGACGTGGAAGCCGCAGACGAAGAAGCCGGCGTTGAGCAGCCAGTAGCCCGAGTGCGCCCTCGCCTCCCCGATCGCCGCGGCGACACTTTGGCCGCCCGCCTGCCCGGTGATGCGGCGATCGCTCGCCCTAAAGCCGAAGGCGAGCGGCACCAGGGCGGCGGCGGCCACCGCCATGACCAGGAACGCCTGGCGCCAGTCGAGGGCGTCCAGCAGCGCCTGCGCCCCCGGCACCACCGCGAACATGCCGAAGGAGCCGGCGGCGGTGCAGAGCCCGAAGGCAAGGCTGCGCCGCTCCGGCGGCACCACCCGCCCGACGGCGCCCAGCACCGTCACGTAGGTCGTCCCGGCCAGCGCCGCACCGACCAGCACCCCCAACGAGACGTTGAGGCCGAATGCGCTGGAGGCGACGGCGGTCAGCGCCAGGCCGGCGACGTAGAGGAGCGCGCCGACGATGGTGACGCGGACGGCGCCGTACTTGTCGGCAAAGGCGCCCACGAACGGCTGGGCCAAGCCCCACAGCAGGTTCTGCAGGGCGATGGCAAGCCCGAACACCTGGCGGCCGACGTCCAGGTCGAGGGCGATCGGGGCGAGGAAGATCCCGAACGACTGGCGGATGCCCATCGCCAGGATCAGGCAGGCGACCGCCCCGGCCATCACCCGCTTCGTTGCATCCGGCATAGCGTCTCCTCCTTCGGCCCCGCCCGCCCCGCTCGCCTCAGCCGGCGAGCACCCGCTCGGCCATGGCCACGCCCGAAAGGTAGGCAGCCTCCAGCCTGGGGCCCAGGCACCAGTCGCCGCAGGTGCCGATGCCGAGGTCCGGGTCGTAGAGGCAGGGCTCGTCCAGCGCCCGCTCGACCTTGGCGTAGCGCCAGCGGTGGACGGCAAGATAAACCGGCGGCGGCAGGTCGAGGCCCAGCGCCTCTGCGAAGGCGGCAAGCAGCGCCGGCGCCACGTCCGCGGCTGCCTCCTCCAGATGCTTGCGCGACCACGAGGCCGAGGCGTGGGCGACCCAGGTCGCGGCCGGCGCGGTGGCAACGGCGGCGCGTCCCGGCTTGCCGCCGTCGTGGCAGATCCAGGAGAGCGGCCCCTCCTCGACGAAGGCGGCGGCGACGGGCGTCGGCAGCGCTGCGGCGAAGGCCAGCATCAGCGCCCAGCAGGGCGCCAACGCCGCGTCGCCGACCCGCGCCGCAAGCGCCGGCGCCTCGGCCAGCAGCGGGCCCGCCTGCGTCGCCGGAACGGCGACGACGACGATATCGAACGGCCCCCGGGCCGACCCGTCGTCGCACCGCAGCCGCCAGCGCCCTCCGTCTTTCTCCACGGCCGCGACGCGGGTTCCGCCGTGGACGGCGATGCCTTGGCCCAGATGGCGGGCCAGCGCGCTCATCGAAGGCACGCCCACCCAGCGCTCCCGGCCATCCCCCTGCCGCTGACGAGCAGGCTGCGCCTCGTTGAATAACGCCGCCCATGGAGCCGCCGCTCCCATCGTCTGGCCGGCATCCAGCACCCGGCGGAAGCCGGCGTCGGTAGCGGTCGCGTACTGCGCTCCATGGTCGAAGGCAAAGGCCCCGGCCCGCCTGGTGGCGCAGCGCCCGCCGGGGCCGCGGCCCTTGTCGAACAGGCTCACCCGGCCCCCGGCCCGAGCCAGCCGTTCGCCGCAGGCAAGCCCAGCGATCCCGGCGCCGACGATGGCGACATGCGGGTCAGCCCGGTTCTTGGCGGTGGCCATGCGGCGAGGCTCCTTTGCTTGTGAAGGCAGCTTCATCCCTGTCGCGCGATGGGGTAAAGCTTTGGATCATGATCCTCCGGCCGCCCGCAAGCCCCGCGGCCGCCGCCCTGGATCGCCGGGCCACCCGGGCACTCGGCCCGGGCACTCGATCGAGAAGGTTGTGCGTCATGGTTTACTCTCCCCAAGATCGCATCTTCCGCCGGCGGATGACCCGGCGCGACTGCCTCTGGCTCGCCGGCGGCATCGGTGTCACCATCGTCGCGCCGCCTGTGCTCAGCGGCTGCGCCACCAACCCGGTGACCGGCGGCAAGATGTTCGCCGGGCTGAGCGAGGAGCAGGAGGTGGCGCTGGATCGCCAGCAGGCACCGCTGCAGTTCTCCAACGACTATGGCGCGGTGCAGGACAAGGCGCTGAACGGCTACGTCAACGGCCTGGTCCAACGGCTCGGCAGTACCGCCCATCGCCCGACCATGCCCTACTCCGGCCGGGTGCTGAACGCCAACTACATCAATGCCTACACCTTTCCCGGCGGCAGCATGGCGGCGACGCGCGGGATCATGCTGGAAATGGAGAGCGAGGACGAACTCGCCGCCCTGTTCGGCCACGAAACCGGCCACGTCAACGCCCGCCACGCGGCGCAGCAGCAGGGCAAGAAGATCGCCGCCAACGTCGCCGTCGGCGTCGCCACCATCGCCACGGCCATGTCGGACACGCCTTACGCAGCGCCCCTGGTCGGCCTCGCCGGCCAGGTCGGCGCCAGCGCGCTGCTCGCCAAGTACAGCCGCGACGACGAGCGCGAGGCCGACTCCCTCGGCCTGAAGTACGCCAATGCCTCGGGCTACAGCCCGCAGGGCATGGTCGAGCTGATGGACATGCTGAAGAGCCAGGGGCACGGCAAGCCGTCGTTGATGCAGACCATGTTCTCCACCCACCCGATGAGCGAGGAGCGCTACGCCACCGCCGTCGGCGAGTCGAGGGGCGCGTACGCCAGCACCATGGGCCGGCCGCTCAAGCGCGAGCGCTACATGGACAACACCGCCGGCCTCCGCCGGCTCAAGCCCGCCATCGTCGAGCTGCAGAAGGCGGACGCCGCCATGGCCGGCAAGAGCCCGCAGGCTGCGCAGGAGCACATCGCCAGCGCGCTGCAGATCGCGCCCAACGACTACGCGGCCAACGTGATGATGGGCAAGCTGCTGCTGTCCGGGAAGCGCTACGCCGAGGCCGACCGCTACCTGAGCAAGGCCGCCACCGTCTACCCCACCGAGGCGCAGGCACAGTACCTGGGCGGCATCAGCAAGCTCGCCACCAACAAGCCGGAGCAGGCGCTGGCCCGCTTCAACGCCTACGACCGGGCGATGCCCGGCAACCCGCAGAGCCTGTTCTTCAAGGGCGTCGCTTACGAGGGGATGCAGGACAAGCAGAAGGCGGCGGAGAACTACGCCCGCTTCCTCCAGACCGGCGCCAACAACGACCAGGCCCAGTACGCCTACACCCGCCTGCGCCAGTGGCGCATGGTGCGGTAGGGCCCCCCGCTCGGCTCACGTGAACCAGGCAAGAAAAGCCAGCCGCAGTCAAAGGGAAGCTCGCGTGGCCCCGAGGAGGCGGTGGAGCGATACGAGATCAAATAGAGCGGAATGCGTGGTGGCCCTGTAGGCCGCTGCTCTTTCAACGTCATGGCCGTACTTGTTATGCTCGTCACGGCCATCCAGGCCTTTCAACTGGACCCCCGGAACAAGTCCGGGGGGGTGACGATGAAATGGTGTTCTGTTAATGGTAGCCACGCTGCTCACGGGTCCTGCGGCGTCAACCTGATCACAAGTTGCTCTAGAGCGCAAAGAGATACAGTATCGAGGACACTTCTACTCGCGACGGCGGCAGGCTTCCCTGACAAAATCCTCCAGATTTGTCATCATTCTCGCTAGTTCTTCATCCATGGCCGCATCTCCGTATAGTGCTGGCCCGAACTTGAATTCGAACGACACATTGGAAATGCGCAGCCGATTTATAGACCTTATTTCGAGAAGTTTCTCTTCCAGCGGTCGCCCGAAGATCGCTATATTTAGCGACTCGGCCGCATGTTTAGCTTGCGAATAGTAACTTATGTACCGGATACCGTCGTAGCCGGCCGTCTTTGCTGCCCGAGAAATGGCTCGACAGTAATCGATCCACGTGCCGCGGCTGCGGCACATTATACAGAGGAAAATGTTAGGGTCTTTGAACGGATCTGCCCCGACCCTCGCAATTTGGCCAGTTAGGTCTAAAAGTTGTAATTCGCGCGCGGGCTGCAAGGCGGCCACAATGATCTCATCAGCAATATTTGTACGACACTCGTGCAAACAAAGCTCGATGTCGTCGGCCAAGTATAGTACAGGGAAATTCAATTCATCCCAGCGTCCAGGTTCACGGGGCATCGACGCTGGAGGTGGATCAAAGGCAGCTGCGCGAGTGATGCTCTCATCCGCTCTCGCATTGAGACGAATGCGGAAAAGCGTCGCGCTAGTTGGAATCGACATGGAAGGTGCGGCTGCCACGATAGCTTCCGCCGCTCTTTTTCGGCGCTCGCCTCCAGCCTCGAACTCGTCGTAGTGCTCCGTCATTCCCAGTCGCCAGAGCGGCGGACCGTAGTCGAAAACCACCAAACCTGTTAAGTGCCCAGCCAACGCCGCGTCGGAAGATAAGGTGGGATCGAAAGTCGCACAATACGAATTTGACCGGTTTACTTGGTATACTGGGGCAAATGTCTCGGTGATGTACCAACCATCTACAAAGAACTCGACGACGGCTTCCTCAAGTTCGCTCCGGCTGAGTTTTACTGAGCCATCAATACCGCATTGCGGGCAAACGCCGCTGCGCTTGCGCGCGAAACGCTCTACAGTGTGGCGAAAGCCAAAGTTAGCGAAGCATGCTGGGCACGCCAGCGGCTGATGCGTCTCATCGGGTCTCATAGGGCGGGCGGCGGCTTCCTGGCTACTAACTAAGGTCGTTCTCCAGGACGATGCGGTAGCGGGCCTGGCCGGAGCGCAGCCGCTCCATCGCCTCGTTGACCTGGGAGAGCCGGAAGTGCTCGGTCATCGGCGCGATCTGGTGGCGGCCGGCAAAGGCGATCATCTCGCCCACCGTCGCCGGGCTGCCCAGCGGCGAGCCCGAGATCGACTTCTGCCCGCCGATGAGCGAGAAGCCTCCGGCCGAGACCGACGGCACCGCCCCCACCACGTGCAGCCGCCCGCGCGGGCGCAGCGCCGCCAGGTAGGCCTCCCAGTCGAGCTCGACGTTGATCGTGACCAGGATCATGTCGAGGCTGCCGGCCAGGGCCGCGAGCGCGTCGGCGTCGCGGGTGCTGACGAAGCGGTCGGCGCCGAAGCCACGGGCCTCTGCCTCCTTGGCCGGACTGGTGGAAAATGCCGTCACCTCGCAGCCCCAGGCGTGCAGGAACTGCAGCGCCATGTGGCCGAGGCCGCCGATGCCGACGACGCCGACCCGGTCGGTGGCGCGGATGTCGTTCTGGACGATCGGGTTGAAGACGGTGATCCCGCCGCAGAACAGCGGCCCGGCCTTGGCGGCGTCGAGGCCGTCGGGGAGCGGCGTCGCCCACATGGCCTTGGCCCGAACCCGGTTGGCGAAGCCGCCGTGGCGGCCGACCATGGTCGCCTCCGCGGTCGCACAGAGATTGTGGTCGCCGGACATGCACTCGTGGCAGTGCATGCAGGAGCCGGAAAACCAGCCGATGCCCACCGTCTGCCCGGGGCGCAGGTGGCGGACGTGCTCGCCCACGGACGCGATCCGGCCCACGATCTCGTGGCCGGGGACCAGCGGGTAAGTCGTCATCTGCCAGTCGTTGTCGAGCATGCTGAGGTCGCTGTGGCAGATGCCGCAATAGCGCACGTCGATGTCGATCTCGTCGTGGCCGAGCGCACCGAGCGTGTACTCGAACGGGGTCAACGGGCCACGGGCTTCGGTGGCGGCATAGGCGTTGACGGTGGTTGCGCTGCTCATGCTCGTCCCTCCACGGTGACGACGATTTTGCCGAACTGCTCGCCGGCTTCCATGTATCGGTGCGCCTCGACGATCTGTTCGAGCGGGAAGGTCCTGGCGATGACCGGCTTCACCGCCCCGTCCGCCAGCCCGCCCAGGACGAAGCTCTTGCCGCGGGCGAAGCGCTCGGGGTCGCTCACGATCTCGAACAGGGTATAGCCGCGCAGGCTGAGCCCCTTGCCCAGCGCCGACATCGTCGGAAACGGAGTGGGGCGCATGCTGAGCAGGCCATAGATGAAGAGGATGCCGCCCGGCGCCGCGGCCTCTGCGAGCGTCTCGACAAACGGCCCTGCGACCGGGTCGAAGATCACCCTGGCGCCCTTGCCGCCGCTGATCCTGTTCACCTCGGCGACCAGATCGTCGCGCTCGGTGGCGATCACGTGGTCCGCGCCGGCCCGGCGCAGGGCGTCGGCCTTGGCGCCGCTGCGGGTGGTGGCGACGGCGGTGGCGCCGACCATCCGCGCGATCTGGATGGCGGCGAGGCCGACACTGCTGGACGCCGCCGGGATGACCACCACGTCGCCGGGGCCGAGCTTGGCGATGTCGATCAGGGCGCCGTAGGCGGTGAGGTACTGCATCCACACCGCCGCCGCCTCGACGGCGGTGATCCCGGCCGGCGTGCGAACCACCGCATGCGCCGGCGCCAGCACCACCTCGCCGTACATTCCGTACTGGTTCAGCGAGAACGACGGGACGACGGCGACCGCGTCGCCCACGGCAAGATCACTGACGTCCGGGCCGACCGCATCGATCCTGCCCGCCGCCTCGTAACCAAGCCGCGCCGGCAGCGTCGCCGCCTCCAGGTAGTGGCCGGCGCGAAACAGCGCCTCGGCGCGGTTCAGCCCGATGGCCTCGACCTTGAGCCGGACCTCGCCCGGGCCGGGGGCTTCGACCTCGACCTCTTCGAGCTTGAGGACCTCCGGCCCACCCAGCTCATGAAACCGCACGATCTTCGCCACCTGTTCCTCCCATGCTCTTGCCCGCTTCGCCGTCGGCTGCCTCTACATTTGCCCTGCGACCGTGCGCCGATCCGCCGGCCGTGGCCGCCGCCGCAGCGCCGCCGGGATCGCGGCGCGCCAGATGGTAGGCGGTCCGCCGGCGGGTGTCGACGCTGGCAGAGCGCAGCCGCTGGAGGCCAGCGAGGCTCCAGCCCTCGGCCCGAAGCCGCCTTAACCTGTGCGCGGTCTCGCGGCGGTACTTGCGCTGCTTCCACCAACTGGCGTTGCCGGTGACCAGGGTGACGACGATCTCGGCCACGGCGTGCGGACCCTCCGGCCTTGCTGGACGTTGTTTGTTTTGGCGTACGCGCCGGCGGCCGCCGCGGATGAGGCATGGGGCCGGTGGCCGGGCGAGGTACGCGGTCCATGATCATAGGAATATTGTCTTGAGGCAGCTTGGTGTTCGCGATAGGTTCCGAAGCCATCCTTCCTCCGCCGGCGCCACGCCGGCAGAGCCCAGCCGCCCGGAGCCGATCATGCCGCCTTCCTGCCGCTTCCATGGCCGCGCCCACGGCCACCCCTCCGGCCGCCCCTCCGCTCACCGGCTTGCGGCCCTCCCATGAACTTTGCCGCCGTCAACCTCGCCCTTCTCTGCGCCTGGCTCCTGGCCGAGCTGGTCCCTTTGCTGGCCGACGCCATCGCCCGTCACGAAGCAGCCCAGCGCAACCGCAAGCCTTAGGCTCCCGCCGGGCACCGGACGCCCGGCCGGGCCGCCGTCGCCGTGGCGGAAGAACAGGCTGCGGAACCCGAACCCGCTCCGCCCGTTGATGGCGCGACCGCAACCTTGGGAGGACCTCGACCAATGCCCGCAATTTTCGATTTGCTCACGGAAGACCACGCCAAGGTGAAGGGGCTTCTCGCCCAGGTGCAGGAGACCGGAGACGGCGCCGGCAAGACCCGCGACAAGCTGCTTGCCGAGATCAAGACGGACCTGGAGATCCACGCCGAGTTCGAAGAGCAGGTTTTCTATCCCAAGGCCCGCGCGACCACCGGCCTCGAGGACGTCATCGAGGACAGCCTCGAGGAGCACTCGGAGGCCAAGGAGCTTCTGGAGAAGCTCGAGGCGATGAACAGCACCTCGAAGGAGTGGCTGAGCACGGTCGAGGAGCTTGCCGAGGCGATCGAGCACCACGCCCAGGACGAAGAAGAGAAGCTGTTTCCCAAGGCGCGCAAGACCATGGAGAAAGCCGACGCCGAGGCCATGGGCGAGCAGTACCTGAAGGTCAAGCAGAAGGCTCTGGCCAGCTAACCCGTCCCCAACTGACACCTCCACCGCCGGGGCGCGGCGCCAGCCGCCGCGCCGCCCTCTCGTCACCCGTGTCGCTCGCCCAGCTTACCGCTCCGGCGGCCATACCGTACGTTCGGCACATCCGCACATCCGCCGCGGACGCATGAGCGCGGCGGTGCCCTTGGCGCAGCAGCGGACTGCGGCGTCGCGCAAGCGCCGTTGCCCGCTCCCGTCTCGATCCGCCCCCTTTGGGGTCCCACTGGGCCGCGCGTCTACCGCGGTGGTTCCGCTCGGCCGTTGCTGCCGGTGTGCCCTCTGCCTCGGCGGCGAGTCCGTGCACGTTCCTCATCCGCGTCGGTTCAGGTCTCGGCCCGCGAACCGCGCGTCTACGCCGTCGTCCTTGCGTGCCCTCGCTCCTCGCCCTGCGCGGCTCCTCTTCGGCCAGTTGCTGACCAGTTGGCATCCTACCAGTACAACAGAGCTTGGGCAGTGACGGCCGTCACTGCGCGGCGGCGGGGACGCTCTTAGAGTCCGACTCGAAACTCATTGTATGCCCAGCCGTCGGGTGAGGAGCATGACGGAGGCGGCGTAGAGGAAGGTGACGGCGGAGTCGATGGTAGCCTCGAAGTCCTTGGCGAGGCGGCGGTTGCGGT
>JAXMOZ010000102.1:0-8521 GCA_034382075.1 Rhodospirillales bacterium
CTCGGCGGCGAGGACGACCTGGTCCGGTTGCTGGCGAGGGTCGACGCGCTTAAGGCTTTTCTGGATACAGACGACGGTGCTAACTTGCTCACTGCTTACCGGCGGGCGAGTAACATCGTCCGCATAGAAGAAAAGCGGGATGGCGCATCATACGATGAGGAGGCGGAACCGGCGCTGTTTGTGGAGCAGGGCGAGACCCTGTTGCACCACGCCCTGTTGCAGGCAAGACAGCGGATCGCCGAAGCGCTGACGCAAGAGCGTTACGCGGCGGCCATGGCCGGTCTCGCCGATCTTCGCCGACCGGTCGACAACTTTTTCGACACCGTGACGGTCAACTGCGCGGATGCGCGCCATCGGGCCAACCGGTTGAAGCTGCTCTCCCAGATCCGGTCGGCGCTTGGAGGGGTAGCGGAGTTTTCACAAGTCGAGGGATAGGACCAAGAGCATGACGAAATGGGTTTACACCTTCGGGGACGGCAAGGCCGAAGGCGGGGCCAAGGACAAGAACCTGCTCGGCGGCAAGGGCGCCAACCTGGCCGAGATGAGCAGCATCGGCATCCCCGTGCCAGCCGGCTTCACCATCTCGACCGAGGTCTGCACCTACTTCTACGAGCATGACAGGACCTACCCCGCGGACATCAAGCAACAGGTCGAAGAGGCGCTGGGGAAGATTGAAGGCATCATGAGCGCCAAGTTCGGCGCCACCTCCGGGCCGCTGCTCCTGGTCTCCGTCCGCTCCGGCGCGCGGGCGTCTATGCCGGGCATGATGGACACCGTGCTCAACCTCGGCCTCAACGACGAGACGGTTAAGACGCTGACGAAGAATACCGGCGACGAGCGCTTCGCCTTCGACAGCTACCGCCGTTTCATTCAGATGTATTCGAACGTCGTCCTTGGCGTCGAGACCCACAACTTCGAGACCCTGCTCGAAGAGCACAAGGAGGAGGTGGGCAAGACCTTCGACGTGGAGCTCTCCGCCGAGGACTGGAAGAACCTGATCGTCAAGTACAAGGCGGAGATCCGCAAGCACATCGGCCACGAGTTCCCACAGGATCCGCACGAGCAGCTCTGGGGCGCCATCGGCGCCGTGTTCGGCAGCTGGATGAACAAGCGGGCGATCACCTACCGCAAGCTGAACAACCTGCCGGACCACTGGGGCACGGCCGTCAACATCCAGGCCATGGTGTTCGGCAACATGGGTGACGACTCCGCCACCGGGGTTTGCTTCTCGCGCAACCCGTCGACCGGCGAGAACGCCTTCTACGGCGAGTACCTGGTCAATGCCCAGGGCGAGGACGTGGTCGCCGGCATCCGCACGCCGCAGCCACTGTCGCTGGCCGAAAAGGCGACGATGGACTCGGACCTGCCGGCGATGGAGGAGCTGCTGCCGTCGCTCTACACCGAGCTCGTCAGCTATCGCGACAAGCTCGAGAAGCACTACCACGACATGCAGGACATGGAGTTCACCATCCAGAAGGGTAAGCTCTGGATGCTCCAGACCCGCAACGGCAAGCGGACGGCGCAGGCGGCGCTGAAGATCGCGGTCGAGATGGCCCAGTCCGGCCTGATCGACAAAAGGGAAGCCGTCAGCCGCGTCGAGCCGGCGCAGCTCGATCAGCTCCTGCATCCGATGATCGACCCGAAGGCGAAGAAGGAAGTGCTGGGCAAGGGCCTGCCGGCCTCGCCGGGCGCCGCCTCCGGCCAGATCGTGTTCACCGCCGACGATGCCGAGGCGTGGACCAAGGAAGGCAAGAAGGTCATCCTGACCCGCATCGAGACCTCGCCGGAAGACATCCACGGCATGCACGCCGCCCAGGGCATCCTGACGACCCGCGGCGGCATGACCAGCCACGCTGCCGTGGTCGCCCGCGGCATGGGCACGCCCTGCGTCGCCGGCGCCGGCGAGCTCCGGGTGGACTACAAGGCGAAGACGCTCACCGTCGGTAACACCGTGCTCGGCGAGGGCGACATGGTCACCATCGACGGCTCCACCGGCCAGGTGCTGAAGGGCGACGTGCCGAAGATCCAGCCCGAGGTGAGCGGCACCTTCGGGACGCTGATGGAGTGGGTCGACGAGATCCGCACGCTCAAGGTCCGCGCCAACGCCGAAACGCCGCTCGACGCCAGCACCGCGCGCAAGTTCGGCTGCGAGGGCATCGGCCTGTGCCGCACCGAGCACATGTTCTTCGACCCGCAGCGGATCATCAACGTTCGGCAGATGATCGTTGCCCGCAACGAGGAAGAGCGGCGCGTCGCGCTGGACAAGCTGCTGCCTTACCAGCGCCAGGACTTCATCGAGCTGTTCAACATCATGGAGGGGCTGCCGGTCACCATCCGGCTGCTCGACCCGCCGCTCCACGAGTTCCTGCCGCACTCGGAAGCGGAGATGAAGGAGGTGGCGAAGGCCGCCGGCGTCGATCTGGAGACGGTGCAGCAGCGCGCCCAGCAGCTCCACGAGTCCAACCCGATGCTCGGCCATCGCGGCTGCCGCCTCGGCGTGACCTACCCAGAGATCTACGAGATGCAGTGCCGGGCGATCTTCGAGGCGGTTGCCGAGGTTACCGCCAAGGGCAAGCCGGTGCTGCCGGAGGTGATGATCCCGCTGATCGCGACCAAGGCCGAGTTCGACCGGCTGAAGGAGATGGTCGACCGGGTCGCCGGCGAGGTGAAGCAGGCGAAGGGGACCGACTTCGAGTACCTGGTCGGGACCATGATCGAGCTGCCGCGTGCGGCCCTGGTCGCCGACAAGATCGCCGAGGGGGCGCAGTTCTTCAGCTTCGGCACCAACGACCTGACCCAGACCACCTACGGGCTGTCGCGAGACGACGCCGCCAACTTCCTGGTTCCGTACCAGGAGCTGGGGGTGCTGCCGAGCGATCCGTTCCAGACCCTGGACCAGGAGGGTGTGGGCGAGCTGGTCAAGATCGCGGTCGAGCGCGGCCGCAAGACCCGCCCCGACATCAAGCTCGGCATCTGCGGCGAGCACGGCGGCGACCCGGCCTCCGTTCACTTCTGCAACAGCGTCGGGCTGAACTACGTTTCCTGCTCGCCCTACCGGGTGCCGATTGCCCGGCTTGCGGCAGCGCAGGCGGCGATGGGCTCGGGCCAGATCAGCACGACCGCGTAACCACCTCGCACACCGGACGCAGACCGAACGGGAGGGCCTTGGCCCTCCCGTTTCTTTTTGAGCGCCGCCGCTCCGGCGCCCGGCGCTAACGCCGATGTGATTGTTGCCGGGCCGGACACGAGCCCATTTCATCGGAAGGCCGGCCCGCCAAGTACGCGCGAGCGCCAACAGCGGATCACGCACCGTCGGGACCTGTGCTTGGCCGGTGTTGCTTTGGAGATGGGTGATGATGAGCAAGCGCAGCTTTCTTTTGGGCGGCCTTACCGCCCTCGGCGCCTTGGGCCTGGCGCGGGCGCGAACGGCCATGCCGGTTGCCGAGGCCGCGGAAGGCGCCGGCTTCGAGATCACGAAAAGCGAGGAGGAATGGCGGCGGCTGCTGACGCCGGCACAGTTCAGCATCCTCCGCGGGCACGGCACCGAGCGTCCGGGCAGCAGCCCGCTCAACCAGGAGCACCGCGACGGTGCCTACCTCTGCGCCGGCTGCGAGCTGCCGCTGTTCTCGTCCAAGACCAAGTACGACAGCGGCACCGGCTGGCCGAGTTTCTGGGCGCCCTTACCCGACGGCATCGGCACCTCGGAGGACCGGGGGCTGTTCATGGTCCGGACCGAGGTTCACTGCCGGCGCTGTGGCGGCCACCTGGGCCACGTCTTCGACGACGGGCCGCCGCCCACCGGCCTTCGCTACTGCATGAACGGCGCGGCCCTCACCTTCGTCCCCCAGTAGGCATAGAGAGATGAGCTCGATGAGAACGCGGCGCCTGCCAGGGTCGGCCTACCGCGAGCATCCGACCCCAGCCGCCCCGTGGGCGTTCGCGGTCCTGGCTGCCCTTCTGATCGGCCTTGCGCCGTCCATCGCCGCCGCGGCTCAGGAGGCGGGTCCGGCCGCGAAGGCGTCCGAGCCGGCTCTGGCCACGGCGCTTTTTGCCGGCGGCTGCTTCTGGTGCATGGAGCCTCCCTTCGACAAGCTCGACGGCGTCGTTTCGACCACCTCCGGCTACACCGGCGGGCAGACGCCGGAGCCGACCTACGCCCAGGTCTCCGCCGGCGGCACCGGCCATTTCGAAGCCATCCGCGTCGTCTATGATCCGAAGCGGATCGACTATGCGAAGCTGCTGAACGTCTTCTGGCGAAACGTCGATCCGCTCGACGCGGGCGGCCAGTTCTGCGACCGCGGCGACCAATACCGCTCGGCGATCTTCTACGAGACCGACGAGCAGAAGCGGCTGGCCGAGCGGTCGAAGGCCGAACTGGAAGGTTCGGGCGGGTTCGGCCGCGCCGTCACCACGCCGATCCTGCCGGCCTCGTCGTTCTATCCGGCCGAGGACTACCACCAGGATTACTACCAAAAGAACCCGTTGAGGTATAACTACTACCGGTTCAACTGCGGCCGCGACCGGCGCCTGGACAAGCTCTGGGGCGATCCGGAGGCCGCCCAAAAATGACGGCCGGATGAGCCAAGGGTGCCGGCCGCCGAGCCGGAGACCGTTTCGGTTTTACCCCTCGGCGAGCAGCCGCTCGATGTCGTCCGCGGTGATGTCGAGCGCGCCGCCGGCCTCCGGGTCGAGCAGCCCGGCCGCCAAGGCGCCCTTGCGCCGCTGCAGTTCCAGCATCTTCTCCTCGATGGTCCCGAGCGTCACCAGCCGGTGGACGAACACGGGCTTGTCCTGGCCGATGCGATGGCTGCGGTCGATGGCTTGCGCCTCCACCGCCGGGTTCCACCACGGGTCATAGAGGATGACGGTGTCGGCGGCGGTCAGGTTCAGGCCGGTGCCGCCGGCCTTGAGGCTGATCAGGAACAGCGGCACCTCGCCCGCCTGGAAGCGTTCGACGGCGCCGGCCCGGTCGCGCACCTGCCCGGTGATCTTGACGAAGCCGATGTTCGCCGCCGCCAGCCGCTCCTCGATCAGCGCCAGCATGCTGGTGAACTGGGAGAACAGCAGCACCCGCCGGCCCTCGTCGACGAGCTCCTCCAGCATCTCCATCAGCCGGTGCAGCTTGGCCGAGCCGGCGGCAGCCTTCTTCACCGATGGCAGCTTCACCAGCCGCGGGTCGCAGCAGACCTGGCGGAGCTTCAGCAGCGCGTCGAGGATGATGATGCGGCTGCGCTCGAGCCCCTTGGCGGCGATCGCCTCGCGCACCTTCTCGTGCATGGCGAGCCGGACCGCCTCGTAGATGGCGCTTTGCCCCGGGTCCATCTCGACGTGCTCGATGATCTCGGTCTTTGCCGGCAGTTCCGCTGCGACCTGAGCCTTGGTCCGGCGCAGAAGGAAGGGCCGAATGCGCCGGACCAGCGCCTCCCGGCGGTCAGCGTTGCCGGCCTTCTCGATCGGCCCGCGGAAGCTCCGGGCGAACTGGCGTCGGTCGCCGAGCAGCCCGGGGTTGAGAAAGTCCATCAGCGCCCAGAGCTCGCCCAGGTGGTTTTCGATCGGCGTCCCGGTTAGGCAGATCCGCTGCTTCGCCTGGAGCTGGCGCAGCACCTTCGCGGCGTTGGTCTGCGGGTTCTTGACGTTCTGCGCCTCGTCGACGATCAGCACCTGCCAGGGCTGGGCCACGAGCACCTCGCGATCCCTCGGCAAAAGGGCGAAGGTGGTGAGAACCAGGTCGTGTCCGTCGATGGCTTCGAACTGGGCTTTGCGCTCCGGTCCGTGCAGGGTGAGCACCTTCAGCGCCGGCGCGAAGCGGCGCGCCTCCAGCCGCCAGTTGGCCATGAGCGAGGTCGGAGCCACCACCAGGCTCGGCCCGTCCGCCCCGCTCTCGACCCGCTCGGCGAGGACCAGCGCCAGCGCCTGCACCGTCTTGCCGAGGCCCATGTCGTCGGCGAGAACGCCACCGAGCCCGGCCCCGGCCAGAAACCGCAGCCAGGAGTAGCCGGCCAGCTGGTAGGGGCGAAGGTCGGCGGTGAACCCGGCCGGCGCCGGGAGCGTCGAGATGGCCCCGACCTCGCTGAGCCGCCGGCCCAGCGCCAGCAGCGCCTCCCCGCCGGACCAGGTGATGCCGGCCTCGCTCAGCGCCGCCTCCGCCGCGGCAAGCTCGCCGGCGCGCGCCCGCCCGAGCCCCAGCGGCTCGCCTTCGGCCAGCTCGACCCGGAACAGCTCCTCGATCGCGGCGAGGATCGGCGCGACCTTGGCGTAGGGGACGGGGAGCAGCCGGCCGTCCGGCAGCGGCACGAACAGGCTCTGGCCGTCGCGCCGCGGGCTCCCGGCGCCCGCACCGTCGCCTTGGCGCAGAAGCGAGACGAGTTGCGGCAGCAGGTTCAGGCGCTCGCCATCCACCGTGACGCCCACCTCGAACTCGAACCAGTCGATGCCGCTGCCCTCGCTGATCTTGGCTCCGATATCGCCGGACGCCTCGGCCAGGGCGGGGCCGAATCCGGCTTCGACCTCGATGCGCCACCCTTCGCTCTTCAGCCGCGGCACGGCGTCCGCCATGAACCGGGCCCAGGCCAAGTCGTCGTCGTCGTCTTCGGCCAGCACCAGGTCGTCGCGCGCATCCGGCGGCAGGTAGCTGCCGGACCGGGAGCCCCGCAGCACCAGCCCCGTGTCTCGGTGCAGCCGATTGCGAAAGCCGATCTCGGCGGCCGGGTCGCGCTCGATGGCGTAAAGGCGCTCGCCGCGGGCGACGAGCGGTTGGTCCCTGCGCTCGCCGGGGTCAAGAACGAAGGGGCCATAGGCAAAGGCGAGTTGCGCAACCTGGCGGTCCGTTCGTTCAGAGCCGGGCCAGTACCAGCTTTCCGACTCGGTCATCGGGCGGCGCTTGAGCTGCAGCACCGGCACCGGCGGACCGGGGACCTGCTCGGCCGGCGCCGGCTCCGCCGGCAGCAGCTCGCTGTGCTCGCCCAGCCGCTCGGCCAGCTTCTCGCGCAGGATCGGCACGTGCCGCGGCTCGAGGGGAGGCGCCCGCAGCAGGGCAACGGCCACGCGCGGGGGAAGGTCCGTCTCCAGCACCCCGCAGGTGAACGCCTGCGGATCGACGTACCACAACGGCCAGCAGGGGACGGCAATCCCGCCGGCGTCGATGGCGATGGTCGGCGCGAGCGTTCCCTTCTCGGTAAGGGTCCAGCCGATGCGCGCCTGCCGCGGCTCGCCCTGGCTCATCAGCGGACCTGTTGCGCTCTCCCAGCGGCAGCGGCCGGTGCGAAGAATGCGCTCCAGCATCTCGGCGCCGGGCTCGCCGAACAGGCCGTAGCGCACCCGCTCGCCGAAGCCGTAGAGGGACGGAAGCAGGTCGATCCGCTTGAGGATGGCCAGGTCGCTGCCCAGCAGGTACTTGGGCGGGGTCGGCGAGTTCACCGTGTGGATGACGAAGCGGTAGGAGCGCTTGGAGAAGCTGCCGTCCTTGCGCAGCCGGACCGACGCCAACTCCAGGGTCACGACCACCCGCCCGCGCCGGTCGGGGGCCGCATCCAGCACGTACATCAGCCGCTGCTGGACCGTCGGCCGGTAGGCGTCCTCGCAGAGCGCCATCTCCCGGTCGAGGTCCGCGAGCCAGGCCGTCGCCTCGTTGGGCAAGGTGACCGGTGGCGGCGCGGCCGGCGCCTGCGCCGGTGCGGCAGCCGCGCGTGTCAGGCCCGGGCGGGCCATGCTCTCGATCAGGAGCGCAGCGACGTGCTTGCAATTGTAGCCGACCGGGCAGGTGCATGAGCCGCGGATCGCCACCGATCCGTCTGCGGCGGGGACGAGGGCGATGCTGGCCCTGTAGGCCATCGGGGCCGATCCTTGCACCCGGCCCTCGATCGAGGTGCCGTCCTCGGCCATGGCGGTGATCGTGGCTTGGCGCCGGCGCTGGTACCGGGTCGCCTTGTCCATGGCCGAGGGAGAAATGGCCCGGCGAATGTCTTCGAAGGTGTGCAAGCGCACCGCGCGCCTCCGCTAGCCGCAAATCCTCTTCGTCCCGCCCCCGGCGGGCGGGCGAGGCAGCGCAACCAAGCACGACCGCGCATCACAAACCACCCTTTCCACATGGCCCCGGCGGTCGGGCAGCCACGCCCGCGAGGATGCGCTCCGGAGACGGCAAGTTTCGCGGCGCGGAACCCGAACGGTGCCCCCGCGTTGAAGGGCTACACGGCGGCGGGATGCCGCCGGACGAAACCGGAGGACAGAATGGCACTCAAGGCACCGCAAGACCTGCTGACGCAGGAGATCAAGGAGATCCACAGCGCCGAGCGGCAGCTCTCGCGCGCGATTCCGAAGCTTGCCCGGGCGAGCAGCTCCGAAAAGCTGCGCGAGATGCTGCAGCGCCGCAAGGAGCAGGGCGCCATCCTCATCGACGCGCTGGACGAGGCGCTCGAGGAGATGGAAGTCAGCAAGGCGCGGGTGAAGAACGCCACGGTCGAGGGGCTGATCGAGGACGCCACCCAGCACATCGACGAGATCGACGACGAGAAGATGCTGGACG
>JAXMOZ010000103.1:0-8512 GCA_034382075.1 Rhodospirillales bacterium
CCCCTTTTTCCAGGCGGCGGTCGCCAAACCGCCCCAGGCAAAGCTCCATGCCGTCCTCCTGCCCCAATCAACGACACGGAATCAGACATCCTCCCGCTCTTCAACCACGATGTGTGAATGCCGTAGGGGCAGAGACCGAGGGGATCGCCATGAGCTCCTTGAGGTCCTCGGTCAGGCGGGGCATCAGGCCGTCGACCTTGGCCCCCAGCGATCCCTTTGCCGTCTCGTCGCGATAGACCACGCGACCCTCCCTTATCTTTTGATCACCGCGCGCACAAAGTACGGCAATGCGAACCGCAATGACAGGTTCCAACCAGCACAGCACCAGCACAGCCAGGACGCGGTCGTTGCAGAGCCGTTACAGTCGAACGACACCTGCGCTCACTGGCGCTTAACTTCGGGTGGTTCGAACGGTGAGGAGGGACGGGCCGGCCGAGGCCGATTGGGTGCGCCGAATTGAGGCTGTAAGTGCCGCGATTAACCCGCAGCGTTGACGATTAACCCGCAGCGTTGACGCCGCGCCCGGCGGCGTCACCCTTTCCGCGCCTCATTTCCGGGCGTGCCGGTTTTAGGGCTGACCGGCTCGTTCGTTCTGTTCAGCTCCCACCCAGGGTCAGCCCCAGGGTCAGCCGCAGATGAAGTCGCCTTGCAGGCTGCGGTCGAGGAAGCGCTGATAGATGCGCTGGCGACGCATTGCCTCGCCGTCGTCGCAGCGCCAGCGGGCCTTTTCGGCATGGTCTTGCAGCATCCAGCCGACCAGATCGACGCCGTCCGGCCTGGCTAAAACGGCATTGGCCACCTCTGCCGCCTCATCCGCGCCGACCCGCATGTAATGCGCAATCGCATCTACTTCTTCCGGCACCAGCCGGTCCGCCGCCGCACGTCGCTTTACAATGATTGACATGGGCCTGCTCGAATACCATTGCCGGATACTCGAATTCGCCGACGATACTGAGAGCTAGTCTACGATCGCCGGAGGCTCCGACCTATGCGGGAGATCCCGCCGGTCGTCAGGGTAAACCCTCGGGCGAGACGAGCAGCACCTTCTTCACCAACTCGACGATGTTCCGCGCCTCGAGCTTGCTCATCAGCCGCGCCCGGTGCGCCTCCACCGTCTTCTCGGCGATGCCGAGCTTGGCCGCGATCCGCTTGTTCGGCTCTCCGGCCAGCACCCCGTCGAGAACGTCGCGCTCCCGCCGGCTGAGGCTTGCCAGCAGGGACCGCACCGCCTCGGTCTCGGCATGGGCGCTGGAGCGTGCGGCGCCGGCGGCGACGGCTCGCTGGATGGCCTCCAGCAGCAGTTGGCCGTTGACGGGCTTTTGGAAGAAGTCGGTGGCGCCGGCCTTCATCGCCCGCACCGCGGAGGAGACGTCGCCATAGCCGGAGATGACGATCACCGGCAGGTCGATCTCCCGCTCCTTGAGTGCCGCCTGCAATTCCAGGCCGCTCATGCCGGGCAGGCGCATGTCGAGGATGACGCAGCCTTCGCGGGTCGGCTGGTAGCCGGAGAGGAATTGGCCGGCAGAGGCGTAGGTCTCCGCCCTGAGGCCCACCGAGGCCACCAGAGCTTTCAGGGCGCCCAGGACCAGATGGTCGTCATCGACGATGTAGACGGTCGCCGGGGTCGGGCTCATCGGCCGCGCGGTCCCCTCCAGGGAGCAACCAGCGGCGATTTTCTACGTTTACCCGCCGCTGTTCCAGAGGGAGTTGCGCCAAATCAGCGGCGACTGCCGATACGCCCGTTGCCCTGGGCGACCGTGTACCTGCCGTTGCGCGGCGCGGCGCCCGGTCAAACCTGCGTCGCGCCCGCGGTCGTCAGCCCCGCTGGGAGGCGGCGCAGGCCGGGCTCCAGAGGAAGACGAGGAAGGCGCCAAGCGCCGCAACCGCGCGAAGGGTGTAGAAAGGCTTCATGTTCAGGCTCCCGCTGGCTCGAACGGTTCATATATCATCGGGAGTTCGCGCCGCCGCCCCAACCGGATCACCCGGCATTCGCAGCACCCGAAGAGGCCGCTTGCGGAACCTTTGCCGGGCCGGAGCCGCTCCTGTACCAGCACAGCACGAGGATCAGAATGAAGCGAAACTCGATCAGGACCGGCGCCCGCGCCGTTCGCAACGGCACCCGCGCGGCGGCGATGGCCGCCGAGGTGCCGGCGGCGGCCTTCATCACCATCGCCCACCGGCTGCCGATGATTTTCGCCGCGGCCACGGATCCCAAGGCGCGGGCAAACCCCGAGCTGACCCGCATGGTCAGCGAGAAGACGAAGGCGGCGATGAGTTCGGCCGGGGCCGCCGGCAAGGGCGCCGCCCGCGTCTCCACGGCCGTCTCGCGCTACTGGACCGCCCAGGGCAAGGCCGGCGCGCAAATCGCGTCGGGAGCCGCGGCCTCCAGCCCGCAGTCGGCCTTCGACTTTTTCTGGCGCCAGGCGCGGCTGAACGCCGACGCCGCGGCCAGCCTGACGGCGACGCTCACCGATGTTGCCGCAAGCACGGCGGCGCAGACGCTGGCCCCGGCGCACCGCAAGGTCACCGCCAACGCCAAGCGTCTGGCGGCGAAAAAGACCAAGCTGTCGGGGGCGGGAAAGGCTTCGGCGAAGACGCCGGCCTCGGCTAGGGCCAGGTCGCGGCCGAAGACGAAGACGAGCTGAGCGCGAAGCCGCGCTGCCGTCTTCGGGCGCGAGCCGCGCGGCGCGGGCTGGCTATACGAGGGTAAGAAAGCCCGACCAGGCGACGATCACGGCCCGGGCGACCAGGCGCAGGCGCTGGGAGACGTCCGGCCGATCCGCGCTCCGCCACACCCCCACCAGCACCAGCACGTTCCACGGCAGCGGCGCGAAGTGGACGAGGGCCGCGACCCACCCCGGCGCGTCGGCCACGACCAGGCCCAGCGAGGTCAGGGTCGTCGCCATGTTGATCAGGAAGCCCCAGAAGATCGCGTACGTCCAGAACGCGTCGGCGAGCGGCAGGCGGCCGCCCCAAAGATCGGCGATGCGTCGGAGCATGGAGCGGACGGTTCCTCGCAGGGGCGCCGGCAATACGCACTCTGCCACGGTGGGCCTGCAAAGGCGAACCCGGTTTGCGTGATCCGAGCCCCGCCGCCGGCGGGTCGCTGCAGGTTCTGATGGAGCCGGCGTGAGGGCGCGGAGGGCGGCGGTACCGCCGCCCTCCTTAAGCCCCCCAACCTCTGGATCGAGAGCTCCAGCCGGCGACCCCCCGAGACAACCGGCGAGCCGAGCAGAGGACCCATATAGGGTGCTCGTAAGGTACTCATATGGGTGTTTTGCTGCAAGCGGATTTGTGAGCGGCCCTCAGGGGCCGGCGCCGCCAGGCAGACCCGGCGAAAACCCGGCCTGCTGGGGCCTGTCACTCCGCCCTGTTCAGCCAAGCCCTCATCTGCGTGATCTCCTTCTGCTGGGCCGCGATCACCTCATGGGCCAGCTTGCGGACCTCGGGGTCCTTGCCGTACTCGAGCGCGACCCCTGCCATGTCGATGGCGCCCTGATGATGCGGGATCATCGCGGCCATGAAGTCGCGGTCCGGATCGCCGCTGTACTCGATCATCATCTCGCGGTGCATCTTCTCCATGACCGCCTTGTAGGCCGAGACCGCCGGGCTTTCGGCGGGATCCGGCGCCGGCGCGGCCGCGCCGGGCATGTGCCCGTGTGGCCCATGGGGCGAGGCTTGGGTGTCGGCGGCAAGACCGTCGCCGACCCCGATGATCCCCAGGCTCAGGAGGGTCGCCGCGGCGATGGATGCGACTGAGGGACGGCCAGTGCGCTGAGGTCTCGAAGGCATGGAAGGGGTGCTCCTCGCGTCGGGTGAAGGCCAAGGATGTGCCGTGGCCGTTTTCCGGCAAGCTCGCGCGCACACGAAAAAGGGCGCCGCTTTTGGCGGCGCCCTGCCCTGTCGTTGCTTCCGGAGCCTTTACGCGGCTTCGGACGTAACCTGGATCTGCTTCGGCTCCTCGGCCTCACCCTCGAGGGTATGCCCGGCCTCCGCCGTGCCGGCCGCGATCGGGATCCGCCGGGGCTTCATCGCCTCCGGGATCTCACGCACCAGATCGATGACCAGGAGGCCGTTGTTCAGCGAAGCACCCACAGCCTTCACGTGGTCGGCGACCTGGAACTGCCGCTTGAACGACCGGCCGGCGATGCCGCGGTAGAGATAGCGGGCCTCGGCCTCGCCGTCCTTCTTCCGCCCCTCGATCACCAAAGCGTTTTCGTGGCTCTCGACGTTCAGCTCGTCGGGACCGAAGCCGGCCACGGCAACCGTGATCCGGTACTGGTCCTCGCCGGTCTTCTCGATGTTGTAGGGGGGATAGCCGTTGGCCGTCTCGGCCATTTGGGTCGAGCTCTCCATCAGCCGCATCAGCCGGTCGAAGCCGACGGTGGAGCGGAACAGCGGAGAGAAATCGAAGGTCGTCATCGGGACACATCCTCCAAGTCAAGCAATGTGTAGATGCCGCCCAGCAGCCTGAAGGCCCGCGGGGGCGGCGCGGAGGCCCCGTTCGGCAACCTCCGCGAGCCGAGATCTATGTGCGCTCTGCTCCCGGCGCAAGACCCTCGGTCAAGAAAATCGGCAACGTTTTCAAACCGCTCGCTAGCGCGCACGCCGACCGGGAGGAACAGGCCGGAGGCAGACGGGGCGGCGGTCAAGCTGATCCGCCGCCCCAAGAAGAGCCTTCCCGGTGCCGCGGCTCCGTGCCGCGGCGGCGGCTCGACTACATCGCCCCGCCGGGGTGATAGCGGAACGACGCGTGAACCCTGGCCCGGTACTCGACGACCTTGTTGTCCTGCATGCGCATGTCGAGGAGCTCCACCTCGGCGACCCGCAGGTCCTCGAGATGCTGCGCCGCCTCCTCGACGGCGCTCTTCGCGGCTTCCTCCCACGAGTTGGGGCTGCTGCCGACGATGCGGATTACCCGATACGTGCTCATGAGCGTCCTCCCGATGCTTATCCCCGCCCGGTTTCGGTCCCGAGCGCATCGGAGCATCACCTCGGTCCGCCGCAAGGAGCGGCGGGCGAACGGAACCACCCGAGCGTCAACCTGGAAGCGTAGCACCAACCGCCGCCGCTCGCGAGACCTCCATCCGCATGAGGTTCCAGGAGGACGGCAGGCGGGTGCAGGGACGGCGCGCCCTACCCTCCGCGCGGCTGAGGGTTGAGGGTATACGTTCCGGCCCAACTCCCCTTCGCCAGCACGTGCGGCTCCATCGCCTTCAGCGCCTCGGGCCCGCCGAAGGTGCCGCTCAGCCCCAGGGTCTCGACGTCGAGGGCATAGACGGTGAAGTGGTAGTGGTGGACGATCTCGTCGTTCCATGGCGGGCACGGGCCGTCGTAGCCGCCGTAGTCGCCCTTCATCGTCTCGTCGCCGGCGAACCAGTCGGTGTAGTTGTTGATGCCGCGCACCCCGTGCGCGGTCTTCCCCGGCGTTTTGCCGCCGGCCGTGACGCCGCTGCCGTCGCCGCCATCGGCCAGGCGCGGCATGCTCGCCGGGATGTCTACCAGCACCCAATGATAGAAATCGATCCGCGGCAGGTCGGCCGGCACCGTCACCCCTTCCTTGTTCACAGTGTCGGGCTTCGACGGCACGTCCGGGTCGTGGCAGATGATCGCGAACGACTTCGTCCCCTCCGGGGCGCCCGACCAGGAGATCTCCGGGCTTACGTTCTCGCCCATGGTCACGTGGCCTTCCTCCGACGGGATGCAGAAGGCGAACCTCTCCGGGATCGGTCCGCCGTCGGGCCAACCGGGAATGGTGACGGTCAATGTCGCGGTCATTGGTCCTCCTCTGATCTCCGCTTGCGCCAGCCTTCGCCGCAGCCGCGCAGTCTAATCGCCGGCCACGGCCAAGGCGAGAGCCGCCGCCCGGCGGGAAGCGCCCTGTCGCTGCCGCGCTGCTGCCCTATATCGCGGGGAGCTAATCCTCGCGTGCGCCCGCGCCTGCCACAACCCGGTGATCCAAATGCGGCTCTTCGTCTGTCTCGCCCTGACCACGCTGCTCGCCGGCTGCGCGCTGCTCAGGCCGCTGCCCGAGGAGACGAGCGTCGACGAGCGGCTGAAGGCCTTCCCCACCACCGGCCTGCCGCTCCAGGGCCGGGTGCAGGTGATGTGGGACGACCACCAGATCCCGTTCATCGAGGCCGAGCACGACGACGACGCGGCCTTCGCCCTGGGCCTGGTCCACGCCCACCTGCGCCTCGGGCAGATGGCCATCTACCGGAAGATCGCTCAAGGGCGGATCGCCGAGATGGGCGGGCCGCTCGCCGCCGACATCGATCACGGCCTGCGCATCCTCGACTTCGGCAAGGCCGCCGCCGAGACCGAAGCCGGCATGTTGCCGGAGGCGCGCCGCTGGATGGAGCGCTTCGTCGAAGGCGTCAACCTCTACCAGGACCGCCTGGAGGTGCTGCCCTACGAGTACCGCGCGCTGGGGCTCGAGCGCGAGCCATGGACGGTGCAGGACCTTCTCGCCTTCGGCCGGCTGTCGGGGACGGACGTGACCTGGCTCGTCTGGTTCAACCTGCTGCAGTTGCGCCAGCGCGACGACTGGCCCGAGCTTTGGGCGCGGCTGATCGACACCGGCGGCCGCTCGCAGCCGAGCTTCGCCATGGGCGCGGGCGGCGGTGACCTCGCCGCGATCCTCGAGAGCGTCGCCCGGTCGGGAAGCAACAGCATCGCGATCGCGCCGGAGAGAACGACGACCGGCGGGGCGATCATAGCCAGCGACCCGCACCTCGGCCTCAACCTGCCCAACACCTGGATCCTCGCCGGGCTCAAGTCTCCGTCCTACCACGTCGTCGGGATGATGGTTCCGGGGCTGCCGGTGTTCGCCATCGGCCGTAACGCCGACATCGCCTGGGGCGGGACCAACATGCGCTCGGCGGCGAGCGACCTCGTCGACCTCTCCGCGGTTGCAGAGAGCGAGATCAGCGAGCGGCGCGAAACGATCCGGGTGCGCGGCTGGCTGGACCGCGAAATCGTGGTCCGCGAGAGCCGCTGGGGGCCGGTGATCTCCGACGCGCCGCAGTTCGAGGACCTCGCCCTGCCGCCGTTGGCCTTGCGTTGGACCGGGCACCGGCCGAGCGACGAGATCTCGGCGATGATGGCGGTCAGCCGCGCCGGCTCGTTCGACGAGTTTCGCCAGGCCTTCGCCGACTTCTCGCTGCCGGCGCAAAACATGATCTACGCCGACGCCAAGGGGAACATCGGCCAGCTGATGGCGGTGCAACTGCCGGCGCGAAGGGACGGCGCCCCGGCGGACATGCTCACCCCGCCGCAGGCCAGCGACGCCGCCTGGTCGCGGATCCTGGGCAGCCTGGAGCTGCCGTTCGCCTACAACCCTGAGAAGGGCTTCCTCGCCTCCGCCAACAACCGACCGACCGACGGTGCCGACGTCCGCATCGGCTACTTCTTCTCGCCCAGCGACCGGGTGGAGCGAATGGCGGAGCTGGTGGCGGCCAGCGGCGGCATGAGCCTGGAGAGCGCCCAGGCGCTGCAGCAGGACGTGGCCATGCCGTCGTCGCTGGCGCTCCGCGACGCGTTCCTGGCCGCCTTCGCCGCCGCCGGGATCGAAACGGGGACGGCCGGGCTGTCGGCGGAGCAGAGCGCCACGCTGGAGCTGATGGGTGGATGGGACGGCCGCTACGACCAGGCGTCGCGCGGGGCCGTCGCCTTCGAGATCTTCCGCGCCGAGCTCACCGCCGCGTTCTACAAGCAGACGCTGGGCGAAGACGACTGGCAGGCGTTTGCCGACGTGGGCGACATCAGGACGCTGCTCGCGGCCGACCTGGCCGAGGCCGATCCGGCAGCCCTTCGCCCCCTCCTCCGCCAAAGCCTGGCTGCCACTGCCGGCAAGACCCGCGACTTCGGCGGCTGGGGGGAGATGCACCGGCTGATGCTGCGCCACCCGCTGGCGTTCCTGCCCTTGATCGGCGGCCGTTTCGCCTTTGCCGACCTGCCGGCTGCGGGAAGCTCGGAGACGCTGATGAAGACCGCCCATGGCCTGACCAGCGAGCGCCACCGGGTGCGCTACGGTTCCAACTCCCGGCACGTCTCCGACATGACCGACCCCGACCGGAACCTGTTCGTGCTCCTCGGCGGCCAGGACGGCTGGCTCAGCAGCTCGACCTTCCTCGACCAGGTGCCGCTGTGGCGCGACGGCGAATACATCGAGCTGCCGCTGCGGCTGGAGACGGTGCGCGCCCGCTTTCCCAGGACGATGACGCTCACCCGCTGAGGCGGCAAACGTTGCTGTTCTCGTCATCCTCGCGCGTTTGTCGCGAGGATGACGAGAAACGAAGACGTGGATTGCATGGTGGTTGCCCCATTGCAGAATGGGGACGTCGGCGGGTTCCTCCCGATCGTGGATTGGTCTTGAACGACCGCGGCCATCTCGGGTCCCGCCGACGTCGCGGTCGTGCACGCGTACGGTAGAGGGGGCTTTGTCGCCCGAATGCAATCCTGCGTGCTGACCAGGGTATCAGTGTGTCGCAGGGGACAATCATGGACAAGT
>JAXMOZ010000104.1:0-8206 GCA_034382075.1 Rhodospirillales bacterium
CCTTGTCGCTGACGACGACGCCTTGCAATTCCCGCCTCGGCATGACTTCCCCCCGCTACGCGCCCGCAGGCGCGGCTTGCTTTCTCTGCCTGAGAATGGTCTTCAGCCGCGCGATCGTGCGCCGCACATCGCGCACCCGCGCCGTGTTCTCGAGCTGGCCGCTGGCGGCGCGAAAGCGCAGGTTGAATGCTTCCTTGCGCAGGCTCACCAGCTCGTCGCCCAACTCGTCGTCCGTCTTCAGGCGAAGCTCTTTCGCGTCCACCGCCTATCCCTCCTCGCCCGAGCGCGAGACGAAGCGGGTGCGCACCGGCAGTTTCGCCGCCGCCAGGTCCAGCGCCTGCTTGGCCAGCTCGCGCGGGATCCCGTCCACCTCGAACATGATCCGCCCCGGCTTGACCCGGCACACCCAGAACTCCGGAGAGCCCTTGCCGCCGCCCATCCGCACCTCGGCCGGCTTGCTCGACACCGGCACGTCGGGGAACAGCCGGATCCACACCTTGCCTGTGCGGCGCATGTGCCGGGTGATCGCCCGCCTCGCCGCCTCGATCTGGCGCGCGGTGATCCGCTCCGGGGTGAGCGCCTTCAGGCCGTAGGCGCCGAAGTTGAGCTCCGTCGCTCCCTTGGCCTTGCCGTGGATGCGGCCTTTGTGCTGCTTGCGGTACTTGGTCCGCTTCGGGCTGAGCATGACTTAGCTGCCTACGTTCGGTTCCGTTGTCCGGTGCCCGCTCACCGCGCCGCCTGCTGTTCGGCGGCGCGCTTGTCGAGCGCCATGGGGTCGTTGACGAGGATGTCGCCCTTGTAGATCCAAACCTTGACGCCGCAGACCCCGTACGTGGTGCGCGCCTCGGCCTGGCCGAAGTCGACGTGGGCGCGCAGCGTGTGCAGCGGCACCCGGCCCTCGCGGTACCAGACCGAGCGGGCGATTTCCGCGCCGCCCAGCCGGCCACCGCAGTTGATCCGGATCCCCTGGGCTCCGAGCCGCATCGCCGACTGCACCGCCCGCTTCATCGCCCGGCGCGACGAAACCCGCCGCTCGAGCTGCTGGGCAACGTTCTCGGCAACGAGCTGGGCGTCGATCTCGGGCTTGCGGATCTCCACGATGTTGAGATGCACGTCCGACTTGGTGATCGCGGAAAGGTCCTTGCGCAGCTTCTCGATGTCCGCGCCCTTCTTGCCGATGACCACGCCGGGCCGGGCGGTGTGGATCGTGAGCCTGGCTTTCTTCGCCGGCCGCTCGATGACCACCCTGGAGACGCCGGCCTGCGCCAGCCGCTCGCGGACGTACTTGCGGATCTTCAGGTCTTCGTGCAGCAGCCTGGCGTAGCTCTCGTCGGCGAACCAGCGCGAGTCCCAGGTTCGGTTGATCCCGAGCCTGAGGCCGATCGGGTTGACCTTCTGTCCCATCAAACGTGCTCCTCGCGCTCGCGAACGACCAACCGGAGCTGGCTGAACGGCTTTTCGATCCGGCCAACCCGGCCGCGCGCCCTGGGCCGCCAGCGCTTGATCACCATGGTCTTGCCCACGCTCGCCTCGGCCACGAACAGCCGGTCGACGTCGAGCTGATGGTTGTTCTCGGCGTTGGCGATCGCCGACTGCAGCACCTTACGCACCTCGAGGGCGATCCGCCGCCGGTTGAACTGCAGCTCGGCCAACGCCCGGTCGCAGCTCAGGCCGCGGATGCTGCCCGCCACCAGGTTGAGCTTGCGCGGGCTCAGCCGCATGTGGCGAGCGATGGCCACCGCCTCGTTGTCGGCGAGCTTGCGCTCGAACCCTGGCTTACCCATTGCTCAACCCCGCCTCGCCTTCTTGTCGCCGCCATGGCCGAAGAACGTCCTGGTGGGCGAGAACTCGCCGAACTTGTGGCCGATCATGTTCTCGGTCACGAGCACGGGGATGAACTTGCGGCCGTTGTAGACGCCGAACGTCAAGCCGACGAACTGCGGCAGGATCGTCGAGCGCCTCGACCACGTGCGGATGACCTCGTTGCGCTTCGACGAGCGCACCTTGTCCGCCTTCTGCAGCAGATAGCCGTCGACGAAAGGACCTTTCCAAACCGAGCGCGGCACGCCCTGCTCCTCCTACTTCTTCGCTGCGTGACGGCGGCGCATGATCAGCCGGTCCGTCTTCTTGTTGTTGCGGGTGCGCTTGCCCTTGGTGGGCTTGCCCCACGGCGTCACCGGATGACGGCCGCCGGAGGTCTTGCCCTCGCCGCCGCCGTGCGGATGATCGACCGGGTTCATGGCGACGCCCCGCACCGAGGGCCGCTTGCCCAGCCAGCGGCTGCGTCCGGCCTTGCCGATCTTGATGTTCTGCTGGTCCGGGTTGGACACCGCGCCGATGGTCGCCAGGCACTCGGCACGGACCACCCGGAGCTCGCCCGAGCTCAACCTGAGCTGGGCATAGCCCTGGTCCTTGCCGATCAGCTGGGCGTAGGTGCCGGCAGAGCGGGCGATCTGGCCGCCGCGGCCGCGCTTCATCTCGACGTTGTGGATGATGGTTCCCACTGGAATGTTCTGCATCGGCAGGGCGTTGCCCGGCTTGATGTCGACCGCGGTGCCGGCGACGACGCTGTCGCCCACGTTCAGCCGCTGCGGCGCCAGGATGTAGGAAAGCTCGCCGTCCTCGTAGCGGACCAGGGCGATGAACGCCGTCCGGTTGGGGTCGTACTCGAGCCGCTCCACCGTCGCCGGGACGTCGAACTTGCGCCGCTTGAAGTCGACAAGGCGGTAGCGCCGCTTGTGCCCGCCGCCGCGCCTGCGCGCGGTGATCCGCCCGGCGTTGTTGCGCCCGCCGCTCCCGTGCAGCCCCTCGGTCAGGCTGCGCTCGGGCTTGCCCTTCCATAGGGCCGAGCGGTCGATCAGCACGAGGCCGCGTTGCCCGGGCGTCGTCGGTCGAAAGTTCTTGAGTGCCATCTTCGCCTAAGCCCCGCCTAAAGCCCGGTCGTCACGTCGATGGAATGACCTTCCGCCAACGTCACGATCGCCTTCTTCACGTCCGACCGGCGGCCCGGGCGGCCGCGCGTCCGCTTGACCTTGCCCTTCACCGTGAGGGTGTTGACCGCCTTGACCTTCACCTTGAACAGGTCCTCGATGGCGGCCTTGATCTCCGGCTTGCAGGCGTCGAGCGCGACCAGGAAAGCGACCTGGTTGTGCTCGCCCAAAAGCGTCGTCTTCTCGGTGATCACCGGCCGGCGGATGATCTCGAGCTTGCGCTCGGCGCTGATGGGCATGCTGGCCTTGCCGAACCGGCGGTTCATGTCAGTCGCTCCGTCAAGCCTTCGACCCCGGCGGTTGTCAGCACCACCGTCTCGTGACGGAGGATGTCGTAAACGTTCGCGCCCTGCGTCGGCAGCACGTCGAGGCCGACGATGTTCTGCGCCGCGCGGGCGAAGTTGGTCTCGATCGCCGCGCCGTCGATCAACAGCGCCTTGCGCCAACCCAGTCGCTTGAGCTGCTCCGCCAGCACCCCGGTCCTGGGCGCGTCCAGCTCGGCCTTGTCGAGGATGACGAGCTCGCCGGCGGCGATCTTCGCCGACAGCGCCGTCTTCAACGCCAGCCGGCGCACCTTCTTCGGCAGGTCGTGGGAATGGTCCCTCGGCACCGGGCCGAAGACCACGCCGCCGCCGCGCATGTGCGGACCCTTCAGCGAGCCCTGGCGGGCGCGGCCGGTGCCCTTCTGCTTGTACGGCTTCTTCGAGGTCCGCGCGACTTCGCTGCGGCCCTTCACCTTGTGCGTCCCGGCGCGGCGCTTGGCCAGCTGCCAGGCCACGGCGCGGGCCAGGATGTCCGAGCGGACGGCGACCGCGAAGATGCCGTCGTCGAGATCGACGGTGCCCACCTTCTCGCTCGCCAGGTTGACGACGTCCTGTTGCACGGCCGCTATTCCCCGTTCTCGCCGGCCGGGGCGGAACCCGCGGCATCGGCGTCCGCAGCAGCCGGCGCCGGCGCCTCTGCGCTCTGCTCGGCCTTCGCCTGGCGGATGGCGCCGGGCAGCGGCACCCCCTCCGGCTTCGGCTTCTTCACCGCGTCGCGGACCAGCAGGTGCCCGCCCTCGGCGCCCGGCACCGCACCCCTGATCAGCAGCAGGCCGCGCTCCAGGTCGGTGCCGACCACCTCGAGGTTCAGCACAGTCACCCGCTTGTCGCCGAGGTGGCCGGCCATCTTCTTGCCCTTGAAGGTCCGCCCCGGGTCCTGCCGGTTGCCGGTCGAGCCCAGGCTGCGGTGGCTGATCGACACGCCATGGGTGGCGCGCAGGCCGCCGAAGCCGTGGCGCTTCATGCCACCGGCGAAGCCCTTGCCGATGGAGGTGCCGACCACGTCGACGAACTGGCCGGGAACGAAATGCTCCACGGTGATCTCGGCGCCGACCTCGATCAGCGCGTCGTCGCTGACCCGAAACTCCGCGACCTTCCGCTTCGGCTCGACACCGGCCTTGGCGAAGTGGCCGCGCTCCGGCTTGGTCACGTTCTTCACCTTGCGCGTGCCGACGCCGAGTTGCAGCGCGGTGTAGCCCTCGCGCTCGACCGTGCGCTGGGCAACGACCTGGCAGGTTTCGACCTGCAGCACGCTGACCGGCACGTGGCTGCCGTCGTCGCGGAACACCCGGGACATTCCCAGCTTGCGGGCGATCAGACCGGTTCGCATCCGTCCCTTGCCCCTACAGCTTGATCTCGACGTCGACACCGGCGGCGAGGTCGAGCTTCATCAGCGCGTCCACCGTCTGCGGCGTCGGGTCGATGATGTCCAGCACCCGCTTGTGGGTGCGGATCTCGAACTGCTCGCGCGACTTCTTGTCGATGTGCGGCGAGCGCAGCACCGTGAACCGCTCGATCCGGGTCGGCAGCGGGATCGGGCCGCGCACCTGCGCGCCGGTGCGCCGGGCGGTGCTGACGATCTCGCGCGCCGACTGGTCGAGCACGCGATGATCGAAGGCCCTCAGGCCGATCCGGATGTTTTGCTTGTCCATCGATGCTTTGTCCTGTTCCGCCGTCCGCCGCGCGTTCGCTATTCGATGATCTTGGCGACGACGCCGGCGCCGACGGTTCGGCCGCCCTCGCGGATGGCGAAGCGCAGGCCCTCGTCCATGGCGATGGGCTGGATCAGCGTCACCTCCATGGACACGTTGTCGCCGGGCATCACCATCTCGGTGCCTTCCGGCAGCGCCACCGTCCCGGTCACGTCGGTGGTGCGGAAGTAGAACTGCGGCCGATAGTTGGTGAAGAACGGCGTGTGCCGGCCGCCCTCCTCCTTGGTCAGGATGTAGGCCTCGGCGGCGAACTTGGTGTGCGGCGTGATCGTCCCGGGCTTGGCCAGAACCTGGCCGCGCTCGACGTCCTCGCGCTTGGTCCCGCGCAGCAGCACCCCGATGTTGTCGCCGGCCTCGCCCTGGTCGAGCAGCTTGCGGAACATCTCCACCCCGGTGCAGACCGTCTTGGTGGTCGCCTTCAGCCCGACGATCTCAACCTCCTCGCCGACCTTCACCACCCCGCGCTCGACCCGGCCGGTGACCACCGTGCCGCGGCCGGAGATCGAAAACACATCCTCGATCGGCATCAGGAACGGCTGGTCCTTCGGCCGCTCGGGCTGCGGAATGTAGCTGTCCACCGCCTTCATCAGCTCCAGGATCGACTGCGGCCCCATCTCGCCGTCGCGGCCCTCCAAGGCATACAGCGCCGAGCCCTTGACGATCGGAATGTCGTCGCCGGGAAAGTCGTAGCTGGAGAGCAGCTCGCGAAGCTCGAGCTCGACCAGCTCCAGCAGCTCCGGGTCGTCGACCATGTCGACCTTGTTCAGGTACACCACGATCGCCGGAACGCCGACCTGACGCGCCAGGAGGATGTGCTCGCGGGTCTGCGGCATCGGCCCGTCGGCGGCGGACACCACCAGAATGGCCCCGTCCATCTGCGCCGCGCCGGTGATCATGTTCTTCACGTAGTCGGCATGACCCGGGCAATCGACATGCGCATAGTGCCGGTTCTCGGTCTGATACTCGACATGCGCCGTCGAGATCGTGATCCCCCGAGCCTTCTCCTCCGGCGCCTTGTCGATCTGATCGAACGGAATGAACGTCGCCCCGCCGGCCTCCGCCAAAACCTTGGTGATCGCCGCCGTCAACGTCGTCTTGCCATGATCGACATGGCCAATCGTCCCAACGTTGCAGTGCGGCTTGGTCCGCTCAAACTTCGCCTTCGCCATCTCGTTGCTCCGTAACCCGTAGAGGCCTTAACTTGCCAAGCGTTGTCGGACTTCTTCGGAGATCGCCTGGGGCACGTCGGCATACCTGTCGAAGTGCATGGTGTAGGTCGCCCGACCCTGGCTCATCGAGCGAAGCGTATTCACGTAGCCGAACATGGTCGCCAGCGGCACCAGCGCGGTGATGACCCGGGCGTTGCCGCGCTGGTCCATTCCGGAGATCTGGCCGCGGCGGCTGTTCAGGTCGCCGATGATGTCGCCCATGTAGTCGTCGGGCGTCACCACCTCGACCCGCATCAGCGGCTCCAGCAGCTTCGGCCCGGCCTTGGCGATGCCCTCGCGGAACGCGGCGCGCGACGCAATCTCGAAGGCGAGCACGCTGGAGTCGACGTCGTGGGAGGCGCCGTCGAACAGCACCGCCTTGAAGTCGATCATCGGGAAGCCGGCGATGACGCCGGTCTGCGCCGCCTGCAAGACCCCCTTCTGCACGCCGGGGACGTATTCCCGCGGCACCGAGCCGCCGACCACCGCGCTCTCGAACTGCACCCCGGCGCCAGCCTCCTGCGGCTCGAAGCGCATCAGCACCCGGGCGAACTGGCCGGCGCCACCGGTCTGCTTCTTGTGGGTGTAATCGACGGTCGAGGTCTTGGAGATGGTCTCGCGATAGGCCACCTGCGGCGCGCCGACGGCGGCGTCCACCTTGAACTCGCGCTTCATCCGATCGACGATGATCTCGAGGTGCAACTCGCCCATCCCCTTGATCACCGTCTGCCCGCTCTCGGCGTCGATCGACACCCGGAACGACGGGTCCTCGTTGGCCAGCCTGGAGAGCGCCACCGACATCTTCTCCTGGTCGGCCTTGGTCTTGGGCTCGACCGCGACCTCGATGACCGGCTCGGGGAACTCCATCCGCTCCAGCAGAACAGGGCGGCGGGGGTCGCACAGGGTATCGCCGGTGGTCGTCAGTTTCAGCCCGGCAATGGCGACGATGTCGCCGGCGCGGGCCTCCTTGATGTCCTCGCGGCTGTTGGCATGCATGAGCAGCATCCGGCCGATGCGCTCGCTCTTCTCCTTGACGCTGTTCTGCACCGCCGAGCCGCTTTCCAGGGTCCCGGAATAGATCCGGGCGAAGGTCAACGTGCCGACGAACGGGTCGCTCATGATCTTGAAGGCCAGCGCCGCGAAGGGCTCGTCGTCGGAGCTCTTGCGCTCGACCTCCTCGTCGCTGCCGGGCTTCACCCCGCGCACCGCAGGCACTTCCAGCGGCGACGGCAGGTAATCGACCACGGCGTCCAAAAGCGGCTGCACGCCCTTGTTCTTGAAGGCGGAGCCGCACAGCACCGGTACGAACGAGCCCGACACGGCGCCGGCGCGGATGCAGCGGATCAGCGTCTCCTCGTCGGGCTCCTCGCCCTCGAGGTAGTGTTCGAGCGCCGCCTCGTCGTGCTCGACCGCGGCTTCCACCAGCTTCAGCCGATACTCTTTCGCCTGCTCCAGGTGCTCCGCCGGGATCTCGCCGTAGACGAACTCGGCGCCCAGGCTCTCGTCCTTCCAGACGATGGTCCGCATCCGGACGATGTCGATGACGCCGACGAAATCCGCCTCGGCTCCGAGCGGCAACTGCACAACCACGCCGTTGGCACCGAGCCGGGTGCCGATCTGCTCGACGCAGCGGAAGAAGTCCGCGCCCATCCGGTCCATCTTGTTGACGAAGCAGATCCGCGGAACCTTGTACTTGTCCGCCTGCCGCCAGACCGTCTCCGACTGCGGCTCGACGCCGCCGACGCTGTCGAACACGGCGACCGCCCCGTCGAGGACCCGCAGGCTGCGCTCCACCTCGATGGTGAAGTCGACGTGCCCAGGCGTGTCGATGATGTTGATCCGGTTCTCGCGCCAGAAGCAGGTCGTCGCCGCCGAGGTGATGGTGATGCCCCGCTCCTGCTCCTGCTCCATCCAGTCCATCGTCGCGGTGCCCTCGTGCACCTCGCCGATTTTATACGACCTTCCGGTGTAGT
>JAXMOZ010000105.1:0-7954 GCA_034382075.1 Rhodospirillales bacterium
TCATACGTCCGCGACCTTACCCTCGCCCGCGGCGAAGCCGTGGGAGAGGGACCCGCGAGCCCTCGCGAGCGGAGGGTGAGGGCCAACAGGTGCCGTCTCCTTCTCCACCGTCACCCGCGGACTTGTTTCGCGGGTCCACCTGGATCGCCGCAACACGTATGGCGATGACGGAGAGGGTCTGCTTCTGCGGCGTCGCCTCCTCCATCGTCACCCGCGGACTTGTTCCGCGGGTCCACCTGGATCGCCGCAACACGTACGGCGATGACGGAAGGCGACGGTCGCGATCCCTGGCGGGGAACCCGCAGCGGGCATAAGTGTAGGTAGAGTTGATCCCGCCGCTGCAGCCGCGCCGCGCTCAGGCCGCCGGCTCGTTTGGATTTGCATACGCCGTGACCACCCGCCGCTCATCGCGTTCCCAGGTCGGCCCGCGCGCCGGCCTTGCCGGCCTCGTTTTGGCCGGGCTCATCCTGCTTGCCGGCTGCGACGGCCAAAGCCAGACGCCGCCGCCACAACCGCCGCCGCCCCGGGTCACGGTCGCCCCGGTCACCCGCGCCGAGATCAACCCGGTGTTCGAGGTCGTGGGCCAGACCGAGGCGGTTGACGAGGTCGACCTGCGCGCCCGGGTCCAGGGCTTCCTGGTGAGCCGCGCGTTCGACGAGGGCGACGACGTGCGCCAGGGCGAACTCCTGTTCGGCATCGAGAAGGCTCCCTACGAGGCCGCCATGGCCGCGGCGGCGGCCAGCATCGATCAGGCGCAGGCCGCGGTCGCCCGGACCAGGAAGGACCTGGAGCGATCGCGGATCCTGTTCTCCCGCGGCAATGTCAGCGAGAAGACCCTGGACGACGCCGTCGCAGCCGAACGCGACGCCCGGGCGCAGGTCGCCGCCGCCGAGGCGCGCCAGCAGGAGGCCCGCCTCAACCTCGGCTACACCGACATCTACGCGCCCATCGACGGGCGCATCGGCCGCGCCGCCTACAGCGTTGGCAACCTGGTTGGCCCCGACAGCGACGTGCTGGCGACCCTGGTGAAGCTCGACCCGATCTACGCCGTCTTCAACGTCAGCGAGCGGCTCTATCTCAGCTACAAGCAGGGCGCCGCGGCGAAGCCGGCGGCGGCGAACGGGAAGGAGGCGGGGCCGCCGGTGCCGCGCCTTCGCCTCGCCAACAACCAGGATTACCCCCACGCCGGCCAGATCGCCTTCGTCGACAACCGGGTCGATCCCATGACCGGGACCATCGCCGTCCGGGCGATCTTCCCCAACCCGGACAAGCTGCTGGTGCCCGGCATCTTCGTCACCGTCAGGCTGAGCGACCGGGAGCCGGAGCCGGCGCTGCTGATCCCGCAGGCGGCCGTGCAAGAGGACCAGGCCGGACGGTTCGTCCTGGTCGCCAAGCCCGACAACACCGCCGAGGTCCGGCGGATCGCCACCGGCGAGCGATCGGGGATCTCCTGGCAGGTCACGGACGGGCTGGCAGAGGGCGAACTGGTGATCTACGAGGGCATCCAGAAGGTCCGCCCCGGCTCGCCGATCTCGCCGGTGGTCAAGCCGGTCGCGGGTTAGGCAATGCTCAGCCACTTCTTCGTCGATCGGCCGAAGTTCGCCTTCGTCATCTCCATCGTCATCACCCTGGCCGGGCTGATCTCGCTGGCCACGCTGCCGATCGACCAGTACCCGGACATCACGCCGCCGGTCGTCCAGGTCACCGCCGCCTACCCCGGCGCCAATGCCGGCGTCATCGAGGAGACGGTCGCCCAGCCCATCGAGGAGGAGGTGAACGGGGTCGACAACATGCTGTACATGGCGTCGCAGAGCGCCAACGACGGCACCTACAATCTGCAAGTAACCTTCAAGGTCGGCACCGACCCGGACATCGCCCAGGTCAACGTCCAGAACCGGGTATCGCTGGCCACCCCGCGGCTGCCGGAGGAGGTCAACCGCCAGGGCATCTCGGTCCGCAAGCAGTCGACCAACATGCTGCTGGTGATCAATGTGCTGTCGCCCAACGGGACGTTCGACAGCCTGTTCTTGAGCAACTACGCCGCCATCAACATGACCGACGTCCTGGCGCGGCTTCCGGGCGTTGGCAATGTGACGATCTTCGGCGAGCGCGCCTACGGCATGCGGATGTGGCTCGACGCCCAGCGCATGGCCAGCCTGGGCATCACCACCGGCGACGTGGTCGCCGCGGTGCGCGAGCAGAATGTCCAGGTGGCGCCGGGGCAGATCGGGGCGCCGCCGATCGACGATCAGCAGCAGTTCCAGTACACCATCCGCACCCAAGGCCGGCTTTCGGACGCGGAGGCCTTTCGCGCCATCATCGTCCGGGCCAACCCGGACGGCTCCAGCGTCCGAGTGGGCGACATCGCCCGGGTCGAGCTCGGCGCGCAGAGCTACGCCTCGTTCGGCGAGCTGGACGGCCAGCCCTCGGCCAACATCGGCATCTACCAGCTGCCCGGCTCCAACGCGCTGGAGGTGGCGCAGGGGGTGCAGCGCGAGATCGAGCGGCTGTCCCAGCAGTTTCCCGACGACCTGGACGCCCGCATCCTCTACGACACCACCCGGTTCATCACCGCCTCGGTCGAGGAGGTGGCGATCACCTTCCTGATCGCCATCGGCCTGGTCGTGTTCGTCACCTACGCGTTCCTCCAGGACTGGCGGATGACGTTGATCCCGTCGATCGCCATCCCGGTCTCCCTCATCGGCTCGTTCGCGGCGCTGCTGGCGCTGGGCTTCACCATCAACACCATCACCCTGTTCGGGTTGATCCTGGCCATCGGCATCGTCGTCGACGACGCCATCATCGTCGTCGAGAACGTGCAGCGGAAGCTGACCGAGGGGCTGCCGCCGCGCGAAGCGACGATTACCGCGATGCGCGAGGTCACCGGCCCGATCATCGCCAGCACGCTGGTGCTGCTCGCGGTGTTCGTCCCGGTGGGCTTCTTTCCCGGCATCACCGGCCGCGTCTACCAGCAGTTCGCGCTGACCATTGCCGTTGCGGTCGGGATTTCCGCGATCAACGCGCTGACGCTGAGCCCGGCGCTCTGCGTCTCGTTCCTCAAACCCCACCAGCACGCGGCGGGGTTTGCCTTCCGCGCCTTCAACCGCGGCTTCGACTGGGCGCTGGCGGGCTATGTCCGGGTGGTAGGCGTCCTCGTCCGCCGGGTGCTGCTGGTGCTGGCGGTGTTCGTCGGTCTCCTCGGCCTGACTTGGCTGGGCTTCCTCCGCCTGCCCGGCGCCTTCCTGCCCGAGGAGGACCAGGGCTACTTCTTCGTCAACGTCCAGCTGCCGCCGGCGGCCTCGTTGCAGCGGACCACCGAGACCCTGCGGCGGGTGAGCGAGACGCTGCGCGAGACCCCCGGCATTTCCCACGTGGTCACCATCGGCGGCTACAACTTTCTCGCCGGCTCGGCCGCGTCCAACAGCGGCGTCATCTTCGCCATCCTCGAGCCGTGGTTCGAGCGCAGCGAGCCTGAGCTGCAGGTGGACGGCATCCTCGCGCGGCTGCGGCCCCAGCTCTTCGCCGTGCCCGAGGCCAACGTCATCGCCTTCAATCCGCCGTCGATCCGCGGCCTCGGCACCGTCGGCGGCTTCGACTTCCAGCTCCAGGACCGGCGCGGCGCCAGCCCGCAGGAGCTGGCGGCGGCGCTGCGAGCGCTCGTCTTCCAGGCCAACCAGAGCCCCGAGCTCACCGCCGTCTTCAGCACCTTCCAGGCCGACGTGCCGCAGGTCTGGCTCGACATCGACCGGGAGAAGGCGAAGAAGCAGGGCGTGTCTTTGACCGAGATCTTCGCCACCCTGCAGACCCAGCTCGGCTCGTTCTACGTCAACGACTTCAACAAGTTCGGCCGGGTCTATAAGGTCATGCTGGAGGCCGACCCGGACTATCGGCGACGGCCCGAGGACATCCTCCGCCTCTACGTTCGCAACGACCGCGGCGAGATGGTGCCGCTGCGAACGCTGGCGACCGTCGGCCCGACCCTGGGCCCGGAGTCGACCCGCCGCTACAACCTGTTCCGCGCCGCCCAGGTGAACGGCCAGGCTTCGCCGGGGTTCAGCTCCGGCGAGGCGGTTGCGGCGATGGAGCGGGTTGCGGCGCAGGTCCTGCCCGAGGGCTTCGCCTTCGAGTGGTCGGGAACGACCCTGCAGGAGCTGAGCGCGGGGCAGACCGCGCCGCTGTTGATCGCGCTGGCGCTGGTCTTCGTCTACCTGTTCCTGGTCGCCCAGTACGAGAGCTGGTCGATCCCCTTCGGGGTCATCCTGTCGGTGCCGCTGGCGGTGCTGGGCTCGATCGCCGGCCTGTTCCTGGCCGGGCTCAGCAACGACCTCTACGCCCAGATCGGCATGGTGCTCCTGATCGGGCTCGCGTCGAAGAACGCGATCCTGATCGTCGAGTTCGCCAAGAAGCAGCACGAGGCGGGGGTTGCGGTGGAAGAGGCGGCGCTGACCGCGGCGAGGCTGCGCTTCCGGGCGATCATGATGACGGCGCTGTCGTTCATCCTCGGCGTCATGCCGCTGCTGTTCTCGACAGGGGCCGGCGCCGCCGCCCGCCGCTCGTTGGGGACGACGGTGTTCTCCGGCATGCTCGCCGCCACCTTCGTCGGCACGCTGATCGTGCCGGTGTTCTACGTGGCGATCCAGCGGCTGGTCGACCGGCTCGGCCGGCGCCGTCGCCGACGGGAGGACGCGGCGGACCAGGAGCAGCCCGCCGCGAGCTGACCCCCTACTGCTTCTTCGCCGCCGGCGTGTTCGGGTTGCCGATCTTGACCGAGGGCAGCTGCTTGTCCAGCCGCTTCATCGCCTCTTCGGTGATCTCGTAGGAGGGAAGCGCGAACAGGGTCTGGTCCTTGCGCAAGATCAGGGTCAGGCCGCGCTCCTTGGCGATGGCCGAGACGATGCCGGCCAGGGCGTCCTGAACCTTCTGCATTGCCTCCGCGTGCACTCGCTCCAACGACTGCCGCCGGTCCTGGACCTTGCCCTGGGCCGCGGCCACCCGCTGCTCCAGCTTCTGCCGCTCGGCGGCGAAGGCCTCCGCCGAGAGCACCGTCCGCTTGCGGCCGAGTTCGGCGTCGGCGGCGCGAAGCGACTGCTCCTCTTTCTGAGTATCCGCCCGGTAGGAATCCATATAGCGGTCGAGTTGGGAGCGGATGCCCTTCACCGCGCTCGCATCGCGAAGGGCCCGGCCGACGTCGAGGATCCCCAGACGAACGCCGGGCGCCTCTTGCGCCGGAACGGCGGTCGGAGCCGCAAGCAGCGCCAGCAGCGCCACGGCAAGGAGAAGAATGCGGCGCGAAGACATGGCCTTAGAACCTCGTTCCGAAGTTGACGCGCAAAAGCTCGGTCTGATCGAAGTCTTCCTTGATGATCGGATAGCCGATATCGACGCCGAGCGGGCCAAAAGGGGAAAGCCAGGTGATGCCGGTGCCGATCGCGACCCTGGGGTTGGCGCTGTCCTCGATGGGGTCGCTCGCCACCTCCTGGGTCGACAGACCCCAGGCGGCGCCGACGTCGGTGAAGACGCGGCCGCGAATGGCGTATTCCTCGGGAAGGCCCAGCGGGAAGCTCAGCTGCGCCGAGGTTGCGTAGAACCACTGGCCGCCGAGCGCGTCCTCGCTCTCCACGTCGCGAGGGCCGATGCCGTCGGTGGAGAAGCCGCGCACCTCTTCGCCGCCGATGAAGAACCGGTCGAGCAGCCGCTCGTCCTCGCCGAGGCCGAAGATGTAGCCGACCGAGCCTGTGAGCGAGGCCACCCACTCGTTGGTGACGGGATAGTAGACGCCGCTGTCGAGACGGTTGCGGAGGTAGGCGACGTCGCCGCCAAGCCCGGAGACGTCGGTGGTGACCCGGCCGAAGTAGCCCTTGGTCGGGTTGATCCGGCTGTCGCGCTGGTCATAGATCAGGCTGTGCGAGACCTCCGAGACGGTGTCGGTGCCTTCGGAGTCCTGGACGTAGATGGAAGCGTCGCTCGGCACGTTGCGGATGGTCTGCCGCTTCAGCGTGTAGCGCCAGTTCTGGGTCAGGTGCTCGGTGATGGGATAGCCGGCGCGGAGCGAGCTGCCGATGGTGCGGGTATCGAAGGAGCTCTCGCTGCGCCGGTCGGTCTGGACGTAGTAGAGGTCGAAGCCGGCGGCGATGTTGCGGTCGAGGAAATAGGGCTCGGTGAAGCCGAGGTCGATCTGCTGCTGCTTCTGTCCGATCAGCAGGGTGGCGCGCAGATCCTGGCCGCGGCCGAGAAGGTTGCGCTCGCGGACGCTGATGTCGCCGAGGATGCCGCTGGCGGTGGAGAAGCCGGCGCCCAGGGACAGCGAGCCGGTGGACTTTTCCTCGACGTTCACCTTCACCACGGCGCGGTCCGGGGCGCTGCCCTGGGCCTGGTCGACCTCCACCTTCTGGAAGAAATCCAGGTCCTGGATGCGCTGGCGCGAGCGGCGGAGCTTGGCGGCGTTGAAGGCGTCGCCTTCGGCGAAGCGGAACTCGCGGCGGATCACCTCGTCGATGGTTCTGACGTTGCCGGAGATCTCGATCCGCTCGACGAAGACGCGAGGGCCCTCGTTGACCAGGAAGTTCACGTCGATGGTGCGGCTGTCGCGGTTGCGCTGGACCTGCGGGCGAACCTCGACGAAGGCGTAGCCGAGGTCGCCGGCGGCGTCGGTGATGGCGTCGATGGATGTCTCGACCGCCTCGGCGTCATACCAATCGCCGGCCCTGGCATCGACGACCTTGCGCAGCGCCTCGGGGCTGAGCCCCGGGATCGAGCTTTCGATGCCGACCTCGCCGAAGCGGTAGCGCTCCCCCTCCTCCACCGCCAGGGTCAGAAGGAAGTCCCGGCGGTCGGGGGTCAGCTCCGCCGCAGCCGACTGGACCCGGAAATCGGCGTAGCCCTCGGATAGATAGAAGCGGCGCAGCAGTTCGCGGTCGAGCGCCAGCCGGTCGGGATCGTAGGTGTCCTCGGTGCTGAGGAAGCGCCACCAGCGCGACTCCTTGGTGCGAATCACCTCGCGGAGGTCGCCCTCGCTGAACGCTTTGTTGCCGATGAAGCGGATCGACTCGACCGAGGTGACCTCGCCCTCGTTGATCTCGAAGATGACGTCGACCCGGTTCTGCTCCAGGCGGATGATCTTCGGATCGACGGTCGCGGCGAACCGGCCGCTGCGCCGATAGAGGTTCAGGATCCGGTCGACATCGCTCTGCACCTTCGGCCGGGTGTAGATCACCCGTGGCCGAAGCGTCGTCTCCGCGGTCAGGGTTTCGTCGTCGAGCTCGTCGTTGCCCTCGAAGGCGACGCGGTTGATGATCGGGTTTTCGGTGACCTGGACGATCAGCCGGTCGCCGGCTTGGCGGATCGAGACGTCGGCGAACAGCCCGGTGGCATAGAGGCTCTTCAGCGAGCGATCGACCCGGCCCGGATCGTAGCGGTCGCCCGTCTGGATCAACAGGTACGAGCGGACCGTGCTGGGCTCGACCCGCTGCGTCCCCTCGACCACGATTTCACGAACGACCGAGCCTTGCTCCTGCGCCGGCGCCGGACCTACGGCAAGGCCCAGGAGCAGCAGCCCGAGGGCAACGCGCGCGGCGAGCCGCCCGACCCCGACGCCGAGCCATCCCCGTCGTCTGGCGTCAGCGGCGCTTCCGGCGCACACCGGCTCCGCCCTTCGCCGCCAGGCCAGCCTCGGCTTCAGCACGGGCATGAAGGGGGCGCGACGATCTCCCTGTCCCGATCGGGCTTGCGGCTGAAGGCGGCGGAATACAGCACAACGACGAAGCGCTCTAGCTGATGAGGTCGCGGAGGAACTCGAAAACGCGCAAGTTCATCAGATCGTTCCAGGTGGCGAAGATCATGAGGAACAGGACGAAGGCCAAGCCGATGCGGAAGCCGTATTCCTGAATGGTCTTGTTCAGCGGCCGCCCCCGCATCGCCTCCACCGCATAGAACGCGAGGTGGCCACCGTCAAGCA
>JAXMOZ010000106.1:0-7813 GCA_034382075.1 Rhodospirillales bacterium
AACGGCAAAAAGCCCCTCGTCGCCATCACCGCCCTCATGCGCAAGCTCATCACCATCATCAACGCCCGGATCCGCGACGCCGAAAAGACCCCCCAACCCCAACCAGAACTGAGTTGATGACGGTGTTGTGGAAGACAAGCGGATCAACCAATTAAGACTTGCTCTATTGCAGCGGCTTTGCCGTCGAGCTGATGCTCAAGGCCATCTACCTGCGCCAGCAGAAGCTCGGCGCCTGGCCGGGCGAGATGCGCGGGAGCAAGTGGCACGACATCGAGCGCCTCGTCGAGGCGTGCCGGCTGGCGCAGGATGTTTCGGCCGCGTCGCTTTCGTCCGCGCGTTTCGCCGGCGCCTGGGCGGTGGTCAGGGACTGGAGAAGCGAGGCACGGTACCCGGATGTGCGCGTTGACAGGGGCACGGCCAGGGATACCTTCTTGGCGGCAAGCGATCCGGCCTGGGAAGTGTTCCAATGGCTCATGAGCCGCTACCAGAGGATATGAAGGCTGACGGCGCCTCGGTCCTTGCTCTGGCGGCTAGGCTGGGCATGGCACCCCAAGAAGCGGCATGGCTTTACCGGCACGACTTCGGGGCGGGCGGTACTACTTGGTTACGCCAATAGTCCGCGCTGTCGGTCGTATGGAAGCCTACGGTGCGCTTGCCGAGACGTTGCCGAGGACCAGCCTGCATCCAAGGTTCATCGTCATCGACGTTCATCTGGTGGATCCGTCGGAAGAGATGGCGGGCCTGTTGGCCCCGTGCCGAAGCGCTGCCGCGGCTCCCGGTCAGCTCGTCGAGGGGCTCACCTATGACGGAACGACCGTCGAGCCTACCTTTACCCCGTGGAACCGGGCGCCTCTGCCGACAAGAAGAGCTTGAAGAAAACCTTCCGCCGCGCGTTTCGCGACTTCGTCAAGGCTGCCGCGGCCTGAGGCTGCGAACGAACGCGGCGAAACCGAGCGTTCGAGAACGAAAAGGGCCGCGGAGATCGCTCCCCGCGGCCCTCGGTTCGTCAAAAGGCAGGTGGGCGGACTTAGAAGTCCATGTCGCCCATGCCGCCACCCGGCATCGCCGGCATCGGGTCTTTCTTCTCCGGCCGCTCCGCCACCATCGCCTCGGTGGTGATCAGCAGCGCCGCGACCGACGCCGCGTCCTGCAGCGCGGTGCGCACGACCTTGGTCGGGTCGATGATGCCGGCCTTGAACATGTCGACGTAGGTTTCCGACTGGGCGTCGAAGCCGATCTCGGTCTCGCCCCGCTCCAGCAGCTTGCCGGCGACCACGGCGCCGTCGACGCCCGCGTTCTCGGCGATCTGCCGGCAGGGAGCCTGCAGCGCCCGGCGGACGATCTCGAGCCCGTGCTTCTGGTCGTCGTTCTCCGTCGCGACGGTGTCCAGCGCCCTACCGGCGTAGAGCAGGGCGACGCCGCCGCCCGGAACCACGCCTTCCTCGACCGCGGCGCGGGTCGCGTGCATGGCGTCCTCGACCCGGTCCTTCTTCTCCTTCACCTCGGTCTCGGTGGCTCCGCCGACGCGGATCACCGCAACGCCGCCGGCGAGCTTCGCCAGCCGCTCCTGCAGCTTCTCACGGTCGTAGTCGGAGGTCGTCTCCTCGACCTGGGCGCGGATCTGATTGCAGCGGGCCTGGATGTCGGCCTTGTCGCCGGCACCCTCGATGATCGTCGTCTCCTCCTTGGTGATGAGGACACGCTTGGCGGTGCCGAGCATGTCGATGGAGACGTTCTCGAGCTTGATGCCGATGTCCTCGGAGATGACCTGACCGCGGGTGAGGATGGCGATGTCTTCGAGCATGGCCTTGCGTCGGTCACCGAAGCCGGGCGCCTTGACCGCCGCGACCTTGAGCCCGCCGCGGAGCTTGTTGACGACCAGGGTGGCCAGGGCCTCGCCCTCGATGTCCTCGGCGATGATCAGCAGCGGCCGGCCGGACTGGACGACGGCCTCGAGCACCGGCAGCAGCGGCTGCAGCCCGGACAGCTTCTTCTCGTGAATGAGAATGAACGGGCTCTCGAGCTCGCAGTTCATCTTCTCGGCGTTGGTGACGAAGTAGGGCGAGGTGTAGCCGCGGTCGAACTGCATCCCCTCGACCACCTCGAGCTCGCTCGACAGGCTCTTCGCCTCCTCGGCGGTAATCACGCCTTCCTTGCCGACCTTCTCCATGGCCCGGGCCAGCATGTCGCCGATCTCTTTCTCGCCGTTGGCGGAGATGGTGCCGACCTGGGCGATCTCGGCGTTGGTGGAAACGACGCGGGAGCGGGACTTCAGGTCCTTGATCACCGCTTCGACGGCGAGGTCGATGCCGCGCTTGAGGTCCATCGGGTTCATCCCGGCGGCCACCGCCTTGGCGCCCTCGCGGACGATCGCCTGGGCGAGAACGGTCGCGGTGGTGGTGCCGTCGCCGGCCTCGTCGGAGGTCTTGGAAGCGACCTCGCGGACCATCTGCGCGCCCATGTTCTCGAACTTGTCCTTGAGCTCGATCTCCTTGGCGACGGTCACGCCGTCCTTGGTGATCCGCGGCGAGCCGAAGCTCTTCTCCAGGACGACGTTGCGGCCCTTCGGCCCCAGCGTCACCTTCACCGCGTTGGCGAGCACATCGACGCCGTGAAGCATCTTGTTCCGCGCGTCGGTGCCGAACCGTACGTCTTTCGCAGCCATTGTTCGTCGATCTCCGTGTTCAGGATGTGCGGGTGCTGGTTAGGCTTCGAGGATGCCGAGGAGGTCGGACTCCTTCATGATCAGCAGCTCCTCGCCGTCGATCTTGACCTCGGAGCCGGACCACTTGCCGAACAGCACGCGATCGCCGGCCTTGACGTCCAGCGGGATGACCTTGCCGTCGTCGTCGCGGCCACCCGGACCGACGGCGATGACCTCGCCTTCCTGGGGCTTTTCCTTGGCGGTGTCGGGAATGATGATCCCGCCCTTGGTCTTCTCTTCCTGCTCGATCCGCTTGACCAGCACGCGATCGTGCAGCGGCTTGAATTTCATTGTTTGTCCTCCGCGAAACCTGGAATGAATATCGCTGGCTGCCCTCGTTGGGGCTTTGTTAGCACTCTCGTGAAGTGAGTGCCAGAGAGCTAGTCGGCCTCGTCGCCGTTGTCAAGGCCGCGCTGCGGCCCGCCCGGCCAGGGCCACGCGGCGCCGACGCCGCCGGACGCCGCCGGACGCCGCCGGACGCCGTCGCGCCGGCTGGAGAGGGCTGACTTGATGGTGAAGGCCGCGCGCGGCGCGGGCTCCGAGACAGTCTCGATCCTTCGATGCCCCGTCGATGCCCCGTCGATGCGCCGTCCGGTGCAGACGGCCCGACGTAATCGGCGAGCAACGCAACGCCGGCCGGCGATCGCACCCTTGCCTGCTCCAAATCGCTGCACTAGACTATAACGGGCTGAAAAGCAAATCACTCTTCGGAGATTTGCCGACTATTGCCCGATTGGGGGATACAATGCACACGATTACATCGCCGATCGGCACGGTCGCCAGCATTCCAAGCGGACTTGAAGAGGACGAGGCGTACTTTAAGATCGAAGATTTGGCTGATGCGTCTTTCTACTACGCCGAGAACGGCTACGTCGTTTTCCGCAATCTCGTCGACAAGGCGCTGTGTAAAAAAACAATTGAGCTGTTCAACCGCTACGTTGGCCAATTCCCCGGGCACATCTATCGGCAGACGACGAGCTTTCCGGAGAAGAACGTCGTCAACGAGCAGGGGTTCGTCATGAACCCCGTCCTCAATTTCCAGGATCTTCCCGCCAAGGCGTTCGCTCCCTACAGGGATTGTGCCCTCGATGTGATCACCACGGCGAACGTGCAGAAGGTCCTGACCGGGCTGTTCGGCGTTCCCGGCATTGTCGTGCAAACCATGCACTTCCAGGGCAACACGGCGACGCCGTCCCACCAGGACACCTATTATCTCGACGCCGAGACCCTGGGGCTCATGGCCGCCGGCTGGTTCGCGCTCGAAGACATCATGCCCGGGGCCGGCCGTTTCTATGTTTATCCTGGCAGCCACAAGATCGACATTGCCGGCAACGGCGGCGATTTCGACGTTGCCTTCCACCACGACCGGTATCTGGAGCTGATCACGAAGATCATTCGCGAGCGCAAGCTGGAGATGCGCGCGCCCTTCCTCGCCGCGGGCGACGTCCTGTTCTGGAACGCGAAGACGATCCACGGCAGCCTGGAAACCAATCAGGAGCAGTTTTCGCGCTCGTCGCTGACGGCGCATTACATTCCGAGCAACCAGCGTTTCCTGCAGTACCAAGCGCGGATCAAGGCGCTCAACCTGGTGACCGTCAACGGCATGGCGGTCAACAAGCCGAAGGACCTGGACACCGTCCGTAACCGCCTGGAGTTCGAGGCGGCGGTGCACATGCCGGGCCTCTACCGGATGGCGAAGAAACTGGCGGTCAAGGCGGTGACCAAGTAACCCATCGGCGGCGGTCGCCAACGAGCCGTCCGGGGCATGGGCCGACCGGTGAGGCCATAGCGGGCGAGGGGGGGACGACGGTTGAGCGAGGCTACACGCTCCGGCGAAGCGACCGGCGGCGGCCTGCTTCGGGGCGAGGATGTGGGCGAGGATGGCGGGATCTGGCGGCTGCACCGCGAGACCATCCGGCCGGAGTGGATCGACTACAACGGCCACATGAACGTCGCCTACTATGTCCTCGTGTTCGATCACGCCACCGACGCCGCCCTGGATCGGCTGGACCTCGGCGAGGCCTACCGCCAGCGCAGCGGCTGCTCGGTGTTCGTCGCCGAAGCCCACGTGACCTACGAGCGCGAGGTCGGCGAGGGCCGGGAGGTCGAGATCGCCAGCCGGGTCCTGGGCTTCGACGGCAAGCGCCTGATCCTCTATCACGAGATGGCTGCCGCAGGTGAGGACGGCCTGGTCGCCAGCAACGAGGTGCTGTGCCTGCACGTGGATCTGAACGCCCGGCGCACGGCGCCGCTGCCTGCGGACGCGTCGGCGCGGCTTGCCGCGGTGGCGGAAGCGCATGCCAGGCTGAACCCGCCGCTGCGGGCGGGACGGGCGATCGGGCTTGGCGGCCGCCGGCCGCGCTGAGCGAGTGAATTCTTCTCACCGGGCCTCGCCACGCCCGCCGGCCTTCACCCGCCGTTAACCGCCGGCGCTTAGGATCGCCCGAGTTTCAGCGTTAGCGGCCAAGGCGGTCATGACCGAGCAACATGCGCAGGACCAGGTGCTTGCCTACGCCACCTCGGCGCTCAAGGTCATGGATGAGCGCGACATCGCGCCGACGCCCAACAACTTCACCGTCTGGTACAGCTACTTCTGCGGCAACCGCCCCGACCTGAACCAAGCTCTGGAGATCATGCTGGAAAGCGGCTGCGACTTCACCCCCGAGCGCAACGCCCAGATCTTCGCCAAGTACTGCACCGCCCCCTACGAGGCGGTGCCGATGCACCTGATCGCCGAGCGCATGGAAGCCGAGCTGGCGCGGGTGCTGGGCACCCTCGACAAGGTCGGGCGAGGCGCCGCCGACTACGGCCGGACGCTGGAGACGGTGCAGGTGGCGCTGGGCGATCCCACCCAGACGGAGACGCTGGCGGAGGTGCTGTCGCGGGTGCTGGAACAGACCCGGGCCATGCGCCAGCAGAGCCGCGATCTGGAGCGGCAGCTCAAGGACTCGCTCACCGAGGTCAGCCGGCTGCGCGATCAGCTCGAAGAGGCGAGGCGCGAGGCCATGACCGACGGCCTCACCGCCATCGCCAACCGGAAGATGTTCGATTTCGTCCTCCGCCAGGCGGCGCTGGACGGGATGGAAAACGGCGATCCGCTGTCGCTGCTGATGCTCGACATCGACCACTTCAAGAAGTTCAACGACACCCACGGCCATCACATCGGCGACCAGGTGCTGCGCCTGCTCGCCTCCGTGCTGAAGCAGTCGGTGAAGGGCCAGGACACCCCGGCCCGCTACGGCGGCGAGGAGTTCGCGGTGGTCCTGCCGCAGACCGTTCTCGAAAACGCCGTCAAGCTCGCCGAAGCCATCCGCCTCCGCGTCTCCCGCCGCTCCGTGGTCAACCGTGCCACCAGCCAGCGGCTCGGCTCGTTCACCGTCTCCATCGGCGCCGCCGAGTTCGTCCCAGGGGAGCCGCTGCGCCAGTTCGTCGAGCGGGCCGACCGGGCGCTGTATGCGGCGAAGAAGGCGGGCCGCAACCGGGTGATGTTCGAGGCAGTGACATCCCCCTGCCGAACGAGCGCAACCGTCACCGCAGTGTCATCGTCGTAGCGTTGACCGCCGAGGCGCGCTTGGGCCATGGTCGCACGAGCGAGGCTGAGAGAAGCCCGCCACGCCCCGGGAGGTGCGCACGGTGCCGAAGGTCTGGCCTGCCCGCGAGGTCGCCGGCGGTCTCCTCCCGGCGGCTTTGGTCCTCATCCTGCTGGTTCCGGCCGGTTTCCTCGATGTGGGCACCGCCGCGGTCCTGATCGCGGCGCTCTGCCTCTGCGGTCTCTGGCTGGTTCGCCGCTGGCGGCGGGCCGAGGCGCTGCGGCCTGCGGCGCCGCAGGCGTCTCCCAGCCTGGTGCGCCAGGCCTTCCTCGAGGCCGTTCCCGACCCGTTGATCGTGCTGAGCGACGCCCGCGAGGTTATCGCCGTCAACGGCCCCGCCCGAGAGGTGCTGGGGATCGGCGGGCTCGGCCGGGACCTGGCGATGTCGCTGCGCCACCCGGAGGTGCTGGCCGCGGTCGATGCGGTCGCTGGCGGGGCGTCTGCCATCGCCGCCGAGATCACCCTGCCGGTGCCGATCGCCAGGACCTTCACCCTCCACGCCGCGCGGGTGCCCTTGGCGGCCGAAGGCGACGAACGGCGGATCGTCCTCGTCCTTCACGACGAAACCCGGGCGAAGCGGGCGGAGCAGACCCAGTCCGACTTCGTCGCCAACGCCAGCCACGAGCTGCGCTCGCCGCTCTCGGCGCTGATCGGCCTGATCGAGACGCTGCGCGGTCCGGCCGCCGATGACGCGGCGGCGCGCGAGCGGTTTCTCTCGATCATGCACACCGAGGCCGCGCGCATGGCCCGGCTCGTCGACGACCTGATGTCGCTGTCGCGCGTCGAGATCAACGAGCACGTCGCGCCTCGCGACGCCGTCGATCTCGAGGACGTCCTCGCGGCGGTCGCGGCGACGCTCTCGGTGCGCGCCGCCGGCAAGGACATGTCCATCGCCGTCAGCTGCCCCCCCGGCCTCGCCAGGGTCAGGGGCGACGCCGATCAGCTTACCCAGGTGTTCCACAACCTGCTGGACAACGCGGTGAAGTACGGCCGCCCGGGGACCGCCGTCGAGGTGAGCGCCGTCTCGGCCACGCTCGGCTCCGGCGGCGCGCCGGGCGGCGGCGCCGCGGCTATCGCGGTTTCGGTCCGCGACCGGGGCGACGGCATCGCCGCCATCCACCTGCCGCGCATCACCGAGCGGTTTTACCGCGCCGACGAGGGCCGCTCGCGGCGCCTCGGCGGCACCGGCCTCGGGCTCGCCATCGTCAAGCACATCGTCAACCGCCATCGCGGCCGGCTGGCGGTGGAGAGCAGCAAGGGCGAGGGCTCGACCTTCACCGTGATCCTGCCGGCGGTCGCGGAAGAGCCGGCGGTGAAGATCGCCGTCTAGAGCCGCCGGTGATCAGGTTGATGTAGCAGGACCCGCAAGCAGCGTGGCTTGGTCGATATAGACCTTATACCAAACTTCACTGGGACTGACCGATGGTAGCCCAGGATCTGGTTGCGATGGATCGGATGCGGCCGCTTTCGGCGGTGAGCTTTCGCCAGACGTCGCAGCAGGTGTCGCGGATGCCCTCGT
>JAXMOZ010000107.1:0-7806 GCA_034382075.1 Rhodospirillales bacterium
GGTCGCCCCGGTGCTCCAACACCATCCGAACAGCCCGCGCCCGGACCTCCGGTGAGTACCTCGTTTGCCTGCTCATCGCTCCATCCTCTCAAGAGTTGGAGCCTCCGGCAAACCCGGGGCGGTTCAGACCGCGAGCGCGCCCATGACGATCGCGAGGCCGGGTGGATCGACCGCCCCAGCCAAGCAGCCCGATCATGCCGAACGTCATCAGCGGTCTGGGCAGGCGGTTAAAAGTTGCCCGCAGGTCAGGCAAACACGCCCTGGCGCCGTTGCGAGTTTCGCCTCGTTTTCGCCTCGTGCTGCCGAATTCAGCCCGCCCGAGCTATAATAGAGGGGCGGTTGCGAAGGGTTAGCCAACACACGGGAACCATGGGCGATGAAAACGATACTCGTGCCGTATCATGAGGAGGACGCGGCGCGCACCGCGCTCAAAGTCGCGATCCTTCTGGCAAAGCGTTTCGATGGCTACGTCGAGGGCTTGCTGGTCCTCGGCGAGCCAACGCTCGCCTTCGTATCTGGCATGGCCGTGCCGCCGGATTACCTGTCGGCGGCGGTGAAGGAATGGCGGCACTTCGCCGATCGTGCTCGTTCGGAATTCGCACAGACAACTGCCGCAAACGGACTGCCCATGCAGGAACTGGAGGCAGCCGGCAGCGGGCTGGCTGCCGGGTGGCGTGAGATTCCGGGCGACGAAGCTGAGATCGTTGGCCAGCACGGTCGTCTGTTCGACCTGATCATCGTCGGTCGGCCGGAGACGTCGGTGTCGCGGCGCTGGAGTGAGGTCCGCGAGGCGGCGCTGTTGGAGACGGGGCGCCCCGTGCTCCTCGCCCCGGTCGAGGCTTTGCCAACCCTCGGCAGGAGCGTTGTGATCGCCTGGAACGGCAGCACGGAGTCCGCGCGCACGATCGCCTTCGGCATGCCGTTCCTGCATGCTGCGGAGCGCGTCGAGGTGCTCACCGTGAAAGGGCACACCGTCCCCGGTCCAAGCGGCGTCGAGGTTGCCGCCCACCTCGCCCGACATGGTATCGCGGCCACCAGCCGAACCCTGGAGCCCGACGAGCGTCCTGCCGGCGAGGTCATCCTCGACGAGGCTGGCGATGTCGGCGCCGACCTGGTCCTTAAGGGCGCCTTCACCCGCAGCCGGCTGCGGCAGATTGTCTTCGGCGGCACCACGCAGCACATCCTCGACTACGCCAAGATTCCGGTGCTGTTGGCGCATTGATCGCGCAGAGGCACGGCTTGCGTGACCTGTTGCACGGATTGATCCGGCTAGACTGTGGACGATGGATCCCGTTGCTTCATGCAGAGGCTATACCGACTTTTGAGGTCGCCCCGAATAGCCGCCTGCAGCCTCATTGCGGCCGCGCGTTGATTGTCCAGACGAGCCGCTCGGCCTCACCGATCGGCTCGCCCTGGATGATGTAGATCGTGCCATCGACGTCGATGCTGTCGCCTGCTCTCGGGGCAGCGACGTCGCTGGTGCGAATGTCGATCGAGACGGTTTCGGTGAGGATTCGGGTGTCGCCGTATTCGACGATGCGGTCCGGCCGGCGGAGGATGACCCGGACCGGCAGGCCGGGATCGGCACCGTCCGAACGGTAGACGCCGTCGAGGGCGAGGTTCCGATCGGCGAACAGCGCGTCGATTGCCGCAGCGAAGGCGGACATGCGCGGGTCACGCGCGTTTGGCCCGCTGCAGCATCTCCGGGCGGGTGCAGATGAACAGCGGATAGCTGTAGACCTCGACCTTGACCCAGGCGTTGCGTTCCCGATCGGGGATGGTCATGGCGTAGAGGTCGAGGCCTCCATGCCGACCGGGTCTGGAAGTCCTCGGACATGTAGTTCGAGCCATGTGCCGGAGCCGTAAGGGCGGCGGCGAGGTGCTTTTGCCGATGGCGCCGCGGTGCCGGCGTACGCTCCGGCAGACGGGCTCTAGAGCTCGGAAGAGGTTGGCCCTCTTGTCGGCATGGATGCCGCTGCACTCGCTGTTACAGTTCTGCCGGGTGCCACTATCGTTTCCTCTCCAGCCACTCCTTCAGCTTCGAGCAGCGCCGCCTGGTCTGCTTACCCTTCACCGCGATCGCCATTGCCTTCTTCTGGCCGACGATGACGACCAGATGTTTGCCGCGGGTGACGGCGGTATAGAGCAGGTTCCGCTGCAGCATCGGGTAGTGCTGAGTGGTTAGCGGGATGACGACAGCGGGGTACTCGGAGCCTTGCGATTTGTGGATGCTCGTCGCGTAGGCGAGCACGATCTCGTCCAGCTCACCGAAGCCGTACGTCACCGGCCGGCCGTCGAACTCGATCGTCATTTCTGACGTCTCGGGATCGATTGCACGGACGACGCCGAGATCGCCGTTGTAGACGTCCTTGTCGTAGTCGTTCTCGACCTGCATCACCTTGTCGCCAATGGCGAACGTCGAGCCGAAGCGCTCGACGCGCACCTCGCCTGGCGGATTTAGCGTCTTCTGCAGCTCGATGTTCAGCGACCGCGCGCCGAGGCCGCCGCGGTTCATCGGACACAGCACCTGGATATCGCGGATCGGATCGAGGCCATAACGTGCTGGGATGCGCTCGCGGACGATGTGCAGGATCTTGGCGACGCCGTCCTCGGCATCGGCGCACTCGACGAAATGGAAGTCGCTGGTTGGATCCTGCGCCCACTCCGGCATCAGCCCCTGGTTGATGCGGTGCGCGTTGAGGATGATGCGGCTCTCGGCCGCCTGGCGGAAGACCTCGATCAGCCGCACCACCGGCACGGCACCCGAGGTGATGATGTCGGCGAGCACCTGCCCGGGGCCGACGGACGGAAGCTGATCGACGTCGCCGACCAGGATGAGTGCCGCATGATCCGGCACCGCCTTCATCAGCGCGTGCATTAGCGGCACGTCGATCATCGAGGTTTCATCGACGACGAGCAGGTCGCAGTCGAGTGCGTGTTGCTCGCTGCGACGGAAGCCGCCGTGCATCGGATCGACCTCGAGCAGCCGGTGGATCGTCTTCGCTTCGAGGCCGGTGCTTTCCGACAGCCGCTTTGCCGCGCGGCCGGTAGGCGCGGCCAGCGCGATGCGCACGCCCTTGACGCAGAGGATCTTCAGGATCGAGTTCATCAGGGTGGTCTTGCCGACGCCAGGGCCGCCGGTGATGATGAGCACCTTCGTCGTCAGCGCCAGTTGCACCGCCTCGCGCTGGCTGGCTGCAAGGGTGATGCCGGCTCTGGTTTCAACCCAGGGGACGGCTTTCGCGGCATCGATGGCCGGCCAGGGCAGAGCGCCGTTGCACAGCGCCTTGATCCGGGCGGCGATGGCGCGCTCGGCACGATGAAGTCCGGCGAGGAAGATGCATCGCTCGCCGTCGACGCTGTCGACGACGACCTCGCCGTCCTGGAGCTCCAGATCGAGCGCGGTCTCGATGATCCCGGCCGGCACCTCCAGCAGCTTGACTGCCATCGGCACGAGCTGGGTAAGCGGCAGGCCGCAGTGACCTTCGTCCATGGCTTCGGCGAGCGCGTAGCCGATCCCGGCACGCGCGCGGATCATCGCCGTTTTCTCGATGCCGAGCTTCGTCGCGATCTGATCGGCGCTCTTGAAGCCGATGCCGCGGATGTCGCGCGCCAGGCGATAGGGGTTCTCCGAGATCAGCCGGATGGCGTCGGCGCCGTAGGTCTTGAAGATGCGCACCGCCCGCGACGTGCCGACGCCGTGGCTGTGCAGGAAGATCATGATCTCGCGGATCGCCTTCTGATCGGCCCAGGCAGCGACGATGCTGTCGGCCCGCTTCGCGCCGATGCCATCGACCTCCTTCAGGCGCTCGGGCTTCTGCTCGATGACGTCGAACACCTGCTCGCGGAACGCCCTGACCAGCTTCTTGGCGTAGACCGGGCCGATGCCCTTGATCATGCCCGACGCGAGGTACTTCTCGATCCCCTCCGCGGTGGTGGGCGGCGCGGCGCGCAGGAAGTCGGCGCGGAACTGCACGCCGTGGGTCCGGTCGTTGACCCACCGGCCGCTCGCCTGGACGAACTCGCCGGCACCGATGGCCGCGGCGTGGCCGATGACCGTGATCAGGTCGCGCTGGCCGCGGGCCTTCACCCGCAGGACGCAGAAGCCGCTGTCCTCGTTGTGGAAGGTTATCCGCTCGACGAAACCGGCGAGGTTCTCCCGATCGGCACCGGCGAGGTTCTCCCGGTCGGCTGCGGGCTGCGGCGTTCGCACCCGCGGCTTACCTCCCCTCCGCCACGATCGCCGAGCGCTCGCTTTTCGATCGGCGTGCCGCTTCACCCAGAGCCTTATTGAACAGCTCCCGCGGCACACTCAGCAGCGCGAAGCGCCGCTTGTCGGAAGGTGCCAAATCATGCGGCGCCTCGACGGCAATCTCGACGGTCTCGTCGCCGAAAAAGATCTCAACCGTGATCTCTGCGCCTTCGAAGTCGACCTCGTGCCGGCGGCGGCTCACTCCGCGGATGATGGCATACGCCATGGACTTTCCTTCCTGCGCTATCCATAGCAGGCTTGGCTGCCGCCGCGCTTTAGCGACGCATCCTCGCAGACCCAGTTCAGCGCAGGAAGGCGGCCCAGAGCGGCCGGTTACGCCGAAGGCGAGGTTGGTGGTGACGATGATCGAGGTCCGCTCATAGAGCCGGCTGATCAGATGGAACAGCAGCTGCCCGCCGGCCTGGGCGAAGGGGAGATAGCCCAACTCGTCGAGAACGACGAGGTCGAGGCGGAGGAGATGTCGGCCAGTCGTCCCTGGCGGCCGGCGCGGGCTCACTGTCGAGCCGGTTGACCAGGTCGACGACGGTGTAGAACCGGCCCCGGGCGCCACCGCGGATGCAGGCCCGGGCGATGGCAATGGCAAGATGGCTCTTGCCGGTGCCGGTGCCGCCGATGAGAACGGCGTTGCGTTGCTCGGCCAGGAAGGCGCCGGCCGCCAGTTCGCGCACCAGGGCCTCGTTGATTGGCGTGCCGGCAAACTGAAAGTCGTCGATATCCTTGGCCAGCGGCAGCTTGGCGATGGCCAGCTGGTATTTGATCGACCGCGCCTGCTTCTCAGCGATCTCAGCTTCGAGCCGTGCATCACGGTCCACGCCGTAACCCCGGCGTGGGGCGCGTCGCCGCCGCCGGCCGCGCAAGCCGCTCCCGGGGATGATGCTGCACCAGGACGCCTCTAGTCACGTCTGGGTCCCGGGCCTGCCGACGTTGGACCTGGTGGTGACCCTTGACGACGACGCCGGCGAGATCTGCTCGGCGATCCTCGTCACCGAGGAGAGCACCGCCTCGACCTTCCGTGCCCTGCTCGCGGTGTTCGCCCACCACGGCCTACCGTGCAGCCTCTACACCGACCGCGGCAGCCACTATTTCATTACGCCGAAGGCCGGGAGACCCAATCCGCCTCGAGCCCACAGGGACCTTGCACTGTAACAATGTAACGTCGGCTGCGGAAAATCCTCGAATGGCGGGCGCGTGCCCGCATCGGTTTCTCCGCCCCAGGAAGGACCCGGGCTTCACGTCGGACCAGCGACAACACCCCGAGAGTGGCGGGCGTCAAGCTGAGCGATGGGGCCCTCGCTGCGGCTGTGGTTGTGCCTGCGGCACCGCGGCAGCGTCATCCACAGCAGCTTCTATGATGCCGCTGGGTGCGCCCGGCTCCGCGCCGCCGCTTAACATGCGGTAGCGATCCTCCGAGTAGCTCACCAGCAGGAATGGCTCCGGCCGCAGCCCCTGGGCCAGCCGGCGAGGACAACGTCAGCCATCAGATCTTCAGAACGGCGTCGGCAAGCTCCCCAAGGTGCCGACGCACCTCCGCATCAAGCGCAGCGTGGAACGGGCCGGGCTCAAGCCCAAACTCCGCGGCGAGGACAGCGGCAACCCGGTTCGGCCAGTTCAACCAGGCGTCCCGGTTCTCGCGAGAGAGGCGGAAGATCTGCGCCCTCACGACGGATGCCTCGACGAGTTGGCCATTAAGCTTCTCCACCCGAAGCCGGCGCTCCTGCGCCTTGAGCACCTCGTTCGCCGTCCGCGCCTGCAGGTAGGTCATGCCGCCGCCCGCCACCGGCGCCGGGAGGCCCTCGCCCCGAAAGGTCTCCGCGACCGCACCGACGGCGGCCTCCGGAACCGCCTTCAGCGCCTGGCGGCCCCGCTGCTTGCTGGGATCGGTCGCCTGCGCCCGGTGAACATCGGAGGCTGCCGCGTCGATCGAGCCGTCTGGATGGAGCACCATCCGCCCAGACGTCTTTGCCTTATGGATCGCGCCAAGCGAGATCTCGGCATGCGCCGCGTACGCGCGCTCGCTCATGCCGACGCGGCGCCTCTTAGGCAGACTATCACCTGCGGCCAGGATCGGCGTATTCTCGGGCATGTTTCGGGCACCGGCTTGTTTGCGGGCATTATCCAAGAAAAATCTAGTCCGTTACAGGGTTTACGACTGCCCTCCCAAAAAAAGGACCGGTCGCAAGCGGGATTCGCGGGCGCCGCCGACCCGCACCTCTTTCCCCGCACAGGAGGACCCGTTCATCCGCGCCGGCTCCCGGGTTCTCGCCATTCTCGCCGGCGGAGTTCGCCGTTGCAGGGCGGCTTCTGAGGTGGATGCTCCAGCAAAACCTGCTTCGTTCTATAGTACTAGCAGAAGAAGTATCAGCATGCTGCCGCGTTCGTAACGGCGCGAGACCAGCTGGAAGAACAATGCATCGCCGCGGCTCCCATGCCCGGCGTACAACGCGGCGGCGCCTCGACCGCAGGGAGAGGATGCCTTTGGCAGTTTTGTCAGTTCATCCCCTGGAGTATCTGAATTTCTCATGGGGCGAGGGAAGGGCGGCAACCCGCGCCTTATCCTCAGCGCCTTTCTCCCTAGGCTGAGAGCCGCGGGATGCGAACCTCTGCTAGCCGCAACCATCGTTGGTTGCGCGCCCCCGCAACCAACGAAACTTAACCAGATCAACGAGATAGCCCGCCGAGTGCGGGCTTTTCTATGAACCCCGCACGTCGCCAAAATCCCGTTCCAGATCAACGGGATTCCCACCGGTCCGGCCCCGTCCGCTCCCGTCCGTGCAACACGCACGCAACAAGAAGCGGTCTTGGCGTGCCGGCTATGTGCTTTGATCGCTCTTTGGAAAAGACGAGCCAGCGGAGCCCGCCTCCAGTTCATTGGTCGCGATGCCCACGCGGAGCCGCCGACGATGCCCGCGAAACCGCCGTGTTCGGGCTCGCCAATACGCTTTGACCGGTGATGGCTGGGGGGCCACCATTGCAAGGGAAGGCTTCCAAGCCGATGCTTTGGCGATAAACAGGTGGAAGTGGACGTCCATGTTAGAGGTTGTGATGCAGTCCCTTTCCGCTGTCGGCGATTTCGTTTCTTCTTTAAGCCCGTTCGTCCAAAGCCTCCTCGGGACAGCGGTTTTTGCGGTGCTTGTTGCCTTTGGCCGCTTGGTGCTGCGTTGTGCGAGGGGCGCAGCTAGAGGCGGTTACCGGGAGGCAAGCAAAACAGCGTCTTCCAGCGCATTGTATATCGTGATCTTGTTTACTCGCAAAACGTCGAGATCAAGACCTGGGGCAGAGTGTTCGTGCTATCTAGGGCGTGCAAACGCACCATAGAGGCGCATTGCGTTCTTGTATTCTTCGGCGGCGTTGCGGCGACGGTGCACGGGTCATGGATCCTGCTGGTTGGGTTCTACATAGCTCTGAACGTCTTAGAGGCCGTCTTGAAACTGGATTTGGGGTGGATGGCCGGGTCCAGATGTGATTCCAAACGGTTGTCGAAGCCGGTTTGGAGAGCGTCATGTGGACACCGACCACCCGCGAGCAGCATAGCC
>JAXMOZ010000108.1:0-7322 GCA_034382075.1 Rhodospirillales bacterium
TAGACGACCTTGCGCTGGTCGTTCATGACGTCGTCGAACTTGAGCAGGTTCTTGCGGATCTCGAAGTTGCGCGCCTCGACCTTCTGCTGCGCCTTCTCCAGGGCCTTGTTGACCCACGGGTGGATGATCGCCTCGCCTTCCTTCAGGCCCAGTCGCTGCAGCATTCCATCGATGCGCTCCGAGCCGAAGATGCGCATCAGGTCGTCTTCCAGGGACAGGTAGAAGCGCGAGCCGCCCGGATCGCCCTGGCGGCCGGAGCGGCCGCGCAGCTGGTTGTCGATGCGCCGGCTTTCGTGCCGCTCGGTGCCGAGGATGAACAGCCCGCCGGATGCCAGCACCGCTTCCCGCCCGGCCACTGTCTCGGCGCGGATCCTGGCTTTCCCCTCTTCGTCGTCGGGGTCGCTCAGCTCCTGCTTGATCCGCATGTCCGGGTTGCCACCGAGCTGGATGTCGGTGCCGCGGCCGGCCATGTTGGTCGCGATGGTCACCGCGCCGCTGGCGCCGGCCTGGGAGATGATCTTCGCTTCCTGCTCGTGGTAGCGGGCGTTCAGCACGTGATGCGGCACCTTTTTCTTCTTCAACAGCGAAGACAGGTGCTCGGACTTCTCGATGCTGACGGTGCCGACCAGGATCGGCTGGCCGCGCTCGCGGCAATCGACGATCAGGTCGACGATGCCGTCGTACTTCTCGCCGACGGTGCGATAGACCTCGTCGTCGTCGTCGACCCGGATGCAGGGCACGTTGGTCGGGATGTCGACCACCTCGAGCTTGTAGATCTCGGCGAACTCGCCGGCCTCGGTCATCGCCGTGCCGGTCATCCCCGCCAGCTTGGGGTAGAGGCGGAAGTAGTTCTGGAAGGTGATCGAGGCGAGCGTCTGGTTCTCCTGCTGGATCGGCACCCCTTCCTTGGCTTCCAGCGCCTGGTGCAGGCCCTCGGAGTAGCGCCGCCCCTCCATCATCCGGCCGGTGAACTCGTCGATGATGACGACCCGGCCCTCCTTGACGATGTAATCGGTGTCGCGGCTGAACAGCTTGTGCGCCCTGAGCGCCTGGTTGCCGTGGTGCACCAGGGAGATGTTGCCGATGTCGTAGAGATTGCCCTCCTGCAGGAGCCCAGCCTCGCGCAGCAAGGCCTCCAGCTTCTCCACCCCGGCCTCGGTGAAGGAGACCGAGCGGGCCTTTTCGTCCTTCTCGAAATCCTCCTCGACCAGCTGCGGCATCAGCCGGTTCATGCGCATGTAGAGCTCGGAGGAATCCTCGGCCGGCCCGGAGATGATCAACGGCGTGCGCGCCTCGTCGATCAGGATCGAGTCGACTTCGTCGACGATGGCGTAGTTGAAGGGCCGCTGGACCATTTCCTCCAGGCGGAACTTCATGTTGTCGCGAAGGTAGTCGAAGCCGAACTCGTTGTTGGTGCCGTAGGTGACGTCGCAGGCGTACGCCTCGCGGCGTTCGGCGTCGCTCAGCCCGTGGACGATGCAGCCGACGCTGAGGCCGAGGAAGCGGTAGATGGCGCCCATCCACTCGGCGTCGCGTTGCGCCAGGTAGTCGTTGACGGTGACGACGTGAACGCCCTTCCCCTCCACCGCGTTCAGATAGACGGCGAGGGTCGCGACCAGCGTCTTGCCTTCGCCGGTCTTCATCTCGGCAATCATGCCCCGGTGCAGGACGACGCCACCCAGGATCTGGACGTCGAAGTGGCGCTGGCCGAGGGTCCGTTTCGCCGCCTCGCGCACGGTGGCGAACGCCTCGACCAGGAGGTCGTCAACCGTCTCCCCCGCCGCCAGGCGCTCGCGAAACATCTGGGTGCGCTGGGCGAGCTCGTCGTCGCTCAGGCCCTCGAGTTCCGGCTCGACCGCGTTGACGAGATCGACGTTCCTTCGAAGGGTTTTGAGGAATCGCTCATTGGCGGTGCCGAACACCCGCCTGGCAATGGCCCCGAACATCCATTTCCCCGAGAAGACGCATAGCCGCGGACCGGCGCCAGCGTGCCGATCGCCGTGTCGTGAACAGATAGCCGTGGCCTCAGCCGGTGTCAATTGACGCACCCGGCGCAACCTCTGGCGCAACCGGCGCGGCTCCACCCCGCGCCCGGCGCCCCGGCGGGCCGCACGGAGAAAGCCGCTCAGGCGTGGCCGGCGAAGTCGCTCAGCATCCTGGGGTCGATGCCGATCTTGGCCATGGCCTGCTCCCACTTGGCGTCGAGATCGGGGCCGAAGACCAGCTCGTCGTCGGCGGCGACGTTGAGCCAACCGTTGGCGCGGATCTCCGAGTCGAGCTGCCCGGGACCCCAGCCGGCGTACCCCAGCGCCAGCAGGTGCCGGCGCGGACCGTCGCCGGCGGCGATGGAGCGAAGGATGTCGACGGTGGCGGTCAGCGCCACGCCGTCGGTGACCATCAGCGTGCCGTCGCGGACGTAGTCGGGGGTGTGCAGCACGAAGCCGCGGCCGGTCTCCACCGGGCCGCCGAAGTAGACCCGGTCGCAGTCGACCCGCCGCGAGGCCTCGATGCCCAGTTGCTCGAGAAGGTCGGGGAAGCTCAGCGCGTCGAAGACCCGGTTGACGACCAGGCCCATGGCCCCCTCGCCGTTGTGGGCGCAGATGTAGATGACCGTCTTGGCGAAGCGCGGGTCCTGCATGCCGGGCATGGCGACCAGCAGCTGCCCCGCCAGATAAGCGCCGTCGTCCTTTCCCACCCCAGTCATCGCCGCCTCAATCGCCTTCCGCCGGCAGGCCCGGCGAGTGTATCAAAAAAGCCCCTTGGCCCGACCGCTTGCATCCCGGGCCCCGCGGCCGCTCGACCGTCGTGGATATGCCCCTCGCGCCCGGCCCGCGCCAGGGTCCGCGGCCGGGGCGCCGGCCACCGCGAATGGTTTTGAATTCGCACCGGCCGACGCTTATGTCTTGGCCGAAGAGTCGGACATCCTACGAACCGCCAGGGGAGCAACGATGACAATACAAGTGGGCGACAAGGTGCCGTCGGTGAAGCTGATGCACATGGGCGAGGGCGGCCCCGAGCCGGTGACGACGGATGATCTGTTCAAGGGCAAGAAGGTCGTGGTCTTCGGCGTGCCCGGAGCCTTCACCCCGACCTGCTCGGCGAAGCACCTCCCCGGCTTCATCCAGCATGCCGACGAGCTGAAGGCCAAGGGGGTGGACGCCATCGTCTGCACCGCGGTCAACGACGTGTTCGTGATGAGCGCCTGGGGCAAGGACCAGGGCGCCGGCGACAAGGTGCTGATGGTCGCCGACGGCGATGCCGAGTTCACCAAGGCCGCCGGCCTCGAGCTCGACCTCACCGGCAAGGGGCTCGGCCTGCGCAATCAGCGCTTCGCCATGGTCGTCGACGACGGCGTGGTCAAGGCGCTCAGCATCGACGCCGGCGGCAAGTTCGAGCAGACCAGCGCCGAGGTGGTGCTGAAGGCGCTGTAACGGCGCTTCGGCCACCAGTCTGGTACCGGCGGCGGTACCGCCGCCGCCGCACCGCCGCCGGCTGCATCCTGAGAGACGATGGCCGTAGACCGCCGCCACGTCGCCGCCGGTTCGAACCTGCCGCGGTGAGCGACGGCTCGCTCAGTCGCGGATACTGGCGGCGTTCCCCTCCTCCATGGCCTGGGCCGGGTCCAGGTTCTGCGCCGCGATCTCGCCGCAGGCGCGGACATAGTCGATGGCCCGCGCCGAGCCGGCGAGGCTCAGCCGGCCGCCCGCGGGCGCGCCGGGCGCGTTGATCTCCACCGCTGACGCCCTGCGGAAACCCTGCTCGGCCTCGGCGTCGAGTTCGCTCGCCATGGCGGTGGCGTCGGTGGCGACCAGGCGGGTGCGCACCGCCGGGCCGCCGTCGAAGCGGAAGGCGACGTCGTACTCCTGCCATTCGTGCAGCCGCCAGGCGCCGTGAACCAGCGCCACCCCCACCCGTTCGCCGTCGGAGACGAACCCCAGCGCCAGCCGCGAGCGGGGGAAGAACGCGTGCGCCAGGCAATATCCCTGCCCGGCCTCGTGCACCAGGGACCAGGCGGCGGTGCCCGGAACCGGCGCCTCGGTGGCGCCCAGAGGTGCGGCGGCCAGCAGCGCGCCGGCGGCCAAGGTGAAGAACGCCGCGGCAAGGCCGATGCGCTCCCCGCTGCGCCGGCGACCGGCGTAATGCTGTCTCTGCAGGCGCATGGCGCATCTCCTTCAAGCTTCGCCGCAAGTTCCCAGCAACTTGCAGAAGAATACTCGCATGCTGCACGCGTTCAGGCTGTGACGGGCGTCACCGCGCAGACCCGTCGACCCCGTTTCGCCGTTGCAAGGAGCCGCCTTTCGAAGCCTGCGCCGCCGGCCTAGACTGGGCTCCCAGCCAACGGGACGAGACGAGGGTCATGGACAGCCGATGGTCCGACGCCGACGCCGAACGGGCGGTCGAGCGCTACACCAAGCAGGGCGTGGGCCTGGACCTGGCGCTCAGGACCTACACGACCCGGCTTTTGGGCGGCGATCCCCGCCTCGTCATCCACGGGGGCGGCAACACCTCGGTGAAGACGGTGATGCCGACGCTCACGGGCGAGCGGGTGGAGGTGCTGTGCGTCAAGGGCTCCGGCTGGGACATGGCCAGCATCGAGCCGGCGGGGCTGCCGGCCGTGCGGCTCGAGGCGCTGCAGCCGCTGGCCAACCTCGACGCGCTCGGCGACGAGGACATGGTCAACGCCCAGCGCGGGGCGCTGATCGACGCCAACGCGCCGAACCCGTCGGTGGAGACGCTGCTTCACGCCTTCCTGCCGCACAAGTACATCGACCACACCCACGCCAACGCCGTTCTGGCGCTGACCGACCAGCCCGACGCGGCGGCGCTGTGCCAGGAGGTCTACGGCGAGACCATGGCGCTGGTGCCCTACGTCATGCCGGGCTTCGCCCTGGCGAAACGGGCGATGGAGGCGTTTCGCGACCAGCCGGGCGTCGAGGGCATGATCCTGCTCCGCCACGGCATCTTCACCTTCGGCGAGAGCGCCAGGGAAGCCTACGAGCGGATGATCGACAAGGTGACGCTGGCCGAGCAGCGGATCGCCAAGGCCGGGCGAACCACGCTGGCGGGCGTCGCCATGCATCGCAAGCGGCCGAAGGCGTTCGCGCCCATCCGCCTGCCCCAGCACATCGCGCCCTCGGCGAGCGTCGCCCCCATCCTCCGCGGCCTCGTCGCCCAGCCGCTGGGCCCCCGGCGCTACCGCCGCTGGATCCTCGCCTTCCGCACCTCGCCGCAGATCCTGGAGTTCGTGAACGGCAGCGAGCTCGGCCGCTACGCCCGGCAGGGCACCGCCACTCCCGACCACGTGATCCGAACCAAGCGCCTGCCGCTGATCACCCCGCCCGCCGACGCCGACGAGATGGGCGGCTTCGCCGCCGGCGCCCGTGCCGCCATGGAGGACTACCAGGAGGCCTACCACGCCTACTTCGCCGCCAACAACGAGAGGCAGGCGGCGGCGAAAACCGAGCTCGACCCGGTGCCCAGGGTGATCCTGGTGCCGGGGCTGGGCCTGTTTGGGCTGGGCGCCTCGGCGGCGGACGCCGGGATCGCCGCCGACCTGGCCGAAACCAACGTCGAGGTCATCGGCGCCGCCGAGGCGGTCGGCACGTTCACCGCCGTGTCCGAGGCCGAAGCGTTCGACATCGAGTACTGGTCGCTGGAGCAGGCGAAGCTCGGCAAGGGGGCGGAGAAGCCGCTGGCGCGTCACGTGGTCGTCGTCACCGGCGGGGGTTCGGGCATCGGCGCCGCCTGCGCCCGCGCCTTTCGCGCCGCCGGCGCCGAAGTCTGCGTCGCCGATAACGACGAGCGGGCGGCGGAGGCGGTGGCCGGCGAAACCCGGGGGCTGGCAGTGGCCTGCGACGTCACCCGCCGCGACAGCGTCGAGGCGGCGTTTGCGAAGATCTGCGAGCGCTATGGCGGCGTCGACATCGTCGTCTCCAGTGCCGGCCGGGCCTGGCAGGGGCGCATCGGCGAGGTGGAGGAGCGGACGCTCCGCGACAGCTTCGAGCTCAACTTCTGGGCGCATCAGACCGTCGCCCAGGCGGCGGTGGGGGTGATGAGCCGGCAGCAGACCGGCGGCTGCCTGTTGTTCAACGTCTCCAAGCAGGCGATCGACCCCGGCGCCAACTTCGGCCCCTACGGCCTGCCCAAGGCGGCGACGCTGGCGTTGATGCGCCAGTACGCCGTCGACCACGGCCGCGACGGCATCCGCGCCTCGGCGGTCAACGCCGACCGCATCCGCACCGGCCTGCTCGACGAAGCGATGATCGCGTCGCGAGCGAAAGCGCGGGGGGTCAGCCCGGAGGCCTACATGTCAGGCAACCTGCTCGGCCTCGAGGTCACCGCCGACGACGTCGCCGCGGCGTTCGTCCATCTGGCGCTCTCGGAGAAGACGACGGCGGCGGTGCTCACCGTCGACGGCGGCAACATCGCCGCCAGCCTTCGCTGAGCCGGATCCGGCGCCGGTGTCGCCCAGGCGCCGCAGCGACCGTGGTCAAGCCCCGCCAGTTGGGCTAATGTCACAGAGAGCCTGGGGTCATTGCCCGCGACGCGGGGCCGGCCCGGGTTTCGATGCGCAAGGGGAAGCTGAAACAATGAAACACAGGCTATTCGCGCTATCGGCCGGCGCTGTCGCGGCCGTCGGCGCCATCGCCGCCGCCTCTCTGGTGGCGTCGGCGGCTGAAGTCGTGAGCTACAAGCTCGACGTGAAGCCGATCCTGGAGAGCCGCTGCGTCTCCTGCCACAGCCCCGGCGGAGAGGGCTACAAGACGAGCGGCCTCGACCTCAGCAGCTACGAGGGGCTGATGAAGGGGACCAAGCACGGCCCGATCGTGGTCCCCGGCGAGCCGTTGACCAGCAACCTCAACGTCCTGATCGAGGGCCGGGCGCAGGTGCGGATGCCGCACCACGAGCGGCCGCTGCTCGTCGCCCAAACCGAGATTCTCAGGGACTGGGTCAAGCAGGGCGCGAAGAACAACTAGCGATACCTGATGGTGCCTGCATGCAGCACTAGGAGAATATCGTCGCCGTCAGCCGCGATGCGGCGTGACCAGAACGGACTGCCGGTGCTCCACTGGCGTCGTCGTTCTAGCGGCCCGTACTTCCGGCTGGCGGCCTCGCCCCTTCGCCTCTGGCTCGTCGGAGCGTGTGCCCAAGCTTGGGGCGCGGCGCCCGAACCGACACAAGGGCGTGGGGTGTCCTTAAGAGTCCGACTCGAAACTCATTGTATGCCCAGCCGTCGGGTGAGGAGCATGACGGAGGCGGCGTAGAGGAAGGTGACGGCGGAGTCGATGGTAGCCTCGAAGTCCTTGGCGAGGCGGCGGTTG
>JAXMOZ010000109.1:0-7232 GCA_034382075.1 Rhodospirillales bacterium
TTGAAGGTCAGGCCGAGGACGGCGATGGTCTTGCCGCGGATGTCGCCGCCGCAGGCGGTGACGATCTTCTCGGCCATGCGCCGCTTGCGGTGCTCGTTGATGTCGATGACGGTTTCGACGATCCTGAGCGGGCTGCCGACGCTCTGGCCGGTGCGGACCAGCGCCAGCGTGTCCTTGGGGAAGCACGAGCCGCCGTAGCCGGGCCCGGCATGGAGGAACTTGCGGCCGATGCGGCCGTCGAGGCCGATGCCGCGGGCGACGTCGTGGACGTCGGCGCCCACCACTTCGCAGAGGTCGGCGAGCTCGTTGATGTAGGTGATCTTGACCGCGAGAAAGGCGTTCGACGCGTACTTGATCAGCTCCGCGGTGATCCGCGAGGCGAAGACGAAGGGCGTCTCGATCAGGTAAAGGACCCGGTAGAGCTGGCGCATGACGGCGCGGGCGCGCTCGCTGTCGGTGCCGATGACGATCCGGTCGGGCCGCATGAAGTCGTTGATCGCCGACCCCTCGCGCAGGAACTCGGGGTTGGAGACGACGTCGAAGTCGGCGTCGGGGCTCGTCTCGCGGATGATCCGCTCGACCTCGTCGCCGGTGCCCACCGGCACCGTCGACTTGGTGACGACGACCGTGTAGCCGTTGATCGCCTCGGCGATCTCCCGGGCGGCGCCGTAGACGTGGGTGAGGTCGGCGTGACCGTCGCCCCGCCGGCTCGGCGTGCCGACGGCAATGAACACCGCCGCGGCGTCGTTGACCGACGCCTTCAGGTCGGTGGTGAACGTCAGCCGGCCGCTCTCGACGTTGCCTTCGACCAGGGCATCCAGACCCGGCTCGAAGATCGGGATCTGGCCCCGGCGCAAGCGCTCGATCTTGCCTTCGTCGTTGTCGACGCAGACCACGCTCAGCCCGAACTCGGCGAAGCAAGCGGCGCTGACCAGTCCCACGTAGCCCGCGCCCACCAGCACAATTTTCATTTACCCCGCTCCCTGCTGCGTATCGTTGTTTTTACCCAGAGCCACTACGGCATCCGCTCGAGCATGGTGACCACCCGGTCGCGCAGGTCGTCGCGGTTCAGGGCGTAGGCGAGGTTCGCCTCGAGGTAGCCGACCTTGCTGCCGCAGTCGAACCGCCGGCCCTCGAAGCGGATCCCGTGGAAGGGGATCAGGCCGATGGTCTTGGCCATGGCGTCGGTGAGCTGGATCTCGTTGCCGGCGCCTCGTCCCTGATGCTCGAGAACCGTCAGCACGATCGGCTCGAGGATGTAGCGGCCGATGATCCCCAGCGTCGACGGGGCCTTCTCCGGCGCCGGCTTCTCCACCAGGCCGCGCGCGCGGACCAGTTGGCCCTCGTCGCGCTCGATGTCCAGGATGCCGTAGGAGCGGGTCTGCTCGGAGGGGATCTCCTCCACCGCCACCAGGTTGCCGCCGACCCGGCGGTGATGCTCGACCATCTGCCGCAGGCAGCCTGGCTTGGCGAGGATCAGGTCGTCGGCCAGCAGGACCGCGAACGGCTCGTCGGCGATGAAGTTTCGCGCGCACCAGACCGCGTGGCCGAGGCCCAGCGGCTGTTGCTGACGGGTGTAGGAAATGTGCCCGGGCGCCGGCATCCAGTCGAGCACGGACTGCAGCGCGTCGGTCGCCTGGCGTTCGCGGAGCGTCTGCTCGAGCTCGAAGCTGTGGTCGAAGTGGTCCTCGATTGCGGACTTGGCCCGCCCGGTGACGAAGACGAACTCTTCGATTCCCGCGTCGCGCGCTTCCTCGACCGCGTACTGGATCAGCGGCTTGTCGACCACCGGAAGCATTTCCTTCGGCATCGCCTTGGTCGCGGGCAGGAACCGGGTTCCCAGGCCTGCAACCGGAAATACCGCCTTGCGCAGGGGTTTCGGCATCATTCTCCTCGTCGTGATGGGCTTTGCTGAGGACGGCTGAGAGGAAGCTCTTTTTGCCACAGGGGTGGTGCCGCCGCAACTCTTCGCACGTGCGGCAGCCGGCGGCGGTGCTGCGGGCGGGCCTCCCGCGCCCGCCGGGGACCCGGCGGCGGCGAGATTGTGCTGGCCTGACGGCCGCCGCTGCTGGATAACTTTTCTGGTGGCGCGGACCGAGGAGAAGCCGGAACGAGCGGTCGAGCCGGTCGGCGCGGGGATGAAGAGAGTGACGCGGACGATGAGGACGAGACGGCTCGGCCGGCGTTCCGGCGCGCTCGGCAGCGGTCTCCTCGCTGGCCTTTTGGCAGCGGGTGCGCTCTCGGGCTGCGGCGAACCCAACACCTACGTGCCGCCGCCGCCGCCGGAAGTGACCGTAGCGCGGCCGGAAAAGCGGGCGGTCACCGAGACGATGAGCTTCACCGGCAATCTCCAGGCGGTGCGCACGGCCGAATTGGTCGCGCGGGTTCCGGGCTTCCTGGAGAAGGTGATGTTCCAGGATGGCCAGGACGTCAGGGAAAACGACCTTCTGTTCGTCATCGAGCAGGCACCCTACCGCGCCACGGTCGTGGGCGCCGAGGCCGGGCTGCAAAAGGCCGAGGCCGAGCTGGCGCAGGCAAAGATCACCACCGCCCGGCTGCAACAGGCGGCGCGCACCGGCGCCGTTTCCAGGCAGCAGCTCGACGAGGCCGAGGCGCGCGAGCAGGTTGCGCAGGGTCAGGTCCTGGCGATGCAGGCGGTCCTGGACCAGGCCCGGATCGACCTCGGCTACACCGAAATCCGCGCCCCCTTCTCCGGGCGGATCGGCCGCCGGCTGATCGACCCCGGCAACTTCGTCGGCGCCGGCGGCACGCCGACGACGCTCGCGACCCTGGACCAGCTCAAGCCGATCTACGCCTTCTTCAACATCGACGAACGCAGCGTCCTGCGGATCAAGCAGCTCCAGCGCGATCGCGGCGCGCCCAACTACCGGGAGCGGCCGGTGCCGGTCTCGATCGGGCTGCAGACCGAGCAGAACTTCCCGCACACCGGCCAGATCGACTTCGTCGCGAGCGGCATCGACCCCAACACCGGGACGCTGCAGGTCCGGGCAATTTTCGCCAATACCGACGGCTCGCTCCTGCCCGGCGCCTTCGTCCGCATCCGCATCCCCGTCGGCGAGCGCGACGGCACGCTGCTGGTTCCCCAGCTCGCTCTCGGCACCAACCAGGCCGGCCGCTACGCCCTGATCGTCAACGACGAGGGCGTGGTCGAGCAGCGGACGGTCACGACCGGGCCTCGTGAAGGGCAGCTGCAGGTGGTGGAGAGCGGGCTCGCCGCGGACGACTGGGTGGTCATCAACGGCATCCAGCGGGCGCGGCCCGGAGCACGGGTGACACCGGTGCGCGAGGAGCAGGCGGCAGCGGCTCCGCCGGCGGCCCCCACGGACTGAGCGGATGTTCTCCAAGTTCTTCATCGACCGGCCGATCTTCGCCACCGTCATCGCCATCCTGACCATCCTGGCCGGGGTGGTGACGCTGCTGATCCTGCCGATCTCGCAATACCCGGATATCACCCCGCCGGTCGTTCGCGTTTCCACCAGCTATCCGGGCGCCAGCGCCAAGACCGTCGTCGATACCGTCGCCCTGCCCATCGAGCAGCAGGTCAACGGCGTCGAAGACATGCTGTACATGCAGTCCACCAGCGCCAGCGATGGAACCTACACGCTCAACGTCACCTTCGAGGTCGGCACCGACCTCGACTTTGCTCAGGTGCTGGTGCAAAACCGCGTCTCAACGGCCATGGCGCAGTTGCCGCCGCAGGTGGCTCAGCAGGGCGTCGTTACCAACAAGGTCTCGACCGCGATCCTGCAGGTCGTCAGCCTGACCTCGCCGAACCGCACCTATGACAGCCTATATCTGAGCAACTACGCGATCATCAACATGGTCGACGTGCTGAAGCGCTTGCAGGGCATCGGCGACGTCATCGTGTTCGGCACCGGCGAATACAGCATGCGCATCTGGCTGAACCCCGATCAGCTGCAGACGCGCAACATCACCACCTCGGACGTGGTCGACGCCATCCAGGGGCAGAACATTCAGGTCGCCTCCGGCCAGATCGGGGCGCCGCCGGCGCCCGCGGACCAGAACTTCCAGCTCACCCTCAACGTGCTCGGCCGCATCGCCGAGGTCGAGGAGTTCGAGAACATCGTCGTCCGGGTCGAGCCCGGCGAGGGCGGCCGGATCACCCGGGTCCGAGACGTTGCCCGGGTGGAGCTCGGCGCCCAGACCTACAGCCAGTTCTCCAGGCTCGACGGCCAGCCCTCGGCGGGTGTGGCAATCTTCCAGCTCCCGGGCGCCAACGCCCTCGACGTCGCCCAGCAGGTGCGGGCCGAAATGGAGAAGCTCGGGAAGGCCTTCCCCGAGGATCTCCGCTACAGCATCGACTTCGACACCACGGTCTTCACCACCGAATCGATCAACGAGGTTTACAAGACGCTGTTCGAGGCGGGGATCCTGGTGGCGCTGGTGATCTTCCTGTTCCTCCAGGAATGGCGGGCGACGCTGATCCCGGCGATCACCATCCCGGTGTCGCTGATCGGCACGTTCGCGCTGATGGCCCTGTTCGGGATCACGATCAACACCGTGTCCCTGTTCGGGCTGATCCTGGCCATCGGCATCGTCGTCGACGACGCCATCGTCGTGGTCGAGAACGTCTGGCACAAGATGGAGACGCGCGGCATGTCCGCGCGGGAGGCCGCGGTCGCGGCCATGGACGACATCACCGCGCCCATCGTCGCGATCTCGCTGGTGCTGATGGCGGTGTTCGTCCCGGCGGCGTTCATGCCGGGGATCACCGGCGAGCTCTACCGGCAGTTCGCCATCACCATCGCCGCTTCCACCGTGTTCAGCACCATCAATGCGCTGACCCTGAGCCCGGCGCTCTGCGCGCTGATGCTGAAGGCTCCGGCCGAGCGCCGGTTCTTCCTGTTTCGCGCATTCAACAAGGGCTTCGGCAAGGTCGCGCACGCGCAGAACGCCTTGGTCGTGCGGATGGTCAAGCGCAAGGCGATGGTGATGCTGATCTTCGCCGGGATCAGCGCCGCCGCCATCTGGGGCTTCCAGGCTTTGCCGGCGGGCTTCCTGCCCGAGGAGGACCAGGGCTACGCCGTCGTCGGCATCCAGCTCCCCGACGCCCAGTCGCTCAGCCGCATGACCGACGTCGCCGGCCGGGTCGACAAGATCCTGGCGGAGACGCCGGGCGTCGCCCACTGGGTCGGCATCGGCGGCATCTCGCTTCTCGACAACAGCGCGACGCTGTCCAACGCCGGCGTCGTCTACGTGATCTACGACAGTTTCGAGCACCGCAACGAGGAGGGGCTGAGCCAGGAGATCATCCTCCAGGACCTGCGGCGGAAGTTCGCCGGGATCCAGGATGCGATGGTCTTCGCCGTGGTGCCGCCGGCAATCCAGGGCCTCGGCGTCGCCGGCGGCTTCCAGATGCAGCTCCTGCTGCAGGACGGCAGCGGCGACTACGCCAAGCTGCAGGAGGTGGCCTTCGAGGTCATCCGCAACGCCAGCACCCAGGCCGGGCTGACACAGCTCACCACCTCGTTCCGCGCCAACGTCCCGCAGCTGTTTGCCGACGTCGATCGGGTGCGGGCCGAGAACCTCGGCGTGCCGGTGGGCGAGGCGTTCTCCACCATCCAGTCCTACCTCGGCTCGACCTTCGTCAACCAGTTCAACAAGTTCGGCCGGACCTTCCAGGTGTTCGTCCAGGCCGACGCGGCGTTCCGGCTGGAGCCGGACAGCCTGCGCAATCTCTATGTCCGCAACCGCGACGGGCAGATGGTGCCGCTCGGCACCATGACCGACATCGAGTACACCACCGGCCCGGCGCTGCTCAGCCTCTACAACCTGTTCCCCACCGCCTCGATCAACGGCCAGGCGTCGCCCGGCTTCAGCTCCGGCCAAGCGTTGAGCATCATGGAGCAGCTCGCCGAGCGCACCTTGCCGCCCGGGATGGGCTACGCCTGGACCGGCATGTCCTTCCAGGAGAAGCAGGTGGGCGGCCAGGCGACGATCATCTTCGCCCTCTCGGTCCTCGTCGTCTTCCTCCTTCTCGCCGCCCAGTACGAGAGCTGGACCAACCCGTTGGCGGTGATCCTGATCGTGCCGATGGCCTTGATCGGCGTCGTCATCGCCGTGGCCACACGCAGCTTCAACAACGACGTCTACACCCAGATCGGCATCGTCCTGCTGATCGCCTTGGCCAGCAAGAACGCCATCCTCATCATCGAGGTGGCGCGCTCGCTCAGGGCCCAGGGCATCGACATCGCCGAGGCGGCGGTGGAGGCCTCGCACGAACGCTTCCGGCCGATCCTGATGACCTCGTTCGCCTTCATTCTCGGCGTCGTGCCGCTGGTCATCGCCTCCGGCGCCGGCTCGGCCAGCCGTCAGGCCCTGGGCACCGCGGTGTTCGGCGGGATGATCGCCGCGACCGTCTTCAACGGCAGCTTCACGCCGGTCTTCTATGCCGTCTTCCAGGGCCTGAGCGAGCGGCTGGGCCGGCGGCGGGCGAAGCCCACCGGCGCAGGGGCCGGCGGATCCGCCCCCGCGGCCGGTACCGCTGCTGGGGAGTAGAAACGGCTAAACCGGCTGGCAAAAAGGAGACGGGGCATGGGGAAGAAAAAGGACAGAAGGAAAGCCGCGGAAGACGATCCGGCTCTCGTGGCAGGGGTGGCTGTTCCGGCCGCCGCGACCGCCGCGGCAGCCGAGAAGATGGGCCGCAAGGAGTTCGAGGCGAAGCTCGAGGAGCTACAGGTCGAGCTCTGCCACCTCCAGGATTGGGTCAAAGCCACGGGCGCGCGGGTCGTCGTCCTGTTTGAAGGCCGCGACACGGCGGGCAAGGGCGGTGTCATCAAGCGGATCACCGAACGGGTGAGCCCGCGGGTGTTCCGCGTCGTTGCCCTGCCGACGCCCACCGAACGCGAAAAGTCGCAGTTCTACCTTCAGCGGTACATCGCGCACCTCCCCGCCGCCGGCGAAGTGATTCTGTTCGACCGAAGCTGGTACAACCGCGCCGGCGTCGAGCGGGTCATGGGGTTCTGCAGCGATCAGGAGTACAACGACTTCCTCCGCCTTTGCCCGGGGTTCGAGCGCGAGTTGGTGCACGCCGGCATCATCCTGCTCAAGTACTTCCTGGAGATCAGCCAGGAGCAGCAGCGCGAGCGGTTCCTCTCGCGCATGGAGGACCCGGTCAAGCACTGGAAGCTCTCGCCGATGGACACCGAGTCGGTTCGCCGCTGGTGGGACTATACGGACGCGATCAACCG
>JAXMOZ010000110.1:0-7117 GCA_034382075.1 Rhodospirillales bacterium
CCTTTTTCCAGGCGGCGGTCGCCAAACCGCCCCAGGCAAAGCTCCATGCCGTCCTCCTGCCCCAATCAACGACACGGAATCAGACATCCTCCCGCTCTTCAACCACGATGTGTGAATGCCGTAGCCCGCTGAGCGGGAGAGGGAGGGGACCCGCAACGCGGGGAGGGTGAGGGTGTCGCGGCTTCGCCAGCGTCGGCCGGCACTGTCACCATACCCCTTCGGGGCATTAACTGCGTCTTCACGTCCGCTGACTAGGTTGGGGCCGTCACCAGCGGCCCCTTCCCGCCGCTGCTCGGCCCTCGAGCGGAAGCGTACATGGACGCAGCACTCAAGCTCATCCGATCCTTCGGCCCCGTTCGCGCCGCAGCCCTTGCCACCGGCCTGCTGACCGCGGTCGCGATCATCGCCTGGCTGCTCGGCCGGGTATCGACGCCGGAGATGGCGCTGCTCTATGGCGACCTCGACGTCGGCGATGCCGCCCGCATCGTCGAGCACCTCGAAGGCGCCGCCATCCCCTACGAGCTGCGCCACGGCGGCACCGCCGTCTATGTCGCAGCCTCCTCGGTGCCGCGCGTCAGGATCGCACTGGCCGAGCAGGGCCTGCCCTCCGGCGGGGCGACCGGCTACGAGCTGTTCGACACCGCGCCGACGCTGGGGACGACCAACTTCATGCAGGACGTGAACCTGGTCAGGGCGCTGGAAGGCGAGCTGGTCCGCAGCATCCGCTCGATGGACGCGGTCCAGGCGGTCCGCGTCCATCTGGTGTTGCCGAAACGGGAGATGTTCAGCCGCGAGCGCGAAAAGCCGAGCGCGTCGGTTCTGTTGCGCACCCGCGGCAACCAGCCGCTCGGCCCGAGCCAGGTGCTCGCCATCCAGCACCTGGTGGCCTCGGCGGTGGCCGGGCTCGACCCTGGCCACGTCTCCATCGTCGACGGCCGCGGCAGCCTGCTCACCCGGGCCGGCGACGGCGACAGCGCCACCGAGTTCGCCTCCAACAACGAGGAGCGGCAGCGCCGCTTCGAGGACCGGTTGCGCCACACGGTGGAGCAGCTCCTCGAGCGCACGCTCGGCGCCGGCAAGGTGCGCGCCGAGGTCAGCGCCGAGATGGACTTCGACCGGATCAACACCAGCGAGGAGCTGTTCGACCCGGAAAGCCAAGTCGTCCGCTCGACCCAGACCATCGAGGAAAGCAACAACAGCAAGGACGCCGACGCCGACCCGCCGGTCACGGTCGCGGCCAACCTTCCCGATCCCGGCATGGCCTCGGGTCCGGGCCGCAGCAGCTCGTCCGCGGAGAGCCGCACCGAGGAGACGGTCAACTACGAGATCTCGAAGAAGGTGGTCAACCACGTCCGCGAAGTGGGCATCATCAAGCGGCTCTCGGTCGCGGTTCTGGTCGACGGCGCCGGCGGCGGCGACGGCGCGGCATCGGCGTACCAGCCGCGCAGCCAGGAGGAACTCGAGCGGATCGCCACGCTGGTGCGCGGCGCCGTCGGCTTCGACCAGGACCGCGGCGACCGGGTCGAGGTGATCAACATGCAGTTCGCCACGGCCGACATTCCAGACGCCGAGCCGGCTCCGTTCCTGGGCCTCGGCCGAAGCGAGATCATGCAGATCGCCCAGTCCTTGGGCTTGGTCCTGCTCGGCGGGCTGATCCTGCTGGTGGTGGTCCGGCCGCTCCTGAACCGGGCGCTCGAGGCCAGCCGGGCAACTGCCCCAACCGCAACCGCGCTGCCCGCGCTCACGGCGGGAACCGCCGCGCCGGCGCTCCCCGCCGCCGAACCGGAGATGATCGACATCGACCGGGTTGAGGGCCAGGTGAAGGCCTCGCTCATGAGGACGGTCGGCGACATCGTCGACAAGCACCCCGAAGAAAGCCTCGCCATCGTGCGCGGCTGGCTCCATGCCGAGTCCTAGGAGCACCGCGGTGAGCGTACCCGCGCCGCTCGGCAAGGACGAGCCGCAGGATCTGAGCGGCCCGGACAAGGCCGCGGCCTTCATTCTCGCGCTCGGCGAAGAGGAGGCGGCGAAGCTGCTGCAGAAGATGGACGAGGACGAGATCCGGGTGCTGTCGCAATCGATGGTGAGCTTGGGCGCGGTGCCGGCGGCGGCGGTGGAGAGCCTGATGATCGAGTTCACCCGGGAACTCTCCGCCACCGGCTCGCTGGTCGGCGGCTTCCAGACCACCGAGAAGCTCCTCGCCAGCACCCTGCCGCCGGACAAGGCCGAGCAGATCATGCAGGAGATCCGCGGGCCGGCCGGGCGGACCATGTGGGACAAGCTCGGCAACGTGAACGAGAACGTGCTCGCGAGCTACCTGAAGAACGAGTACCCGCAGACCGTCGCCGTGGTGCTCTCCAAGATCAAGCCGGCCCACGCCGCCCGGGTGCTGGCGCTGTTCGCCAACAGCTTCGCCCTCGAGGTGGTGGTCCGCATGCTGCGGATGGAGACTGTGCAGAAGGACGTGCTCGACCACGTCGAGAGCACGCTGCGGACCGAGTTCATGACCAACCTCGCCCGCGGCCCCCGGCGCGACGCCCACGAGATCATGGCCGAGATCTTCAACAACTTCGACCGCACGACCGAAAGCCGCTTCATGACCGCGCTCGAGGAGCGGAGCAGCGAAGCCGCGGAGCGGATCAAGAAGCTGATGTTCACCTTCGAAGACCTGATCCGGGTCGACGCCGGCGGCATCCAGGCGCTGCTGCGCAAGGTGGCCAAGGACAAGCTGGCGATCGCGCTGAAGGGCGCCACCGACCCGCTCAAGGAGCTGTTCCTTGGCAACATGTCGGAGCGGGCGGCGAAGATGCTGCGCGAGGACATGGACTCGCTCGGGCCGGTTCGGCTGCGCGACGTCGACGAGGCCCAGGCGGCCATCGTTGTCGAGGCGAAGGTGATGGCCGAGGCCGGCGACATCGTCATCGCCGCCCCCGACGGCTCCGACGAGCTGGTCTATTAAGAGCAAGGTGTGACGACGTTGACGCAGCGGAACCCGCGCATCCCTGGCACCCTTTCGTCACCCCCGGACTTGTTCCGGGGGTCCACCCAGATCGTGGATGGCCGTGACAAGCACGGCCATGACGATTGGGAACAACCTCCTCGCGGCTGCGCCTCACGGGTCCCGCCTCGCCCGGATCGGTTCTTGCTCCAGGCCGCGCCCGCATGACCTGCATCGAGAAGTTCACGTTCTCCCGCCGGTTCGCCGCCAGCACCGAGATGATCCGCCGCAGCGACGAACCGGGCCCGCTGCTGATCGTCAAGAACGACGAGGAGGTCGCCCGCATCCGCGCGGAAGCCTTTGCCGAAGGCCGGGCCGAGGGTCGGGCCGAGGGGGTGGTCATTGGTCGCGCGGAGGCCGAAGCGGAGGCCCGCGCCGCGGCCGAGGAGCGGGAGGCCGCTGTGCTCGACCGCCTGGCCGAGCGGCTGCGCGAGACCATGGCCATGCGCGCCGAGGTGGCCGCCGCTGCCGAGCGCGGAGCGCTGAGCCTTGCCGCCTGCGTCCTGCGCAAGGCATTGCCGGCCCTCCACCGCCGCCTGGCCGAAGCCGAGATCGAGGCGCTGCTCGTTGACCTCTCCGGGCGGATGGCGGAACCGGTGACGCTGAGCGTCTGGGCGCACCCCGGGCTCGTCGCGGCGCTGCGGACCCGCCTGGAGACTGTGGCGGCGCACTGCCGGCTGGCCGGCCGGCTGCAGGTGGAAGCGGACGCCAAGATCGCCGAGGGCGACTGCCGGATCGCCTGGGCCGGAGGCGGCGCCGAGCGAACGCTTGCGGCGCTGCTGGCGCGCATGGACGAGATCGTGAGCGCGGTGGCGGGCGAGGAGCCCGACGCCGCCGAAGCCGAGACTTCTGGGAGCATCGAGCACCATGGCTGAGGATCGCGACCTTACCTTCAATCAGCTTTCGCCCGCCGATCCGGAGATGAACATGGCCGCGGCCATGGCCGCGGAAGCGGGCGGCCGCCGGGCGCTGGAGCCCACCGAGCCGTTGCGGACGGTCCAGGACCTGGAGGCGGTCTACGACGTGCCGGTGCAGGTTTCGGCGGTGCTGGGCAAGGCGACCATGGAGGTGAGCCAGCTGCTGAAGCTCGGCCGCGGCGCCGTCGTCGAGCTCGACCGAAAGGTCGGCGAGGCCATCGACATCTACGTCAACAACCGCCTCGTCGCCCGCGGCGAGGTGGTGATCGTCGACGACCGGCTCGGCGTGACCATGACCGAGATCGTCAAGAGCGAGCGGAACTGAGGCGATGGCTCCCGAAAGCCCCTCGCCCGCGGCCAGCGCGCCGCCGCCGGTCCGGCCGATCAAGCTGTCGCGCACCCGCATCGATCCGGCGACGATCATCGGCATCATCGCCGGCTTCACCCTGCTGGCCGCCGCCATCCTCGCCGGCGGACCGGCCCGGTCCTTCCTCGACGTCCCCTCGATCCTCATCGTCGTCGGCGGCACCTCCGCCGTGGTGCTCACCTGCTTCTCCGCCAGCGAGGTGCTCAACACATTCCGGGTGCTGGCGAAAACACTGGTCACGGCGCTGCCGCCGCCGGGCGAGGCCGCGCGCCAAGTGGTGCAGCTTGCCGACATCGCCAGGCGCTACGGGCCGCTGCATCTGGAGAAGCCGCTGCAGGGCACCCGTCACATGCCCTTCCTCTACAAGGGCTTCACCATGGCGGTGGACGGGATCGGCGGCGACGAGATCGAGGCGGTCCTTGGCCAGGACCTGCAGGCCACCGCGCAACGCCATCAGCGCAGCGCCGACGTGCTTCGCCGCGCCGCCGAGTACGCCCCCGCCATGGGGTTGATCGGCACCCTGATCGGCTTGGTGCAGATGCTGGGCAATCTCCAGGACCCCACCTCCATCGGCCCGGCGATGGCGCTGGCGCTGCTCACCACCTTCTACGGCGCGGTGCTCGCCAACCTCGTGTTCTCGCCGCTCGCGGCCAAGCTGGAGCGCAACTCCGCCGAGGAGGCGCTGGTCAACCACGTCTACCTGCTGGGCGCCGTCTCGGTCAGCCGGCAGGAGAACCCGCGCCACCTGGAGGCAATGCTGAACAGCGTGCTGCCGCCGGCCGAGCGGATCCGCTTCTTCGGCTGATCCGCCGCGGCTACCACGCAGGCAAGGAAGACATAGAGAATGCGTCTCTTGATCGTCGGACCGCTCGCCGGCCAGCTCGGCGCCGCCAGCCGGATCGCCATCGGCCTGGGCGCACAGGTCCTGCATGCCGACGACGTCGAGATCGGGCTGAGGGTCATCCGCGCCGGTCAGGGCGTGGACCTGGTGATGATCGACGTTGTCTGCGACGTGGCGTCGCTGTTCGCGAGCCTCACCGCCGAGCGCATCTCGGTGCCGGTGGTCGCCTGCGGCGTCGACGCCGATGCCCCGGCGGCGGTTGCCGCCATCGAGGCGGGCGCGCAGGAGTACATCCCGCTTCCCCCCGACGCCGAGCTGATCGCCGCGGTGCTCGCCGCCATCGCCTTTGACCGAAGCGCGGTGCTGCACACCGACCCAGCCATGGCCAAGGTGGTGGCGCTGGCGGACAAGGTCGCGCCCAGCGACGCCAGCGTGCTGATCACCGGCGAGTCCGGAACCGGCAAGGAGGTCCTCGCCCGCCACCTGCACACGGCGAGCCGCAGGGCCCGCGGTCGCTTCGTCGCGGTCAACTGCGCGGCGATCCCGGAGACGTTGCTGGAGACCGAGCTGTTCGGCCACGAGAAGGGCGCCTTTACCGGCGCCGTGGCCCGCCGGATCGGCCGGTTCGAGGAGGCCCACGGCGGCACGCTGCTGCTCGACGAGATCAGCGAGATGGACGTGCGCCTGCAGGCGAAGCTGCTTCGCGCCATCCAGGAGCGGGAGATCGACCGGATCGGCGGGACCAGGCCGGCGAGGGTCGACGTCCGGCTGATCGCCACCTCCAACCGCAACTTGAGCGAGGCCGTTGCCGCGGGCCGTTTTCGCCAGGACCTCTACTTCCGCCTCAACGTCGTCGCCTTGCGGATCCCGCCGCTGCGCGAGCGCCCCGCCGACATCGGCCTGCTCGCCGACCACTTCGCCGGCCGCTTCGCCAAGGAGAACGGGCTGCCGGCGAGGCCGCTCGCCGCCGAGGCCCGCCGACTGCTGCTCGCCCACCCCTGGCCCGGCAATGTCCGCGAGCTGGAGAACATCATCCACCGCGCGGTGCTGCTCGCCGGCGGCGGCGAGATCGGCGCGGAGGCCATCGACCTCCCCTGCGCCACCGGCGCCCGTGCCGGCCAACCTGCCGGAAGCGCAGCACCGGTGGGCGCGACGCTGGCCGAGGTCGAGCGCGAGCTGATCTTGTCGACGCTGTCGCACTGCCTCGGCAACCGCACCCATGCCGCGACCATCCTCGGCATCTCCATCCGGACGATGCGCAACAAGCTCCGCCAGTACAGCGACGAAGGCCACGCCATTGCCTCCCCTGGGCAGGGCTTGCGGCTTTCGGCCTGAGGCGCGGCGTTCAACAAAATTTTAGGTCATTCGCGAGACACTTGACGCCATGAGCGACGGCGAAACGGCGGCATTGCGGTTCGGCCTTTCGGCCGGCGGCGAGATCTTCTCGCGAATGGGCGCGCTCTTGCGCCAGGGAGAGATCGCCCTGGCCCTGGCGGTCGTCACCATCCTCGTGGTCCTGATCCTGCCCATGCCGGGCTGGCTCCTGGACGTGAGCCTCGCCTTCTCGCTGGCGTTGTCGGTGATGATCCTGATGACGGCGCTGTTCGTCGAGCGCCCGCTCGACTTCAACGCCTTCCCCATCGTGCTCCTGCTGGCGACGATGGTCCGCCTGGCGCTCAACCTCGCCTCGACCCGGCTGATCCTCGCCGAGGGGCACAACGGCACCGCCGCCGCCGGTCACGTCATCGAGGCCTTCGGCGGCTTCGTCGCCGGCGGCAACTTCGTCATCGGCCTGATCGTCTTCGTCATCCTGGTCATCGTCAACTTCGTCGTCATCACCAAGGGCTCGACCCGCATCGCCGAGGTTTCGGCGCGCTTCACCCTCGACGCCATGCCGGGCAAGCAGATGGCGATCGACGCCGACCTCTCCGCCGGGCTGATCGACGAGGAGCAGGCGAAGCTGCGGCGCAAGACCCTGGAGGACGAGAGCAACT
>JAXMOZ010000111.1:0-7110 GCA_034382075.1 Rhodospirillales bacterium
CTGTTCCCGTTCCTGTTCATCACCATCGCCTGCGGCGCGGTCTCCGGCTTCCACGCCCTGATCTCGTCGGGGACGACGCCGAAGATGCTGGAGAACGAGACCCACGCCCGCTTCATCGGCTACGGCGGAATGCTGACCGAGGCGTTCGTGGCGATCATGGCCCTGATCAGCGCCTGCATCCTCGACCCCGGCATCTTCTTCGCCATGAACGCGCCGGCCAGCGTGCTCGGCACCACCGTCGAGCAGGCGTCGCAGGTGATCTCCGGCTGGGGCTTCGTCATCACCCCGGAGGTGCTGACCGCGACCGCGGCCGAGGTGGGGGAGCACTCGATCCTCTCGCGGGCCGGCGGCGCCCCGACGCTGGCCGTCGGCATGGCGCAGATCATGGCCGAGCTGTTCGGCTCGCGCGAGACCATGGCCTTCTGGTACCACTTCGCCATCCTGTTCGAGGCGCTGTTCATCCTCACCGCCATCGACGCCGGCACCCGGGTCGGTCGGTTCATGATCCAGGACCTGCTGGGCGGCTTCTACGCGCCGATGCGCGAGACCCGCTCCTGGGCCTCCAACCTGGTGGCGACGACGCTCTGCGTCGGGATGTGGGGCTACATCCTCTACCAGGGCGTCATCGACCCCTACGGCGGCATCAACACCCTGTGGCCGCTGTTCGGCATCTCCAACCAGATGCTGGCGGCGATCGCCCTGACGACGGCGACCGTGGTGCTGTTCAAGATGAAGCGGGAGCGCTACGCTTGGGTGACCATGGTGCCGACCGCGTGGCTCCTGATCTGCACGCTGACCGCCGGGCTGCAGAAGCTGTTCCACGCCGACCCGCGCATCGGCTTTCTGGCGCACGCGCGAAAGTTCACCGACGCCATCGCCCAGAACCAGGTGCTGGCGCCGGCCAAGGACATCGCGACGATGCACCGGGTGGTGTTCAACGACTACCTCAACGCCGGGCTCTGCGCGCTGTTCGTCCTGGTCGTGCTCAGCATGATCGGCTTCGGCGTCGTCGCGGCCTGGCGCGCCTACGTTTCGCCGCGGATCACCGCACGGGAGGTCGTTTATGCCACGTGATTTCGACGAGCGCTGGCGGAGCCTGCGCAGCGGCTTTCGCCGGCTCTTTGCCATCCCGGACTACGACGCCTACCTGGAGCACCGCCGGCGAACCCACCCGGGCGAGCCGGTGATGAGCCACGAGCAGTTCTTCCGTCACCGGCTCGAGCAGCGCTACGGGAGCGGCTCGGGGGGCATGCGCTGCTGCTGACGAGGCGCTTCGAGTAGCGGACAGCGCCAAGCACGAGGCCGCCGAGCGGCTTGGCGCTGTAGGGCGGGTCGAGGCGAAGCCGGACCCGCCGTCGCTGGACCGGCGGGATACGCCTGCGGCTATCCCGCCCTACGGTTTCGTCGGCTGCCGCCTGATGTAGCTCGATAAGGAGTGGCTCCAGCCGCAGGCCCGTTGCCTGCGCCGGCGTCCCGAGCCCTTCGGTTCCCCTGTCTTCACAAATTCACGCACGTCGCGTTGGCTTGCGCGAGGTCGATCGGTAGCGTCCGCGCGGTCAAACAAACCGCCGGAAGGGGCTCGCCATGAGCAATGGTCGTGTTGAAACCGCAGGGGTGGGCGCGCCGGCTCCGGCGGCCTCCGGCGTTGCGGCATGGATGCTGTGGGTGCTCGTCCTGCTGCTGGTCTACGTGCTGATCGTCGCCGTCGACGTCATCGGCCGCGGCTTCAGCGCTGCTTCGGGCGGCGCGGAAGGGGCGGAACGGATCTTCGCCTTCGCCACCAACCCCATCCTGGGCGTCATCCTCGGCACCCTGGCGACGGCGCTGGTCCAGTCGTCGAGCACGGTCTCGTCGGTGATCGTCGGGCTCGTGGCCGGCGGCCTGCCGGTCGGCATCGCCATCCCCATGATCATGGGGGCGAACATGGGGACGACCATCACCAACACGATCGTCAGCCTCGGCAACCTTCGCGACGGGCCGGCGTTCAACCGCTCGTTCGGCGCGGCGACCGTGCACGACTTCTTCAACCTGTTGTCGATCGCCATCTTCCTGCCGATCGAAATGATCTTCCATCCGCTGGAGCGGATGGCCGGCGCCCTGGCCGAGATGTTCGCCGGCGGCGGCTCCGCCTCGATGGCGGACGCCAACGTCGTCCGCATGGTCACGCGCCCGGCGGTCAACCAGGTTCGCGACCTGTTCGGAGCGATCCCCGAACCCTTCGGTCCGCTGCTGATGATCGCCTTCGGCATTTCCTTGGTGATCATCTCCGTGCTTCTGCTGGGCAAACTCCTGCGCCAGGCGATGACCGGGTCGAGCCAGCGCATCTTCGAGGCGGCCCTCGGGCGCGGGCCGCTGCTGGCGATCGTGGTGGGCGCGGTGATCACCATCCTGGTTCAGTCGTCGTCCACCACCACGAGCCTGGTGGTACCGCTCGCCGGCGCCGGCATCCTGACGCTGATGCAGGTTTACCCCTTCACCCTCGGCGCCAACGTCGGAACCTGCGTCACCGCCCTGCTTGCGGCGACCGCCGTCAGCGGCGCCTACGAGGTTTTTGCGATCCAGATCGCGCTGGTGCACTTGCTCTACAACACGCTGGCGGTAGCGGTGATCTTCATCGTTCCGGTCCTTCGCGACCTACCGGTCAAGGCCTCCAAGGCTCTGGCCAACGGCGCCGAGCGCAGCCGCTGGGTCGTCCTCGCATACGTTCTCGGCGTGTTTTTCGTCCTGCCCGGGACAGCGCTGTTCGCCCAGTCGATGCTCGGCGGCCCCAGCCCGGAGGTGCTGAAGGCCGAAGAGGACGAGCCGCGGCTGAAGGCCGCGGAGGCCGCCGTTCAGGAGCAGGACCTGATCATCGAATAGGACGCACCGAGCCCTTCGCCCACCCGGCTGCGGCAGGCGGGCTTGTCAAGGTCCGCCGCCGCCGTTAAGTACACGTCATCTCACACGCGGGCTTGCGGCGTTCGGGCGGGATCGCCCGGAAACGTCGCGCCGGTGGCTTCGGCCTGATCGGCCCGCGGAGGACCAACCGGAAAGGACCTTTGCCAGATGGCACTCCCCACGTTCACCATGCGCCAACTCCTCGAGTCCGGCGTCCACTTCGGCCACAGCACCCGCCGCTGGAACCCGCGGATGGAGCCGTATCTGTTCGGCGTGCGCAACGGCATCCACATCATCGACCTGGAGCAGACTTCGCCGCTGCTCTACCAGGCGCTCAACGCCATGCGTGACGTGGTCGCCGCCGGCGGCCGGGTGCTGTTCGTCGGCACCAAGCGGCAGGCGGGGGAGAAGGTTGCCGAGTCGGCCAGGCGCTGCGGCCAGTACTTCGTCAACCACCGCTGGCTGGGCGGGATGATGACCAACTGGCGGACGATCTCGCTGTCGATCAAGCGGCTGCGCGACCTGGAGACCCGCCTCGGCGGCGAGGAGAACGTGGGCCTGACCAAGAAGGAACTGCTGCGGCTGACCCGCGAGCGCGACAAGCTGGAGCGCGCTTTGGGCGGCATCAAGGACATGGGCGGGCTGCCGGATATCCTCTTCGTCATCGACACCAACCGGGAGTCGATCGCCGTTGCCGAGGCCAAGAAGCTCAACATTCCGGTGGTCGCGGTGATCGACTCCAACAGCGACCCGCGCGGCATCGACTTCCCCATCCCCGGTAACGACGACGCCCTGCGCGCGATCAGCCTTTACTGCGACCTGGTGGTCGATGCGGTCCTCGACGGCATCCAGGCGGAGATGTCGGCGGCCGGGGTCGATCTCGGCGGGCTCGAGGAGCCGACCGAGCCGCTGCCCGGCGAGCAGACGGGCGAGGACGAGGTCGTCGTCCCGGCGGACGTGGTGGCCGAGGCCGCCCCGGCGGGCGAACCCGGCGACGAGGCCGGCCTGCAGGGAACGGTTCACTAAGGCCGCAACTCGACCGCGCCCGCCGCGGCCGGCGGCTCGCGGCTCACCGCTACAATCGTTAAGGAAGGCGTAGAGATGACGCAAATCAGCGCCTCGCTGGTCAAGGACCTGCGGGAGAAGACCGGCGCCGGGATGATGGACTGCAAGAAGGCCCTGATCGAGACCGGCGGCGAGATCGAGCCCGCCATCGACTGGCTGCGGAAGAAGGGCCTCGCCGCCGCGGCGAAGAAGGCCGGCCGCGTCGCCAGCGAGGGGCTGGTCGGCATCGCCGCCGCGCCCGGGTCCGCCGCCGTGGTCGAGGTGAATGCCGAGACCGACTTCGTCTCGCGCAACGAGCAGTTCCAGGCCTTCGTCCGCACCGTCGCCGAACTCGCGATCGAGGCGGGCGGCGACGTCGAGGCGATCAAGAAAAAGACCGTGGCGTCGGGGCGGAGCGTCGAGGACGAGCTGACCCACCTCATCGCCACCATTGGCGAGAACATGAGCTTGCGCCGCGCCGCGGTGGTCAGCGTCGGCCATGGCTGCGTCGCAAGCTACATGCACGCGGCCCAGGCGCCCGGGCTCGGCCGCATCGGCGTGCTGGTGGGCCTGGAGGGCGTCGATGCGTCGCCGGCCCTGGAGACGCTCGGCAGGCAGCTCGCCATGCACGTCGCCGCCGCCAACCCGCAGGCGATCGCCCGCGCCAACGTCGACCCGAAGGCGCTGGAGCGCGAGCGCGCCATCCTGTCGGAGCAGGCCCTGGCCAGCGGCAAGCCGCCGCAGATCGTCGAGAAGATGGTGGAGGGCCGGCTCAGCAAGTATTTCGAGGAGGTCTGCCTCCTGGAGCAGGCCTTCGTCATCGATCCGGAGCGCAAGGTCGGCAAGGTGCTGGAGGCGGCTGGCAAGGACCTGGGCGGGCCGATCACGGTCACCGGGTTCGTCCGCTTCGCCCTGGGCGAGGGGATCGAGAAAAAGGACGAGGACTTCGCCGCCGAGGTTGCCAAGGCCGCGGGAGAGTAGCGCTCGCGGCCGGCTGGCTGGGTTGCGGTCCAGCCGGGGCGGAAGATGCCCTCACCCCGCCCCTCCCCCACCCCGTGGGAGAGGGAGGGATCCGCAGCGGGAGGGTGAGGGCGCTCAGGGGAAGGGGCGGCGATGGGCGCGGAGCTGGCTTACAAGCGGGTGCTGCTGAAGCTTTCGGGCGAGGCGCTCATGGGCGAGAAGGGCTACGGCCTCGACCTCGCCACCGTCGAGCGCATCGGCCGCGAGATCGCCTCGGTGCACGCCATGGGCGTGGAGCTGTGCCTCGTCATCGGCGGCGGCAACATCTTTCGCGGCGTTTCGGCGGCGGCGGCCGGCATCGAGCGAACCAGCGCCGACTACATGGGCATGCTCGCGACCGTCATGAACGCGATCGCCGTCCAGAGCATCCTCGAGGGGCAGGGGCTGCACACCCGGGTGCAGTCGGCGATCCCCATGGCGACCGTGTGCGAGCCCTACATCCGCAGGCGGGCGATGCGGCACATGCAGAAAGGGCGGGTGGTCATCTTCGCCGCCGGCACCGGCAACCCGTTCTTCAGCACCGACACCGCCGCGGCCCTGCGCGCCATCGAGATGGGCTGCGACGCCCTGCTCAAGGGCACACAGGTCGACGGGGTCTACAGCGCCGACCCGCGCAAGGACAGCGGAGCCAAACGCTATGACCGGCTCACCTATCACGACGTCCTCGCCTTCGATCTGAAGGTCATGGACGGCTCGGCGGTGGCGCTTGCCCGCGACAACGCTCTTCCCATCGTTGTCTTTTCGATCCAACATCCGGGCGCGTTCGCAGACGTCGTCGCCGAGCGGGGGACGTTCACAAGAATCACAAGGGAGTGAGATCGTGACGCGGCCGGAGTTTGATGCGCTGATCCACGAAAGCGGCCGGCGGATGCAGGGGGCGGTCGACGTCCTGGCCAAGGAGTTCGGCGGGCTGAGAACCGGCCGGGCGGCGACCAGCCTGCTCGAGCCGATCATGGTCGACGCCTACGGCAGCAGCATGCCGATCACCCAGGTCAGCACGCTGAGCGTTCCCGATCCGCGCACGCTCAGCGTGCAGGTGTGGGACAAGAGCCTGGTCAAGGCGGTGGAGAAGGCGGTCCGCGAGTCCGGCCTCGGCCTGAACCCGGCGGTCGATGGCCAACTCCTGCGCATTCCGATCCCGATGCTGACCGAGGAACGCCGCGTCGAGCTGTCCAAGGTGGCCAGCCGCTACACCGAGGAAGCGCGGGTCTCCGTCCGCAACGTCCGCCGCCATGCCCTCGACGAGCTCAAGAAGGCGGAGAAGGAGGGTTCGCTCTCCCAGGACGAGCACCGCGACATCGGCCGGCAGATCCAGGACCTCACCGACCAGTACGTGAAGAAAGTCGACGACCTGCTGGCGAAGAAGGAGGGCGAGATCATGCAGGTCTGAGCGGCGCCGCCGCATGCTCGGCGATCTTGCCGTTCGCTTCGCCTCCGCGGTCGTCCTGGGCGTCCCGTTCCTGATCGCGGTCTACGCCGGGCCGCCCTACTTCGACCTGATCGTCATTGCCGCGGGCGGCCTCCTCGCCTGGGAATGGTGCCGGTTCACCGCGACCGACGCGGCCGCCGGAGCCTGGTGGCGGCCAATGATCTTCATCGGCTGGACGCTGCTGGCGGTCGCGTTCGCCTCCATGCTCGAGCCGGCGGCGGGGCTGCTGGTGGCTGCTGCCGCGGCCGTGGCGTTGCTGGTCTGGGCGCCGCGCGAGCCTTGGCTTGCCGCCGGCTTGGTCTACGTCGCTCTTCCCTGCGTCGCCCTGCTGTGGCTGCGCGAGCAGGGCGGGGACGGGCGCGCGATCGTCTTCTGGCTGCTTGCCGTCGTCTGGGCGTCGGACATCGGCGCCTACTTCTCCGGGCGGGTCCTGGGCGGGCCTAAACTGGCGCCAAGCATCAGCCCCAACAAGACCTGGGCCGGGTTCTTTGGCGGCGCCGCCGCGGCCGCAGCCGTGGGCGCGATCGCTGCGCCGCTGCTCGACGCCGCGAGGCCCGCGGTGCTGATCGCGGTCAGCGTGCTGCTCGGCATCAGCGCCCAGGCCGGCGACCTCTTCGAATCGTGGCTGAAGCGGCGTTTCGGGGTGAAGGACACCAGCGCCCTGATCCCCGGCCACGGAGGCGTTCTCGACCGTGTCGACGGGCTGATGGCAGCCGCATTGCTGTTGGCGTTGATCGGCC
>JAXMOZ010000112.1:0-7102 GCA_034382075.1 Rhodospirillales bacterium
ACGGCAAGCCCGGCCCCGTCGTCATGCTGGCCGGTTGGCTCGAATTCCAAGCCAGAAAACGAGGCGCCGACCTCCTCACGACACACTGCCCTCAGGCCTCCCCGCATGATGTGTGAATCTGGTAGGTCTCCGCCCCGGGGTACCCCGCGCCCACCCACGCGGCCCTGCGCCAGGCCCAACAGCTCGTCACGCAGCTGTTCGCTGAGGCCGGGTGCCAGCAGATGCGAACCATCGACCTCCCCAACACCGCGCCGGTCGTGGTCGGCGAGATCCCGGCTCCCCCCGGTGCCCCCACCGTGCTGCTCTACAGCCACTACGACGTGGTCCCCGCCGGCGAGGAGAGCCTGTGGGAGACCCCGCCGTTCGAGCCGACCGAGCGCGGCGGGGCCATCTTCGGCCGGGGCGCGGCCGACACGAAGTCCAACATCATGGCCCTGGTCGGGGCTCTCCGCGCCTGGGACGGACGACCCCCGGTGGGGGTCAAGGTGTTCATCGAGGGCCAGGAGGAGGTCGGCGGCGGCGGCTTCACGACCTACCCGCCACAAGACCCGGCCCTGTTCGCCGCCGACGTGATGCTGATCGGCGACATGGGCAACGTCCGCCCGGGAACGCCGACGCTGACCGTCGGGCTGCGGGGGATGGCCAACGTCACGGTGGAGGTCCGCACCCTGGCCTCGGCCAAGCACAGCGGGCAGTACGGTGGGGCCGCTCCGGACGCGCTGCTGGCGTTGATGCGGGCGCTGGCCTCCCTGCACGACGATGCCGGCGACGTGGTCGTCGCCGGGCTGCGGCGCGAGGAGTGGACCGGCGGCGGGCCGGGCGAGGCGGAGTTCCGCCGGCTGGCCGAGGCCGCAGACGGGGTCCCGCTGTTCGGCACCGGGACCCTTGGCTCTCGGGTGTGGTCCGGACCGGCGATCACGGTGATCGGCATCGACGTGCCTTCGGTGGACCGGGCGCTGAACGCGGTGTCGCCGTATGCCCGGGCCAAGCTGAACGTCCGGGTGCATCCGGAGCAGGACCCCGCGGAGGCGCAGGCCGCCGTGGTGGCGCACCTGCGCGGCGCCATGCCGTTCGGCATCGCGCTCGACGTGCGCGCCTTGGAGACCGGCCGCGGGTTCGCCGCGAAGACCGCGAGCCCCGCTTACGCCGCGGCGCGCCAGGCGTGGTCGGCTGCGTGGGGAGCGGACGTGGTGATGGCCGGGGCCGGCGGCTCGATCCCGCTGGTCAGCTCGCTGGCTCAGGCCGCGCCTGACGCCGACATCCTGCTGGTCGGCGCCACCGACGGGTACGCCAACATCCACGGGCCCAACGAACGGGTCCTGCTCGATGAGTTCGCCAAGGCCACCCTGGCCGAGGCCGACCTGCTCGGGCGCCTGGCAGCGGCCGCCCCAGGAGGGCCGCAGGCATGAGCGTCGCCGAGCCGGCCGGCGACGGAGGAGCGTCCGGCCAGTCCGGGGCGATGGCCCGCATTCTCGAAGGCATCGAGCGGGTCGGCAACAAGGTGCCGCATCCGGCCATGCTGTTCCTGGCCCTGTGCATCGGCGTGATCGTGATGTCGCAGCTGATGGCCTGGGCCGGGGTCGGCGCCACCTACCAGGTCGTCAAGCCGCCGGCCCAGTCGGTGGAGGCGATCAACGTCGGCGGCTCGTCGCTGCCCGCGGAGATCATGCCGGCAGAGCCTCCCGACGCCTCGGACTACGAGGTGGTGACCGAAACCGTCCAGATCGAGGGCCTGCTCACCTCCGACGGCATCCGCTTCCTGTTCACCTCGTTCGTGCCCAACTTCATGGGCTTCACCGCCATGGGGATCATCCTGATCGTCATGATCGGGGTGGGCGTAGCCGAGCGGTCGGGGCTGATCGCGTCGCTGATCCGCAAGCTGGTCGCGTCCTCGCCGGCGGCGGCGTTGACCTACATCATCGTCTTCCTCGGGATCATCTCCAGCATCGCCTCCGACGCCGGCTACCTGGTGCTGATCCCGCTGGGCGCCGCCGCGTTCGCCAGCGTCGGCCGGCACCCCTTGGCCGGGATTGGCGCGGCCTTCGCCGGCGTGGCCGGCGGGTTCGGCGTGAACCTGCTGGTGACCCCGACCGACGCCGTGCTGACCGAGATCACCAACGAGTCGATCCAGCTGGTCGATCCCACGGGATCCATCGACCTGACGGCCAACCTGTGGTTCGGGATCGGCTCGACGATCATGCTCACGGTGCTGCTGGGCATGGTCACCACGCGGATGGTCGAGAGGCGGCTGGGGACCTATGACCCCGCGTTCGCCCCCGATGCCGGCAGCGGCCAGATCCAGGCGGCGGACGATGCTCCCGAGGTCGATCCCGAGGCCGAGCGCCGGGGCCTGCGCCTGTCCGGGTGGTACTTCCTTGCGGCGCTGGCCGCCGTCCTGCTGCTGACGCTGCCGCCGGGCGCCCCGCTGCGCCACCCGGAGACCGGCAGCATCATCGGGACCTCGCCGTTCATGAACAGCCTGATCCCGATCATCTCGCTGCTGTTTTTGGCCGCCGGGCTCGGCTACGGCCGCGGCGCGGGGACGGTCCGCGGCAATGCCCAGGTCATCGAGGCGATCACCAAGTCGTGGTCGGGACTGGCGAGCCTGCTCTTGCTGTTCCTCCTCATCGCGCAGTTCATCGCCTACTTCAACTACTCCAACATGCCGCAGGTGGCGGCGGTGAAGCTCGGCAACGTGATCGAGAGCGTCAGCCTGGGCACGGGGTGGCTGCTGCTGATCGCGATCGTGATCACCACCATCGTCGGGATCATCCTGCCGCAGGCCATCGCCAAGTGGGCCCTGCTCGCGCCGATCTTCATCCCGGTGTTCCTGCGCCTCGGAGTTGAGCCGGAGGCGATCCTGGCCGCCTACCGGGTGGGCGACTCGCCGATCAACATCGTGACCCCGATCATGGTCTACTTCCCGCTGATCGTGGTGTTCGCCGCCCGCTACGACAGGCGGTCCGGGATCGGCACGGTGATCGCGCTGATGCTGCCCTACTTTCTGGCCCTGTCGGTGGTGTGGACGGCGTTCTTCCTGGGCTGGTACCTGCTCGGCCTTCCGTGGGGGTTGTGAGGGTCGATCAAGGGTAAAGCCGCTCGAAGCGGGCGATGAAGCGCGCCTTGGCCTCGGTGGGCGGCCATGGCTGCAGGCTTGCGGCCTCCACATCCCCCGGTTTGCCGAACAGACGCAGGGCTTCTTCCCGGCCAAAGCCGGCGAGCCCCACAGCCTCCAGGTAGGCCGAGATCCGGTCGGCGCGCTTGATGAGCTGCTTGAGCGCCTTCGGGGTTTCCGCCGGCAGGCCGAAGCGGATGTGCACGGCGCGCTGCAGCCTCGCCTCGAAGTCGCGGTAGTCGAGGCCGACCGCCGCCTTGAACGGGGTGATCAGGTCGCCGATGACGTATTCCGGCGCGTCGTGGAGCAGGGCGGCGAGCCGCCAGGGGGTGCTCGCATCGGGGCGCAGCCGGCCGACCAGGTCTTCGACCAGCAGGCAGTGCTGCGCCACCGAGAAAGCCCAATCGCCGCTGGTCTGGCCGTTCCAGCGGGCCTGCCGCGACAGCCCGTGGGCGATGTCCTCGATCTCGATGTCGAGCGGGGAGGGGTCGAGCAGGTCCAGCCGGCGCCCGCTCAACATCCGTTGCCATGCCCGTTGCGTCGTCACCGGCTCTTGGTCCTCCCCCTCTGTGCCGGCGCCCGCCGGCGGCGGGAAAAGCATGCGGCCGGCGGATCGATCGGCTATGCTCCGCGTCCTCCCCCTCCACCATCACGAAGAAGAGAAGCCAGCAAGACCATGGACGATCGCAAGATGAAAATTAAGATCGTCGTGCGGCCCGAGGATGAGCAAAAGGCAGCCGCCGAAGCCGCGCGGCAGGCGCGGCAAAAGCGGGGGCGCTGGGGCATCGCCGCCCTGCTCGGGCTCGTGGCCCTGAGCGCCGCGATCGCCTTGTTCTTCATCGGCCGTGGAACCCCGCCCGACGACCAGGACGAGCCGCCGGTGGCGTCCGCCCCCGGCTCCACCGGGTCCGCCGGGGACGCTGAGGCGGTGGCGAGGGCCGACGGCACCGGCGCGGAACGTTCGGCTGCCGATGCTGCCGGCGCGATGCCGCAGAGCGGCGGCGAAACAGCGGTGGACGAGGGGACATCGGCGCGAGGCGAGCCGGCGTTGCCGCCGCCGCTCCCGGGCGCGCCCGCGGCTTCAACCCATGCAAGCCCCGGCGGCACCGGGAACAGCACGAGGGACGCCACAGGAAACGCCACTGGAGCGGCTCCCGGTGCGGTCGCCGGTGGTCCCGAGGCTTCCAAGCCCGCGCCAACCGCCGGCGTTGCCGAGGCTCCCGGTCCTTCGCCAACCGCCGCCGGTGGTCCCGAGGCTCCCAAACCGGCGCAGGCCGACGGCGGGGAGGCCGCGAACGCGCCGGCCCTGGCCAAGGGTCCGGCGGCGAAGCCCGGCGCCGGCGTGGTGCGGGCCGAACTCGCCTCGGACGTCGTCAACCGCGAGCCCAAGGGCCTTCTCCGCTCGCCGGTGGATGTGGGCGCTCGCGGCCGGACCGTTTTCTACTTCAACGAGTTGCGCAACCTCAACGGCCAGACGCTGACGCACCGCTGGGAGTACAACGGCCGGGTCATGGCGACCATTCCGATCCGGATCGAGGGCAACCGCTGGCGGGTCTACTCCAGTAAACGCATCGGCCAGAAGCAGCTCGGCGACTGGCGTGTCAGCACCGTCGACAAGTCGGGGGCGGTCCTGGCGCAGGCGCAGTTCCGCGCCGAGTAAAAGCCGCCTCGGGCTGCCGCGAAAGGGCAAGCGAAGGGGCCGCGAACGCTTGCCTGCCGGCCCAATCGGCGCGATCATTGTTGCGCCGCCGCAAGACTGCCCGTCGTTCGTCGAACACCGCGGCAAGCGGGATGCGGGTGACTGCCAGCGGAAAGGGAGGACGCATGACTGCTGCCATTCACAATCTCATCGACAGCATGGACGGCATCGTCTACCTGACCGCCGCCGACGGGACCATTCTCTCCATCGGCAAGCGCAACTGGAACCAGTTCGCTCTGGAGAACGGCGGCGCGGCGTTGTGCGACGGCAACGGCGTGATCGGCCGGAGCATGTTCGACTTCATCTCCGGCGACGACGTCCGCGAGGCCTACCGCGGATACTTCGCCGCGCTCCGCTCCGGCAGCGTCAGGCGCGCCCGGCTGATGAGCCGCTGCGACAGCCCGGCGGTCCGCCGGGAGCTGTGGATCGTCATCACCCCGGTGCAGCAAGACAGCACCATCGACGGCTTCCTGATCCAGTCGCTGACGGTGGCCGAGAGCGTCCGCCCGCCCGTCGATCTGTTCGACTTCCAGGCGATCCTCGAGCGCTCGCGGCGCGACAAGGCGCTTCCGATCCTGGCCATGTGCAGCTACTGCCAGGACGTTCGCTACCCGTCCGGGAGCAGCGAGCGGCACGGCACCTGGCTGCCCGCCGAGGACTACTACCACCTGGGCGGGAACGCCAACGTCCGCATCAGCCACGGCATCTGCCCGGCCTGCGAGGAGCAGAGCGCGGAAGCCATCGCCTGCTGAAGGTCAGGGGCCACTCCGACGCAGGCGTCGTCAACGCTCCCCAGCCGGCGCTAGGCTAGGGCGATCAGGTCGATTCACCCCTGTATCGCCGGGTAGCGAGAACGTCGCTTCCCTGCGCCGTGGCCGTACTCGTCACGGCCATCCAGTCCTTTCCAGGGCGAAGGTTCGGGGTGCAGGCGGCCGCTCGGGTCCTACTGCGTCGTTTTAATCGGACGTTGTTCCGGTCAGCGCGCCGATGCGGCCGTTGACGCAGAAGACCGCGGTGGCCGCGATCAGGCTCGGGATGGCCAGGGCGGCGAAGTTGAAATGGTGCGGCAGCGCCAGGGCGAGCAGCCCGCCGGCCAGGAGCGGCCCGACGATGGCGCCGGTGCGGCCGACGCCGGAGGCCCAGCCGACGCCGGTGGAGCGGATGGCCGCGGGGTAGAACTGGGCGGCGTAGGCGTAGAGCAGGGTCTGCGAGCCGATGGTGGTGGCGCCGGCGATGGCGATCAGCGCGTAGAGCAGCCAGGTCGGGCTGTCGAAGCCGAGAAGGCCGAGCGACACCGCTGCCGTCATGAAGTAGGTGAGCAGGACCGGGCGAAGGTTGGAGCGATCGGCGATCAAGGCGCCGCCGATGGCGCCGACGATCGCGCCCATGTTGAGCACCATCAGGAAGGCGAGGCTGGACTTCAGGCCGTAGCCGGCCAGCGTCATCAGCTTCGGCAACCAGAAGCCCAGCGCGTAAACCATCAGCAGGCACATGAAGAACGCGGTCCAGAACATCAGCGTGCTGAGCGCCCGGCCCTGGCGGAACAGCTCGGCAAGCGGCGCGCGCACGGGTGCGTCCGCGGGCGCGACCAGGACAGCGTCGGCAGACGCGGCATGGCCGGGATCGACCGCGGCGAGGATCCGGCGCACTTCGCTCTCGCTGCCGCGGCGGAGCAGGAACGCCGCCGACTCCGGCAGCGCCCTGAGCAGGACCGGCAGCAGCAGCAACGGCACCGCCGCCAGGTAAAACATCGCCGGCCAGCCGTACGCCGGCACGATCCAGATGCCGAGGCCGGCGGAGGTCATGCCGCCGATGGCGTAGCCGCTGAACATCACCGCGACCATGGTGCTGCGGCTTCGCTTCGGCGCGTACTCGGTGAGCAGCGAGACGACGTTCGGCATCACCCCGCCGATGCCGAGGCCGGCAATGAAGCGCAGTCCGGCGAACTGCCATGGCGTTGTTGCCATGCCGGTGATCACCGTGACCGTGCTGAACAGCACCACGCAGATGATGATCCCGGCCTTTCGCCCCAGCCGGTCGGCGAGCATGCCGAAGCTCATGGCTCCGATCATCATCCCGAACAGCGCCGAGCTGCCGAGAGCGCCGGCTTCCACCGGGCCCAGCTGCCACTGCTCCATCAGCTTCGGCAGGACGACGCCGTAGATGACCAGGTCGTAGCCGTCGAAGAGGATGATCAGCGTGCACCAGAACAGCACCCGGGCGTGGAACCGCCCGAAGGGCGCCGCCTCGATGACGGCATTGACGTCGATGCTGCGCATGATCGAGCT
>JAXMOZ010000113.1:0-6887 GCA_034382075.1 Rhodospirillales bacterium
CCCCGCCTCACGGCGACGCAGTTACCTTCGGCTTCATGCGCAGTGACTTCACATGGCCAGGACCCCCACCTGACTGACAAAGCGTCCCCACGGACGCACGATCCTCGCGACAAGCGCGAGGATGACGAGGATGACGAGGAGGCAGCGCCGGCGGCAAGGGCGCGGCTACTCGGCCGCGGCTTCCACCGCCGGCTGTGCGGGCTGCGGCGGCTCCTCGGGGGCGGCGATGGCCTGCAGCAGCCGCTGCTCGATCTGCTCGAGCTTGGCCTTGTCCTCGACCTTCAGGCCGAACACGTCCTTGACGTAGAACACGTCGACCACCCGTTCGCCGTAGGTCGAGATGTGGGCGCTGGTGATCTGCAGGCCGAGCGCCGTGAGCGTCGAGGTCACGTCGTGGAGGAAGCCCAGCCGGTCGCGGCCGTTCACCTCGATGACCGTGTGGGTGACGCTGGCCTTGTTGTCGAAGAACACCGCGGGGGGCACGGTGAACACCCGGGTGCGGCTCGGCAGCGCCCGCTCGCGCACCGCCTTCAGCTCCCGCTCGGTGTGGATCCGGCCGACGATCGCGTCCTTGATCCGTGACTTGAGCCGGGCCAGCCGGTCGGGGCTGTCGAAGGCGCGGCCGGAGGTTTCCTGGATCCAGAAGGTGTCGAGCGCCATGCTGTTGGCCAGGGTGATCACCTTGGCGTCGACGATGGAGGCGCCGGTCAGGGCCATGGCGCCGGCGATCCGGGCGAACAGGCCGGGGTGGTCCGGCGCGTACAGCGTGACCTCGGTCACGTCGCGCGAAGGGTGCTGGCAGCTCTCGACCCAAAGCTGCTTGCCGGCGTCCTCGGCCTTGCGCATCAGCTTGAAGTGGTGGACCTGGGACTCGACGTCGAAGGCCAGCCAGTAGTCGGCGTAGCCCCGGGCGATGAATGCCTCGAGCCGGCTTTCGCTCCAGTCGGGAAGATGCGCGCGCAGCCTGGCCTTCGCCCGGGCGACGCGCACCGCGCGGCGGTCGGCGGGCTGGCCGCCGGGCATCTCCATGACCTCGAGCGCCCGGTAGTAGAGCTCGTTCAGGAGCCCGGCCTTCCAGTTGTTCCAGATGCCGGGGCCCACGGCGTGAATGTCGGCGTCGGTGAGCAGGAGCAGCATCCTGAGCCGCTCGGGCGACTGCACCAGGCCGACGAAGTCGGTCACCGTCTTCGGGTTGTCGACATCGCGCTTGAAGGCCGTGCGGCTCATGACCAGGTGGTGGCGGACCAGCCAGGAGACGGTTTGCGTCTCCCACGGGTCGAGCCCGAGGCGCGGCGCCAGCCGCAGGGCGATCTCGGCACCGAGTTCGGAATGGTCGCCGCCGCGGCCCTTGGCGATGTCGTGGAGCAGCACGGCGAGATAGAGCGCGCGGCGCGAGCGGATGTCGCCGGCGGCGATGCTGGCGGCGGCATGCTCCTTCTTCAGCTCCCCCGTCTCGATCCGCCGCAGCACGCCGATGGCATGGATGGTGTGCTCGTCGACCGTATAGACGTGGTACATGTCGTACTGCATCTGCGCCACGACCCGGCCGAAGTCGGGGATGAACTGGCCGAACACGCCGGCCTCGTTCATCCGCTTCAGCGTCGTCTCCGGGTCGTTCTCCGACGTCAGCATCTCCATGAACACGCGGTTCGCTTCGGGATCGATGCGCACCTTGGCGTCGATCAGCCGCAGGTTCTGCTGGATCGCCCTAAGGGCATGCGGATGGATGTCCAGGCCGTAGTGCTGGGCGATGTGGAACAGCCGCAGGATCTTGACCGGGTCGCGGGCGATCACGTCGCCGGCGGCGAAGGTCAGCCGGCCGGTGTCCAGCCTGAAGCCCTCGGGCATCCGCCGGAACAGCGGCCAAAGCGGGATGCGGAACAGCTTGCGGCTCTTCTTGTGCTCCTCCTCGAGCACGGCGCAGAGGATGCGGGTGAGGTCGCCGACGGTCTTGGTCACCCGGAAGTAGTGCTTCATGAACCGCTCGACGCCGCGCGCTCCGGCGCGGTCGCTGTAGCCGATCCGCTTGGCGATGATGTCCTGGACGTTGAAGGTGAGCCGCTCCTCCGGCCGTCCGGCGACGTAATGCAGGTGGCAGCGAACGGTCCAAAGGAAGTCCTGGGCCTTGTTGAAGTGGCGGACGTCGGCGGCGGTGAACACGCCGCGCTCCACCAGCTCGCCCATGTCCTTGACCCGGTAGAGGTATTTGGCGATCCAGAACAGGGTCTGGAGGTCGCGCAGGCCGCCCTTTCCCTCCTTGATGTGCGGCTCGAGCACGTAGCGGGAGTCGCCCATCCGCGCGTGCCGGGCATCGCGCTCGGCGAGCTTGGCCTCGACGAACGCCGGGCCGGTGCCGGAGACGACCTTGCGCCAGAAGGTGTCGTCGAAGGCGGCGTAGAGGTCGGCGGACCCCCACAGCCAGCGGGCCTCCAGCAGGCAGCTGCGGATGGTCAGGTCGGCGCGGGCGAGTTCGACGCACTGCTCGATGGTCCGGGTCGCGTGCCCGACCTTCAGGCCGCAGTCCCAGAGCATGTAGAGGATGTACTCGACGATCCTCTCGCCGTCCGCCGGCGCCTGCTGCGGCATCAGAAACATCAGGTCGATGTCGGAGAAGGGCGAGAGCTCCGAGCGGCCATAGCCGCCGGTGGCGAGGATCGCCATCTCCGCGCCCCCGCTCTGCGCCGTCGGATAGACGTGCTTGTTGGCGAAGTCGTAGATGCAGCGGACCAGTTGGTCGACGAGGTAGGCGTTCGAGTGCACCGCCTGCGGGCCGCGGATCCCCTCCTCCTCGAAGCGCCTGCGGATCTCGCCGACACCGCGGTAGAGCGCCGCCTTGAAGATCTGCAACGCATTGCTGCGGACGCGCAGCGGGTCCTGGCCGCCGCGGACCTGCTCCTCCAGCTCCTCGACCAGGTCCCGGCGGTTGATGATCGCCCGGCGGTTGGGAATACGGTGCGTCGTCATCTTTCTCGCATGGTGTGGCCGGCGCCGCCCGTCTCACCGGCCATCGTGAGCGGCCCCGCGGATATGTTGCCACAGGACGGGTGCGACAAGACAGGGCGGCGGCTGCGGCGCCCGCGGGCACGGCAGAGCGTGGCCTGCGGGTCTCACAGCATCGCCTTCAGCCGGTAGAGGAGATCCAGCGCCTCCCTGGGGCTGAGGCCGTCGGGCTCGACCTGGGCCAGCTCCTGGACCACCGGCGGGGGAGCAGGCGCCGCCGCCGCCGGTTGCCTGGCCGCCGCCGCGAACAGCGGCAGATCGGCGGCGAGCCGGGTCACCACCGAGGACGATTCGCCCTTCTCCAGGCTCGTCAGCACGTCTTCGGCCCGGGCGATCACCGCCGCCGGCAGCCCGGCGAGGCGGGCGACGTGGATGCCGTAGGAGCGGTCGGCGGCCCCGGCGGCGACCTCGTGGAGGAAGACCACGTCGCCCTCCCACTCCTTGATCCGCATGCTGTAGCAGGCGAGGTCGTCGAGGCGGGCCGCGAGCGCGGTCAGCTCGTGGTAGTGGGTTGCGAACAGCGCCCGGCAGCGGTTGACCTCGTGCAGGTGTTCCAGCACCGCCCAGGCGATGGAGAGGCCGTCGTAGGTGGCGGTGCCGCGGCCGATTTCGTCGAGGATCACCAGCGACCGGGGGCCGGCGAGGTTCAGAATGGCGGCGGTCTCGACCATCTCGACCATGAAGGTGGACTGGCCGCGGGCGAGGTCGTCGGCGGCGCCGACCCGGGAGAACAGCCGGTCGACGACGCCGAAGCGGGCGGCCTCGGCCGGCACGTAGCCGCCCATCTGCCCGAGGATGGCGATCAGCGCGTTCTGGCGGAGGAACGTGCTCTTCCCGGCCATGTTCGGACCGGTGACGAGCCACAGCCTGCGGCCTTCGTCCAGGTCGCAGTCGTTGGCAACGAACGCCTTGCCGTCGGCTGCCGCGAGCGCCGCCTCGACCACCGGATGGCGGCCGGCGCGGATGCAAAAGCCGGTGCCGTCGTCGATCACCGGGCGGACGTGGCCGGCCTCTGCGGCAAGCTCGGCCAGCGCCGCGGCGACGTCGAGGGCGGCAATGGCGGCGGCGGTGCGGGCAATGGCCGTACTCTCGGCGAGAACCGCCTGGACGAGCTCGTCCAGGAGGCGGAGCTCCAGCGCCAGCGCCTCGTCCGCCGCGCCGGCGATGCGGGCGGCGAGCTCGCCCAGCTCGACGGTGGAAAAGCGGACCGCGCCCGCCATCGTCTGCCGGTGGATGAAGCCGCCGTCGGCGGGTTGCAGAAGCTTCTCCGCCTGGCGCGCCGGCACCTCGAGGAAATAGCCGAGCACGTTGTTGAAGCGCACCTTCAGCGCCGAGACGCCGGTTTCGGCGGCGTAGCGGGCCTGCAACTCGGCGAGCAGCCGGCGGCTGTCGTCGCGAAGCGCCCGCAGCGCGTCCAGGTCCGCGGCGAAGCCCCTGGCGATGAAATCGCCGCTGCGCGCTTGCACCGGCGGATCGGCGGCGAGCGCCGCCTCCAGCCTCTTCACCAGCGCCCCGTGCTCGCCGAGGTCGGCGAGGCAGGCGGACAGCGCCCTGGGCGTGCCGATCAGCCCCGGCTTCGCCAGCGCGTCCTTGAGCCGCGCCGCCAGCGCCAGCCCGCCGCCCACCGCCGCCAGATCGCGCGGCCCGCCGCGGCCGATGGCGAGGCGCGAGAGCGCCCGTTCGATGTCCGGGCAGGCGCGCAAGACGCCGCGAAGGTTCGATCGCACCGGCTCGGCGTCGGCGAACACCTGCAGCAGATCCAGCCGGTCGTTGATCGCGGCGATGTCGGTCAGCGGCGAGGCAAGGCGGCTTGCGAGCAGCCGGGCGCCGGCGGCGCTCACCGTGCGGTCGATGGCGTCGAGCAGGCTGCCCTGCCGCTCGCCCTTCAGCGTCCGGCTGAGCTCCAGGTTCCGCCGGGTGTGGGCGTCGATCTCCATGACGCCGTCTTCGCCGACCCGCCGTGGCGGATGCAGGTGCGGCAGGCGGGCGCGCTGGGTCAGCTCGACGTAGTCGAGCAGGGCGCCGGCGGCGGTGACCTCCACGCCGCTGAACGAGCCGAAGCCCTCGAGGCTCGCGACCGCGAACGCCTGCTCCAGCCGCCGCCTCGCGTTCGCCGCGTCGAAGCGGCCGGCCGGCTGCGGCGTGATCCGCTGGCGCCACTCGTTGCCGGGGTCGATCGCGTCGAGGCGGCCCAGCATGTCGTCGGGAACGAGCAGCTCGGCCGGTTCGAGTTCGGCCAAAGCCGAGGCCAGGGCCGCGGCTGGGCTGGCGCGGGTGAAGAAGGCGCCGGTCGACACGTCGATCCAGGCAAGCCCCACCCGCCCGCCGCGCTCGACCACGGCGGCGAGGTAGTTGTTGCGCCGGGAGTCGAGCAGGGTCTCCTCGGTGATGGTGCCGGCGGTGACCACCCGGACGATCTCCCGGCGGAGCACCGCCTTGGCGCCGCGCTTGCGCGCCTCCGCCGGGTCTTCCACCTGCTCGCAGACGGCGACGCGAAAGCCGCGGCGGATCAGCTTCGCCAGGTACGCCTCGTGGCTGTGCACCGGCACGCCGCACATGGCGATGTCCAGGCCGAGATGCTTGCCGCGCTTGGTCAGTGCCACGTCGAGAGCGGCGGCCGCCTTGACCGCGTCGTCGAAGAACAGCTCGTAGAAATCGCCCATCCGGTAGAACAACAGGCAGTCCGGGCAGGTTTCCTTGATCGCCAGGTACTGGGTCATCAGCGGCGTGGCCGCGCCCGGGCCCGCGCCGTTCTGCTCCGGGGGCTGCCGCTGATCGGGCAGGGGCGCTGGCAGGGAGGCGGGCGGGGACGCAGGGTGCGGCGCGGGCGGGGGCGCGGGCAAAAGGGCTCCGGGTCGAGGTGGTTTCGGTCGGTGAGAAACCTTAGCATCCGCCTTCGGCTTGCGGCTATGTATAGCCCGGCAAGAGGGAGGCGCTGGCACCATGGGGACGGGCAAGGGGGCGCGGACCGCGGCGGAGGTGGTTGGCCTGTTCCGCGACCGGACAAGCTTCGAGGCGGCGGTCGAGGCATTGCTTCAGGCCGGTTTCGAGCGCGCCGACCTCAGCGTGCTCGCCTCGCACGAGTCGCTCGACGCCGCCGGCAAGCCGGGCAAGCCCTGGCGCGACGTACTCACCGCGCTGGTCGGCGACCTCAAGTACGAGGGGCCGCTGGTGGCCTCGGGGCTCATCTTCCTCGCCGCAGGCCCGGTGACCGCGACGCTTGCGGCCGTGGCCGGCGCCGCGGTGGGCGGAATGGCGGCGAAGGAGTTCCTCGAGGAGGTGACGGCGCAGCCGCACACCGACGACTTCGCCCGCTCGTTGGAGGCAGGCGGGGTGATCCTCTGGGTCTGCGCCGAGAGCGAGGACCGCCGGGCGCTCGCCGCCACGATCCTCAGCGACCACGGCGGCCAGAACGTCCACCTCAGCGAACGGACGCCCGAGGGCTAGACGCGCCCGGCCCACCTGTCTGCTCGTCATCGCGATTAACGAGACGTGGATGGCCGCGACAAGCGCGGCCATGACGAAAAGAGGGAGGCGCGGTCGCTCCTACTCGCCGTCCCGTCGCCGGTTGCACCGCCGGCCAGTAGTCTTCGTCATCATCCTCGCGCGCTCGCCACACTCTCCTCGTCATCCTCGCGCTCGTCGCGAGGATCCACGCCTTCTCCCGGCGTTGGTCATGGATTGCATGGTGGTTGCCCCATTGCAGAATGGGGACGTCGGCGGGTTCCTCCCGATCGTGGATTGGTCTTGAACGACCGTTGCCATCTCGGGTCCCGCCGACGTCGCGGTCGTGCACGCGTACGGTAGAGGGGGCTTTGTCGCCCGAATGCAATCCTGCGTGCTGACCAGGGTATCAGTGTGTCGCAGGGGACAATCATGGACAAGTC
>JAXMOZ010000114.1:0-6875 GCA_034382075.1 Rhodospirillales bacterium
TCTGGTGCAGCATGGCGTCGAACCCTCCTCGTGTCCCGGATCGTTTGCCAACGTCCCGAACCGAGTAGAATCAACGCCATGCAACCTGTCTACGAAAACCGAACCGGACAGCCGTGCGCTCGTCGCGGCCATCTACGTCTTTGGCTGGAGCAGGCGTGGATCCTCGCGACGAGCGCGAGGATGACGAAGAAACAGAGTTGGGGTGGAGTGATCGCCAGATGTGCGGCCGTTTACCTTCTGCGGCGAAAGCAAGATCCGCCTCTGGCCGGAAGCTGGTCCGGGCGTTGCGGGGTTCTGCCTGAGCCGCTAAGGTCGCGCCACGTTGGGGCGTGGCCAAGAGGTAAGGCACCGGATTTTGGTTCCGGGATCGGAGGTTCGAATCCTCCCGCCCCAGCCATGCGCCCGAGCCCCTGCGTCTCCTTTCCATCCCATTCGACCGCGCGAGCCACTCAGGGGCGGATGAAAGTGCGCCCGCCGGTGTTCATGTCATGAGCACGGCAACACGCGGGGAGGAGAACGGCGATGGAAGGGGCGCGCGAGGCGGCGACGGAGCAGGAGCCGGAGATCCTGGTCGGCGACCGGGAGCAGCTGTTCCACCTGCTCGCCGAGGCCGCGGAGATCGAGCACACGCTGATGTGCAGCTATCTCTATGCCGCCTTCAGCCTGAAGACGCGTCCCGAGGACGGGCTTTCCCCGGAGGAGCTGGAGGCTGTCGGCCGCTGGCGCGAGACCATCGTCTCGGTCGCCATCGACGAGATGGCGCATCTGCTTCTGGTCGCCAACCTGTCGATCGCGGTCGGCGGCAGGCCGCACTTCACCCGGCCCAACTTCCCGGTCGCGACCGGCTACTTCCCCTCCGGCGTCGTCGTCAGGCTCACCCCGTTCGACCGCGACACCTTGGATCACTTCATCTTTCTCGAACGGCCCAAGGGCATCGACCATGAGGACGGCGACGGCTTCGCCCACGAGGAGGAGTACGTCCGCGAGGAGGCTTACCACGGGCTGATGCCGAGCGTGCAGGACTACCGCACCGTCAGCCACCTCTACGAAGCGCTGCGCGAGAACCTGATCGCCTGCACCAAACGCTATGGCCCAGACGCGCTGTTCATCGGCCCGGTGGAGGGTCAGGTAGGCCCGGACGTGGTTTCGCTGGACGGGGTCGCGGTGATCTCCGACCTCAACTCCGCGGCCCAGGCCATCGACCTGATCGTCGAGCAGGGCGAGGGATCGCCCGAGGACCGCGACGACTCCCACTATCGCCGCTTCGTCGCCATCCGCGGCGAGTACGACGCCTTGAGCCGGGCCAACCCGGCCTTCGCGCCGGCGTGGCCGGTGGCGACCAACCCGGTGATGCGCCGGCCGCCGGAACCCGAGGACAAGGTGTTCGTCGATGAGCCTTCGGCGGCGCGCGTCCTCGACTTCGCCAACGCCATCTACGCCATGCTGCTGCGGCTGCTGGTGCAGGCCTTCGGCCGCACCGGCGCCGGCGCGGCAAAGGCCAAGGAGCAGCACATCGGCGCGGCGATCGGGCTGATGCACGTTCTCGCCAAGGCGGCGACGGCTTTGGCCAGCATGCCGGCGAGCGCGGATCACCCCGGGACCAACGCCGGGCTGAGCTTCACCATGCTCCGCGGCGTCGAGCCGTTCTTCGGCGGGGCGGCGGAGCGGGCGCTGATCGCGGAAAGGCTGAAGGAGCTGCGTGGCGGGGCGCTGGCTCTGGCCGGAGTGCACCCTCACCTCGACGGGCTGGACAAGCCCCTGGGGGCCCTGATCGAGCTCTACGACGCCGGCTGAGGCTTCGACCTGGTTGCCCGCGCCGGCTATTCTCGCAGGATAATGCGACACCATCCGGTTCCGGCCACTGAGGCAGACGCCGCGGCACCACCATCAGCAAGGGAGGCTTCGCCGACGTGACAGCGGTCCGCTCCATCTGCGTCCTCTGCGGTTCGGGGGAGGGCGCCCTGCCGGCCTACCGTCAGGCCGCCGAGGACCTCGGCCGGCAGATGGCGGCGCGCAACATCCGCCTGGTCTTCGGCGGCGGCTCCATCGGGCTGATGGGGGCGGTTGCCGACGCGGTGCTGGCGGCCGGCGGCGAGGCCGTCGGCGTCATCCCCGACTTCCTCATCCGTTACGAGGTGGGCCACAACCGGCTCACCGATCTGGTCGTCACCGACAGCATGCACGAGCGCAAGCGGCGGATGTTCGAGATGGCCGACGCCTTCGTCGTGCTGCCCGGCGGCCTCGGCACCCTGGACGAGACCTTCGAGATCGTCACCTGGAAGCAGCTCCGTCTGCATGCCTCGCCCATCGTCGTCCTCGACGTCGACGGCTACTGGGCGCCGCTCCGCGACCTGGTCGCCGCGGTCATCGCCAACCGCTTCGCCCACCCGAAGGTGGCGGAGCTCCTGACGTTCGTGGCGACGCCTCAGGACGTGTTCGCCGCCATAGCCGAGGCGCCGCCGCCTTCGGCCAGCGTCGCCACCGGCCATCTGTAGCGCCCCTCTGCACATTGCAGGCGTGCCGCCGCAGGAGCGGCGCCGTTGCTGCATGATCTTGAAAAGCAAATGCCCGCCGCGTAGGGTCCGCGCGCCCCGGAACGGGGCTCACGGCGGACGGGTGCGATCCGCGGACAAGGGGCAGCCTGAGGGCCCGCAGGAGAACGAACGATGAAAAAGATCAAGGTCGTAAACCCGGTCGTCGAGCTCGACGGCGACGAGATGACGCGGATCATCTGGGGCTTCATCAAGGAGAAGCTGATCCTGCCCTACCTCGACGTCGATCTTCGGTACTACGACCTCGGCATCGAGAAGCGCGACGAGACCGACGACAGGATCACCGTCGAGGCGGCCAACGCGATCAAGGAGCACGGCGTCGGCGTCAAGTGCGCGACGATCACCCCCGACGAGGCGCGGGTGGAGGAGTTCAAGCTCAAGCAGATGTGGAAGTCGCCGAACGGGACGATCCGCAACATTCTCGGCGGCACGGTGTTCCGCCAGCCGATCATCTGCAAGAACGTGCCCAGGCTGGTGCCCGGCTGGACCAAGCCCATCGTCATCGGCCGTCACGCGTTCGGCGATCAGTACCGCGCCACCGACTTCGTCGTTCCCGGCCCGGGCAAGCTCACCATCCGCTTCGAGCCCACCGACGGGGGCGAGTCCATCGAGCGCGAGGTGTTCGACTTCCCCGGCGGCGGCGTCAGCATGGCGATGTACAACCTGGACGAGTCGATCCGCGGTTTCGCCCATGCCTGCTTCAATTATGCCCTGGGCCTCGGCTGGCCGCTCTACCTCTCCACCAAGAACACGATCCTCAAGGCCTACGACGGCCGCTTCAAGGACCTGTTCCAGGAGATCTACGAAGCCGAGTTCAAGGACAAGTTCAAGGCGAAGGGCATCACCTACGAGCACCGGCTGATCGACGACATGGTCGCCGCCGCCCTGAAATGGGAAGGCGCCTTCGTCTGGGCCTGCAAGAACTACGACGGCGACGTCCAGTCGGACACGGTGGCCCAGGGCTTCGGCTCGCTGGGGCTGATGACCTCGGTCTTGATGACCGCAGACGGCAAGACGGTGGAGGCGGAGGCCGCGCACGGCACGGTCACCCGCCACTACCGGATGCACCAGCAGGGCAAGGAAACCTCGACCAACCCGATCGCCTCGATCTTCGCCTGGACCCGGGGCCTGCACTACCGCGGCAAGTTCGACGGCACCCCGGAGCTGGAGGCGTTCGCCGACGACCTCGAGCAGGTGTGCATCGACACGGTCGAAAGCGGGGCGATGACAAAGGACCTGGCCATGCTGATCGGCCCGGACCAGCCGTGGATGACGACGCAGCAATTCCTGAACAAGCTCGACGAGAACCTGAAGCAGCGCCGGGGCATGGCCTGAGCGTTGCTTCGATCGGCGTGCCCGGCTTGACGCCGGGCATGCGGGTTCTCTACAACCCTCGAACCAGACGGGGCCTTCGCGGGCCCCGCGTTTTTCGGAGCGCAAGACGATGGCCAGACGGTGCGGCGTGACCGGCAAGGGTGTCCTGACCGGCAACAATGTCAGCCACGCCAACAACAAGACGCGCCGGCGCTACCTGCCCAACCTCCAGGAGACCTCGGTGTTCAGCGAGTCCCTGGGCCGGATGGTGCGGATGCGGCTGTCCACCAGCGCGCTTCGAACCATCGAGCACAAGGGTGGGTTCGACGCCTTCCTGCTCGGCGCCCGCACGCCGCAGCTGCCGACCGACCTGCGCCGGTTGAAGAAGCAGGTGGAGAAGGCCCGCGCCGAGGGCTGAAGCGCCCAAGGCTGAACCGCCCCAAGGCTGAAGCGGCCCAAGGCTGAAGCGGACGCCCCTACAGCTTCAGCCACGCGGGAAGGCGAGCACTCAGCCGCGCCTCGCCGGCAGTAAACGATGCGCCGCCGGACGCTCCGTCCTCCAGCGCTTCCAGCCGCAGCATTGCCAAACCCAGATCGCCCAGGCCCGAACGCATCTCGCCGACCTCGCGGTCGTCATGGTGGATCGGCGTGCCCGGCGCCGGCAGTGGCCCCTCGACCAGCACCGGGATCAGCCGCTTCCTGATCAGCCCCCGGTACTTGGTCCGCGCGGTCAGCTCCTGGCCGAGGAAGCAGCCCTTCTCCCAATCCACCCCGTGAAGCTCGTCGAAGCCGCACTCGAGCAGAATGGTCCGCTCCAGCTCCATGTCGCGGCTGCCGTCGGCGAGCCCCAGCGCCAGGCGGTGGCGGTCGTAGGCCTCGGGGCTCTCGGCCACGAACCCGGCCTCGCCCAGGCGCCTGGCGGCGTCGGCGGCCGGCAGGATCGCGCGCACGCCGGCTTCGGCAAGGCGCGGGTCGACGAAGGCGACGCCGCCGAGGAAGGGCGCGGTCGCCCCCGGCTCGGCGGTTAAGCCTACGGCGTTGGCCACCTCCTCGCCGATCAGCGCCACCACCGCCCAATCGGCGCTGCGGTCCTCGACGCTGACCTTGGCGCGGAGCCTGTAAATCCGGAGGCGGCGGGCCAGGTCGGCGCTGCGCTGGCGCTCGCAGTCCAGCGCCAGAACATCGCCGATCTCGGCCACGAAGAAGTCGTGGAGATACTTCCCCTGCGCGGTCAGAAAGGCGGCGTAGACGCTCCGGGCGCCATCGACGTGGCTGACGTCGTTCGAGATCAGGCCTTGCAGGAAGGTGCGGCGGTCCTCGCCGCCGATCGTCACGATCCCACGATCCTCGAGCATGATGTAGCGTGGGCCGGCCATGGTCCTCTCGCTCGTCGTAAAGCCGCGACCCGGCAGACATGCGCCAGGGCGAGGACGGGCGCAAGGCCTACGGTCGCAGTGGAGGAGGGGCGGCCGCGGCCGGCGGGCCGTCGGTCCGAATGGAGAAGGGGAAAACACCTTCAACGACTAACGGAAAAGTAGTACACTGCCGGACATGATCGAAGCTCCGCAGCGTCTGCAGGTCCGGCCGGCGGAAAGCGCCGGCTTCCAGCCCCGTCACGACAAGCATGGCGACGGCGCCCCCGAGGAGCACCCGGGCAGCGGACACGCCCAGCGCGATCCGCGTGCGGCGGCGGAGCGGGTCGAGCCTGACGTCGCCTGTCCGTTCGGCATCCCGCCGGCGGAGATGACGCCGAGGGTGCGCGCCGCCATCGATGGGCTGCTCGCCCAGTTCGACGAGGTTCGCAAGCAACTGCAGGCGGAGCGCGACCGCGAAGCGTATCTGCAGGGCCTGGCCGACGGCCATCCGATTCTCCCGGTCGGCAACCGGCGGCACCTGATCCGGGAGTTGTCACGGGTCATCGCCCGCAGCCGGGCGGCGCAAACGCGAAACACCCTGCTCGTCGTCTCCATCGCCAACGCCGCGAAGATCCGCCGCGAGCGGGGGGAAGCGGCGGTGCACGCGCTGCTCTGCGAGGTGGCGGCGCTGCTGGTCGGGAGCGTGCGGGCGAGCGACGTGGTCGCCAACCTCGGCGGCTACGACTTCGCCATCATCCTGACGCTCGCCGGCGGCGCGGCCGCGGAGGAGAAGGCAAAGAGCCTCGTCGGCCTGGTGGCCGGCGTGGAGGTCGTCTGTGACGGCGCGATCCTTCGTCCCGAACCCGATTGGGGAGCGGCCGCCATCGGTCCCGACGATGCCGCCGATGCGATCATTGCCGCCGCCGACCGGGCGCTGGTGACGCACGCCACGCGTGCGTCCGGCTGATCCGGCTTGCCGCATCGGCGCCCGTTCGGCGCCCAGTTCGGTGCCAAGTTCGGTGCCCGAGCACGCTGGAGTTTGGCCCTGGCGAGGTCTATCATGACAGTTCTGTGCGTAGGGTAAGGAGGATTTCGCGCCATGAGCCTGCAGGAGCGGATCGAAGCGCTGAAGGCAAAACATCACGCCCTCGAAGCCGCCATCGAAGAGGAAAGTAATCGGCCCCATCCCGATGACATTGAGGTTGTCAGGCTCAAGAAGCAGAAGCTGCAAATAAAGGACGAGATCGCCGTCCTCTCGGCGCAGCAGTAGCCGGGACCGGCGTCCGCCGGCACCGAAGCTTAGCTTCTTCCTCTATTGGGTGATCCGCCGCCGCACCCAGGCGACCCCTCGATCGGCGGCGGATCCCGCCCTCTTATGCGGCGGATCCCGCCCTCTCATTCCCAATTCCTTCGTCAGAGTTCCGCAGCAAACGCGGCAGCCCTGTCGGCCGCGGCTCGCGCACGCCGGGGTGCTCTGTCCGGGGAGCGGCGGCGCAACCGAAGCCTGCGCCTTCCCCACGCCGTCGCCGCGAGCCGCGCAGCGGCGTGGCGATCCAGTTCAAGGTTCACTGGATTGCTTCGTCGGCTTCGCCCCTCGCAATGCTGGGTGGACGGCCCCCTGACGGCATCGCGATGTGCCAAACTGGGGTGCATT
>JAXMOZ010000115.1:0-6664 GCA_034382075.1 Rhodospirillales bacterium
CTTCGAGCCGCTTGGCCAGTTCCTCGATGTTCTCGGGCGGCCAGTTGCTGATCTCCATGCCGAGATGCAGGCCCATCTGCGCCAGCACCTCCTTGATCTCGTTCAGCGACTTCCGGCCGAAGTTCGGTGTCCGCAGCATGTCGGCTTCGGTCTTCTGCACCAGATCGCCGATGTAGATGATATTGTCGTTCTTCAGGCAGTTGGCCGAGCGGACCGACAACTCGAGCTCGTCGACCTTGCGCAGCAGGTTCTTGTTGAACGGCAGCTCGTCGCGCCGCTCCTCCTCGAACGCCGCCTGCGGCTCGTCAAAGTTGATGAACAGCTGCAACTGGTCCTGGAGGATCCTTGCCGCCAGCGCCACCGCGTCCTCGGGGGTGACAGCGCCGTTGGTGGCGATCTCCATCGACAGCTTGTCGTGGTCGGTGACCTGGCCGACGCGGGTGTTCTCCACCTTGTAAGACACCTTGCGCACCGGCGAGAAGATCGCATCGACCGGGATCAGTCCGATGGGCGCGTCCTCGCTGCGCGAAGCCGACACCGGCACGTAGCCCTTCCCGTTTTCCACGACCAGCTCCATGACCAGGTGCGCGCCCTGGTCCAGGGTGCAGATCACCAGGTCCGGGCTCATCACGTCGATGTCGTGGGTGGTCTGGATCATGCCGGCGGTCACCTCGCCGGGGCCGTCGGCGACCAGGCGGATGCGCTTCGGCCCCTCGCCGCCCATGCGCAACGCCAGCGACTTGATGTTGAGCACGATGTCGGTGACGTCCTCGCGCACTCCAGGTATCATCGAGAATTCGTGGAGCACGCCTTCGATCTGGATCGCCGTCACCGCCGCACCCTGCAGCGACGACAGCAACACCCGGCGGATGGCATTGCCGAGCGTGAGGCCGAAGCCACGCTCCAGCGGCTCGGCGACGATGGTTGCCGCGAGGCGGGCGTTGGCGCCCGGCACGATCTCCAGCTTCGTCGGCTTTATCAGAGACTGCCAGTTCTTTTGAATCACAGGGTTCCTCACATTCGCTGATGTCACGGGCAAAGCGAGGCGCCCGCAAGCGCTCGGCAAAGCCGTCCGCAGCCGATGGTGGCGGCTGGGCTAGACGCGCCGGCGCTTCCGCGGACGGCACCCGTTGTGCGGTATCGGTGTGACGTCCCTGATCGCGGTAATCGTGAAGCCGACGGTCTGCAGCGCGCGCAGGGCGGACTCACGCCCCGCACCCGGCCCCTTGACCTCGACCTCGAGGGTCTTCATCCCGTGCTCCTGGGCCTTCCGCCCCGCATCTTCCGCCGCAACCTGGGCGGCGTAGGGGGTGGACTTGCGGGAGCCCTTGAAGCCCTGACCGCCAGCCGACGACCAGGCGATCGCGTTCCCCTGGGCGTCGGTGATGGTGATCATGGTGTTATTGAACGAGGCGCTGATGTGCGCCACGCCCGACGTAATGTTCCGCCGCTCGCGCTTGCGGACACGTTGCGTGCCAGGCTTGGCCATCTCCGATCCTTACGAAGCTATTTGGTCACTTTCTTCTTGCCGGCAATGGGCTTGGCCGGGCCTTTGCGCGTCCGCGCATTGGTGTGCGTGCGCTGGCCGCGAACCGGAAGGCCGCGGCGGTGCCGCAGGCCCCGGTAGCAGCCCAGGTCCATCAGTCGCTTGATGTTCATCGCCACGTCGCGGCGGAGGTCCCCCTCCACCCGATAGTCGCTGTCGATCATCTCGCGGATGCGCAAGACCTCGCTGTCCGAAAGCTGCTGCACCCGATGCGAAGCAGGGATGCCGAGCCGGGCGCAGATCTCCTTGGCGGTCTTGCGACCGATCCCGTGAATATAGGTCAACCCAATCTCCACGCGCTTCTGCGTGGGGATGTTTACTCCGGCAACACGCGCCACGAACGCTCTCCTTGCTGACTTTCGCGAATGGTAGGTGGATTCGCCGGGCGAAAAGGAGTCGCGATTATAGTTGTCCCGGACCCGCCGTCAACCCCACCACTAGCCGTTTATGGCTTTTGTCAAGTCCTTACTGACTTGATCGATGGCGCCCATGCCATCCACCCGCTTCAAGATCCCCTGTCGCTCGTAGTAGGCCGAGATCGGCGCGGTCTGCGCATGGTAGGCCTTGAGCCGCTCGCGCACCGTCTGGGCGTTGTCGTCGGCGCGGCGGACGAACTCGGTCGAGCCGCAAACGTCGCAGACGCCCTTAACCTTGGTTTGCTTGAAGCTGTCGTGATAGCCGGTGCCGCACTTGCCGCAGGAGAACCGGCCGCTGATCCGCTCCACCATCGCCTCGTCGTCGACCACGAGTTCGAGCACGTGGTCGAGCTTCAGCGCCTTGCTCTTCAGCATCACGTCGAGGGCCTCGGCCTGCGGCACCGTCCTCGGGAACCCGTCGAGGATGAATCCGCTCTTGCACTCCGGCGCATTGAGCTTGTCGGCGATCAGGGCGATGATCAGCGCGTCCGGGACCAGCTGGCCGGCGCGCATGATGGCGTCGGCCTTCTTGCCGACCTCGCTGCCGGCGGCGACCTCCGCCCGCAGCATCTCTCCGGTCGAGAGCTGGGCGATGCCGAAGACCTGCTCCAGCCCTTTCGCCTGCGTTCCCTTGCCCGAACCGGGCGGCCCCAACAGCACCACGTTCATCAGCGTCTTCCTCCCCGTCCGCGGAGCTTGGCCTTCTTGATCAGGCCTTCGTATTGATGCGCGATCAGGTGCGACTGGATCTGGGCGACCGTGTCCATGGTCACCGTCACCACGATCAACAGGCTGGTGCCGCCGAAATAGAACGGCACGGCGTACTGCGAGATCATGATCTCGGGCAGGATGCAGACGAACGACAGATACGCCGCGCCGACGACCGTGAGCCGGGTCAGCACCTTGTCGAGGTAGTCGGCGGTGTTCTTCCCCGGCCGGATGCCGGGAACGAAGCCGCCGTACTTCTTCAGGTTATCGGCCGTGTCGGCCGGGCTGAAGACCACGGCGGTATAGAAGAAGGCGAAGAACACGATCAGCCCGACGTAGAGGATCAGGTAGAGCGGCTGGCCGTGGCCGAGGTAGGCCGCGACCGTGTTCAGCCAGGTCGGCCCCTGGCCGGCGGCGAAGCCGATCAGGGTCACCGGCATCAGCAGGATCGATGAGGCGAAAATCGGCGGGATGACGCCGGAGGTGTTGATCTTCAGCGGCAGGTGGGTGCTCTCGCCGCCCATCACCTTGGCGCCGTGCTGGCGCTTCGGATACTGGATCAGGATCCGCCGCTGCGCCCGCTCCATGAAGACCACGAAGAAGATCACGCCGATGACGATGACGATCAGCGCGATGATGAACACCGTCGACAGCGCCCCGGTGCGCCCGAGCTCGAGGGTTGCCGCCAAGGCGTGCGGCAGGTTGGCGACGATGCCGGCAAAGATGATCAGCGAAATGCCGTTGCCGATGCCCCGCGCGGTGATCTGCTCGCCCAGCCACATCAGGAACATGGTGCCGCCGACCAGGGTGACGACCACCGAGAAGCGGAAGAACCAGCCCGGATCGTGCACCGCCGGGCCGAGGCTCGACTGCAGGCTCTCCAGCCAGACGGAGATGCCGTAGGCCTGGCCCGCGGTGATCAGCACGGTGAGGTAGCGGCTGTATTGGTTGATCTTCTTGCGCCCGGACTCCCCCTCCTTCTTCAACGCCTCGAGGGAGGGCACCACCGCCGTCATCAGCTGCATGATGATGGAGGCGGAGATGTACGGCATGATGTTGAGGGCGAAGATCGTCATCCGCCCCAGCGCGCCGCCGGCGAACATGTTGAACATGCCGAGGATGCCGCCGGCCTGGCGGTTGAAGATGTCGGTGATCGCCACCGGGTCGATGCCGGGGATCGGGATGTAGGTGCCGAGGCGATAGACGATGAGCGCGCCCAGCGTGAACCAGATCCGCTTCTTCAGCTCGGTCGCACGGGCGAAGGCGCCGAAGTTCAGGCTGGCGGCGAGCTGTTCGGCAGCGGAGGCCATGGTCGCGCTCTCCCGGAAGCTTAGCCCGCGCTCTCCGGCTGATCGCCGGCCGGCGCCGGTTCATCCGCCGCAGCCTTCGCCGCGGCAAGCACGGTGACCTGGCCACCGGCCTTCTCCACCGCGGCGATCGCGGCCTTGGAGGCGCCCGTCACCTCGATCGTCAACGGCGCGGTCAGCTCGCCCTTGGCCAGGAGCCGAACGCCGTCGCGGCGGCGGCGAAACAGCCCGGCCGCCTGCAGCGCCGCTTCGTCGACGGTCGCACTCGGGTCCAGCCGCTTGCGGTCGATCGCCTGCTGCAGGGCGCCGAGGTTCACCTCCGCAAACTCCTTGCGAAACGGGTTCTTGAAGCCGCGCTTGGGCATGCGCCGGTAGAGCGGCATCTGCCCGCCCTCGAACCCGGGCGGCGAGCCGCCGCCGCTCCGCGCCTTCTGGCCCTTGTGGCCCTTGCCGGCGGTCTTGCCGGTACCCGAGCCGATGCCCCTGCCGACGCGCTTGCGCGGGGTCCGCGCCCCGGGGTTGTCGCGGATTTCGTTCAGTCTCATTGCCTTCTCGTTCCTTACCCGCGGCTTCCGCCCGAACCGTCATCGCAAGGAGGCGCAGTACATTTGCCTCCGAAGCCCCAAGGGCGGGTCAAGGCGAAGCCGGATCCGCCGGCAAAACGGCGGGTTACGCCTCGGGCTAACCCGCCCTACATCGCCACGCCGCTGTCGCCCTCTACACGTCGTTGGCCGGCGCCTTCCGGCAGCTTTGCCGCCTAGCCCTCGCCCTCGACCTGCAGCAGGTGGCGGACCTTGGCGATCATGCCCCGCACCGACGGCGTATCCTCGAGCTCGCGGCTGCGGCCGATCTTGTTGAGGCCCAAGCCGACCAGCGTCTGCCGCTGATCGGCCCGGCGGCCGATCAAGCTCTTGATCTGCGTTACCTTCACCCGCGTCTCGCCCTCGCCAGCCATGGCTCAGGCCCTCGCCGGCTCGGCCGCGGCCGATGGCTCGCCGCGCCTCGCGATGATGTCGCCCACCTTCTTGCCGCGCCTGGCCGCCACCGCCCGGGGGGAGTAGATGTTGCGGAGCGCGGCGAAGGTCGCCTTGATCATGTTGTGCGGGTTGGCCGTGCCCAGCGACTTCGCCACCACGTCCTGCACGCCCATGGTCTCGAAGATCGCCCGCATCGGCCCGCCGGCGATCACGCCGGTGCCCGCCGGGGCCGAGCGCAGAACCACCCGGCCGGCGCCATAGTGGCCGACGACGTCATGGTGCAGGGTGCGGCCGTCGCGCAGCGGCACCCGGATCATGCTGTGCTTGGCGTGGTCCGTGGCCTTGCGGATCGCCTCCGGAACCTCGCGGGCCTTGCCGGTGCCGTAGCCGACCCGGCCGCGGCCGTCGCCGACCACCACCAGGGCGGCGAACGAAAAGCGCCGGCCGCCCTTGACCACCTTGGCGACCCGATTGATGTGAACCAGCTTGTCGGTAAGATCGGCGTCCTCGCCCTGAGGCCGGTCGCCGCGCTTTCCTCCGGATGGTCTGCGTGCCATCGCTCTCTCCTCAGAACCCGAGCCCGGCCTCGCGGGCGGCATCGGCCAAAGCCTTCACCCGGCCGTGGTAACGGTAGCCGCCGCGGTCGAAGACCACGGTGGTGACGCCGGCGGCCAGGGCCCGCTCGGCCAGAAGCTTGCCAACCTGCTGCGCCGCATCCACGTCCGCGCCCGACGCGCTCGCCGACTTCAACGTCGTGTCCAGCGTCGACGCGGCGGCGACCGTGCGCCCGGCGCGGTCGTCGATGACCTGGGCGTAGATGTGCTTGTTGGAGCGGAACACCGACAGCCGCGGCCGATCCTTCGCCACTCCCACCAGCTTGCGGCGGATACGCCAGCGCCGCCTCTCGAACAATTCCCGTGATTCGGCCATGGCTTTACTTCTTCTTGCCTTCCTTGCGCCGGACGATCTCGTCGTCGTACTTGATGCCCTTGCCCTTGTACGGCTCGGCCCGGCGGTAGGCCCGGACCTCCGCCGCCACCTGCCCGACGAGCTGCTTGTCGGCGCCCGAGATCGTGATGTGCGTCGGATCCGGGCACTCGGCCTTGATCCCGTCGGGGATCGCGTGGCGCACTTCGTGGCTGAAGCCGAGCTGCAACACCAGGTCGCGGCCCTGCACCTGGGCGCGGTAGCCGACCCCGGCGATCTCCAGCTTGCGCGAGAACCCGGCGTTCACCCCGTGCACGACGTTGGCGACGACGGTCCGCGCCGTCCCCCACATTGCCCGCGCCCGCGGGCTGTCGTCGCGGGGGCGGACGACGATGCCGCCGTCCTCCTGGCTGACGACGACCTCGTCCATCAGCGCAGCGGTCAGTTCCCCGTGCGGCCCCTTCGCCGTAAGCCGGCCCTCGGCCAGCGAAACGCTGACCCCGCCCGGCACCGAGACCGGGTGTTTGCCAATGCGCGACATGGTCGTCTTCGAGCCTTCCTTGACTAAAACACTTTGCAGAGCACTTCGCCGCCCACGTGGGCGTCGCGAGCCTCGGCATCGGAGATCACCCCGCGCGGCGTCGACAGGATGGCGACGCCGAGGCCGTTGTAGACCCGCGGCAGGTCCTTGATCGACGAGTACACCCGCCGACCGGGCTTGGACACCCGGCTGATCTCGCGAATGACCGGCTGGCCCTCGTGGTACTTCAGCTCGATCTTGAG
>JAXMOZ010000116.1:0-6173 GCA_034382075.1 Rhodospirillales bacterium
AGCGCGGCAAACCCCATACCGTCGCCCTCGTCGCCTGCGCCCGAAAACTCCTCGTCTTCGCCAACGCCGTCCTCGCCCGAGGCACCCCCTGGACCGAAAAACCGGCCGGTGCTTAATGGTTGCTACGCCTCCCTGCAACGGTGACTTGTTCGCTACAGCCGGCCCATCTCGACGCCGGCGCAGGACATCCCGAACTGCGCCAACCCCTCCTCCAGGAAATCGCCAAGCAGCGGCGTGCCGAGGAAGGTCTCCGGCCGGCGGATGTCCTCGTCGTCGCGGGCGTCGCGGATCGCCTCGTCCCACTCCTCGACGTCGTAGTCGCCGGCGCCCACCCACATCAGCGCCAGCATCTCGGTGAGCTCGTCCTCGTTCAAGGTGCCGATGAAGCCGCGAATCTCCTCGACGGTCGGATCGTCGGGGTAATCGAACAGGACTTCCCGCTGGTCGTCGTCAATCGGGTTGTCCCCGGGCTCGGGAACCTCCGCCTCCATCTTGGCGTCGAACTCCCGGGCCTTGATGATGAGGTAGCAGACCTTATCCTGGTCGAGGTTCAGCGTCGCCATGGGCCCCCGTCCTTAAGCTCGTTCACCGCTCTCTCCCTAGCACCTGCCCCGCCCGACAGGAACGCGGATTTCATCGCTTCCGTTCCCCGTCTTTCTCTATTCGTGACGAGAACACGATCCCCTGGGCGAGCGGCAGCGCGTCGGAATAGTTGATGGTGTTGGTCGCCCGGCGCATGTACGCCCGCCAGGCGTCCGACCCTGCCTCGCGGCCGCCGCCGGTGTCCTTCTCGCCGCCGAAGGCGCCGCCGATCTCAGCGCCCGACGGCCCGATGTTGACGTTGACGATGCCGCAGTCGCTGCCCGACGCCGACATGAACCGCTCGGCCTCGCGGAGATCGGTGGTAAAGATGCTCGACGCCAGGCCCTGGCCGACGCCGTTGTGGATGGCGATGGCATCGTCCAGCCGCCGGTAGCGCATGACATGGAGGATCGGCGCGAAGGTCTCCTCGCAGACCACCCCCGTCTGCGCCGGCATCTCGACGATCGCCGGCTGGACGTAGAACCCGTCCGGATACCGGTCGGCCAGAACGCGCTTGCCGCCCATGACGATCCCGCCCTGCTCCCGCGCCCACACGAGCGCCCGCTGCATCGCAGCGAAGGCGTCCCGGTCGATCAGCGGCCCGACCAGGGTGCCGGGATCGCGCGGATCGCCAACCGGCAGGCTCGAATACGCCGGCCGCAGCCGGCCGAGGAGCTCGTCGGCGACGGTGTCGTGGACGATCAGCCGGCGCAGGCTGGTGCAGCGCTGCCCGGCGGTGCCGACGGCGGCAAACACAATGGCCCGCTCGGCAAGATCCAGGTTGGCGCTGGGCGCGACGATCATGGCGTTGTTGCCGCCAAGCTCGAGCAGCAGCCGGCCAAAGCGGCCCGCCACCACCGGCGCCACCGCCCGGCCCATGGCGCAGCTGCCGGTGGCGCTGATCAGCCGCAGCCTCGGATCCTTGGCCAGGGCCTTGCCCGCCTCGGCGCCGCCGATAACGACGCCGAGCAGCCCGTCCGGGAGCTTCTCGCCAAAGCCTTGGGCCGCGCGGCGAAACAGTGCCGCACAGGCCAGCGCCGAAAGCGGCGTCTTCTCCGATGGCTTCCACACCACCGGGTCGCCGCAGACGATCGCCACCGCGAAGTTCCAGGCCCAGACGGCGACGGGGAAATTGAAGGCGGTGATGACCCCCACCGGGCCCAGCGGGTGCCAGGTCTCCATCAGCCGGTGGCCGGGCCGCTCGGAGGCCATGGTCAGGCCGTAGAGCTGGCGCGAGAGCCCTACGGCAAAGTCACAGATGTCGATCATCTCCTGCACCTCGCCCAGGGCCTCGGCGAGGATCTTGCCGCACTCGATGCCGACGAGCTCGGCCAGCGGCTCTCGGTGCGCCCGAAGCTCGCAGCCGAGCAGCCGGATCAGCTCGCCCCGGCGAGGCGCCGGAACCTCTCGCCACTGCCGGAAGGCTTCATCCGCCTCCGCCACCGCGCGATCGGCAGCCGCGGCCGAGGAGAAGCCGAGCCTTGCGATTTCGCTGCCGTCGATGGGGGTGCGGACGATCAGGCCGCCGTCGCCACAAGCCGCGGGAGGGACGCCGAGCCGGGACAGCAGCGGGCCGACGTCCATGGGGCCTGCCTCGAAAAGAAAAACGCGGGAGCGACCGTGGCCGCGCCCGCGCTGCTTCGCCTAAGCTCTGCCTCGTCGGCTACTCGCCGGCGGTGGGCTGAGCCTCCTTCCGGGCGCTGGCGTAGCCGATGCCCTCGAGCGCCTCGCGGATCTCGTCGAGGATCGCCGGGTCGTCGATGGTGGCCGGCATCTTCCAGGCCTCGTTGTCGGCGATCTTCTGGATGGTGCCGCGGAGGATCTTGCCCGACCGCGTCTTCGGCAGCCGCTCGACCACCGTCGCCGTCTTGAAAGCCGCGACCGGACCGATGTAGTCGCGGACCATCTGCACCACTTCCTTGACGATCACGTCGTGGGGCTTGGTCACGCCCATCTTCAGCACCATGAAGCCGACCGGGAGTTGCCCCTTGAACGAGTCGGCGACGCCGACGACGGCGCACTCCGCCACGTCCGGATGGCGGGCGAGCACCTCTTCCATGGCTCCGGTCGAGAGCCTGTGGCCGGCGACGTTAATCACGTCGTCGGTGCGGGCCATGATGTAGACGTAGCCGTCCTCGTCCATGTAGCCGGCATCCGCGGTCATGTAGTGGCCCGGATACTCGGTGAGGTAGGACGCGATGTAGCGCTCGTCGTTGTTCCACAGCGTCGGCAGGGTGCCCGGAGGCAGCGGCAGCTTGACGCAGATGGCGCCGATCTGCCCGCGCGGGACCTCGTTGTTGGTCTCGTCGAGGACCACGACGTTCCAGCCCGGCACCGACTTGGTCGGCGAGCCCGGCTTTACCGGCAGGTACTCGAGGCCCATGCAGTCGGCGGCGATGGCCCAGCCGGTCTCGGTCTGCCACCAGTGGTCGATCACCGGCCGGTCCAGCGCCGTCTCGGCCCACTCCAGGGTGTCCGGGTCGGTCCGCTCGCCAGCAAGGAACAGGATCTTGAAGTTGCTGAGGTCGTACTTCTTCAGCAGCTCCGCCTTCGGGTCCTCGCGCTTGATCGCGCGGAACGCCGTCGGCGCGGTGAACATCGACTTCACCTTGTGCTGCGAGATCACCCGCCAGAACGCTCCGGCGTCGGGGGTTCCGACCGGCTTGCCCTCGTACATGATCGTCGTCGCCCCGTGGATCAGCGGCGCGTAGACGATGTAGGAATGGCCGACCACCCAGCCCACGTCGGACGCGGCCCAGAAGACCTCGCCGGGGTCGATGTCGTAGATGTTCTTCATCGTCCACTTCAGCGCCACCAAGTGGCCGCCGTTGTCGCGAACGACGCCCTTGGGCTGGCCGGTGGTGCCGGAGGTATAGAGGATGTAGAGCGGGTCGGTCGCCTCGACCGGCACGCAGTCCGCCGGCGTCGCCGACTTCACCGCCTCGTCCCAGTCGACGTCGCGGTCCTGCGACAGCGACGCCTGCTTCTGCGGCCGCTGCTTGATGATCAGCGCGCTCGGCTTGTGCGTCGCCATCTCGATGGCGCCGTCGAGCAGGGGCTTGTAGTCGAGGATCTTGGCGCCCTCGATGCCGCAGGAGGCCGAGACGATGACCTTGGGCTGGGCGTCGTTGATGCGCACCGCGAGTTCGCTCGAGGCAAAGCCGCCGAACACCACCGAATGCACCGCGCCGATCCGCGCGCAGGCCAGCATGGAGATCAGGGCCTCGGGGACCATCGGCATGTAGATGATGACCCGGTCGCCTTTGCCCACGCCCTGCGCCGCCAGCACGCCGGCGAACATCGCCACCTCGTGCTTGAGCTCGCTATAGGTGTAGGTGCGGATGGTGTTGGTGACGGGGCTGTCGTAGATCAGCGCCAGACGGTCGCCATGGCCCGCCTCGACGTGCCGGTCGATCGCGTTGTAGCAGGTGTTGACCACACCGCCGCGAAACCAACGGTAGAACGGCTTGTTGGAGTCGTCGAGGACCTTGTCCCACTTCTTGTACCAGGTGATCTCCTCGGCCGCCTCGCCCCAGAAGCCCTCCGGGTCGCTGATGGATCTGGCGTATGCTTGTTCGTATGGACCGCTCATGGCCTCCCCTATCGCACTGAAAACGTGACAGTAGTTTCTTGGCCGGGGCGAGTGAAAGCGAACCTCACCGCACGGACCGCGGAGTTTGTTCCAAATCGCCGTTTTTTGCAAAGCCGGAATATGGCAGCGTCACCCGGATGGCGGGTGGCGCTGGGTACGCACCTGCTCGCGAGAGGAGGCAAAACGCCATGACCGGCCACCAAGGGCTTTTCGACCTCGGCCTCGACAAGACCGCCGCCAACTTCGCCCCGCTGACGCCGCTGGGTTTGCTTCAACGCGCAGCCGCGGTCTACCCCGATCACCTCGCCGTCATTCATGGCGAGCGGCGCTATACCTGGTCGCAGACCTATGCGCGCTGCCGGCGCCTGGCCTCGGCGCTCGTCGGCCTCGGGGTCAGCCGCGGCGAGGCCGTGGCGGTGATGGCCGCGAACACGCCGGAGCTCTACGAGGCGCACTTCGGCGTCCCCATGGCGGGCGGGGTGCTGAACGCGCTGAACACCCGGCTCGACGCCGACACGCTCGCCTACATCCTCGACCACAGCGAGAGCCGGGTGCTCATCACCGACCGGGAGTACGCCGCGACGGTCGATGCGGCGCTGGCGGCGATCGGCCGTCCGCTGACGGTCATCGATATCGACGACCCCTTGGCCCGTGAGCCCGGGCCGCTGCTCGGGCGGATGGACTACGAGACGCTGCTGGAAGCGGGCGACCCCGACTACGCATGGCAGCCGCCGGAGGACGAGTGGCAGGCGATCAGCCTCAACTACACCTCCGGCACGACCGGCCGGCCGAAGGGCGTCGTCTACCACCATCGCGGCGCCTTCCTGCTTGCGCTCGGCAACACCATCACCTGGGAGATGCCTCGCCACGCCGTCTACCTGTGGACGCTGCCGATGTTCCACTGCAACGGCTGGTGCTTCCCCTGGACGCTCGCGGCCATTGCCGGCACCAGCGTCTGCCTGCGCCAGGTGAGCGGCGAGGCGGTATGGGGGGCGATCGCGAGCCACGGGGTGAGCCACTTCTGCGGTGCCCCGATCGTCTTGAACATGGTGCTGAACAGCACCCCCGCCCCGCTCGGTCGCCGCGTCTCGGTGATGACCGCGGCGGCGCCACCGCCGGCGGCCACGCTGGAGCGGATGCAGCGGCTGGGGTTCAGCGTCACCCACGTCTACGGGCTGACCGAGGTCTACGGCCCCTCGGTGGTCTGCGCCTGGCAGGACGACTGGGACCAGATGCCGGTCGAGCGCCAGGCCGAGCTCAACGCCCGCCAGGGGGTGCGCTACCCGGTCCTGGAGAACCTGGCCGTCCTCGATCCGGTCACCATGGCTCCGCTGCCGGCCGACGGCGAGGCCCTGGGCGAGGTCATGTTTCGCGGCAACACGGTGATGAAGGGCTACCTCAAGGACCCGCAAGCCACCGAGGCTGCCTTCGCCGGCGGCTGGTTCCACTCCGGCGACCTCGGCGTCACCCACCCCGACGGCTACATTCAGCTCAAGGACCGCTCCAAGGACATCATCATCTCCGGGGGCGAGAACATCTCCTCGATCGAGGTGGAAGGGGCGCTGCACCGCCATCCCGACGTGCTGCTGGCGGCGGTGGTGGCCATGCCGGACGAGAAGTGGGGAGAAACCCCGTGCGCCTTCGTCGAGCTGAAGCCGGGCTCCGAGGTCACCGCCGAGGCGCTGATCGCCTTCTGCCGCGACACCCTCGCCCACTACAAGTGCCCGACCCGGGTGATCTTCGCCGAGCTGCCGAAGACCTCCACCGGCAAGGTGCAGAAGTTCAAGCTGCGCCAGTCGGTGCGCGAGGACACGGGCGCCGGCGAAAGCTAGGGCGGCTTGTCATCCGCGTTCAACCAAACCAGGACCGCTGGTCATGTATGGACGGCCCCCGGGTGGCAAGGGGTTTTGGAGCGGCTTCGGCGATCGGGTCTGGAGCGGTCATGTATCCGGCCTGTTGATGCGGTTCGATGACCGCTGGCCACGAGGGGTTTCGCGGG
>JAXMOZ010000117.1:0-6030 GCA_034382075.1 Rhodospirillales bacterium
TCGACCCGGGCCAGCGCCTCGAGCGCGACCCGTTGCGCCCGCCCCAGGTCCTCGTCCGGGGCGATGCCGAGGCTGAAGGTGAAGCGGCGCTGCGGCCGCCGGGTGAAGTTGACGATCAGGCCCTTGAACACGATCGCGTTGGGGATGCGGATCTGGTTGCCGTCCTGGTTCAACAGCACCGTCGCCCGCGAGGTCAGGCGGATCACCATCCCTTCGTGACCCTCGATCCTGACGTAGTCGAACGGATCGAACGGACGGCGGAGACTGAGCAGGATGCTGGCGATGTAGTTCTCGACGGTGTCGCGCAGGGCGAAGCCCAACGCCAGGCCGACGATGCCGGCGGCGCCGAGCAGGGTGTTGATGAGCCCGGTCGCGTCCAGCAGCAGCATGGCGAGCGCGAGCCCGGCGAGGAGCACCGCCGTCTGCACCACCTGCGCCAACAATCCGGCGATGAAGGCGTTGACCGAGATCCGCCGGTACACGCTCTTCAGCCGCGCCAGCCAGCGGCCGAGGAGGAAGGCGGCGGCCATGATCGTGGCGCCGAGCAGGATGACCGGCAGCAGCCGGACGAAGCCGCTCCAGACTTCGCTCAGCCGGCGCAGCGCCGGCGTCAGCCGGCCTTCCAGATCCTGGGCGACCTCGATCCGGTTCTCCACCTCGGCCACGCCGCGGACGTTGGCGGCGAGCCGCGCCGCCTGCTGGCGCAGCGCCTGGGCGCTGACCTCGCCGGTCAACACCACCACGCCGGAGGCGACGCGAACCTGCACCGGGGCGAGGCCTTCGACGGTGTCGTAGGTGGTGCGCAGCCTCCGGGCGATGGCCTCGTCCTCGGCGGGATCGACCTTGGCCTCGACGCTCTGCGGTGCCGGCGCCGCCGCCGCGGGCGGCTTCGCCGCGCCGGGCGCCTGCAGCAGCTCCTCCTGCGCCGACGCCGACGGCATAACGCCGGGTTGGACCGCCGCGAGACAGACGCCGAGACAGAGCCAAGTCAGGATCCGGCGCACGTCAGCGATCCTCTCGCAAGCCGAACAGGCGCCGCCACGCCCGCCGCAAGGCCGATGCTCCGGCCGGTTCGGCGGCGAGGAGGCCGTTCGCGGCCATGACGTCGCTGCAGAAGGCCGCGTAGCCCGGGCTCACCGGCACCGGCACGCCGACGCCGGCGAAATACTCGGCCAGCGCCTGCTCGATCCCCTCCCCCGCCGCCGGGCCAAGGGCCGGGCCGGCGGCGCGGCCGTGCCACCACCGCGCGAACGACAACTCCTGGCCCCACCAGCCCGCCGCCTTCGGCCGAAGCGCTTGCACCATCGCGGCTGTCTCCGCCGGCGCGGCCGGATCCGCGCATCTGGCCCAGATGTCGGCGAACAGGTAATCGACGCCCCGGCCTCCGCTCTCGGACGCGACATGGCGCATCACATCGGCGTCGCGCGCGTCCGCCTCCAGGATTATGATCTTCTTCCGGTCGGGCCAGTGGTCCCAGCCGCAGGCGTCGCGCATGAGGTCGATGACGTCGGCCGCGATCTCGATCACGACCACCCGCTCGACCTCCGGCTTTGCCGCCACTGCGTGGACGTACATGGCGAGCCCGAGGCCGGCGACGGCCACGACGCCGCGGGCGAGGTGAACGTGATAGGCATGGCTCTCCTGCTCGAGGAGCCCGGTCGACATCCAGGCGGTACGGCCGTGGTAGAGAACGTAACGGTCGCGCTCGAAGCCGACCTTGGAGACGTAGCCCTCGGCAATGCTGGGCAGATGCCGGACCAGCCGCCATTCCCCAACCCCTCCCTCGCGGTACGGAGGAAGGGGGAACAGCCCGAAGCCATAGCTGGCGAGCATCCGCTGGTTTCGGCTGAAGCCGGCGTCGTTCATGTCTACCCCGAGCGAAAGCAGCCGTTGGCCGTGGCCTCTTCGAGACGAACGCTCCCCGGCGGGCCGCGAAAGCCGCCCGCGGCAAGACGATCTCGGGCGCTTCCTCCGCCGGATATCTTAAATCTTGTTAACACGTGCGAACCACCGGCGGCCGCGCAGGTGATAAAACGCCTTGCTTTCCAACACCTAGGGCAGGATCCGGCGGTTCGCGTGGTTGCGTTGCACAAAACGATACGCGGATGGTCCAGATTTCTGCCAGAATTGCTATCCTATCTCCCCGGGAGTAAACCCCAGGCGTAATTGAGCGGGACGCGATGAGCAAGCTAGGTCATGGGCGTAGGCAGGCGGCGGACGGGCGGGACGTTCCTGGCGCGGCGGCTCCGGTCGATACACTGACGAAGGACGCAGCTGCAGCAGAGGGCGGCGCAGAAGCCGTTGCCGCTGCGGGGCCGGTCGAGGCGGCGCCGCAGCCGAGCGAGCGGGCGAAGAAGCGCGGCAGGCAGGGCGCAGCGGCGACGCCGGTCCGGGCCGCCCTCGCGGTGCCGCCGCCGGCACTGGCGCTGCCGGCATATGCGACGCATGGGCCGGTTCGCTTCCTGCTCCACTACGTCCGCCGGCGCATCTGGAGCCACCTGATCGTCCTGACGGCGATCCTGGCGGCGGTGGGCTGCGCCATCGGCTCGCAGTACGCGGTCAAGAACCTCGTCGACGTCCTCAGCATGGGCAAGCCCTCGGACGCGGTGCTGTGGGGTGCGGTGGTGTTCCTGCTCGGCCTGGTCGCCGCCGATAACCTGCTCTGGCGGGTCGCCGGCTACACCGCGACGCACGCGTTTCCGGCCGTGGGCGGCGACATGCGGCTGGACCTGTTCGATCACCTCTCCGGCCATGGGACCCGGTATTTCTCCGACCGCTTCCCCGGAGCTCTGGCCGGCCGCATCACCACCGCCGCCAACTCTTCCTGGCAGATCGAGAACTCGCTGGCGTGGACGACGATCCCGCCGGCTGCCGCGGTCATCACCGCCATTGCCCTCCTTGCCTCCATCAACTGGCAGATCACCGCGGTGCTGCTGGTGATCATCTCCGTGCTGGGCGGGATCATCGCCAAGCTCGCTTCCAACGGCAGCCACCTCCACGCCCGCTTCGCCGGGCGCGCCGCCGCGGTGACCGGCGACTTGACCGACGTCGTCAGCAACATCGGCCTGGTGCGGGCCTTCGGCAGCCGCGGCCGCGAGCGCGACCGGCTGGGCCGGAAGATCCGCCGGGAGATGTTCGCGCAGCGGCAGAGCCTGCGCTCGCTGGAGCGGCTGCGGCTGTTCCACGCGATCTCGGTGTTCACCGTGACCGCGGGCGTGCTCACCTGGGCAATCACGCTTTGGCGCTCCGGCAGCATCACCATCGGCGATGTCGTGCTCACGACCACGCTGAGCTTCACCGTCCTCAACGCCTCGCGGGATTTCGCCACCGCCTGCGTCGACGTGATCCAGCACTTTGCCAAGCTGGGCGAGGCCGTGCAGGTTCTGGCGCTGCCCCACGAGATGGCCGACGCGGCCGACGCCAAGCCGCTCATCAACCTCGGCGGCTCGGTGGAGTTCGCCAACGTTTCCTTCTCCTACCCCAACGGCACCAAGGTGCTGCAGGGCTTCAACCTCGGCATCGTCCCCGGGCAGAAGGTCGGGCTGGTCGGCCGGTCGGGATCGGGCAAGACCACGATCCTGGCGTTGCTGCAGCGGCTGTACGACCCCGACGGCGGGCAGGTGCTGATCGACGGCCAGGACATCTCCAAGGTGACCCAGGACAGCCTGCGCCACTCGATCGCAGTCGTGCAGCAGGAAATCTCCCTGTTCCATCGCTCGATCCTGGAGAACCTGCGCTACGGCAAGCCGGAAGCGACCGACGAGGAGGTCTATCGGGCCGCGGAGGCGGCGCATTGCACCGAGTTCATCAGCCGGCTGCCCGAGGGCTTCCAGACCATGGTCGGCGAGCGCGGGGTAAAGCTCTCCGGCGGCCAGCGGCAGAGGCTTGCCATCGCCAGGGCGTTCCTGCGCGACGCGCCGATCATCCTGCTGGACGAGGCGACCTCGGCGCTGGACACCGAGTCCGAGCAGTCAATCCAGGAGGCGCTGATGCGCCTGGTCAAGGGTCGTACCGTGATCGCCATCGCCCACAGGCTGTCGACCCTCGACTCCTTCGACCGCATCGTCGTGCTCGACCACGGCTGCATCGTCGAGGACGGCCCGTCGATCGAACTGCTCGAGCGCAACGGCATCTACAGCCGCATGTACAGCCGGCAGCTGTCGGCGGCCAAAGGCTCTCATGAGTGAGCGGGCGCAGCTAGCCCGCCCCCTCGCCTGCTTCCTTCTCGCTGTTCTGTTGGCCGGCGCGTCCTCGGGCGCGTCGGCCAACGACGACGCTCCGCCCGACGCATCCCCAGCCGCCACCGCCGCCGAGACCCCGCCGGAGAGCAAGGTTCCCGACCTCCCGCAGAGGCCGCCGCCGCTCGGCCCGGGCCTCGCCGGCGAGGGCGATGTTCCCCCCGAACAGCCGGCGGTGAACGTCGCCGGCGGCGACGAGGCCGCCCCCGACCTCCCGCCGAAAAACCTGCGGACGATTCCGACCGGCGAGGCGGCAGGCATCCTCGGCAAGAAGGTGATTGGCGCGGCCGGAGAAGACGTCGGCATGGTGGTCGACGTACTGGTGGATACCACAGGCAAGCCCCGGGCGGCGGTCGTCGACTTCGGCGGCTTCCTCGGGGTGGGCATGCGCAAGATCGCCGTCGACTGGACCTTCCTGCAGTTCCGCCCCGGCGACCGCAACGCGCCGGTGCTGCTGGACGTAACCGGCGACGCCATTCGCGCCGCGCCGGAGTACCGGCCGTCCGACGCGGAAGCCAGCGTCGTCGTGTCTCCGCCGGCCGAGGAAAGCGGCGAAGGCGACGGCGCGGCGGAAGAAGCCGCCTCCCAGCCGCCCGCTGCCGAGGTGCCGGCGGCAGCCGCCCCGGCGCCTGCGGTTCCGGAACAGGCCAAGCCGCCGCCGGAGACGGTCAAGGGCCAGGACCGGCCGCCGCTTCCGGAGATGAGGCCGCCCGAGGGGCGGCCGAAGGCCCACCCCCCGGCGGCGGGACTGCCGTCCGCCGACGATCTGGGGCCAGCGCCGTCGCCGGCCCTTCCGCAGATTCCTCCAGATGCAAGACAATGAGCAACCGCCGGTTCCGGCCAAAACCCAAAGATCCAAACGACGACAAGAAGCGACTCGCAGGGCAGGTTTAGGTCTCGACTGGCTCAACCTCTTCGTCGCCAACGTGCAAACGGGTTTCGGCCCGTTTCTCGCCGTCTACCTGACCACCGCCGGCTGGACCCAGACGTCCATCGGCGTGGCGCTGAGCATCGGCACCGTCACCGCGATGGCGAGCCAGGTGCCGGCGGGCGCGCTGGTCGACGCCATCCGGCGCAAGACCCGGGTCGCGGTCTTCAGCATTCTCGCCTTCACCGCCAGCGCCCTGCTCTTCACCATCGAGCCGATCCCGCTGTTCGTCTATCTCGGCCAGATCCTGCATGCGTTCTCCAGCTGCACGCTGGGCCCGGCCATCGTCGCCATGAGCTTTGCCGTCGCCGGGCAGATGGCGCTCGGCACGCGGCTCGGGCGCAACGCCAGGTTCTCCGCCATCGGCAGCGGCCTCGGAGCCGCGCTGATGGGCGCCTGCGGCTACTACATCTCCGAACGCGCAGTCTTTTTCCTCACCGCCTTCTTCACCTTCCCGGCGGTAGCGGCGCTGATCCCGCTGGCCGGCGTTGCCGACCGGACGCCGCCGGCGCTGCGCAAGCGGCGGCGGAAGGAGCGCAACAAGATCCCGCTCGGCGAAATGCTCCGCACGCTGGCGGACCGGCGGCTCTTGATCTTCGCCGCCTGCGTCACCCTGTTCACCTTCGCCAACGCGCCGCTGTTGCCGCTGGCGAGTGGCGCCATCACCAAGCGCGCCAGCGACGAAGCGACGCTGCTGATCGCCGCCTGCATCATCATTCCCCAGATCATCGTCGCCATCATCTCGCCCACGGTCGGCCGCTTCGCCGAGACCCGCGGGCGAAAGCTCGTCCTGATCGTCGGCTTTTCCATCCTGCCGATCCGCGGCGTCCTGCTCGGGCTCGTCACCGAGCCGGGCCTGGTCGT
>JAXMOZ010000118.1:0-5943 GCA_034382075.1 Rhodospirillales bacterium
TCCAGGTGCTGGAGATGAGCCTCGACGGCCGGCCGGTGGACGTGGCGCTGGAAGCGATCATGGAGGCGCCGGGGTCGGGCATGGAGGTGGAGCGGCTCGAGGCCGACCTCGCCACCTGGCGGACCACCTCCGGCAAGTGGCTGTCGATGGCAAGCGACGCGGCGCTGTCGATCGCCGGCGAGCCCGTCGAGCCCAGCGCCTCGGAGGCGCTGAGGCGGACCTGGTCCTGGCGGTCGGGCTCGGGGGATCCGGCCATCTTCTGGCGGGTGGTGGCGTTCGCCCGCGGCGACGACGGCGCCAGGGAGCCGGCGGTCCATGTCCAGGTTGCCCTCGAGCACGCCCGCGCCGCCGGCTGGCGGCAACTGCTGGCCGACCACGAGGCGGCCTGGGCCAAGCGCTGGGCGGACAGCGACATCGTCATCGACGGCGACGAGGACTCCCAGAAGGCGCTGCGCTTCGCCATCTACCACCTGGTCAGCTGCGCCAACCCGCAAGACGAGCGCGTCTCCATCGGCGCCCGAGCCCTGACCGGCGACAGCTATCTCGGCCACGTTTTCTGGGATACCGAGATCTATCTCCTGCCGTTCTACACCCTCACCTGGCCGGAGGCGGCGCGGGCGCTGCTGATGTACCGCTACCACACGCTGCCGGGGGCGCGGAAAAAGGCGGAATACCTCGGCTACCGCGGCGCGATGTATGCCTGGGAGTCGGCCGACACCGGCGAGGAGACCACCCCGGAGGCGGTCATCGACCACAACGGCAACATCGTTGCGGTGCTGTGCGGCACCCAGGAGCAGCACATCAGCGCCGACGTCGCCTATGCCGTCTGGCAATACTGGCAGGCCACCGGCGACGACAAGTTCCTGCTGGACGGGGGCGCCGAGATCCTGTTGGACACGGCCCGCTTCTGGTCCAGCCGGGCGACGCTGGAAGAGGATGGCCAGTACCACATCCGCGGCATCATCGGCCCCGACGAGTACCACGAGCACGTCGACGACAACGCCTACACCAACGTCCTCGCCGGCTGGAACATCGAGCGCGGCCTCGAGGTCTGGGAAATGCTGGGGGCGCGCTGGCCACAGGATGCGGAGCGGCTGAAGGCGAAGCTCGAGCTGACCGAGGCCGAGATGCAGGAGTGGCGGAAGGTCGCAGCCGGGCTCAAGGTTCTGTTCGATCCGAAGACCAACCTGTTCGAGCAGTTCGAGGGCTTCTTCGGCCTGGAGTACGTGGACTTGGCCGCCTTCAAGGGCCGGACGGTTCCGATGGACGTGATCTTGGGGCGCGAGCGCACCCAGGCCTCGCAGGTGGTCAAGCAGGCCGACGTGGTGGCGCTGCTGGGGCTTCTGCCCCGCGACTTCAGCGCCGAGGTGCATGTCGCCAACTTCGAGTACTACGAGCTTCGCTGCGGCCACGGCAGCTCGCTCAGCCGCGGCATGCACGCTTTGGTCGCCGCCCGCCTCGGCCGCCTGGAGATGGCCATGCGCCACTTCCGCGAGACCGCGGCGACCGACCTCACCGACACCGCCATGGGCAGCGCCGGGGGGATCCACATCGCCAGCATGGGCGCGCTGTGGCAGGCGGCGGTGTTCGGCTTCGCCGGGCTGACGCTGCGCCACGCCGGGCTCGAGTTCGACCCGCACCTTCCCCCGGAATGGGGCTCGCTCACCTTCCGGGTGCAGTGGCGCGGGCGAAAGCTGAAGGTGCGGCTGGATCCCGAAGGGCTGCAGGCGACGTTGGAGGAGGGCGATCCGCTCGACGTGTTCGTGGGCAAGTCGGCGTACAGGCTCGAGGGCGACGCGCCGCACGCCATCCCGATCAAGCGGTAGCGGCGGCCGGAGGGCGCACCTGCTTGGCCCGTCGCCCGCGTCGTCCCCGGCGGGGCGGCTTCCGGTAGCGGACCAAGGGCCGCGCCGGCCGAACCAAGGCAGAGCCGTGGCCGAGCTTTCCTATTGCGCCGAACAGGTCCGCCGGTTCGACAACGACCGCTTCCTCTGCACGCTGTTTGCCCCGCCGTTCGAGCGAGAGGCCCTGGCCGCGCTCTACGCCTTCAACCTCGAGATCGCCCGGGTGCGCGAGAGCGTCCGCGAGCCGATGCTGGGGCGGATCCGGCTGCAGTGGTGGCGGGATGCGGTTGAGGCGATCTTCGCGGGTGTGCCGCAGCGCGAGCCGGTGGCGGCGGCGTTGGCGGGGGCGGTCGACCGGTTCGGGCTCGGCCGCGAGCACCTCGACCGGCTCATCGTCGCCCGCGAGTTCGACCTCGACGACCGGCCGCCGGCAACGCTGGAGGATCTGGTCGGCTATGCCGAGGGCACCGGCGCGCCGCTGGTCAAGCTGTCCGCCGAGGTCATGGGCGGGCGCGACCCTGGCGTCATGGCTGCCGCCGAGGATCTCGGCACCGCCTGGGCGCTGACCGGACTGATCCGCGCCGTCCCGTTCCATGCGCGGGCGAGGCGGCTTTACCTGCCGGCGGCCTTGAGCCGAAAGGCCGGGCTCGACGTCTTTGCCATGTTCGAAAGGGGCTCGACGCCCGGTCTGCCGGCGGTCATCGAGGCCGTGGCCGGGCGCGCAGAGCAGCATCTGGCCGCCGCCCGCGCCGCCCGCCGGTCAGTTCCCGCGCAGGCACTTCCGGCATTTCTACCGGCGACCTTAGCTGGGCTCTACCTGAAACGAATTGCCGCGGCCGGGTACGACCCGTTCGACGCCCGGCTACGGGCGGTGGGGGCGCAGCGCCTCGTCGTCCTGGCGGTCAGCCAGCTCAGGCGACGGTACTGACGCGCAAAGCTCAGCGAACGGTTCGCCCCTTGCGCTCGACGGCCTCGTCGTTGGCCAGCATCGGGCCGTCGCCCCCGTCAGCGGCATCGGCGGCCGTCGGCCGGGTCGCCGGGATGACCGGCAGGGCGGTGCCGAAGGCGGGCGCCGCCGGGTCGAACGGGTTCGGCGTGCCGGCCGGCCATTGCGGCTGGGCTGCAAGCTGTTGCGGTTGCGGCGCGGCGTTGGCGGGAACGCTTGCCGCCTTCTTGGCCAGGTTGGCCGCGGCTTGCGCTTGCGCCGGTGCGGCTGCCCGCGCCGGTTGCGTCGGCGCCCGAGAGGCGACCTCGGCGGCGGGCGTCCGGCTGTTGCGCACCGAGACCAGGAAGTGGGCGATTCGGAAATAGCCCTTGTCGACCGCGAGCTCCACCGGGGAGATGTCCCAGCGGTCCCGGGCCTCGACGTCGGCGCCGGCGGCCACCGCCGCCTCGGCGGCGGCGAAATCGTTCGTGTGCACCGCGTCGAACAGCATCTGCGTCGCCTTGTCCGGGCGCGTCTGCCCAGTGGCGACGCCCGCGGCCGAGGCCACGCTGGCCGCACAGGCAATGCTCACCGACAGGGCGACGACGGCAGCACAACGGCTGATTCGCGATCGCGTCTGCATGGCCATGGATGATCCGTGCTCTCGTTTCCCCAGCAAATCTTCGCTGAGAGTGCCTACCAATTCGGCAACGAGCAACAGCAAACCGCGTCGACGGAGAGGTTTAGGCGCCGGCCATGGCGTCTTCGCCAATGCCTAAGCCATGGTGAAGATGTAGATCTTCTGGCCGTCTTGATCTTTTCAACCGGCAGTGGTCTTTTCTGTTCGACGAACGGGCGCGGGATCGGCCGTGCGGCCGTGGCGGGAGGTCAAGAACATGGACAAGAACACGGTCCGGCGCCGCCGGAACTGGAACAGGGCTGCGGCGTTCGCACTCGTCGCGGCGCTGGCCGTCGTAGTGGCGGCGCCATCGGCTTGGGCGGCGCCCGCCTGCGCCACCGCGGAGGACGAGGCGACGCTCAACGCCCGGGTGCTGCAGACCGAGCTCATGGTCGCCGCCTTGGCCTGCGGCGAGCAGCAGCGTTACAACGACTTCGTCAAGACCTTCAAAACCGAGCTGTCGCAACGCGGCCGGATGCTTCGCGCCTACTTCAAGCGCGTCCATGGCGCGAGCGGCGAATCGCGGATGAACGCCTTCGTCACCAAGCTGGCCAACGACGCCTCCCAGCGCACCGCCAACGCCCCCGACGCCTACTGCGCCGCGGCGGCGAAGCTGTTCAACGACGTGCTGGCGGCATCGCCGCGAGACTTCACCCGCATTGCCGCGAGGCCCGAGCTCGGCGGCCGCCACGGCTACGCCCGCTGCCGCCCGGGAAGCTGAAGCGAGGTGCAGGCAGGTTGATCAGCACCTGTTGGACCGCGCGGTAACCAGCCTGTCTGTTCGTCATGGCCGCACTCATTGCGGCCATTCCACGTCTTCAATGGACCCCCGGAACAAGTCCACTGCTGTCCGGCATAGCTTTTGCTGGGGCTGTTTTTGGCGTTTCGGTTGCTGGGTCATGTTCTTGACCAAGCGAGCGCCAGCTGGTTGCCGTGGTTTGGTCGTGGTCGCTCCGGGTCGAGCAGCTGGTCGATGCGGCGGCGGTGCATCAGATTGGCGCGGACCAAGCGGGCGAAGGCGAGCGGGCCCCTCGGCGCCTTGTGGGCGGCGTGGGCGAGGCGCAGCAGCAGGAAGGCGATGAGCGCGACCGCGACCTGGATACGCACGGCGTTCTCGCTGGTCCCGAGGAAGGTGCGGATCTTCAGTGTCTGCTTGACCCAGCTGAAGAACAGCTCGATGCCCCAGCGGCGTTTGTAGAGGTCGGCGATCTCTTCGGCGCTGGCTTCGAGGTCGTGGAGAGGATGCGCAGGATCTTGCTGGTCTCCATCCTGACGCAGACCTCGCGCACCTCGGCGAAGAACGGGTTCTTGCGGCTCGCCGCCTGGCGCGCCGGCAGCTTCCCGACCCGGTCGGAGAGGATGTGGCCGCCCTCGGCGACCGGGCGCTCTTCGCTGCAGGCGAGCGGGGTGGACCGCTTGAAGCGGGTGACGATGCGGCAGCCGGCGGCGTGCATCTTATATAACGCCATGCCCAGCCGATGAAGCCGGCGACGGCGGCGGCGGCATCGTCGGCCATGTCGTGGGCGGCGGTGATGTCGTTGACGTTGGCGGCGCTTACCGCCGCGTAGATCGGCTGATCGGCGGCCGCGTCGTAGATCACGTGCACCTTGGCGCCGCAGGTCGTCGCGGAGAAGCGCCCCCAGGTGCTCTCCGCCGTCAGCCGCACGCCGGTGGCGTCGATCAGATAGACGCTCTCCGCCACCTCCCGCCGCAGGCTCCGGTGCGCCCTTTGCGCCAGGATCGCGAACAGCTCGGCGAAGATCTCGGCCGGCCGCCTGGCATGGGCGTCGGCCAGCGTCGAGCGGCGCACCGGCACACAACCCAGGTGGTACAGCCGCGCGCGATGGCTCGTCAGGCCGGTCTCGATCTCGCGCAAGCTCGAAGCCCCGGCAAACTGGGCATAGAGAAGGGTGATGAAGTGGCTCTTGGTCGAAAATCCCCGCGACAAGGCGTCACCACCGTGCGCCGCCACCAGCCGTTCGAACTCCGGCCAGGGCACGTGGTCCAAGATCCCGTGGAAAACGCTATTCCGATGCCCCATGGTGGTGATCCTCCTTCCGAGTCCGGTGTCGCCTTCAACATCCGAGCGGAAATGGAATCAATCCCCTGCACCCAGTCAAGCAATACCGGTGCCGCACTCCTTACGGCCATCTACCGTGGACGGTGTCAAGGGGCTGGAGCGAGTTTCCACGGCTTGTTGTCCCTGGCGATGGCATTTTCCGCATTACCGCGACGAGGGCGACCTTTCCGGGCCGGCGGTTGGTATCGACGAGCCGGTCATAGATGTCCCTGATCGGCGAGGGATGGCGGATTGCCGAGCGCGCGGCGTTGAACAGACAGCGGCGGACGTTGGCGCGGCCGTGGCCGATGGGGTTGGATCCACGTTTGCGCTTTCCGCTTTCCTGGGTCTGCGGCGCGAGCCCGACCAGGGCAGCGATCTGCTTGCCACTGAGCTGGCCGAGTTCGGGCAGGTCGGCGATCAGGACCATGGCGGT
>JAXMOZ010000119.1:0-5938 GCA_034382075.1 Rhodospirillales bacterium
TCAACGGGCTGAAGAACCTGCTGAAGGACCTGGAGCGCGGCAAGGGCTCGCTGCGCATCAGCCAGACCGACTACGACAAGTTCATCGTCGGCAAGAACATCGCGACGACGCCCGGCAAGGTCATCTATCGCAACGAGATGATGGAGCTGATCCAGTACTCGCCGACGACCGAGCAGGTGGTGAAGCGGCCGCTGCTGTTCGTCCCGGCGTGGATCAACAAGTTCTATATCGTCGACCTGCGCGAGAAGAATTCCTGGGTGAAGTGGGCGGTGGACCAGGGCCACACCGTGTTCATGATCTCCTGGATCAACCCGACCGAGGAACTCGCCCAGAAGTCCTTCTCCGACTACGTCATCCGCGGCCCGGTGGAAGCCATCGGCGCCATCGAGAAGGCGACCGGCGAGAAGGAAGTGAACGCGGTCGGCTACTGCATCGGCGGTACCCTGCTGGCCTCCTCGATCGCCTACATGGCCAACAAGGGCGACGACCGGGTGCGCACCGGCACCTTCTTCACCACCATGCTCGACTTCTCCGAGCCGGGCGAACTCGGCGTGTTCATCGACGAGTCGACCATTTCCTACCTCGAGGAGAAGATGGCCGAGCGCGGCTACCTCGACGCCTCGGAGATGGCGACCACCTTCAACATGCTGCGCGAGAACGACCTGATCTGGTCGTTCGTGGTGAACAACTACCTGCTCGGCAACGATCCGTTCCCGTTCGACCTGCTCTACTGGAACTCGGATTCGACGCGCATGCCGTATGCCATGCACAGCTTCTACCTGCGCAACTTCTATCAGCAGAACAAGCTGGCCGAGCCGGGCGGGATCACCCTGGCGGGCGAGCCCATCGACCTGCGCAAGGTGAAGATCCCGACCTACTTCCTGTCGACCCGCGAGGACCACATCGCGCCGTGGACCTCGACCTACAAGGGCACGCAGATCTTCACCGGGCCGGTGCACTTCACCCTCGCCGCCTCCGGCCACATCGCCGGCGTCATCAACCCGCCCGCGGCGAAGAAGTATTGCTTCTGGTTCACCGACAAGAAGCCGCCGGCGGACCCGAACGAGTGGCTGGCGCACGCGACCCAGAAGGAAGGCTCGTGGTGGCCGGACTGGGACCAGTGGGTGAAGAAGCAGTCGGGAAGCGACATGGTCCCGGCGCGCGAGCCCGGAACCGGCGCCCTGCCCGCCATCGAGGAGGCACCCGGCCCGTACGTGAGCATGAAGGCTTAACAACCAAACAGCCCTCACCCCGATCCTCTCCCGCCCGGCGGGAGAGGGAGCCCGGAAAGCGGGCGGATGAGGGTGAACCAGCGGCGACGGCGCTTCGGGAACACCCGCGGCGCCGTTTCCTTTTGTGTCCGGCACCGCTCGGCTCGCCCGCCCCCCCTCCCCGCTGTCCCCGATCGCTGTCTTTGTCGTGAGGCATCCGCCCGGGCCTGCGCCATAATGGCGATCCTGTCTCACGGCGCAAACGGCCACAGGGGGCGATGGCGATGAGCAACGGCCAGATCGACGCGTTCGTCCGCACCTTTTCCGGGGAGGTCGAGGAAGGCAACGCCGCCATCTTCGTCGGCGCCGGCCTGTCCCGGCCGGCCGGCTTCGTCGATTGGCGGATGCTGCTGAAGTCGGTGGCGGAGGAGTTGGGCCTGGACGTCGAGAAGGAGACCAACCTCGTCGCCCTCGCCCAGTACTACTGCAACGAGCGGTTCGGCAACCGCTCCGACATCAACCGGGTGATGCTGGAGGAGTTCACTAAGGACGCCGACGTCACCGTCAACCACCGGATCCTGGCGAGGCTGCCGATCTTCACCTACTGGACCACCAACTACGACCAGCTCGTCGAGCGGGCGCTGGAGGAGGCGGGCAAGAAGCCCGACGTGAAGTACACCATCGCCCATTTGGCGCTGAGCCTGCCGCGGCGCGACGCCGTCGTCTACAAGATGCACGGCGACATCTCCGACCCCGGCAAGACGATCCTGATCAAGGACGACTACGAGCGCTACCACCTCACCGGCCAGGCCTTCATCACCGCGCTCACCGGCGACCTGATCTCGAAGACCTTCCTGTTTCTCGGCTTCAGCTTTTCCGACCCCAACATCGACTACGTGCTGAGCCGCATTCGCGCCAGCTACGCCGAGAACATGCGCACCCATTACTGCTTCATGAAGCGGCTGGACGAGAAGGACTTCCCCGACCCCGAAACGCTCGCCTACAAGAGCCGGCAGCAGGCCTTGTTCATCGACGACCTGAAGCGGTTCAACATCCAGACCCTGCAGCTCGAGAACTACGGCCAGATCACCGAGGTGCTCGGCCGGATCGAGCGGGCGTACAAAAGCAAGTCCGTGCTGATTTCCGGCGCCGCCCACGAGTGGGGCGGCGACTGGCAGGGTGGCCGGGCGCCGGCGCTGATCCGCGGCTTGGGCAAGACGCTGATCGACAAGGGCTACCGGATCGTCTCCGGCTTCGGCTACGGCGTCGGCAGCGCGGTGATCACCGGCGCGCTCGAGCGCATCTATTCCACCAAGCGCTCACGGGTGGACGACCAACTCGTGCTCCGCCCCTTTCCGCAGGAGGCGGTGGCCGACGCCTCCTGGCCGGAGCTGCTCAAGCGCTACCGCAGCGACCTCGCCGACTACGCCGGCGCGGCGATCTTCCTGTTCGGCAACAAGCTCCGGGACGGCCAAGTGGTGCTCTCCGACGGGGTGACGCAGGAATTCGAGATCGCCAGGGAGAAGGGCCTGGCGCTGATCCCCGTCGGCGCCACCGGCTCGATCGCGAAACAGCTGTGGGACAAGGTGATGGCCGATCCCGCCGCCTACTACCCGCGCGACACGGCCAGGTACAAGGAGCTGCTGGACATCCTGGGCGATCCCAAGGCCGAACCGCAGGCGCTCATCGACGCCGTCGTCGCCATGCTCGCGCTGTGGGGCAAGGGCTGAACGCGGCGGCTGCTTCGCGCGGTTCCGTCATCGCCGCACGCGTTGCGGCGATCCAGATGGAGCCGCGGAACACGTCCGCGGGTGACGGTGAGGACAAGGCGTCTGTAGACCTACCACCACATCGTCATCGCTGCCTGCGGAGCGGCGTGGCGATCCAGTCTCGGGAACGGATTGCCGGGTCGGCTTCGCCTCCTCGCAGTGACGCAGCAAAGACGTGGATCGCCGCAACAAGTGCGGCGATGACGGAGTGACCGACCCATTGGTGCTTCACTCGTCATGACCGGGCTTGACCCGGTCATCCACAAAGCACGCGTACAACAGACGTCAATGCTGCTTGCGAAGCGACGTGGCGATCCAGGTGGACCCGCGGAACACGTCCGTGGGTGACGAGGGCCACTACGACTGGCCGGTGCTCTCGTCCACCAGCTCGTGGGCGGCGGTGTAGGGGTCGATGCGGCCTTCGGCGACCCGGCCGACCAGCATCGCCATGGCCTCGCCGCGGCGGCCCATGATCCGCGCGCGGACGATCTCCTCGGCGGTCTTGAGGATCCGCATCTCGGCGATCTTGCGCCTGCGGTCGGTGATCTCGCCGCTGGTCTCCAGGTGCTCCCGGTGGGCGTCGATGGCGGCAACCAGGGCCTCGATGCCCTCCTGCTTCTGCGAGCTGGTCGCCAGCACCGGCACCTTCCAGCCGGAGCCATCGTGGCGTGCGTCGCCGAGGCGGAGCATGGTCTTGAGGTCCACCACCGTCTCGCCCGCCTCCGGCCGGTCGCACTTGCTGACCACGTGGATGTCGGCGATTTCGAGCACGCCGGCCTTGATCGCCTGGATCTCGTCGCCGAGGCCGGGGGCGGAGACGACGACGACCGAGTGCGCGGCCTGGACGATGTCGACCTCGTCCTGGCCGACGCCCACCGTCTCGATCAGGACGGTGTCGTAGCCGGCGGCGTCGAAGACGTCGACCACGTCGAGGGAGGCGCGGGCGAGGCCGCCCAGGGCGCCGCGGGTGGCCATGCTGCGGATGAAGATGCCGGGATCGCCGGCAAGCTCCAGCATGCGGATCCGATCGCCGAGGATCGCCCCGCCCGAGAACGGGCTCGACGGGTCGACCGCGACGATGCCGATCCGCCGGCCGGCCTTGCGGAAGTGCTGCGCCAGCACCCGGACCATGGTCGACTTGCCGCTGCCGGGCACCCCGGTCAGGCCGATGACGTGGGCGCGGCCGGTATGGCCGTAGAGGCCGGCGGCGAGACTGCGGCCGAGGGGGCCGGTGGACTCGGCCAGCGACATGGCGCGGGCGATGCTCCGCCGCCGCCCGGCGAGGACGTCGCCGATCAGCTCATCGACGCCGGCGGCGCTGCTGCCTTCCATGCATCCTCTCCCCGATCTTCGTGATGAGCGCGCATCGTGGCCGCGCGGGGCTACTTGATCAGCCGGCTGAGCTCGCGGAAAGCGGGCGTGCCGGCCTGTCCGAGCCACTCGAAGACGACCATCTCGGTCGTCACGATCCTGGCGCCGTCCGCCTCCAGTCGCCGCAGCGCCAGCTCATGGCTCGCCTCGGCCCGCGAGGAGACGGCATCGGCAACGACGAACACCTCGTGACCCGCCGACAGGAGCTGTTCCACCGTCTGCAACACGCAGACGTGCGCCTCCAGCCCGCAGACGACCGCCTGCCCGCGGCCGAGGGCGGCGAAGCGCTCGGCGAAGCCGGGATCGGCGAGGCAGGAAAAGTGCAGCTTCTCGACAAGCGAGCCTTCCGGCAGAAGCTCGGCAACGGGGGCAACCGTGTGGCCGATGCCGCGCGGGTACTGCTCGGAGGCCAGCACCGGAACGCTCAAGGAGGCGGCCGCCTGCAACAGCACCCGGGTGTTGGCAACGACCGCGTCCTGATTGCGCACGGCGGGAAGCAGCTTGTCCTGGATATCGACCACCAGGAGGCAGGCGTCGGCAGCGGAAAGAAGCATGCGGCAGAACTCCAAGCCTGCCGCGACCCTATCAGGCGGCTCCGCGTTCGCCAACGCTCCACAGGGTTCGCCCGGCAATCCGCGCGCTCGTGAACGCCCGGGACAAGCCCGGGCGTGACGGGGGGTGGTGCGGCGAGGAGGTGTGGATTGCTCTGCCGGCGCCGTGGCCGCACGTGTTGTGGCCATCCACGACTTCGCGGAAAGCCCGGGGCAAGCCCGGGCGTGACGCGGGGTGGTGCGGCGACGAAGGAGGATCCTTCATCGTCATGGCCGCACTCGTTGCGGCCATCCACGACTTCGTGAAAAGCCCGGGACAGGTCCGGGCGCCCGGCTCTCTACTTGTTCAGGATCTTCGGCACCTTGTTCAGCCGCAGCCTGGAGATCTCCGGCATGCCAGAGCCCAGCAATGGCCGCAGGTAGAGCAGGAAGTGCTCGGTCACGTCGTGGCCGTTGTCGGAAATGAACTCGTCGGGCATGACGAAGGTCTTGCCGGCGATCTCGTCGAGCGGGCTCAGGTGGTACTCGACCGAGTAGAAGCCGGTGCGGTGGATGGTCACCGAGCCGCTGTAGTGGCCCTGGGTGGAGCCGAAGTGGGCGTACTGCACCGCCTTCTCGCCCACCTCGCGGGCCTCGCGCTGATCGACGTCGGAGACGCAGCCGAGGAAGGAGCGCTGCAGGTAGCCGAAGGTGTCGCCGCGCACCCGGGTGATGTTGGTGTTGGCCTTGATGTAGTCGGTGAGCAGGTCGGCCAGCGCCCCGGAGCCGGAGAGCTGGACGTTGCCGTGGGCGTCGCGCTCCACCTTCTCGGCCAGCTTGGTCGCGATCGGCTCGCCGGTGTCGTCGTGGATGCCCTCGGAGACGGCAACGATGCAGCGGCCGTGCTTGTTGTAGACCTCCTGGACGTCACGCACGAACGTCTCCAGGTTGAACACCCGCTCGGGAACGTAGATCAGGTGCGGCCCGTCGTCGTCGAACTTGCGCCCGAGCGCCGAGGCGGCGGTGAGGAAGCCGGCGTGCCGGCCCATGACCACGG
>JAXMOZ010000120.1:0-5859 GCA_034382075.1 Rhodospirillales bacterium
TGATCTCGGAGATGAAGCCGAGCGTGCCTTCCGAGCCGATCATCAGGTGCTCGAGGATGTCGATGGGGTCCTCGAAGTCGACCAGCGCGTTCAGGCTGTAGCCGCAGGTGTTCTTGATCGAGAACTTGCGCCGGATGCGGTCCGCCAGCGCCGCGTCGCCACGGGTCCGTTGGGCGAGGGCGCTCAGGCGGTCGACCAGATCGCCACGGGCGATGCGGAAGGCCGTGCGGCTGGCGACGTCGCCGGTATCCAGCAGGCTGCCGTCGGCCAGCATCACCCGCATCGAGGCGAGCGTGCGGTAGCTGTTCTGGCTGGTGCCGCAGCACATGCCGCTGGCGTTGTTGGCGGCGATGCCGCCGATCTTGCAGGCGTTGATGGAGGCCGGGTCGGGGCCGATCTTGCGGCCGAAGGGGGCGAGCCTGCGGTTCGCCTCGGAGCCCAGCACCCCCGGCTTCAGCCGAACGGTTTCGCCGCTGGCGGCGATGTCGACGCCGCCCCAGCCGTCGCCGAGGACGGCCAGCACCGAGTCGGTGACCGCCTGCCCGGACAGGCTGGTGCCGGCGGCGCGAAACGTCACCGGCGTGCCGAACATCCGGCACTGGCGCAGCAGCGCCGCCATTTCCGCCTCGTCGTCGACGACGACCACGAGCTTCGGGACCAGCCGGTAGAAGCTGGCGTCGGTGCCGTAGGCCAGCCTCCGCAGCGGATCGCGGATCAGCCGCCCGGCTGGAAAGGTGGAGGCCAGCGCCTCGGCCAAGGCGTCGTGGGCGGATGCTGGGGCAAACTCGACGTTGGTCGCGGCCTTCGCCATCGGCGCGTCTCCTCCCGTGAACATGCGCCGGGCTTTCACGGGCGGGGCTCACGGGTCCGCACCGGCCGGCGCTTCTTGCTGTTGTAGATTGCCCCGGCCCCTGCCGCGCACAACGTGAACGTGCCGCATCCGCCGCCCGTCTGCTGCGCTTCGGCTTCACGGCCCGGCTTGGCGGTCCCCGCCTTTACCTCTTCTGGTCGCAAGTGACGAATACTGCCACCAAAGGCCAACTCGGCCGAGGAACCCGAACAGCGCATACTTCTTCGAATTGCGCGTTCCGTAAAAGTTTAAACGACGTGGATAGGGGAGGCGGTCGGGTAATGCATGAGCATTTTCTTAACAACTACCCGTTCCTGGTGACAGATGATTTGGATCGGTCCCGGCAGGTGCTTGCCAGTGCGTGGGAGCATCATGAGATCCAGGTCCACGACGGCTGGAAGTACGGTGTCCGCTGGCACCAAGCCAACCTCCGACGAACGAGCCTGAGCTACACCGACAGTCCCACGTCGGTACACGTGGTCAGCGGCCCGGTGGGCAACACCTACCACTTCGGCATTCACCTCTCTGGCTACTCCAGCCACAAGATGAACGGTCGGGAGGCGCTGCTTTCGCCCGACGTTGCGGGCCTGCAGGCGCCCGGGCAAGAGCTCCAGTTCGACACCCAGCCGTTCCGGGCACTGCTGTTGAACCTGGAGGGCGACTTCGTCGAGCCGGCGCTGCGGCGGCGCTTGGGCAGGGTCCCACCCTTCGAGGAATGGGCGCTGGAGTTCGCCGTTGGCGCCGGTCCCGCGGCCTGTCTCAGGTCGCTGTGCCACTGGATGGCGTACGAGTTCGACCAGCCGGACCCCTGGCTGCTGAAGTCCCAGCGCACCGCCGACGGGCTGGAGAAGGTCCTGCGCAGCCTGTTTCTCGACTGCCTGGAAGAGAGGCGACCGGCTGGCAAACAGCGTGAGAACGCCGCGGCGAATTGGCAGGTCAGGCGGGTCGAGGAGTGGCTTGACGCGCACTACGCCGATCCGGTCTCGGTCGAAGACCTGGCCGACGTCGCCGGTGTCAGCGTCCGCTCGCTGCAGGCGGCGTTCCGCCTGGCTCGGGACTGCACCCCGATGCAGGCGCTGCACGACCGCCGGCTCCGGGCGGCGCGCGACGCGCTTCGGTCTCCGGAGCCCGGAACGACGGTGACCCGCGTCGCCATGGACTGCGGCTTCTTCCACCTCGGCCGCTTCGCCCGCGACTACCGCCAGGCGTTCGGGGAGAGCCCATCTGCAACCCTTGTTTGGGCTGCGCCCCGTGGCTCCGCCGTCGGGGCGGATTCGGCCGGAAAACGCGTACCATAAAAGTATGCGCGGACCGGATAGCCGACGGTGAGAAATGCATAGAGTATTTCAGGTGGAATAAGAGTGCCTTCAGAAGGACTAGAGCCACGCGGATCAAGCTCTTGGTAACGATCACGATATAGCCCAAAATAGGCGGGGCGGCTTACACATGAAACGCGCGGGGCCCCAATCATTGGGATGAATTCGGTCAGCAATACAAGGAGTATAAATGATGACAACTGGCGCATGGGGATTACCAAACATCGAAGGCGAAGTAGAAAAGCGGACAGTGGATCCACGCCTTCTTCCAACGCCTACATATGATGAAGATGCCGAAATCAATGTGCGCAGTGTGGCGCCATATTCCGTACCTGTACTGAGTGATCAAGACCCCGATGTACACGCAGTAAGACGGACAAACATAAAGGCTTCAGAGATGCAGGAGCCCACGTTCGATAACGACGCAGGTATAATATTCACGAGGAGGAGATAGCGCGATGCCTAGGCCAAACGACGCGCCAGCAAAAGCGAAATCGGCGACCCTAAGTTCCTTCGAGCAAGCAACATTTCCTACCTGGACATTCTGGGGAAGAACGACCTGTCATGTCTACAACACCGGCAACACCAACGCGACGGTGACCTTCCAGGCGGGCGCTGCCCAGCCCGCGTATGTCGGGATCGACCGAGGCGAAAACCATCGAGAGTGGGGTTTTTGGGGCGGTTTCCCTGTAACGATAACCAACGCGACCCAGGCGGATATAGCCAACGGGCAGAATCCACAGATCGAGGTGTGGGTCTGGTGAAAGGGCAAAGGTCAGCTGGATAATCAGCGCTTCCAAATGAACAAGCACGGGGCCGCGAAGCTGTGGACCTTACACTGCGGCCCCGTGTCCGCTCAACCCGCGCGCTCTGCCCCGCCGCTCGAACCACAGCTGGTACCCCGCCATCCCGGCGAGCATGGCAAGGACGAAGACGACGGCGCTGAGGCCGTCGACGCCGAGCACCGCCACCGCCGGGCCGGGGCAGAGCCCGACCAGCCCCCAGCCGGCGCCGAAGAGGACCGCGCCGAGGATGAGCCGGGCGTCGATGTCGCGGCGGGCGGGCAGCATGAACGCCTCGGAGAACAGCGGCCGATGCCGGCGTAACACCAGCCGGTAGCCGATCAGCGCGGTCATCGTCGCCCCCAGCAGCACCAGCGCCAGGCTCGGATCCCAGCCGCCGGAGGGGATGGCGCCAACGTCGAGGAAGCCCAAGACCTTGGCCGGGTTGATCATCTGCGAGACGGTGAGCCCGACGCCGAAGAGGAGGCCGCAGGCGAAGGCGGCGAGGATGCGGTTCACGGCTCAGGCCCCCAGCAGGTGGCGGACGACGAACACCACCGCCAGGCCCGAGGCGGTGAAGGCGAGCGTCGCCACCAGCGAGCGCGGCGACAGCCTCGCCAGGCCGCAGACGCCGTGACCGCTGGTGCAGCCGCTGCCGAGCCGGCTGCCGAAGCCGACGAGCAGGCCGCCGGCGACGATCGCCGGCAGGGACGCGTCGAGGACGATGGGCGGCAGCGAGCCGGTGAACGCGAGCACCAGCCACGGCCCGAGGAACAGGCCGGCAACGAAGGCGAGCCGCCAGCCGAGTTCGCTACCGCGGGCGCCCATGGCGGCGCCGACGATGCCGGAGATACCGGCGATCCGGCCGTTCAGCGCCATCAGCGCGACCGCGGAAAGCCCGATCAGGATTCCGCCGATCAGAGCCGAAACGGGGGTAAAGCTCTCCATCGCTGCCTCGTCCACACGCCGGGCGAACCCTCCGGCTCCTGAAGTATTTGAATACCCTAATATGGCCGGTTAGTCTATCAACGCTCATCGCCAGCGGGCTGCCGGCGCGCTGGACCTGACCGGAGGAGGATCGAACCGTGCGCCATGCTGCTTCTGTCTTGCTGTGCGGCCTCCTCTTGGCGGGAGGAGCACCCGGCGGCATGGCCGCAGAGACCGTGCCACAAGAGCGGATCGAGGCCAGCCGCGCCGTCGCCGGCGGCTTCGCCGCCGAGCTGAAGGAGGCGTTGACCAAGGAGATGGCGGCCGGCGGGCCGATTGCCGCGGTCGACGTCTGCAAGGAGATGGCGCCGCAGATCGCCGCCCGGGCCTCGGAGAAGAGCGGCTGGGAGGTGGGCCGGACCAGCCTCAAGCCCCGCAACCCGGCCAATGCGCCGGACGGGTGGGAGGCGGAGATGCTGCAGGCGTTCGCCGCGCGCAAGGCCGCGGGCGAGGATCCGGCGAAGCTCGAAGCCTGGACCATCGCCGGGGACGGCGGGCAGAAGCGGTTCCGCTACATGAAGGCGATCCCGACCGCGTCCTTGTGCCTCGCCTGCCACGGCACCGACATCGAGCCCGAGCTTCGCGCCCATCTGGACACGCTTTATCCCGAGGATGCCGCGGTCGGCTACCGCGAGGGCGACATCCGCGGCGCCTTCACCATCACCCAGCCGATGTGATGCCAACCCCCGGCCGGATCGCCGCTGCCCTGGCGGTGCTCGGGGCCGTCGTCGGCGGTGGCGTCCTTTTTTCCTGCGACGACATGCCCATCACCACCGTCACCTTCCGTATCGACGACCCGTGGACCTTCGCCGTGCCGGCCATGCCGCTCATGGTCGAGGTCCGCGGCCAGCCGGGCATGGGCCCAGCCGCGGTGGCGCGAACGATGGGAGGGGCGATCGGTTGGTACGCCAACCCCAAGCTCACGGCGGATCCAACCTTGGCCGGCGATCCGTCGACGCGGCTGGTCATGACCTTCAACCCCACGTCGGCCGGCGGCGGCGCGGCCAACTGCGAGGGCCGCGTTGACGGCGGCGAGCCCGATGCCGACGGGGCGCTCAGGCTGCTCGCGACCTTCTGCGCCGGCACCCGGTCCTTGGCCAACGTCGAGGGCCGGCTGCGCCAGGCGGGAGGCGGCGGCGAGGGCATCGAGGCGCTGCTCCGGCAGGTGACGCTGGAGCTGTTCCGCGGCCCGCGGCACCCGTAAGGGAACGGCGGCACAGCAGGCGTCGCGATCCGCCCCCTGCCGCAAGACGTCTTGGGGATAGGCGTGGATGGCGCAACGAGTACGGCCATGACGTTCACTAACAGGGCTACTCGGCGGCGGCCTTAGGCTCGGCCGCGCCCGTTTCGCCGGCGGCCTGCGGCGCGGTGTCGTTGAGCTGCAGCACGTCGATCCGCCCCGCACGCGCCGCGACCCGCTCGCTCGTCAGCCGCACCTGGCGCAGGTCTTCCGCCGCCGCCTCGAAGTGCCGCTGCAGCCGCCCCGCCCGCGCGTCCAGCCGGCCGACATCGTCCATGAGCGCCCGCAGCTCCGCCTGGATCGCGCTCGCCTGCTCGCGCAGGCGCACGTCGCGCAGGACCCCGCGCAGCGTGCTCAACGTCGCCCAAAGCGTCGTCGGAGAGACGATCCACACCTTGCGCCGGAACGACTCCTCGACCACGGCGGGCAGGCTCGCGTGCACCTCGGCATAGACCGCCTCGGAGGGGAGGAACATCAGCGCCGCGTCCGCCGTCTCCCCGGGGACCAGGTACTTCGCCTCGATGTCGCGGACATGGCGCAGGACATCGGTGGCGAAGGCGCGGGCCGCCCGGGCCGTTTCCCCGGCGCCGCGGGCCTTGCGCAGCGCCCGGAAGCTCTCCAGCGGGAACTTGGCGTCGACGACGATCGGCCCCGGCGGGTCCGGCAGCTTCAGCAGGCAGTCGG
>JAXMOZ010000121.1:0-5643 GCA_034382075.1 Rhodospirillales bacterium
CCGTTCCCCCTGTGCCCATCTCAAGCCTCGTATCACCGTCGGATTCTCGCGGATGAAAACCTATTCGGCCAAAGCGGCAGACATCGAGCGCAAGTGGTTCGTCATCGACGCCGAAGGCGTCGTTCTCGGCCGCCTGGCCACCATCATCGCCGACCGCCTGCGCGGCAAGCACAAGCCGATCTACACCCCGCACGTCGACACCGGCGATCACGTCATCGTCGTCAATGCCGAGAAGGTCCGGCTCACCGGCCGGAAGCGCGAGAACAAGGTGTTCTACTGGCACACCGGCCACCCCGGCGGCATCAAGGGCCGGACCATGGGTCAGATCCTCGACGGCAAGTTCCCGAGCCGGGTGGTGGAGAAGGCGGTGGAGCGGATGGTTCCGCGCAATCCGCTGGGTCGGCAGATGATGCGCAAGCTCAAGGTCTACGCCGGCGCCGAGCATCCGCACGAGGCGCAGCAGCCGATCCTCCTCGACGTCGCCCAGATGAACCCGAAGAACAAGAGATAGACGACATGGCCGAGCACACCGGGACCCTCGAGGATCTGAAGCGTCTTGCCGAAGAGGGCGGCGTCGTCGCCGCCACGGCGCCGGTGCACGAGCGCAAGGTCGACGCCCAGGGTCGATCCTACGCCACCGGCAAGCGCAAGGACGCCATCGCCCGGGTCTGGATCAAGGCCGGCCGCGGCCAGATCACGGTCAACGGCAAGGCCGCCGACGCCTACTTCGCCCGCCCGACGCTGCGCATGGTCATCAACCAGCCGTTCGCGGCGACCCAGCGGGTGGGCCAGTTCGACGTCTACTGCACCGTATGCGGTGGCGGACTGTCGGGCCAGGCGGGCGCGGTGCGCCACGGGATCAGCCAGGCCCTCGGCCTGTTCGAGCCGGAGATCCGGCCGGTGCTGCGGTCCGGTGGCTTCCTGACCCGCGATCCGCGGGTGGTGGAACGCAAGAAGTACGGCCGGGCCAAGGCGCGGCGCAGCTTCCAGTTCTCCAAGCGCTGACGCCAGCTTCAGCCGTCATGGCCGCACTCGTTGCGGCCATCCAGCCTTGACTGGACCCCCGGAACAAGTCCGGGGGTGACGAGTGTTGTGGTGCGTGGGGCAGAAAACGCGTTCGGTTGATGGTGCTCCATGCGGGCACAGTTGCGGCAGCCTGATTACAACTCGCTCTAGCGGGCGGCCGCGGCGGTCGTCCCACCCACTGTTCCTGACGAGGCTTTTGCCATGGATCACGCCGACCGCAAGGTTCGGGTCGCGATCGTCGGCGCCAGCGGCTATACCGGCGCCGAGCTGGTCCGGCTGCTCTCGCGCCATCCGGCGGCATCGATCGTCGCCATGACCGCCGACCGCAAGGCCGGGCAGGAGCTGGGGACCGTGTTCCCGCACCTGGCCGGCGCCGCCGCCGAGCTTGCGCTTCCGGCGCTGACCACGCCCGACGAGCTCGACTGGGATGCGGTCGATGTCGCCTTCTTCGGCCTCCCCCACGGGGCCACCCACGGCGTCGCGGCCCACGCGCCGGCGCGGGTCAAGCTCATCGACCTCTCGCCCGATTTCCGCTTCGCCGACCCCGCGACGTACTCGGCGTGGTACGGCGTGGCGCACGGGGCGCCGGACCTCCAGCGCGAAGCCGTCTACGGCCTCAGCGAGTTCGCCAGGGCGGAGATCGCGGCGGCGAGGCTGGTCGCCTGTCCCGGCTGCTACCCCACCGCCTCGCTGCTGCCGCTGGTTCCGCTGGTCCGCGAGCGGCTGATCGCCGCCGACGAGATCATCATCGACGCCAAGTCGGGCGTCAGCGGCGCCGGCCGGGCGCTGAAGGAGGGCTCGCTGTTCACCGAGGTGGCGGAGGGGGTGCACGCCTACGGCGTCGCCTCCCACCGCCACGCCCCGGAGATCGAGCAGGCGGTCGCCGCCGCCGCCGGCCAGCCGGTGACGGTCAACTTCACCCCGCACCTGATGCCGATGAACCGCGGCATCCTCGCCAGCATCTACGTGCGCCTGAGCGAGGGGGTCGAAGCCGCCGACCTGCGCCGGCACCTCGAAGGCAGCTACGCCGGAGAGCCGTTCGTTGGCGTTCTGGCCGAAGGCCAGGTGCCGGCGACGCGGCACGTGCGCGGCTCCAACCACGCCCTCATCGGTGTTTTTGCCGACCGGCTGCCGCGCCGGGCGATCCTGCTTTCGGTCATCGACAACCTGGTCAAAGGGGCGTCGGGGCAGGCGGTGCAGAACATGAACCTGATGTGCGGCCTTGCCGAGACCGCCGGGCTGGAGCAGGCGCCGTTGTTTCCGTGAGCCGGTAGCGTCGCCCGATCGCCGCCCGATCGCCGCCCGATCGCCGCCCGATCGCCGCCCGATCGCCGAATGCAGCCCCCGCGCTTGCGCCGCCCCCCGATTTAGTGCATTCCGGGACGCAGGCGGCTAAAATGCGCCGCTCGACGACTTCCGCCCGAGGCGCATCCCCTCGGGCCCTCCCAACGGCTTCCGGATACGAGAGCACGAGGATACGGCACGTGGACTGGCGGAGCCCTTCGCCTTGAGACTCCTCGTTTATGGCATCAACTTCCTGCCGGAACTGACCGGCGTCGGCAAGTACTCGGGCGAGATGTGCCACTGGCTGGCGAGCCGCGGCCATCAGGTTCACGCCGTCACCGCGATGCCCTACTATCCGCACTGGCGGGTGCAGGAGGGCTACCGCGGCGGTCTCTATCGCCGCGAGCACCTGGACGGCGTCGAGGTCTACCGGAGCAACCTGTTCGTCCCGCGGACGCCGACGACGCCGACGCGGCTGTTGCACCTCCTGAGCTTTGCCGCGGCCAGCCTGCCTCAGGTTCTTCGCCAGCGATCGTGGCGGCCGGACATCATGATCGTCGTCGAGCCCACCCTGTTCTGCTCTCCTGCTGCCTTGGCGACGGCGCGGCTGGCGCACGCCAAGTCGCTCCTGCACATCCAGGACTTCGAGCTGGACGCCATGCTGGGGCTCGGCATGGGCAAGGCCGGTGGCGTGGTCGCTTCCATCGAGCGCTGGCTGATGGGCCGCTTCTCCGCGATCTCGACCATCTCCTACAGCATGGTGGAGCGCGCCGAGGCGAAGCTCGGCAACGGCAGCAAGGCGCTGTTCTTTCCCAACTGGGTCGATATCGACTTCGTCAAGCCCGGGCCCACCGGCGACCTCTATCGCCGGCTCTGGAGCATTCCGCCGGCGACCAAGATCGTCCTCTATTCCGGCAACATGGGCCGCAAGCAGGGGCTGGAGATGGTGCTCGACGGCGCGGCGGCGCTTGCGGGCGAGGACGTCCTCTTCATCATGGTCGGCGCCGGCGCGGCAGCGGAGGACCTGAAGAAGGCGGTGGATACCAGGGGTCTCGGCAACGTCCGCTTCTATCCCTTGCAGCCCTACGAGCAGCTTCCGGAGCTGATGGCCTTGGCCGACGTCCATCTGGTCGTCCAGCGCCGCGGCGCCGCCGACGCCGTCTTGCCGTCGAAGCTCACGACCATCCTCGCCGCCGGCGGCAACGCCCTGGTCACCGCCGAGGTTCATACCGAGCTGGGCAAGCTCTGCGAGCGGCATCCCGGCATCGCCGTTCGGGTGGAGCCGGAGGACGCGACGCTTCTGACCGAGGCACTGCGGGGGATGCTGGCCCGCGTCGATGTCGCGCATCGGCAGCCCAACGCCATCGCCAGGGCCTACGCCGAGCAGAACCTCGACAAGCAGCGGGTGCTCGAGCGCTTCGAGGCGGACCTGGAGAGCCTGATGAAGACGGGAGCGGAGCATGGCTGAGACCAAGGCGCGGCCGAAGATCTACGTTGCCGGCCACCGCGGCATGGTGGGCGCCGCCATCTGCCGAAGGCTCGAGCAGCAGAATGCCGGCGCCGAGATCGTCGTGCGCACCCACGCCGAGCTCGACCTCCTCGATCAGGCGGCGGTCGACCGCTTCTTTGCGGAGGAACGGCCGGATCAGGTCTATCTGGCCGCGGCAAAGGTGGGCGGGATCTGGGCGAACAACGAGTTCCCGGCCGAGTTCATCTACCAGAACCTGATGATCGAGGCGAACATCATTGCCGCCGCCCATCGACATGGCGCGGAGCGGCTGCTGTTCCTGGGCAGCTCGTGCATCTACCCCAAGCTTGCGCCCCAGCCGATGCGCGAGGACGCTCTGCTCACGGGCACGCTGGAGCCGACCAACGAGCCCTACGCCATCGCCAAGATCGCCGGGATCAAGCTCTGCGAGTCCTATAACCGGCAGTACGGCACCGACTTTCGCAGCGTCATGCCCACCAACCTCTATGGCCCGGGCGACAACTTCGACCTGGAGAAAAGCCACGTCATCCCAGCTCTGATCCGCAAGTTCCACGAGGCCAAGGAGAAGGGTGCGGGCTGGGTGGAGGTCTGGGGCACCGGGACGCCGAAGCGGGAGTTCCTCCACGTCGACGACATGGCCGCGGCCTGCGTCTTCGTCATGCAGCTCGACCACGAGGTCTACGCCCGCCACACCCAGCCGATGCTGTCGCACATCAACGTCGGCACGGGCGAGGACGTGACGGTGCGCGAGCTGGCCGAAACCGTGGGCGAGGTCGTGGGCTTCGCCGGCGAGATCCGCTTCGACGCAACGAAGCCGGACGGCACGCCGCGGAAGCTGCTCGACGTCTCCAGGCTGAAGGCCTTGGGCTGGGAGGCCGGCATTGGCTTGCGCGAGGGGCTCGCCGGCACCTACGGCTGGGTCCTCGAGCACCGCGACACCTTGAGAGTTTGAGGCGGCGACCGGCGATCGGCGCCGGCGCCCGAGCGCGTCACCACAACGGCGGAATGGTCATGAAGAAGGCACTGATTACCGGCGTCACCGGCCAGGACGGGGCGTACCTGGCGGAGCTGTTGCTGGACAAGGGGTACGAGGTCCACGGCATCAAGCGACGGACGTCGTTGTTCAACACCGACCGCATCGACCACCTCTACCAGGACCCGCACGACACGAACCAGCGGTTCATCCTGCACCACGGCGACATGACCGATTCGTCCAGCCTGACCCGGATCATCCAGCAGGTGCAGCCGGACGAGCTCTACAATCTCGCCGCCCAGAGCCATGTGGCGGTGTCGTTCGAGGAGCCGGAATACACCGCCGAGTCGGACGCGCTGGGCACGCTGAGGCTGCTGGAGGCGGTCCGCATCCTCGGGCTGGAGAAGAAGACGCGCTTCTACCAGGCCTCGACCTCCGAGCTCTACGGCAAGGTCCAGGAGATCCCGCAGACCGAGACGACGCCGTTTTACCCGCGCTCGCCCTATGCCGTGGCCAAGCTCTATGCCTACTGGATCGTCGTGAACTACCGCGAGGCCTACGGCATCTACGCCTGCAACGGCATCCTCTTCAACCACGAGAGCCCGATCCGCGGCGAGACCTTCGTCACCCGCAAGATCACCAGGGCCCTGGCCCGCATCAAGCTGAACCTGCAGCAGCGGGTCTACCTCGGCAACCTCGACGCCAAGCGCGACTGGGGCCACGCCAAGGACTACGTGCGGATGCAGTGGCTGATGCTGCAGCAGGACGAGCCCGACGACTTCGTCATCGCCACCGGCGAGCAGCACTCGGTGCGCGACTTCGTCGCCGTCGCCGCCCGCGAGGTGGGCATGGACATGCGCTGGGAAGGCGA
>JAXMOZ010000122.1:0-5405 GCA_034382075.1 Rhodospirillales bacterium
CAGGCCTCGGTGATGGTCGAGGACATGGCCCGCAACCTGGAGCCGGCCGCGGCGCTCGGGATGACCACCGTCTGGATCCGTACCCGGCCAGAGGTGGGCGCGGAGGGCGCCGACTTCGCCTACGTCGACCACGTGGTCGACGACCTCCCCGACTGGCTCACCGCGGTGGTGGAAGGCCGGATCTAAAGGGGCGGCGGTCTCGCCGGCTAGGAAGCCTTCCCTCTCTTCCCTGGCAGAGCGCAAGCCAAGCACTTCACCGGCGTTGCCGTGATATGGTCCGTTTGGGGCTACCTGACGGGGGATTCGAGTGAGCGAGGCTATTTATCTTCTGCGGGACGACGGTGGGCTGGTGGAGATGAGGGAGCAGCCGTACGACACCGAGGACCTGCTGCAAAAGCTGCTTGCCGATCACCCACGCCTTCTTGGCAGGGATGAAAGCACCGGCGTGCTGCTCGTCTCACGCGAGGTCGCGGTCACGGATGAAGACGGAAGCGCTGGTCGGCTGGATCATCTTTTCCTAGACCGGGACGGGGTCCCAATGCTCGTCGAGGTGAAGAGGGCGAGTGACACACGTATTCGTCGAGAAGTCGTTGGGCAGCTGCTGGATTACGCGGCGAATGCCGTCGTGCATTGGCCTGTCGATCGGCTCCGCGCCTCGTTCGAGGAGCGGTGCGGGGCGCGCGGCCGTGACCCCTGCGCGCTCATTGCGGAGCACCTTGGTGACGACGTCGACCCGGACGACCTTTGGGAGCAAGTCAAAACCAATCTCCAGGCGGGGCGCGTCCGGCTCATCTTCATCGCTGACCGCATTCCGCCACGGCTTCGCCGTATCGTGGAGTTCCTCAACGAGCAGATGGACCCAGCTGAGGTCCTCGCGCTCGAGGTCCAGCAGTTCGTGGGGGAAGGCGTCAGGACGCTGGTCCCGCGCGTCGTAGGACAGACCGCCGGCGCACAACAGCGCAAGGGCGCCGGCTCCTCGGGCGCCGGCAGCGAGCAGTCTTTTTTGCCCGTCTTGAAGCGTGCAGAGCAGCAGCAGAAGTGAACGCTGCGCGCCCGGTTCACCGTTGGGCAAGCAAAAACGCCGCCCGCGTCTGGTATGGCAGCGGCTCGTTTGTCCCGGTGATCGAGTCGGAGGCGGGCGAGCACTACCCGTTCCGCTGCAAGTCCGACGGCAGCCTGGAAATCAATTTTCAGTATCTCATGAGCAAGCCGCCGTTCGCCGAAGAGGCAAAACGGCTTGACATGCTCGCTCGGCTCAACGCGATCCCAGGCGTCAGTATCGCGCCTGATCGAGCCGACAAGCGGCCATCGATCCCGGTGGGAGTGCTGACCGATCCCGCTGCCCTTCGTCATTTCCTGTCGGTCCTGGACTGGGCCGTTGCCGAGATCCGCCGGTTCACCAACCCAGCAGGCGGCAGATGAGTCTTCTGCGCAACCAAACCTAGAGTCGGGGGCGCCGACTTCGCCTACGTCGACCACGTGGTCGACGACCTCCCCGACTGGCTCACCGCGGTGGTCGAAGGCCGGATCTAGCGCCCCCGTCCCGGCTTTGGGCGGATCGCCAGAAGCCGCCCGCCCTGGCGATCGGCATTTTCAAACCGCAGATCAAGGCGAACGCCTCGGCGCTGCCCATGGGGTCGAACTTCGGCTACGGTATGCCGCAGGCGGAGAGCGCTCGGGTAATACAAAGCGCGGGAACAAGACCGCACGGCAGGGCCAGGCAGCCGGGAGGCGGGATGACGGTACTCACGGATGGCATCCGCTCCTCTTGACCGCGGGCAAGCGGCGCCGCTGCCGGCCGACGCCCCCGGCCCGGCCCGCGGCCAGCCGCTCTTTTGGCACCTGTCGCTGTTCGCCGCGGCGCTGGTCATTCCGGCCCTTGCCCTGATCGTCCTGCTGTTCTGGCGCGCCGCCGAGGCGGAGCGGGCGCGCGTCGACCAGGACGTTCGCGACGTCGCCAACGCGGTGACCGTGGCGCTGGACCGCTACTTGGTGGGCAAGCAGTCGCTGCTGTTCGCCCTGGCCACCGCGCCCAGCTTGCACGAGGGGGACTACGCCGCCTTTCATCGGCAGGCCAGCGAGCTTGCCCGCTCCGAAGGGCTGGACCTGGTGTTGCGCGATCTGAGCGGACAGCTTCTGGTCGATACCCGCGTGCCCTGGGGCCAGCCCCTGCCGCGCAGCACCCTCGACATCGACTGGCAGGTCATCGAGAGCCGGCGGGCGGCCGTCTCCAACCTGTTCATCGACGCCACCTCGCAGCAGCCGTCCTTCGCGGTGGTGGTGCCGGTGGTTCGCGACGGGCACGTCGTCGCCATGCTGAGCGCGGTCGCGCCGAGCGAGCGGGCGGTGCCAATCCTCGGCGACAGGCTGCCCACGGAGTTTTGGGCGGCCTCGCTGTCCGACCGCAACGGCATCATCGTCGCCCGCACCCGCAATCACCAGACGTGGGTCGGCAGGCCGATCACCGGGGAGCTTCGCCGCGCGGCCATCCATGCGTCCGGCACCTGGGACGGGCCCAGCCACGAGGGGGCGCCGCTGCGCGGCGGCTACGCCCGTTCGCCCGAGTTCGGCTGGCTGACCGCGGTCGGGGTCGAGCGCGGGCGGTTGATGGCGCCGCTTTACCGCATGCTGTGGCTCACCGGAGCGGCGGCGGCGGTCCTGGGCGGCCTCTCGGCGCTCTTGGCCGTGGCGTTCGGCCGGCGCATCAACCGCTCGATCCTGGCGCTGGCGGATGCCGCGGCTTCCCTCGGGCAGACCGGCGAGGTTCCTCGCTTCCACTCCGGCGTCGCCGAGGTGGACGGCGTCGGTACCGCCCTGGTCGACGCGGCGGCCCGCTTACGCGAGCGCGAGGCGCTCGTGCGCGCAAGAGCTGACGAGATCCAGGGCATCTATGACGCCGCCCCCATCGGCATAGCGCTGTTCGACCGCGACTTCCGGTTCCTGCGCATCAATGAGCGGCTGGCCGCGATCAACGGCCGGCCCCACGCCGATCACGTCGGCCGCCCGATCGAGGACATGCTGGCGGCGGAGATCGCCGCCGCGCTCAGAACGATGCAGCCGCGGCTGCTGGCGGGAGAGGAGATCGAAGGCGTCGAGATCGTCGGTCCCGACAGGACCGCCGGCAAGAACGGCACCTTCCTCGTTTCCTACCGGCCGCTGCGCGATCAGCGGGGCGACGTCAGCCGGTTCCTCGGAATCGTGCTCGACATCACCGCCCGGCGAGAGGCCGAAGCCGCACTCGAAGAGCGCACCCGCCAGGCGGTGGAAGCGGAGCGGCTGCTGGACGCACTGATGCGCTACGTGCCCGCGGGCATCACCATCGCCGCCGCGCCCGACGTCAACGTTGTGCGTGTCAGCGACTACGGCAGCCGGCTGCTGCGGCGGCCGCGGGCGCAGCTGGAGGGGATCACGGTTGACGCGCACGTGGACGCCTACAAGGTGTTCCGCTCCGACACCGGGGCGCCGGCGCTGCCGGAGGCGTTGCCCCTGACCCGGGCGGTGCAGGGCGGCGAGATCGTGGTCAACGAGGAGTGGCTCGTCGCCGACGAGGCAGGCCGGCAGATCCCGGTGCTCTGCAACGCCGGCCCGATCAGGGACGAGGCCGGGAACGTCGTCGCCGGGGTGATCACCTGGCACGACATCACCGAGCTGAAGTCCGCGCAGGAGCACCAGCGCCTGCTGCTGTTGGAGTTGAACCACCGGGTCAAGAACATGCTGGCGACGGTGCAGGCCGTCGCCGACCAGACCTTCCAGGGGGCCGCGAGCGCGGATGCGCGCCAGGCCTTCAGCGCCCGGATCGTCAGCCTGGCCAGGACCCACGATCTTCTGGCGCGCCGCAGCTGGCAGCAGGCCGCGCTGCACGACGTGGTGCTGCAGGCCGTGGCGCCGTTCGAGGGCGCGCCGGATCCGCGGTTCGACATCGAGGCCGGGGACGACGTCCTGCTCCAGCCAAAGGCGGCTTTGGCGCTCAGCATGGCGCTTCACGAGCTCGCCACCAATGCGGTGAAGTACGGCGCGTTGTCCAACGGCAGCGGCCGGGTGGGCGTTGCCTGGGAGGTCTCGCGCCACAGCAGCGAGCGGTTGCGCTTCTCGTGGCGAGAGTCCGGCGGCCCGCCGGTTTACAAACCAAGCCGGCGCGGCTTCGGCTCGGTGATGATCGAGCGGGGCCTGGCCCGCGAGCTGAACGCGCAGGTGAGCCTCGACTATGCGCCGGACGGGCTGGTGTTCCAGATGGAGATGCCGCTGCCGACCGCCGGGGACGGCTGATCGTTCGGTGGCGCCTCAGCTGCGCCAAGCTGGCCTCATCCCCGACCGTTATCACGAAGCCGAGCCGCAGCGGGCGAGCCGTGGATCGCCGCAACGAGTGCGGCGATGACGCAAAGCGGGGACGGTGAACGGCTCGGTCGTCATCCTCGCGCTCGTCGTTGACGAGCGGGGCCATGACAATGGGGGCGGCAACGGACCCTCACGCAGCGGAACTGCGCCCTGTTCAGGCCGCGGGGCGCAGCGCCGCGATGGTCGAGCGGTAGTCGCTTCCCGAGAAGACCGCGCTGCCGGCGACCAGCACGGTGGCGCCGGCGGCGATGACCGCGGGCGCGGTCTCGGCGTTCACCCCGCCGTCGACCTCGAGCTCGATCGGGCGGCTCGCGATCATTGCCTTGATGCGGCGGATCTTCTCCAGCGCGCTGGGGATGAAGCTCTGGCCGCCGAAGCCGGGGTTCACCGACATCACCAAGATCAGGTCGAGGCGGTCGAGCACGTGCTCCAGAACGGTCTCCGGCGTCGCCGGGTTGAGCGAGACCCCGGCCTTGCGGCCCAGGCCGCGGATCACCTGCAGGCTGCGGTCGAGGTGGCGGTCCGCCTCGGCGTGCACGGTGATGATGTCGGCGCCGGCTTCGGCGTAGGCCGCGAGATAGGGCTGCGCCGGCTCGATCATCAGGTGCACGTCGAAGGGCTTGGCCGTGTGCTTGCGGATGGCGGCGATCACCGGCGGGCCGAAGGTGAGGTTGGGGACGAAGTGGCCATCCATCACGTCGATGTGGACATAGTCGCAGCCGGCGGCGTCGATGGCCCGCACTTCCTCGCCGAGCCTGGCGAAGTCGGCGGACAGGATCGACGGCGCGATCTTCACCATCGTCGCGCCCCGCGTTGAACCCTGTTGTCGTTGCGAGGAGGCGGAGCCGAGGCGGCGGTAGGGTGGGTCGAGGCGAAGCCGGACCCGCCGAGGGCGGCGGGATGCGCCTGCGGCGATCCCGCCCTACAGCGCCACGCCGCTTCACGGCTCGCGATTGTCTGTTCCGCATTGGCTAGGATGAGCCTGTCCCGCAAGGGATGCGGTGGTCGGTGTAGGCCTACACCGACCACCGCGCGGATTGGTCGGCCGTCTCGCGATAGGGACAACACGC
>JAXMOZ010000123.1:0-5364 GCA_034382075.1 Rhodospirillales bacterium
TGGCGGTGAGCGCGCGGTGGTTTCGAGGAGGCGCGATGAGCGACGCCGACAGGAGCCTGGCCGACCTGCTCGAGGAGGTGGGATCCCCGCTCGATCAGGGGGCTCTCGATGAGCTGATCGAGGGCGTTGCCGCGGCTCCGCGCGGCGTGGATGGCGATGCCTGGCTGGCGCTGATCAGCGAGGCCGCGGTGGACGACCTGCCGGCGGAGCTGAAGCGGCGCCTCAACGACCGGCTGGCTTCGGTGCGCGACGGCGCGCGGCCTGCGCCCGCCGCGGATGCGGCGGCGAGGCTGGGCGCGCTGCGCCGCGAGTTGCGCCGGCGCCGGCTGGCCGGCTTCATCGTGCCCAAGACCGACGAGCACCAGAGCGAGTACCTGCCGGCCTGTTCCGAGCGCCTCGCCTGGCTTACCGGCTTCACCGGATCGGCGGGCACCGCCATCGTGCTGCGCGACCGGGCGGCGCTGTTCGTGGACGGGCGGTATACCCTTCAGGCGGCGGGCCAGGTGGAGGCCGACCTCTACGAGGTCTGCCACGTCACCGGCGAAACCATGGGCAACTGGATCGCGGCCCATCTCGGTAAGGGCGCGCGGCTCGGCTTCGACCCGTGGCTGCAGTCGCAGCGTCAGGCCGACCTCCTGCGGACGGCTTGCGGCCGCTGCGGCGCGAGGCTGGCAGCGGTCGAGGACAACCCCATCGACGCCATCTGGCAGAACCGGCCGCTGCCGCCCATCGCTCCGATCGTGCCCCACGGCGAGGCCTTCGCCGGGGTTCGCGCCGAGGAGAAGCTCGGCCACATCGCCGATACGCTTCGCCACGGCGGCGACGACGCGGCGGTGGTGACGTCCACCGACAGCATTGCCTGGCTGCTCAATCTCCGCGGCGGCGACGTGCCGTACGCGCCGTTGTTCATGGCCTTCGCCGTGGTCCGCGCCGATGCCACCGCCGAGCTGTTCGTCGATGGCCGCAAGCTGCTGCCGGAGGTGCGCCGGCGTCTCGTCAACTCTGTGAGGTTCTCTCCGGCCGAGGCGTTCGCCGCGGCTCTGGACCGTCTGGGCGCGGAACGCAGGCAGGTGCGCATCGACCCGGAGCGGGCCCCGGAGGCGGCGATCGTCAGGCTGCGCAAGGCAGGCGCCCGCCCCCGCCTGGATACCGATCCGTGCCTGTTGCCGAAGGCGCGCAAGAACGCGGTGGAGCTCACCGGCATTCGCGCCGCCCACCGCCGCGACGGCGTCGCCCTCTGCCGCTTCTTCGCCTGGCTTGCGGCGGAGGCGCCGAAGGGGCGGGTGAGCGAGCTGGACGCGGCCGAGCGCTTGAGCGCCTTTCGCAGCGACGGCGCCTTCTATCGCGGCGACAGCTTTCCGACCATCGCCGGGGCCGCCGCCAACGGCGCCATCGTCCACTACCGCGCCGACCTGTCCTCCAACCGCAGGCTCGAGCCGGGCTCGCTGTTCCTGCTGGACTCCGGCGGTCAGTACCTGGACGGAACCACCGACGTCACCCGCACCATCGCCATCGGCGAGCCCAGCGAGGAGATGCGGCGCCGGTTCACCCTCGTGCTGAAGGGCCACATCGCCATCGCCACCGCCCGCTTTCCCCGCGGCACGCTCGGCTCGCAGTTGGACGGTCTTGCCCGGCGGGCGCTGTGGGCCGAGCGGCTCGACTACGACCACGGCACCGGCCATGGCGTCGGCCATTATCTCTGCGTCCACGAGGGGCCGCAGGGCATCTCCAAGGTGGCGAGCCGGGCGGCGTTGGAGCCCGGCATGATCGTTTCCAACGAGCCCGGCTACTACAAGCCGTCGTGCTACGGCATCCGCATCGAGAACCTGGTCGCGGTGGTGGCGATGGCGAACGGCGGTGAGGACGCCGCCGACGGCGGCGGCTTTCTTGGCTTCGAGACGCTGACGCTGGCGCCCATCGACCGAAGCCTGATCGAGCCGTCGTTACTCGACGCGGGCGAGATCGGCTGGCTCGACCGCTACCACGGCGATGTTCGCCAGGCGCTGGCGGACGAACTCGATCCCGTCAGCCGCGACTGGCTCCATGCCGCGACGAGGCCGCTGCGCGGCTGAGGGTAAGTCCGGCTCAGCGCCGGCGGGTCGGGCGGACGATGACGATCCGCCCACCGGGGCGGACGATCTTCGAAGAAATCAGCGAAACTGCCATTGCGGACTCCATTGTGGTGCGCCGGCGATACCCGGCATTTGCGGCAGTATCGGCGAGCATGGTGACGGAGAGGTGAAGATCGCGTGGCCATGTAGTGATGTTTGCCGGCCGAAGGCCTTTTTGGGGCCGCCGCGGTTCGCTTTTCGGCCAAGGCAGTAGATCCGCTAGCCATTCCTTGGCGTACTGGGGTGACGCCGATGCGCGGCACAGGGCCGGCGGGTCGTTCACTTCGACAAAACACAAGAGGAGGAGGGTGGGGAGATGTCGTTCCTTGAGCCGATTATTCGCGAGCTCAGCCAGAAGTTCGGGCTGGGCGCCAACGCCGGCGCGCTGGCGATGGAGGCGTTGCGGACCATCACCAACGAGCGCAGCGGCGGCCTCGCCGCGTTCATCAATCGCTTCCAGACCGCCGGGTTTGGCGACCTGGTGGCGTCCTGGATCGGCAAGGGCGAGAACCAGTCGATCGAGCCCGGGCAGCTGGACACCGCGCTCGGCGGTGACTTCATCGGCACCATCGCCTCGAAGGTCGGGCTTCCGGCGTCCACCGCCGGCGCGGCGTTGGCCTTCATCGTCCCCAAGCTGATCGACAAGCTCACCCCGGGCGGCAAGGTGCCGTCGGTGCTGCCGACCGAGGTGAGCGCCCTTCTGTCCGGCGGCGCTCCTCGTGCCGCCGTTGCCGCCCACGGGGCGCCGACGGGCCCCAGCACCGCCTACGCCGCCGCGGCCACGCCCGAGAACAAATCCGGCGGCGGCTTGCTGCGTAAGCTGCTTCCGCTCTTGGGGCTGCTTCTCCTCGGCCTGCTCGCCTACTGGGTCTTCGGCCGCGGCGGCGAGCAGACCGCCGAGAGCACTTCGGTTCCCTCCGCCACGGCAACGGCGCCCTCCGCAAGCGCGCCGGCAGCCACCGCTCCGGGGCAGGCGAAGCCCGAAGCGGCGGCGACGGCGAACCTGTCGCAGCTCGCCTTGCAGAACGCCGACGGCCGGATCCTCTACTCCGGGACCGTTCCCGACGGGCAGTCGAAAAGCCGCATCGTCGACGCCCTGAACAGCGTCTTCGGCGCGTCCGCGGTGACCGGTGACGTGGCGGTGGATCCCTCGGTGGCGCCGCCGGCTTGGCTCGACAAGCTCACCGCCGCGCTGGGCCAGTTCAAGATCCCGGGCGCGGAGATGCTGCTCAAGGGCGACAGCGTCGACATCGGCGGCCTGCTCTCGGACGACGCCGTCGGCAAGCTCATCGCCAGCCTGAAGCCGATCTTCGGCGAGGGCTTTTCCGTGGACAAGCTGACGGAGTCGCTGGCCGGCACCCTGGCCGCGGCGAAGGCGATGGCGCCCGCCGGCGCCGAAGCACCGAAGCCGGCGGTCGCCGCGAACCCCTCGCAGCTCGCCTTGCAGAACGCCGATGGCCGGATCCTCTACTCCGGGACCGTTCCCGACGGGCAGTCGAAAAGCCGCATCGTCGACGCCCTGAACAGCGTCTTCGGCGCGTCCGCGGTGACGGGCGACGTGGCGGTGGATCCCTCGGTAGCGCCGCCGGCGTGGCTGGACAAGCTCACCGCCGCCCTCGGCCAGTTCAAGATCCCGGGCGCGGAGATGCTGCTCAAGGGCGACAGCATCGACATCGGCGGCCTGCTCTCGGACGACGCCGTCGGCAAGCTCATTGCCAGCCTGAAGCCGATCTTCGGCGAGGGCTTTTCCGTGGACAAGCTGACGGAGTCGCTGGCCGGCACCCTGGCGGCGGCGAAGGCGATGGTGCCCGCCGCTGCCGCACCGGCACCCGGTGCGGGCGGGCGCTCGACGGAGGGGGCGCAGACCGCCAACCAGAAGGCGCTGGCCGCTCTGAACAGCCTGCCGCAGGGCTATTCGGCGGACGACCTGGTCGAGGTGCTCAATGCCTCGGTCATCACCTTCGAGACCGGGAGCGCGGTCATCGCCGCCTCCGACCGCGACTTCCTGCGGACGGTGGCGAACAGCATCGCTGGTGCGCCCGCAGGGTCGATGGTCGAGATCGGCGGGCATACCGACAGCACCGGCAATGCCGAGGCCAACCTGGCGCTGTCGCAGGCCCGGGCCGACGCCGTTCGCGACGAACTGGTCGGCTTCGGCGGCAATGCGGCGACGCTGATCGCCAAGGGCTATGGCGGGACCAGGCCCGTCGCCAGCAACGACACCGTCGAGGGCCGCGAGCAGAACCGGCGGATCGAGTTCACGGTCGTGAAGTAGGCGGGAAACGAAAGCGGGGCCGGATGATCCGGCCCCGCCGCGTTGTCTCGATCTCCCCGTGCGCCGCTCGGGCGCAGGGGAGCGTCGCCCTTTGGTCGGCTAGGCCGCCTGCTTGGTCGAGGCTTCGACGATATCGACGATGTCGCCGATGATCTGGGTGATGTCGAAGTCCTTCGGCGTATACACCCGGGTGACCCCGACCGACTTCAGCGTCTCGGCGTCCTCCGGCGGGATGATGCCGCCGACGACCACGGGCACGTCGTAGAGCTCGGCCTCGCGCATCTGCCGCATCACCTCGGTGACCAGCGGAACGTGCGAGCCGGACAGGATCGACAGGCCGACCACATGGACGCCCTCGTCCAGCGCTGCCGAGACGATCTGGTCGGGGGTCAGCCGGATGCCCTCGTAGACGACCTCCATCCCCGCGTCGCGGGCGCGCAGCGCGATCTGCTCGGCGCCGTTGGAGTGGCCGTCGAGCCCGGGCTTGCCGACCAGGATCTTGATCCGCCGGCCCAGCGTGTCGGTCAGCATCTGCACCCTGGAGCGCACCGCCTTCAGGCCGCTGATGTCGGAGTGGACGACCGCCTGGCCGACGCCGGTCGGCGCCCGGTATTCGCCGAAGATCTCGCGCAGCGCCCCGGACCACTCGCCGGTGGTCACCCCGGCGTGCGCGGCGGCGATGGATGGCTCCATGATGTTGCGGCCGTCCTTGGCCGCGGCGACCACGTCCGCCAGCGCCGCCTGGGCCTTGGCCTCGTCGCGGCTCGCCCGCCACTGGTTGAGGCTTTCGATCTGCATGGCCTCGCCGCGCGGATCGACCGTCATGATGCTGCCCTCGCCGGTCGCGAGCGGCGAGGCTTCGGCCTCGACGAACTTGTTGACGCCGACGACGATCTGCTCGCCGGCCTCGATCGCGGCGAGCCGGGTGGCGTTGGACTCCACCAGCCGGCGCTTCATGTAACTGGACTCGACCGCCGG
>JAXMOZ010000124.1:0-4966 GCA_034382075.1 Rhodospirillales bacterium
GCGCTGGACGAGGCGCTCGAGGAGATGGAAGTCAGCAAGGCGCGGGTGAAGAACGCCACGGTCGAGGGGCTGATCGAGGACGCCACCCAGCACATCGACGAGATCGACGACGAGAAGATGCTGGACGCCGCCCTGGTCGGCGCCGTGCAGAAGCTCGAGCTCTACTGCATCGCCGCCTGGGGCACCGCCCGGTCGATGGGCGAGCTGTTCGGCCAGCAGAAGGTCGTCGAGGCCATGCAGAGCGCCATCGACGAGGGCAAGCGCTTCGACGAGGAGATGACCAAGCTGGCGGAGAGCGAGGTCAACCCGGCGATGCTCGAGGGCGCCGACGAGGACGCGAACGAAGGCTCCTCGAAGAAGTCGAGCGGCAAAAAGAAGTAGCGGCAGCCCGGTCGCCGCCTGCGGGTCCGCGCACCGCGGCGGTCGGCCTTTACCGTTCGGCGGACCTCGGCTCGGCCGAGGTCACGCTCGGGCGCTCTCCGCAGCGCCGTGTCTCAGTTTTTCCACGACGTCAGTGCCCGCGCCTCGGTGAAGGCCTGATCCGACAGCTTGGTCCAGCCGGCCGCCTGCCTGCGGAAGCCGAGCAGGCTGTCCAGCACCGTGCGGCTTTGGCCGTCTGCCGCGGCGAGATCGCTCAGCACCTGCTCGGAAAGTAAGCCGAGCCCGGCCAGGACCGGGTCCGGGAAGGCCTTGAGAATGACCCCGTGCTGGTCTGTAAGGGTCCTCAGCGCGGCGCCATTGCGGGCTATGAACTCGCTCAGCATCGCCTGGTTGACGGCGCCGTTGGCGGCTTCGACGATCGCCTTGATGTCGGCCGGAAGCTTCTCCCAGGCGGCGAGGTTGACGTAGCTGTCCAGCGTCGAGCCGGGCTCGTGCCAGCCCGGGTAGTAGTAGAACTTGGCGCTCTTGTAGAGGCCGAAGGCCAGGTCGTTGTAGGGGCCCACCCACTCTGCGGCGTCGATGGCGCCGGACTGCAGCGCGGGCGGGATCTCCGCTCCGGGCAGGTTGACGACGTTGCCGCCGGCTGCCTTGACGACCTCGCCGCCCAACCCGGGGATGCGCATCTTCAGCCCCTTGTAGTCCTCGAGGCTGTTGATTTCCTTGTTGAACCAGCCGCCCATCTGGGCGCCGGTGTTGCCGCAGGGGAAGGACTTGCAGCCGAACTGCCGGTACAAATCATCGGCGAGCTGTTGGCCGCCGCCGAAGACGAACCAGGCGTTTTGTTCCTGTGCCGTCAGCCCGAAGGGGAAGGTGGTGAGGAACTGCAGCGCCGCCATCTTGCCCTTCCAGTAATAGGAAGCGCCATGGCCCATCTCGGCGGTGCCACCGGCGACCGCGTCCAGGACCTCGAAGGCGGGGACGATCTCGCCGGCGCCGAACACCTTGACGGTGAGCCGGCCGTCGGTGCCCTTGCCGATCAGCTCGGCCAGCAGCTCGGCGGCGGTGCCGAGCCCGGGGAAGTTCTTGGGCCAGGTCGTCACCATCCGCCATTCCATCCGGTCCTTGGCGATCGCGGGCGCCGCCAGCGGCGAGGCTGCGGCGCCGGCCATGCCGGCAACGGCGGTGGTCTTCAGAAAGCGGCGGCGGTCCATCAGCGTCCTCCCCGGATGCGATCGTGGCCCGGTCCGTGGACCCAATCGTCGTTGTCTCCCGATCGCGGGCGCGGAACGTGTAGCCGAGCGAATGCCGCCAGACAATGGGCGCGACGGGCGGGCTTTCGGGGAGGCTGCCTGGAGGGCTGCCGCGGGGATGCTTTGGCGAAGCCGAAGTCGCGTCGGCGCCAAGAAGGCGCCAGGAGGCGTCAGCCCGCCTGCGGCAGGCTTGCCGGCTCGATCCGCTCCCAGCCGTCGACGGTGTAGGCCTCGAGGGGGCGGAAGCCGGTCTTGTAGTCCATCTTGCCGCAGTCCTTGACCCAGAAGCCGAGGTAGACGTAGGGCAGGTCGAGCAGGTGGGTCCACTCCACCAGCCACAGGATCATGAACGTGCCCAGGCTGCGCTTGGCCAGCGCCGGGTCGAAGAAGCTGTAGACGGCGGAGAAGCCGTCGGCGAGGCGGTCGGCGAGACAGGCGGCGACCAGCACCCCCTCGCGGTCGCGGAACTCGACGACCAGGGTATCGACCGGCGTCTCCTCGATCAGCATCTGGTAGTCGGCGAAATCCATCCGCGCCATCTCGCCGCCGCCGTGGCGGGCGCGCTGATAGCGGCGAAACAGGCGGTACTGCTCGTCGGTCGCGCGCGGCGGCCGCTCCACGGCGATGAGGTCGTCGTTGCGGGCCAGCGCCCGGCGCTGGGAACGGGACGGCTTGAACTCACCGGCGACGATGCGCACGGCGACGCAGGCGGTGCAGGTTCGGCACACCGGGACGTAGGCGATGCCGTGGCTGCGGCGGAAGCCCGCGCGCGACAGGGTGTCGTGGACGTTTACGGCGTTCCGGCCGCCGAGCTCCGTCACCAGCCGCCGCTCGGTTCGCCCGGGCAGGTAGGGGCAGGGCAGCGGCGCCGTCGAGAAGAAATACTGGGCCGTCAAACCCGCCAGGTCATGCTTCATGGCTCGCCCAGTCGACCAAGCAAAGACACGAGAACCATTATCATATCTCGAGGTCATCAGGACAAGCCGCGCCGGCGGAGGCAATCTGCGGTTGGCACTCAGCGCGAAGCTTTCGAGCCTCGCAACAGGACGACCGTCATCCGCCGGTTGGCCGGCGCCTCCGGCTGATCGGGAAGCAGGAGTTCGTTGGCCGCCTTGCCGATCACCCGGGCTATGCGGCTTTCCGGCACCCCGCCTCCCACCAGCGCCCGCCGCACCGCGTTGGCCCGGTCGGCGGAGAGCTCCCAGTTGGAGTAGCCGCTGCTGCCGCGGAAGGGCAAAGCGTCGGTGTGGCCGCTGATGGAGACCGCCTGCGGCATCTCCAGGATGACCTTGGCGACCATGGAGAGCAGCGCCTCGGTGTGGGTGTACATGGTCGAGCCGCCGCGGGGGAACATCGGCAGCCCCTCCTGCTCGACGATCTGGATGCGCAGGCCCTCGGGGGTGTTGTCGACGAGCAGGCTCTTGGACAGAACCTCCGCGTTCGGAAGCTTGGCGACGGCGGCGCGCAGCGCCTTCTCCGCTTCGGCAAGCTGCCGCTCCTCGCGCTCGTCGAGCGTCGGGGCCTCGGCTTCCGCCGCCGGGAAGCCATGGGCGTCGGTCTTGGGCGCAGAGGGCTTGGCCCTCTCGTCGCGGGCCTCGAGCGTGCCTTTCTCCGCCGCCGCCTCGCCGGCGAGGAACCCGCCGCTGCCGCTGCTCTGGGGCCGGGTCGAAACCGGGGCAAAGTAGTTGGAGATGCCCTCGAGCTGCTCCTTGGTGGCTGCGTTCAACAGCCAGAGCAGCAGGAAGAAGGCCATCATCGCCGTGACGAAGTCGGCATAGGCGACCTTCCAGGCGCCGCCGTGCCCCTTGTGCCGGGCGTGCTTCTTCTTCTTGACGATGATCGGCGCGTCGCTCATCCGGCGCCGTCAGACCTGCACGCCTGCCAGCGTTTCCTCGACCTCGAGGAAGGTCGGGCGGAGGTGGCTGGGGATCGACTTGCGGGCGAACTCGATCGAGATCTGTGGCGCGTAGCCCTGCATGTGGGCGACTATCCCGGACTTGATGCACTCGAGGTAGCGGCCTTCCGCGGCGAAGGTCTTGTCCAGGGAGCTCGCCATCGGCGCGGCGACGCCGTAGGAGGCGAGCACGCCGCTGAAGGTGCCGACCAAAGCCCCGCCGATGAGGTGCCCGAGGATCTCCGGCGGCTCGGTGATCGAGCCCATGGTGTGGATGACGCCCAGCACCGCAGCGACGATGCCGAGGGCCGGCAGGCCATCGGCGACGCTGGACAGCGAGCCACTGATGGCCTCCTTCTCGCCGTGGTGCACCTCGAGCTCGCCCTCCATGATCGCCTCGATCTGGTGGGCGTTGGTCGTGCCCAGGGTCAAGAGGCGGAGGTAGTCGCAGAGGAACTCGACCGCCCTGGCGTTGCCGGCCACCGACGGGTAGGCCTGGAACAGCGGGCTGTCCTCGGGCCGTTCGACATGGGCCTCGAGGGCGAGGTCACCCTTGGTTTTCGCCAGCTTGAACAGCGAGAACATCACCGCCAGCAGGTCGAGGTAATGGGACTTGCCGATCTTCGCGCCGGTGAACAGCTTGCCCGCCGACTTCAGCGCGCCCAGCAGGACCGGCTTGGGGTTGGCGATGAGATATGCGCCGGCGGCGGCGCCGAAGATGATCAGCAGTTCGAGAGGCTGCCAAAGGACCAGAAGATGACCGCCGGCGCCGGCAAACCCGACCAGCACACTGGCGATGACGATGACCACTCCAACGATAAACAGCATCCGCTGCTCCCAGACCCTTGCCAGAAGCTTGACTGTGCGATGTCCGGTCCCGTAGGTAGCTCGGAACCCTGCTCCGCCGCCGGTCGGGGCGCGGTCGGCTTCGGCCGTAAGGTTTACCGCCGAGACCGTTTACAAAGCGCTAACCTTCCCGGGACGCCGGTCCCGTGGCGGGGCCGCACGGAGCCGGCGGCCCAGGGACCGCCGTCAACGACCGCCAAGAGACCGCCGCAAGGGACGCCGACGTGACCGTCACCGCGCAATCGTTCAGGGACGCACTGAGCCGCTTCGCCACCGGCGTCTGTGTGGTCACCGCCGTGGGCGAGGGCGGCAAGCCGGACGGGATCACCATCAGCTCGTTCACCTCGGTTTCCCTCGATCCGCCGCTGGTGCTGTTCTGTCTCGCGCGCAAGAGCGCGGGGTTGGTGGAGACGGCGCAGGGTGGCCGGTTCGCGGTCAACATCCTCGCCGAAGACCAGGAGGAGATCTCCGAGATCTTCGCCTCGCAGCTCGAAGACAAGGTCGCGCGGGTTGCCTGCAGCGCAGGCGAGGGCGGCTGCCCGCTGATCAAGGACGCCCTTGCCGCGGTCGAGTGCAGCCTGCACGCCAGCTACGA
>JAXMOZ010000125.1:0-4923 GCA_034382075.1 Rhodospirillales bacterium
GCCTTGGCGATCTCGTTGTAGCGCTCGCCGATCTCCATGGCGCTGATCTGCTCGCGCACCACCTCGTTGAACAGCGACATCTGGTCGAGGGTGCGGGCGATCAGGGTGATGCGCTCCTGGTCGAGAGTCGAGATCTGGTTGAGCAGGGCCACGATCGGCGCCGTCTCCGTCCGCTTCTCCGGAACCAGCCCCAGTTCCCGCAGCGCCCCCAGCGCCTTGTCGAGATACTTCACCGGCGAATTGACAGAGATGTCGCCCATGATCGAAAGTCCTCCCGCGTGAGCCCGTTGTCCGGCCGTCTCAGCCAATGAACACCACGCTACGTCTACGGTTGCAATCGAGATCACGTCGCCGGGCGAGGACGCGATAATTTTCGCCTGCGCCAGGGACCGACGCGCCGAGGGGCCGCGAAGCCATATCCCACCGAACATCAAAGAGGGAGCCTGCACCATGCTGAGGTTCGCATCGGCCTGTTTCGCCCTCGCCTGCACCACCGCCTTCGCCGCGCAAGCCGCCGAAACCGCCGGCGCCCCTCTGCTCGATCCCAAGGGCGCCAGCGTCGGCCAGGCCACGGTGGAGGCGGTGCCGGGCGGCATCCTGCTCCACGTCAAGGTGGAAGACCTGCCGGCTGGTGCGCACGGGATGCATCTGCATGCGGTCGGCGCCTGTACGCCCGACTTCAAGGCCGCGGCCGGCCACGTCAACGCCCATGGCGCGGAGCACGGCCTGCGCAATCCGAAGGGTCCCGAGGCGGGTGACCTGCCCAACCTCTACGTCGGTGCCGATGGCCGCGGCGAGGCGGAGTTTTACTCGACGCTGACGACGCTCGACGCTCTGCTCGACGCCGACGGCTCGGCGGTCGTCATCCACGCCAAGCCGGACGACCACATCAGCCAGCCGATCGGCGGCTCCGGCGACCGCATCGCCTGCGGCGCCCTCAAGCGGGGCTAAGGCTTGCAGCCGACCCCGTTTCCTGCTCCCCGCTGCCTTCCGCCGCTCCGCCCGGGCCTCGGCCGCAGGGACTGCGTGCGGTTCCCCGGGCGGTAGCCGCTTGCTGTCAACCGGCTTGGGGGAAAACACCACAGCATGATGCCGATGCGGGCGTCGGATACGAGATGTTGTGGCGTGCTTGCGAATCGGGGAGCCGATTCGGCCCGACTCGGCGCTTCCGGGCCGGCAGTGGCGACGGCGGCGGCGTCTCCCGAACCGGCCCGCCCGAAGGTCATCACGCCCGATTCGCAATGGCTTGCGCCGCTATCCTCAAGGCCCGGCGAGGAGCCTCCCGAAAATTCCTGCGACGCCCTCGCCGGAGCAGACATTATCCCAACCAGCGAATGCACCGGGGCCCGCCCCGGCCCAGACCCGACGGAAACGTGCATGAACTTGGCAGTTGAGGCGCAACCCGTGGAGCAGAGCGCGAGGCCGCCGTTCCAGCTTCGCGGCGGCTCATACACGATGATCGTGTTGCGGCTGATCGAGCCGAAGCACCCGGCGTTCTATAAGCTGCTGACGGAGAAGATCTCCCAGGCGCCGGGCTTCTTCACCGACGCGCCGGTGGTGCTCGATCTTCAGGATCTCGGCAACGAGCCGCCGTTCAACATGGCCGAGCTCCGGCGGCGGCTGCGCCAGCACCGGCTGATGGCCTTTGGTGTCCAGAACGGCACCGAGGAGCAGAACAAGATCGCCGAGAACGCCGGCATGGTGGTGCTGCCCGAGGGGCGGCAGGCGGCGATGCGGCCCGCGCCATCGCGCCAGGCGGACGCGGAGGCGAAGCCCGAGGACGGGGCGGCAGCGCCGGTTGCGGCCGCCGAGCCTGCGCCGGCCCCAGGAGATCAGCAAGCCGCGTCCGCGCCATCCGCCGAAACCGCCTCATCCGTCGGCGAGGAGCAGCAGCCGCAGGCCGCACCCAGCAAGGTCGTCGTCCACCCGGTGCGCTCGGGCCGGCAGATCTACGCGCAAGGAGGCGACCTCATCGTCCTCGCCTCCATCAGCCCGGGCGCGGAGCTCATCGCCGACGGCCACATCCACGTCTACGGCGCCCTTCGCGGCCGGGCCTTGGCCGGCATCGCCGGCAACCCGCAGGCGCGCATCTTCTGCCGCAGCCTGGAGGCGGAGCTGGTCTCCGTCGCCGGCTACTGGCGGGTGCGCGACGACATCCCCGAGGAGCTCATCGGCAAGCCGGTGCAGATCTACCTCGGCAACGAACAGGTCGTCATCGAGGAACTCACGTGAGGGACGGTCCCCTCCGCGAACCGGGGGACGATGTTTCGAGGCTTCACCACCAACCGTTGGAGGAACACTTGTCTAAAGTCATCGTCATGACATCGGGCAAGGGCGGGGTCGGCAAAACCACGACCAGCGCCGCCTTTGCCGCCGGCCTTGCGCTCCGCGGCTACAAAACCGTCGTCATCGACTTCGACGTCGGCCTGCGCAATCTCGACCTGATCATGGGCTGCGAGCGCCGGGTCGTCTTCGACTTCATCAACGTCATCAACGGCGACGCCCGCCTCAACCAGGCGCTGATCAAGGACAAGCGGGTCGAGAACCTGGCGATCCTGCCGACCAGCCAGACCCGCGACAAGGACGCGCTGACCCGCGAGGGCGTCGGCAAGGTGATCGACGAGCTCAAGGAGACGTTCGACTACATCATCTGCGACAGCCCCGCCGGGATCGAGCGCGGCGCCCTGATGGCCCTCTACTACGCCGACGAGGCCGTGATCGTCACCAACCCGGAGATCTCCTCGGTCCGCGACAGCGACCGGATCCTGGGGGTGCTGCAGAGCCGCTCGCGCCGCGCCGAGGAGAACCTGGAGCCGGTCAAGGAGCACCTGCTGCTCACCCGCTACGACGTCAACCGGGTGAACCGCGGCGAGATGCTGAAAGTCGACGACGTGCTCGAGATCCTGGCCATCCCGCTGATCGGGATCGTCCCGGAGAGCCAGTCGGTGCTCAAGTCGTCCAACCTCGGCACCCCGGTCATCCTCGACGGCGAGTCGCCCGCCGCTGCCGCCTACAACGAGGCGGTCGGCCGCTTCCTCGGCGAAACCATCGAGGTGCGCTTTCCCAAGCCCGAGCGCCGGGGCCTGTTCTCTCGCCTCCTGTGGAGGGCTGCATGAGCATTTTGAGCTACTTCCGCACCCGGCCGAAGACGTCGGCCGACGAGGCGAAGGAGCGGCTGCAGATCCTGCTTGCCCACGAGCGGGCCGGGTCGAACCGCCCGGATTACCTGCCGAAGCTCCAGGCCGAGCTCATGGAGGTGATCGCCAAGTACATCCAGATCGACGAGGACATGATCTCGGTGGAGTTCGAGAACTCCGGCACGGTCTCGACCATCGAGGTCAACATCGAGCTGCCGACCGAGCTGGTGATGCAGCGCGGCCAGGCGCTGGCCGCCGCTTCCTGAGCGAAAGGCCAAGGCATGGCGGCCGGTCCGGCGGCGAGGGCGTGGAGATGAGCGGGCGGTCGTAAAGCGGAACGAGGGGCGTGCCGGTGCGTTATACTCCCCGCCCCATGTTCCAACGCTTCGCCAGGTTCATCCCCGTCGTCGCCGCCGCCGCCGCCGTGGCGCTGGCGCTGGCGGTGCTGTCGCGGGTGATGGTGACCGTCGACACGATCACCCACCCCGAGTACCGGCTGGCCTATGTGCTCGGGGTCACGGGCCTGCTGGGCGGGCTGGCGCTGTTCGCCTGGCTCAAGCTCAGGCCGCGGCGGACGCGGCCGGCGGCCCGGCAGCTTCCCTACCACCGCCGGCTGACGCCCGAGGACCGGCTCGGCAAGCTTTACGACAAACACGCCCTCGACCGCATCGAGGCTGCGGCGGTGGGCGCCGAGGTCACCCGCGCCGCGAGCCGGGCGCGCGACCCGGGGCGGCTCAGGGTCACGGTCGCCGGCGTGCGCGGCGCCGGCAAGAGCGCGCTGGTGGCGGCGCTCGCCCAGGCGCTGGCGAAGCCCTCCGGCGACGCGCCGCTCGCCGTCGAGGTCGCCGAGCTTGCCGGGCTCGACACCGACCGCGGACGCAACCTGGAGCGGCTGGCGCCGGCGGCGGTAAGCGATCTCGCGCTCTTCGTCGTCGACCAGGACCTCCGCGATTACGAGCAGGCGGCGCTCGAAGCCCTCGCCCGCCGGCAGCGGACCCTGCTCGTGGTGCTCAACAAGGCCGACCTGATGCGTGCCGACGACCTCGCCGAAACCCGCGCGGCGATCGCCGCCAAGCTTGCGGGCGCGGCAATCGGTGCCGACATCGTCACCAGCGCCGCCGCGCCGAAGCCCACCGTCAGGATCAGCGAGGGCCCGAACGGCGCCGGCGAAGAGGAAGTCGACCGTCCGGCCGAGGTTTCCGCCGTCGTCGCCCAGCTTGAAGCGCTCGCCGCCCGGCACGGGCGGGACGGCGTCGTCGTGACGACCGCCGCACCTTAAGGATTTGCGAGAAACCATGGCCGCCCACGACAAGCAGTATCGCGAGACGCTCGAGGCTCTCCGCCAGCTGTCGCGCACCGAGCTGCGCGAGCACGAGCGCGCGGCGGTGGCGCCGGAGCTGGACGAGATCGACACCATGCTGGAGAAGCTGGAGAAGGGCGTGGTCGAGATCGCGGCGTTCGGCGAGGTCAACTCCGGCAAGAGCTCGCTGTTGAACGCCCTGCTCGGCCGCTCGGCCTTCGCCGTCGCCGCCACCGCCGGCAAGACCCGCGACCTCGCCCGCCAGGACTGGTCGCCGAGCCGGGAAATCGTCAAGGGCTTCGCCGACACCCGGCTGGTGATGGTCGACACGCCCGGCATCAACGAGGTCGCCGGCGACGAGCGGGCCGCCATCGCCGAGGCGACGGTGCGCTACGCCGACATCATCCTGTTCGTCACCTACGGCGACCTCAACGACGTCGAGTTCAGCGCCCTGAAGGCGCTGCGCGCGCTGCACAAGCCGATCGT
>JAXMOZ010000126.1:0-4825 GCA_034382075.1 Rhodospirillales bacterium
GCACGGCTATGCTGCTCGCGGGTGGTCGGTGTCCACATGACGCTCTCCAAACCGGCTTCGACAACCGTTTGGAATCACATCTGGACCCGGCCATCCACCCCAAATCCGGTTTCAAGACGGCCTCTAACAAGTACGGGCATGACGAGTGGTTCTACTGCCGGCTTCCCCGAAAAGACCTTACTTCGCCAGCTTCACCGCGGTGCCGTTGGCGCTGACCATCAACATCGAGCGGTCGCCGGCGCCGAGGTGCTCGTAGTCGAGGTCGACGCCGACCCCCGCGTCGGCGCCCAGTTCCTCGGCCTTCTCCGCCATCTCCTCCAGCGCCATGGTCCGCGCCCGGCGCAATTCCTTCTCATAGGACCCGGAGCGGCCGCCGACCACGTCGCGAATGCCGGCGAAGAAATCGCGAAAGACGTTGGTGCCCATGACCGCCTCGCCGCTGACGACGCCGAGATAGTCGATGGTCCGGCGCCCCTCCACGCCGTCGGTGGTGGTGATGATCATGCCAATCCCTCCCCTTCCCCTGCCCCGTCCCGCCGCCGCGACCGGACCCTCGGCCCAACGCCCGGCTACTCGGGCTGCGGCAGCCCCGCCGCCACATCGCGCGCCTGATCCCAAATCGAGTCGAAATCAGAGCTGAAGAGGAATCCCGCCGTCTCCGCCCGCTCTGCAAAGAACAACTTGGAGATGCTTCCGCCATTCACTCCCTGTGCACTCTTGCCCCGTTGTCTGCAATAGGACATGTAATAATAATCCGTAATTCCGATATCATTTATAACTTGTATGGCGACTTCCCAGGTATCGCCCCTCCTGATAGTCTCTGAGGCTCTTGTAAGCTTGGCACAGCGCTTTGGCCAAGACCGCCGCATCGTCTTCCTGCGAATCGGGTGACATCCTTATAGTGCCGTCGAGGCGCATCCGCTTCGTTTTGCACTCAACAAAAAGCGCTGCGTCCTCATCGTCGACGATCCAGTCCACAGTCCGCTTACTGCCCTTTCCGCTGATGAACTCATCTTCTGTTAGAACGTCGCCGCGACGATACCCCCGCCGGAGCATGTCTCCAACAAATCGCTCGAAGGAACGCCCGAATGCCTGGGAGAAATCGGGGTTGTCGACAATGTCGTAGTATACGCCGTCGGTAACTCGCTGATGTAACCTCTTAACGAACGAACATACGAATTGGAGACCTTCTAAGCGACTAGCGAGCCCAATTATGGGGTATTTCCTTATGATCACGCAGAGTACATGTAGTTCTCGCCGAAGCGTGAAGACGACGCCAGCTCCTTCTTGTAGAAGGCGGGTGTACGCGATATCCTCTTGAACAAGCTGTCTACTTGGCCGCTTGTGGTGCCTCTCAGGGCGGTATCTGGCGAGTCTGGGCAAGAGAAACATCTGATGAAGTACTCTTGTAGCACTAACAGCAGCGCCAGCAACTGCAGCGGTGATGGTTGGTAGTGTTGCGGCGATCCGCGCCTTCAGTGGACCAGGAAGAAGTGAAGGGACGGCGTAACAAGTACAGCCCCAACGAGCGGAAACGACGTTCTTGCACCGAGGCGCTGCAGGTTTTGATTCAGACCTGTCGCACCTCTCTCCAGCTCATCGAAGAGCGGCGGCTCGGTCTTGACCGCGGGTCTCGGCCCCGTCGCTGCGGCCGCCATCGTTGCGTCCCTGACCGCGATGATCTAGGAAACCCTTCGCTGCAGGTGCGAAAGGCTGTTGCGCGCCGCTGCAGGCTTCAGGGGCTCGGGCATGGGTGAACTTCTCAGCGTCGCCGGCGACAACCTTCTCTCGCCGCCCATTCTGTTCTTCATTCTGGGCATGGGCGCGGGGCTCGCCCGCTCCGATCTCACCATCCCCGAAGCCGTCGGCAAGACCCTCGCGCTCTACCTGATGATGGCGATCGGCTTCAAGGGCGGCGCGGCCATGGCCGGCGGCGAGGCGGCCGCGGGCATGGCCGGCGCCATGACCGCCGGCATCCTGCTCAGCTTTCTCATCCCGGTCATCGGCTTCTTCCTGCTGCGCGCCACAACCCGCTTCGACAGCGACACCGCCGCTGCCGTCTCGGCCCACTACGGCTCGGTCAGCGTCGTCACCTTCGTCACCGCAGTGAGCTTCCTCGGCACCCAGAACGTGGTCTACGACACCTACATGGTCGCCGTGGTGGCGCTGATGGAGACGCCGGCGATCGTCAGCGGCCTGCTGCTTGCCCACCTCGCCGCCAGCCGCGGCGCGGGCGGCGTTTCTCAGCGGGCCATGAGCCACCTGGTGCGCGAGATCCTGCTCAACAGCAGCGTCGTCGTCCTGGTCGGCTCCTTCGTCATCGGCTGGCTGACCGGAGAGCGGGGGATGGAGCGGGTGGCGCCGTTCCTGGTCGCGCCGTTCACCGGCGTCCTCTGCCTGTTCCTCCTCGACATGGGGCTGGTCGCGGCGCGCCAGCTCACCGGCAGCAAGGTGCTGGCACCGGGTCCGTTGATCTTCGCCATCTACATGCCGCTGATCGGCGCGGCGCTCGGACTGGCGGCGGCGACCCTGGTCGGGCTTCAGCCGGGGAGCACGGCGCTGCTGGCGGTGCTCGCCGCCAGCGCCTCCTACATCGCCGTGCCGGCGGCCATGCGCATCGCCCTTCCCCGGGCCAACGCCGCGGTGTACCTGACGCTGTCCTTGGCGGTCACGTTCCCGTTCAACGTGCTCGTCGGCATCCCGCTCTACTTCGCCGCGGCGCAGTGGCTTGCGGCGACACCAGGACCCTGATCATGGTCGAGTTGCACAAGCGAAAGAAAATCGAAGTCATCATCGAGACGCCGGCGCGGCCGCTGCTGATCGACGTGCTGAACCGCGCCGGATCGCCCGGCTACACCCTGATCCCGGCCATCGGCGGCCGTGGCCTGCGCTCGGCCTGGGACCGCAACCAGCTCATGGATGCGGCCAACCAGGTCATCATCGTCACCATCGTCTCGGCCGAGGCGGCGGAGGCGATCATGGCCGAGGTCGGCAAGCTGCTCGAGGACTACCGCGGGGTGGTGACGGTATCCGACGTGGAGGTTTTGCGCGGCGGCCGGTTCTAGGCGACGGTAGCAGGCGATCTGTTGCCTGAAGTACACCGCTGAGGTAGAAGACCCGAAGGCGGGACGAAAACGCCTGGGCTGATTCAACGGTGGTTCGAGTGGCGGGCACAGCGACTGACACCACCGCACGAGGCCGCCGGGGCAGCCGGCGCATCGGCCGCTCCATAGTGGCCCGCGCCGTCTTCGTGTTCATGATCGTTGCGTTGGCGACGGCCTGCGGCGAAGAGCCGCCGCCGGCGCCGGAGCCGGTGCGCCCGGTTCGGGTCGTCACCGTCACCATGGGCACCGGCGGCGAGCCCGTCAGCATTACCGGCCAGGTCCAGGCGGAAGAGGAGGCGAGCCTCTCCTTTCGCGTCAGCGGGCGGATGATCGAGCGTGCGGTCAACGTCGGCGACGCGGTCGAAGCGGGTCAGGTCGTCGCCCGGCTGGAGCGCGAACCGGCGGAGAACCAGCTTCGCCAGGCGCGCGCGGCGCTCGAGTCGGCGCGCGGGCAGCTCAGCAAGACCCGCGCCGATTTCGGCCGGCAGCAGTCCTTGATCGCCAGCGGCTTCACCACCCGGGTGCGCTACGACCAGGCCCGCCAGGCCATGGTCGCGGCGCAGGCGCAGTTCGACGACGCCCGCGCCAGGCTGGCCATCGCCGAGGACAACCTCGGCTACACGGACCTGATCGTCGACGCCGGTGGCTCCGTCACCGCCCGCGGCGCCGAGCCGGGCGAGGTTGTCAGCGCCGGCCAGATGATCGTGCGGGTGGCGCGCGAACGCGGCCGCGACGCCGTCTTCGACGTGCCGGAGCGGATCCTCCGCGCCGCCTCCGGCGACAAGCCCATAGACGTTGTCCTGGCCAGCGATCCTGCGGTGCGGGCGGTGGCGCGGGTGCGCGAGGTTTCGCCGCAAGCCGACCCGGTGACGCGGACGTTCAAGGTGCGCGCGGGCCTCGACGATCCGCCGGAGGCGATGCGGCTGGGCTCGACGGTCATCGGCAGCGTCACCCTCGACGCCACGCCCGGCATCGTCGTTCCGCCGTCGGCGCTGACCCGGACCGAGGGACGGCCGGCGGTGTGGGTCGTCGATCGGGACGCCATGACCGTGTCGCTGCGCCCGGTGGAGGTGGGTCAGTTCGCCCTCGACAGCGTCGCCATCGCCTCGGGGCTCGAGGAGGGCGAGCTGGTGGTCACCGCCGGGGTGCAGGTGTTGCGGCCCGGGCAGAAGGTGAGGCTGCTCGGGGCGCCGTCGTGAGCGGCTTCAACCTCTCGGCGTGGGCGCTCAAGGAGCGCCAGATCGTCACCTTCTTCATGGTGACTCTGCTCGCCGCCGGCCTCTACTCGTTCTACAGCCTCGGCCGCAACGAGGATCCGGCGTTCACCTTCCGGACGATGGTGGTCCAGGCGGGCTGGCCCGGCGCAACGATCGAGGAAACGACGCTGCAGGTGACCGAGCGGCTGGAACGGAAGCTGCAGGAGACGCCGTACCTCGACTTCCTCAACAGCTACACCACCGCCGGGCGCACCACGATCTTCGTCAACCTCCGCGAAGACACGCCGCCCGTCGAGGTGCCGGAGGCCTGGTACCAGGTGCGCAAGAAGGTGGGCGACATCCACCACACCCTGCCCACCGGCATCGCCGGGCCGTTTTTCGACGACGACTTCGGCGATACCTACGGCATCATCTACGGCTTCGTCGCCGACGGTTTCTCCGAGCGCGAGGTGCGCGACAAGGTCGAGGACATCCGCTCGGAGCTGCTCCGGATCCCCGACGTCT
>JAXMOZ010000127.1:0-4727 GCA_034382075.1 Rhodospirillales bacterium
CCATCCAGTCCATCGTCGCGGTGCCCTCGTGCACCTCGCCGATTTTATACGACCTTCCGGTGTAGTAGAGGATGCGCTCGGTCGTCGTCGTCTTGCCCGCATCGATGTGGGCCATGATGCCGATGTTGCGGTATTGGTCGAGCGGCGTGGTCCGAGGCATCAGTGCGGATCCTGCTTCGGGCTACCAGCGATAATGGGAGAAGGCCTTGTTGGCCTCCGCCATGCGGTGCGTGTCCTCGCGCTTCTTCACCGCGGCGCCGCGATTGTTCGCAGCATCGAGGAGCTCGCCGGCGAGCCGCTCGACCATGGTGTTCTCGGAGCGCTTGCGGGCGACGTCGACGATCCAGCGGATCGCCAGCGACTGCCGCCGGGTGGCGCGGACCTCGACCGGAACCTGATAGGTGGCGCCGCCGACCCGGCGCGAACGGACCTCGAGGATCGGCCGGACATTCTCCAGCGCCTCGTGGAACGTCTTCAGCGGGTCCTGACGCGTCCTCTTCTCCATCAGGTCGAGCGCGCCGTACACCGTACGCTCTGCGATCGACTTCTTGCCGTCCAGCATCAGCCCGTTGGTGAACTTGGTCAGCAACATGTCGCCGTACTTCGGGTCGGGCAGAATGTCGCGTTTCTCGGCGGCGCGGCGTCTCGACATCGGCTGATCCCCTACTTCGGCCGCTTGGCGCCGTACTTGGAGCGTTGCTGCCGCCTGGCGCTGACGCCCTGCGTGTCCAACGCGCCGCGGATGATGTGATAGCGCACGCCCGGAAGGTCCTTCACCCGGCCGCCGCGCAGCAGCACCACCGAGTGCTCCTGCAGGTTATGGCCTTCGCCGGGGATGTAGCTGGTGACCTCGAAGCCGTTGGTCAGCCGCACCCGGGCCACCTTCCGCAGAGCCGAGTTCGGCTTCTTCGGCGTCGTCGTGTAGACGCGGGTGCAAACGCCGCGCTTCTGCGGCGAGCCCTCGAGCGCCGGAACCTTATTGCGCGTGACCGGCGCCTTGCGCGGATTGCGAACCAGCTGGTTGATCGTCGGCATGTAAGACCCTCGATGCCGACATCGCCCGATGTCGGCTGCTTTTGTGACCCCGAACCCTCGGCAAACCGAAGGGCGACAGACAAAAACAAGCCATGTGGCTCGTCTTTCCCGCGCCCTCAGCGCCTCTTTAATTTTTCCTGTCTCGCTCGAAGCCGCGTTTGGACTGGCAAGCCCACCACCGGCTCCGCATCGGAAGGAGGCGGATACTATGGGCTGTCCCTGAGCCCGTCAAGCAGCAATACCGGATGAATTGCCGCAAAGCCGAAAGCGGCGCCGGCCGCGGTCCCCTCGGGTGAAGGACCGCGGCCGAGCCTTCGGTTACTCGGCGTCCGAGGCCTGCGGCTGCGCCTTCTCGGCCGGCAGCGGCAAGGCCGCGGCTGCCTTCTCGCTGGCCTCCTCGTGCGCCACAGCCGCCTGCTGGTCGCGCTCGGCGGCAATGCGGCGGTAGCGGTTCATGACGCTGCCGGTGCCGGCCGGGATCAACCGGCCGACGATGACGTTCTCCTTCAGCCCCTGCAGCGCATCGACCTTGCCCGAGACCGCCGCCTCGGTCAGCACCCGGGTCGTCTCCTGGAACGACGCCGCCGAGATGAACGACCGGGTCTGCAGGCTGGCCTTGGTGATGCCCTGCAGAACCGGCAGGCCCTCGGCCGGACGATCGCCGCCCTCCAGCGCCTTGTTGTTGAACTCGTCGAACTCCATCCGATCGACCTGCTCGCCGACGAGGAAGGTGGTGTCGCCGGGCTCGGTGATCTCGACCTTCTGCAGCATCTGGCGAACGATCACCTCGATGTGCTTGTCGTTGATCTTCACGCCCTGGAGCCGATAGACCTCCTGGATCTCCGCCGTCAGGTAGGCCGCCAGCGCCTCGACGCCCAGCACCCTGAGGATGTCGTGGGGCACCGGGTTGCCGTCCATCAGCGGGTCGCCGGCCTCGACGAAGTCGCCCTCCTGCACGCTGATGTGCTTGCCCTTGGGGATCAGGTACTCGCGGGGATCGCCCTCACCGTCGTCGGGAACGACGACGATTCGCCGCTTCGCCTTGTAGTCCTTGCCGAATTCCACCCGCCCCGCGATCTCGCTGATGATGGCGTGATCCTTGGGCTTGCGCGCCTCGAACAGCTCCGCCACCCGCGGCAGGCCGCCGGTGATGTCCCTGGTTTTCGCGGATTCGCGCGGGATGCGGGCGAGCAGGTCGCCCGCGTGCACCTTCTGTCCGGGCTCCACCGAGAGGATGGCGTCGACCGACAGGAAGTAGCGGGCCTCGAGGCCGTTCTCCAGGGTAAGCAGCTCGCCGTTCTCGTCGCGGAGCGTGATCCGCGGCTTGAGCTCGCCGCCCTTGGGCTGCGACTTCCAGTCGATGACCACCTTCGAGGCGATGCCGGTGGCCTCGTCCACCTGCTCGACGACGGAGACGCCCTCGACCAGGTCGACGTAGTGAACGAAGCCTTCGCGCTCGGTGACGATCGGCAGGGTGTAGGGATCCCACTCCGCCAGCCGGTCGCCGCGCTTGGCCTCGCTGCGGTCCTCCTTCAGCACCTTCGCCCCGTACGGCAGCCGGTGACGGGCGCGCTCGCGCCCCTGGGCGTCGCTGAGCACCATCTCCGCGTTGCGGTTCATCACCACCGGGACGCCGGAGCTGTTGCGCACGGTGTTGCAGTTGCGGAGCTGGATGGTGCCGTCGGCCGACGCTTCCACCTTCGACTGCTCGGCGCCGCGCTGCACGGCGCCGCCGATGTGGAAGGTGCGCATGGTGAGCTGCGTCCCCGGCTCGCCGATCGACTGTGCGGCAATGACGCCCACCGCCTCGCCGATGTTGACCCGGGTGCCGCGGGCCAGGTCGCGGCCGTAGCACTTGCCGCAGACGCCGTTGTGGGTCTGGCAGGTCAGCACCGAGCGGATCTTCACCGCCTCCAGGTCGACCGCCTCGACGGCGACGACCGCGTCCTCGTCGATCATCTCGCCGGCGTGGACGATCACCCGGTCGCTGACCGGATCGAGCACGTCTTCCGCGGCGCAGCGGCCGAGCAGCCGCTCGCCGAGCGCCGAGACGATCTCGCCGCCCTCCACCACCGGCCGCACGGTGATGCCGTTGGTGGTGCCGCAATCGTCCTCCAGAACGATGCAGTCCTGGGCCACGTCCACCAGCCGCCGGGTCAGGTAGCCGGAGTTGGCGGTTTTCAGCGCCGTGTCGGCCAGGCCCTTCCGCGCCCCGTGGGTCGAGTTGAAGTACTCGAGGACGGTGAGCCCCTCCTTGAAGTTGGAGATGATCGGGGTCTCGATGATCTCGCCCGACGGCTTCGCCATCAGCCCGCGCATGCCGGCCAGCTGCTTCATCTGCGCGGCCGAGCCGCGGGCGCCGGAGTGGGCCATCATGTAGACGGAGTTGACCATGTCGCCGGGGGCCGTGGTCGAGATCCGCTGCATCATCGCGTCCGCGACCTGGTCGGTGCAGTGCGCCCAGGCGTCGACCACCTTGTTGTATTTCTCGCCCTGGGTGATCAGCCCGTCCAGGTACTGCTGCTCGTACTCCTTGACCCGGTCCTCGGTGGCCCGAACCAGCGCCACCTTGGTCTCCGGCACCACCAGGTCGTCCTTGCCGAACGAGATGCCGGCCTTCGACGCATAGGAGAAGCCGAGGCCCATGATCCGGTCGGCGAAGATGACCGTCTCCTTCTGGCCGCAGTTGCGATAGACCGCGTCGATGACGCCCGAGATCTCCTTCTTGGTCAGGAGCCGGTTGATCAGGTCGAAGGGCACGTTGGGGTGGCGCGGCAGCGTCTCGGACAGAAGCATTCGCCCGGGCGTCGTGTCGACGACCACGGTGATCGGCTTGCCCTCGGGATCCACCGTCCGGTAGCGGGCCCTGACCTTGGCGTGCAGGGTCGTCGCCCGGGCCTCCAGCGCGTGGTGGATCTCGCCGATGTCGGCGAAGGCCTTCCCCTCGCCCGGCTCGCCCTCGATGTCCATGCTGAGGTAGTAGAGGCCGAGCACGATGTCCTGCGACGGGACGATGATCGGCTTACCGTTCGCCGGGCTGAGGATGTTGTTGGTCGACATCATCAGCACCCGGGCCTCGAGCTGCGCCTCCAGCGACAGCGGCACGTGCACCGCCATCTGGTCACCGTCGAAGTCGGCGTTGAAGGCGGCGCAGACCAGCGGATGCAGCTGGATCGCCTTGCCCTCGATCAGCACCGGCTCGAACGCCTGAATGCCGAGGCGGTGCAGGGTCGGCGCCCGGTTGAGCAGGACCGGGTGCTCGCGGATGACCTCCTCGAGGATGTCCCAGACCTCCGGCCGCTCCTTCTCCAGCATGCGCTTCGCCGCCTTGATGGTGGTCGCCATGCCGTAGAGCTCGAGCTTGGAGTAGATGAACGGCTTGAACAGCTCGAGCGCCATCTTCTTCGGCAGGCCGCACTCGTGCAGCTTGAGCTCGGGGCCGACGACGATCACCGACCGGCCGGAGTAATCGACGCGCTTGCCGAGCAGGTTCTGCCGGAAGCGGCCCTGCTTGCCCTTGAGCATGTCGCTCAGCGACTTCAAAGGCCGCTTGCTGGCGCCGGTGATCGGCCGGCCGCGGCGGCTGTTGTCGAACAGCGCGTCCACCGATTCCTGCAGCATCCGCTTCTCGTTGCGGATGATGATCTCGGGCGCGCGCAGCTCGATCAGCCGCTTCAGCCGGTTGTTGCGGT
>JAXMOZ010000128.1:0-4605 GCA_034382075.1 Rhodospirillales bacterium
CCCTTCACCCAGCCTGGCTCGCCGCGAGACACTCCCGATGAGGAAACCACCGACCGGAGAGCCGTATGCGGGAAAACCGCACGTGCGGTTCGGAGGGCGGGGAGGGAAACCTTCCCGACCCCTATCATCGAAGACCTGGATGGGCGCAAAGATGCGTCAGATCATCGAAGCGAACAGCGCAATCAGCGCCGAGTTGATGATGTCGATGAAAATGCCGCAGGCGAGCGGGACGATGACGAACGCCTTGTGCGACCGGCCGTATTGCGTCGCCACCGCCGCCATGATCGCGAGCGTCGTCGCGGTGGAGCCCAGCGCGATACCGACGAAGCCGGCGCTGATGACCGCGGCGTCGTAGTCGCCGCCGAAGACGCGGAAGACGACAAGGTAGGCGCAGGCCGCGGCCAAGGCCGCCTGAACCACGATATTGATGCTGATCAGGGAGAGGAACTCGCCTGCCGTCCAGAGCTGCTGGCTCATGATCGTCATGGTGTAGAACAGGCCGAGGCTGACATAGGCGATCAGCGTGATCCCGGCGTCGCTGGCCCTGAGGTCGATGTCTTTGGTCAGCCGCGGCGTGAGGCTGGCGAACAGGATGCCGGCGATCAGGCAGGTGACGTAGAACGGCATGGTGATGCCGACCAGCTGCAGGCCCCTCTGCAGCGCCTCGCCGGCAAGGATGGCGATGTGCAACCGCAGCAGCGCCAGCAGGAAGGCATGGTGATCGAGCCGTGGCGCCTCGTCGGCGGTGGAGCCATTCGGATCGGGGGCGCCTACCGGGCTCGGACCCGACAGCCGGTGACGCCGGATCAGGGCCCGCGCCAGCGGGCCGCCGATGCAGCAGGCGGCGATCAGCCCGGTCATGTTGGCGGCGAGCCCGAGCCGGGAGACGTGCTCCAGCCCGAACCGTTCGCCGAACCAGGGCGCCCAGGCGACGGTCGTGCCCGAGCGGCCGATCAGCGCCATGGAGCCGACTACGATGCCGTTGGCGGGTTCATGACCAAGCGATTCGGCAATCGCGATGCCGGTGAGGTTCTGCACCACCACGAAGGCGCCGGCGAGGCCAATGAGCACCAGAAGCGGCCTGCGGTTGGCGAAAACTTGGCGCAGGTCGGTCTGAATGCCGAGGGCGGCGAAGTAATAGACGAGCAGCAGGTCGCGGCGGACCACGTCGAAGGCGATCACGATGTCCGCAAGCCAGAACAGGCAGGCGACGCCGAGCGCGAACGCCAACCCGCCCACCATGGGCTCGGGAAAGGCGTAGTCGCGCAAGACGGCGAAGCGGCGGACCAGGGCGTGGCCGATGAAGAAGACGCACATCGCCACGGTCACCGTGCCGAAGCTGTCGATCTCGTAGGTCATCGGCCTCCCGCGTCCCCGAGCCCTGCCGCGGCGCTGGGCGGCGAGGGTCGTTTAGCAGCGGGCGGCTGTGTACGGCAATTGGGGACGAAGGCGATTTACGCGCGAGTCATAACCAAGCTGCCTGCACGCCCGACGAGAACATGCAGACCGCGCAAAAGATGTGCGCGCAAACGCTAGCCAGCCGCGGTGAGCCGGGGTAATAGTTGGGTGAGGCGGTTGCCCATCGTTCGGGGCCGACTGTGGACCCCCAACCGCAGAGTGCGCAACCGACGGCGACGTACCCCCCACTGTCGCGAGCAACCGCCTCACCCGAGGCCGCCATAGCGGTATGGCTTCGCAAACGCCGTACTTCTTCTAATTAGGCATCCCGCATGATGCATCTCCCATTTGGGAGATGCCTCCGCTAGGATTGGAAGCGTTCTACATTTTCCGATCGTTCGGAGGGCGCATGCCGGACACGCCCGTTGCCGATACCGAGCTTGCCGAGGCCATCTACGATGGGCTGCGGCAACCGCTGCTGATCCACGACGTGATGAGCCGCTTCGCCACCCTCATGGGCTGCGACGCGGCCTATCTCAAGATCGTCGATCAGGAGGCGAGCCAAGTCCTGATCGGCGTCGGCGGCGGCGCACCCGAGGGCTCCGACAAGGACTATCTCGAAAACTACCTCGAGACCGACGTCAGGGTTCCACGGGTCAATCGCGCCCCGCGCTGCTCGGTCCTAGACGACCGCCAATTGATCTCGGCGGACGAGCTCCGCTCCAGCGCTTTCCACCACGAGTTCCTGCCGAGGTACGATCTGGGCTACCTCGCCCACGTCAACCTGGCCCGCTCCCCCCGCTTCACCACCATCGTCACCTGCGCCCAGGCCTCAGGCCGCGGCGAGATGAGCCCCAGGCAGATTCGCACCCTGGAGGCCTACGTCCCGCACTTCGAGCAGTCCTGCGACCTTTACCTGCGGTTGAGGGAGCTGGGCGGCTACGCCACGCTGATGGCGGCGGCGTTCGACAGCCTCCCCTCCGCCGGGATGGTCCTCGATGCCGGCGGCGGCGTGATCTTCCTCAACGCGCTGGCCCGCGAGATCTTCGCCGACCGGGACGGGCTGCTCATCCGCGACGGCCGGTTGGAAGCCGCCGATCCCAAGGCGGCGCGAGTGCTGCGCGCGGCGGTGGCGCGGGCCTGCGCGCCTGCGCCCGGCGCCGCCGTGGACGACGGGCCGGTGAGCATCATCGGTCGACCCTCGGGAAGGCCCGGCTACAGGCTGGAGGCTCGGCCGCTGCCGCTGTCCAGCGGCTTCCGCCATGAGTTCGCCTCGGCCATGGTCTTCGTCCTGATCCACGACCCGGTCCGCGAGGCGCAAACGGCAGAACGTCGGCTGCGCCGCTACTACGGGCTGACCCCGGCGGAAACCGCGCTGGCGTTGGCGGTGGCCGGGGGCGCGGCCTTGCGCGACTACGCCGACGAGCGCGGCGTCACCGTCGGCACCGTGCGTTTCCAGATGAAGCAGGTTCTGGCAAAGACCGAATGCCGCCGGCAGACCGACCTGGTCCGCCTGATCGGCAGCGGCGGCGGCTCCTTCTACGCGTAAGGCTCGACGCGCGGTTTGAGGCCGAAGCACAACCTGTAGCGCCTTGCTCGAAAGACGTGCTTACCAACGTCATGGCCGTACTTGTTACTGCCATCGACGTCTGCGCAGGGCGGTGTGCTGCGGCCAGTCGCGTGGATCCTCGCGACGAGCGACACCAAGCGCGAGGATGACGGCCGCGGGAACCGCAACTCCCCTTTCGTCATCGCCGCACTCGTTGCGGCGATCCACGTCTTGAGCGGCGGGATTTGGCCGGCGTCGTGGGTGCTTGCGGCGAGCGCGAGGATGACGAGGGGAGGCAATCAGGGCCAGGCGACCTCGGGCGGGAGCGACATCAAGATCGCCTCGGTGTTGCCGCCGGTCTGCAGCCCGAACAGCGTCCCGCGGTCGTAGAGCAGGTTGAACTCGACGTAGCGGCCGCGCTTGACCAGTTGCGCCCGGCGGTCGGCGTCGCTCCATGGCTCATGCATGGAGCGGCGGATGATCGCCGGATAGGCCGAGAGGAACGCCAGGCCGACGTCGCGGACGAAAGCGAAGTCGCCCTCCCAGTCGCCGCTGCTCAGCTCGTCGAAGAAGATGCCGCCGACGCCGCGCGGCTCGCCCCGGTGCGGCAGGTAGAAGTAGTCGTCGCACCAGGCCTTGAAGCGGGCGTAGTCGTCGGTGCCGTGGGCGTCGCAGGCGGCGCGAAGGGCGGCGTGGAAGGCGGCGGTGTCCTCGGCGTTGGGGAACACCGGCGTCATGTCGGCGCCGCCGCCGAACCAGCTTCGGGTGGTCACGATCATCCGCGTGTTCATGTGCGCCGCCGGCACCATCGGCGAGCGCGGGTGGACGACCACGGAGATGCCCGAGGCCCAGAAGCGCGGATCCTCCGCCGCCCCCGGGATCCTGGCGCGGAACGCCTCGGAGAAGACGCCTTCCACCGTCGAGACGTTGACGCCGGCCTTTTCCAGCACGGCCCCGCGTATGAGCGACATCACCCCGCCGCCGCCGCCCGGCCGCTCCCAGGCCTTGCGGACGAAGCGCGCGGGCGAAGCGGCCGCTGCCGTTCCCTCGGCCTCGATGCGTTCGAACGCGGCGCACAGCTTGTCGCGAAGCTCCGTGAACCAGGCCGCGGCGCGCGCCTTGCTCTCGTCGGTCATGCCGCTCATGTGGGGAAGCCCTCCGTCTGCCGCAGCGCCTCGCCGAGAACCATGGCGGCGGCAACGGCCACGTTCAGCGACCGGCTGCCGCGGGCGAGCGGGATCGCGAGCCGGGCGTCGGCCGCGGCATGCACCGCGTCCGTCGCGCCGCCGCTTTCGCGTCCCACCATCAGCGTGTCGTCGGAGCGGAAGGCGAAGGCGGTGTAGGGGGTTTCGGCGCGGGTCGAAAGCAGCAGCAGCCGGGAGCCCGGCAGGGCGTCGGTCCGCCAGCGGCCATAGGCCAGCCACGACTCGTGGATCCGCATCGCCAGCCGGTCCAGGTAGTCGAGGCCGGCGCGGCGCAGCCGGCGGTCGTCGAGGCGAAAGCCGCACGGCTCGATGATGTCGAGGCCGATGCCGAGGCAGGCGGCCATCCGCATCATCGTTCCCGCGTTCTGCGGAATGTCCGGTTCATAGAGGGCGAGGCGCATCGGCACGGCTCTCGTTGCGAGTGCTCCGCATTGCTCTTAGCCGCTGAAACTG
>JAXMOZ010000129.1:0-4544 GCA_034382075.1 Rhodospirillales bacterium
GTCAACGGTAGGGTGCGTCGGCGGCCAAATTGGCGGCGAGCTCCGCCTCCCATTGATCGCCATTCGCCAGCAGCTTCTCCTTGTCATAGAGCAGCTCCTCGCGCGTCTCGGTGGAGAACTCGAAGTTGGGACCCTCGACTATGGCATCGACCGGGCAGGCCTCCTGGCAGAAGCCGCAGTAGATGCACTTCACCATGTCGATGTCGTAGCGGGTGGTCCGGCGGCTGCCGTCGGCCCTGGGCTCCGCCTCGATGGTGATCGCCTGCGCCGGGCAGATGGCCTCGCACAGCTTGCAGGCGATGCACCGCTCCTCGCCGTTGGGGTAGCGGCGCAGCGCGTGCTCGCCGCGGAACCGGGTCGAGATCGGCCCCTTCTCGTAAGGGTAGTTCAGCGTCACCGTCGGCCGGAACATGTAGCGGAAGGTGAGGCTGAGCCCCGAAACCAGCTCGGTGAGAAAGATCGTGCGCGCCGCGCGGTCCATGAAGCTCATGTCGGCTCTACCCTACCCTTCTCTACCTTACTCTCACCGTGTCGCAGCTCATTTCGCGCCGGGGACCATGTCGAAGGCGACCAGGAAGCCGGAGACCACCACCACCGCCAGCAGCGAGATCGGCAGGAAGATCTTCCAGCCGAGGCGCATGAGCTGGTCGTAGCGGTAGCGCGGCAGGGTCGCGCGCACCCACAGGAAAACGAACAGGCAGGCCGCGATCTTCAGCGCGAACCAGATCGGCCCGGGGATCCAGTTGAGCGGCGCGATGTCGAACGGCGGCAGCCAGCCGCCGAGGAACAGGATCGACGTCATCGCCGACATCAGGATCATGTTGCCGTACTCGCCGAGGAAGAACAGCGCGAACGTCATCGACGAGTATTCGACGTTGTAGCCGGAGACGAGCTCGGCCTCGGCCTCGGGCAGGTCGAACGGATGGCGGTTGGTCTCGGCCAGGGTCGAGACGAAGAAGATCACCGCCATCGGCAGCAGCGGGAAGACGTACCAGTTGAACATCCCGAGCGACCCCTGCTGCGCCCGGACGATGTCGCTGAGGTTGAGCGAGCCGACGCAGATCAGGACGGTGACGATCACGAAGCCCATGGACACTTCGTAGGACACCATCTGCGCCGACGAGCGCAGCGCGCCGAGGAAGGCGTACTTCGAGTTGCTGGCCCAGCCGGCCATGATGATGCCGTAGACGCCGAGCGAGGAGATGGCGAAGAGATAGAGGATGCCGACGTTGATGTCGGCCAGCACCATGCCCTCGCCGAAGGGGATCACCGCCCAGGCCACCAGCGCCAGGATGAAGGTGATCATCGGGGCGATGAGAAACACCGCCTTGTTCGCCCGGCTGGGGACGATGGTTTCCTTCAGCAGCAGCTTGACGCCGTCGGCCATCGGCTGCAGCAGGCCGAAGGGGCCGACCACGTTCGGCCCCTTGCGCAGGTGCATCGCCGCGATGACCTTGCGCTCGGCGAAGGTCAGGTAGGCGATCGCCAGCATCAGCGGCCCGACGATGAGAACGATCTTGATCGCGGTCCACAGGACCGGCCAGATCAGCGTTGCCCAGAGCTCATCCATGGGTGCCCGTCTTCTTTTCGTCTGCGCCGCTGGCAAAGAGCTTGGTGCACTCGGCCATGGTCACCGAGGCGCGGCTGATGGCGTTGGTCATGTAGAAGTTCGTGATCGGGCTGGAAAACGGCTCCGGCGTCAGCGCGCCCGGCTGGCCGAACGCGCCCCATGGCGCCACCTGGGCCACGTCGCGCTCCGCGAACACGTCGTTGACTTCGCGCAGCCTGGCGCGGACGTCGGCGAGCGTCTCGAACGGGAGCGAGCAGCCGACCGCGTCGGACAGCGCCCGCAGGATCTTCCAGTCCTCCCGCGCCTCGCCGAGCGGGTAGCAGCAGCGCATCGCCATCTGCACCCGGCCTTCGGTGTTGACGTAGGTCCCGTGCTTCTCGGTGTAGGCGGCGCCCGGCAGGATCACGTCGGCGCGATGCGCCCCGGCGTCGCCGTGGTGGCCCTGGTAGATGACGAACGCCTTGCCCAGCCGCTGCATCGGCAATTCGTCGGCGCCGAGCAGGTAGACCACCTCGATCTCCCCGCTTTCCGCCCCGGCAAGGATGCCTCCGAGGTCGCGCCCGCCGCGGCCGGGAAGGAAGCCCAGGTCCATGCCGCCCACCCGCGCCGCCGCGGTGTGCAGCACGTTGAAACCGTTCCAGCCGCTGTCGGCGCGGACGATGCCGCAGGCGTCGACGATGCGCCGGGCTGCCGCCAGCACCGCGGCGCCGTCGGGCCTGGCCAAAGCGCCCTGGCCGAGGACGATCATCGGCCGCTCGCCGTCGCGGAGCACCCGGGCGAACGGGTGGTCGTCCGAACCCAGCCGATCCAACAGCCGCGGATCGTTGCCGAGGTGCTCGTAGGCGTAGGTCAACGCCTCCACCGAACCGACGGCCGCGACGGGGAAGTTGCCAGCGCGATAGCGCTTGCGCAGCCGGGCGTTGATGATCGGCGCCTCGCGCCTCGGGTTGGTGCCGATGAGCAGGCAGGACGAGGCCGACTCGATGCCGGCGATGGTGGTGTTGAACAGGTAGGCGGAGCGGGGCTCGGCCACGAGCGCGGCGCCGTCCTGGCGGCACTCGAGGTGCGGCGAGCCCAGGGCCGCCATCAGGTCCTTGAGCGCGACCATCGCCTCGCAATCGGCAAGGTCGCCGGCGATGGCGGCGATCCTGACGCCGGGCAGGCCCTTGACCCTCTCGGCGATGGCGGCAAACGCGTCCTGCCAGCGGACCTCCTTGAGCTTGCCGTCGACCCGCAGGTAGGGCCGGTCGAGCCGCTGCCGGCGCAGGCCGTCACTGGCGAAGCGGGTCTTGTCGGAGATCCACTCCTCGTTGATCTCGTCGTTCAACCGCGGCAGCACCCGCAACACCTCGCTGCCGCGGGCGTCGACGCGGATGTTGCTGCCGACCGCGTCCATCACGTCGACGGTCTCGGTCTTGCTCAGCTCCCAGGGCCTCGCGACGAAGGCGTAGGGCTTGGAGGTGAGCGCGCCGACCGGGCAGATGTCGATCATGTTGCCGGAGAGCTCGGAGGTCAGCGCCTTCTCGACGTAGGTGCCGACCTCCATGTTCTCGCCCCGGCCGGTGGCGCCGAGTTCGGGAACGCCGGCGATCTCGGTGGCGAAGCGGATGCACCGGGTGCAGTGGATGCACCGGGTCATGATCGTCTTGATCAGCGGTCCCATGTACTTGTCGCGCACGGCCCGCTTGTTCTCGTGGAACCGGCCGCGGTCGAAGCCATAGAACATGGCCTGATCCTGCAGGTCGCATTCGCCGCCCTGGTCGCAGATCGGGCAGTCCAGGGGGTGATTGATCAGCAGGAACTCCATCACCCCCTTGCGCATCTTGTGCACCTCGGGGGTGTTGGTGTGGATCACCATGCCTTCCGCCGCCGGCATCGCGCACGACGCGATCGGCTTGGGCGAGCCTTCCATGGCGACCAGGCACATCCGGCAGTTGCCGGCGATGGACAGCCGCTCGTGGTAGCAGAAGCGGGGGATCTCGACGCCGATGGTCTCGCAGGCCTGCAGCACCGTCAGGCCGGCTTCGACCTCCACCGCCGTTCCATCGATTGTCAGCTTCGGCATCGCGGTTCCTCAGGCGGCGGCGCGCGGGCGCGCGCTTTGGTGCTCGCGCACGCGCCGTTCGATCTCGGGGCGGAAGTGGCGGAGCAGGCCCTGGATCGGCCAGGCGGCGGCGTCGCCGAAGGCGCAGATGGTGTGGCCCTCGACCTGCTTGGTCACCTGCTCGAGAAGGTCGATCTCCTCGAAGCTGGCTTTGCCGATGGTCAGGCGCTCCATCATCCGCCACATCCAGCCGCTGCCCTCCCGGCAGGGGGTGCACTGGCCGCAGCTTTCGTGCTTGTAGAAGCGCGACAGCCGGGCAATCGCGCGGACGATGTCGGTGGACTTGTCCATCACCATCAGCCCGGCGGTGCCCAGCCCCGACTTCGCCTGCTGCAGCGAGTCGAAGTCCATCCTCACCGTCTCGCAGACCGACTTGGGGATCAGCGGCACCGAGGCACCTCCGGGGATCACCGCCAGCAGGTTGTTCCAGCCGCCGCGCACCCCGCCCGCGTGCTTTTCGATCAGCTCCTTGAGCGGGATCCCCATCTCCTCTTCCACCGTGCACGGCTGGTTGACGTGGCCGGAGATGTTGAAGAGCTTGGTGCCGGTGTTCTTCGGCCGGCCGAGGCCTGCGAACCAGTCGCCGCCGCGGCGCAGGATGGCCGGCACCACGGCGATGGTCTCGACGTTGTTGACGGTGGTGGGGCAACCCCACAGCCCGACGTTGGCCGGGAACGGCGGCTTCAGCCGCGGCTGGCCCTTCTTGCCCTCGATGCTCTCCAGCAGCGCCGTTTCCTCGCCGCAGATGTAGGCGCCGGCGCCGCGGTGGATGTACATGTCGAAGTCCCAGCCGGAGCCGGCGGCGTTCTTGCCGATCAGGCCGGCGGCGTAGGCCTCGTCGATCGCCCGCTGCAGCGCCTCGGCCTCGCG
>JAXMOZ010000130.1:0-4472 GCA_034382075.1 Rhodospirillales bacterium
TCTTCGAGGCGAACATGGACATCAAGGCCATCTCGCCGGCGCTCAACCTGTTCAACCGGCAGTGGCCGCTTCGCACCGCCGGCTACTCGGACCCGCCGACCAAGTTCGCCTTCGACGAGAACGACCGTCGCGGCCAGGCCATCGACTCGGTGCTGGCCGGCGGCTGCATCATCTCCGGGGGCATCGTCCGCGACTGCGTCATCGGCCGCCACGTCTATGTTCACGCCCAAGCCGAGCTCGATAATTGCATCGTCTTCGACTACTGCGACATCGGCCGGAAGGCGAGGCTGCGCAACTGCATCCTGGAGAAGAACGTCCGCATCCCGGAAGGGGCGGTCATCGGCTACGATCTCGATGCCGACCGCAAGGCCGGGTACTTCGTCACCGACAGTGGCCTGGTCATCGTCGAGGGCAAGCGCACCGCGGTCGAGCTGACCAAGATGACGCTGTAGGAGCGCGCTCCCCCCGAACGGGCAGGCCCTCACCCCAACCCTCTCCCGCGCTGCGGGAGAGGGAGATGAGGTTGCGACCTAATAATAACCCCTCGTGCTGCCGCGCGCCTCCCTCTCCCGCGCGCAACGCGCACGGCGGGAGAGGGTCGGGGTGAGGGCATTTGAGCAGGCGCCGCACTGCTCGCAGGAGTGATCGAGCCGGTGCGATAGCCGAAGCGGCTCGGCCTCAGCCCCCTTCTTGCTTGCGCTGGAGGGCGAAGCCCGGCGGGCATGACGGCCTGCCGTCCTCGCTCCAAATGATCTCGGCCGTCTCGGGAACCCGCCAGAAGGGCGCGCTCTCGTCGGCGCAGACGCACGGCTTGAACTGACAGGCTCCGGCCATGGCGTCCGCGCGGTCCAGCGACGGCCCCGCGCACCCGGCCGCCATCGTCGCCATAGCCGCCACCACCGTCACCACCGCCGCCCGCATCGCACCACCTCTCCCTGCCTCGAACCACCCTGCCACGGTTTGCCGGCCGCGTCTTCCCCCGCAGGGTACGCCGCCGGTTCGCCGAGGGTTCGCCGGCTGGCGCAGCCCGTCAGTTGCCGCCCCCCGAGGCTCGGCCATAGTGGCCTCGAGGTTTACCGACGGAGGGGCGACGAATGGCAACAGCGGTAGGATTCGCAGGCCTCGGCAACATGGGCCAGGCGATGGCGCGGCGTCTGCTCGAGGCCGGCTTCGACGTCAGCGTCTACAATCGGACCCCGGAGAAGGCCGAGCCGCTGCTCGCGGCCGGCGCCCGCAGCGCGGCGACGCCCGAGGGCTGCGTCGCCGGCGACGGCGTGGTGATGACCATGCTCGCCGACGACCGGGCGTTGGACAACGTCGTCTTCGGCGAGCACGGGCTGATGGATCGGCTTGGACCCGGCGGCCTGCATGTCTCGCTCAGCACCATCTCGCCGCAGAGCGCGCGGCGGATCGCCATCGCCCACTCCGAGCGCGGCGCCGGGTACCTCGCCGTGCCGGTGTTCGGCCGCCCGGAGGCGGCGGCCGCGGGCAAGCTGTGGGCGGTGACGTCCGGGCCGGCGGCGGCGAAGGAGCGGGTGCGAGCGATGCTGGCAGCCTTCGCCCAAGGCTCCTTCGACTTCGGCGACGACATCGGCGCCGCCAACACGGTGAAGCTCGCCGGCAACTTTCTGATCCTCTCGGCGATGGAGGCCCTGGCCGAGGCCTTCGCCATGGTCGAGAAGCGCGGGATCAGCCGCTCCCGCCTGGCCGAACTCCTGACCACGACCCTGTTCGACTGCCCCGCCTACCGCACCTACGCGCCGATGATCGCCGAACACCGGCATTCTCCCGCCGCCTTCTCGCTGTCGCTGGGGCTTAAGGACATCCGCCTGGTGCTGGCCGCGGCCGACGCCGCCGGCGCGCCGATGCCGCTGGCGAACCTGCTCCACGACCGGCTGCTGTCGCTGCAGTCCCGGGGTCATGGCGAGCTCGACTGGAGCGCGCTGGCGCTGGCTGCGTCCAGGGACGCCGGACTGGACTGAGCCGGCCGGTCCGGTCAGCGCCGCCAACCGCCGCGCAGCAGGAAGACCGCGAGCCACAGCGGCACCACGATCACCGCACCGATGACGACGTAACGCCATGCCCAGCCGATGAAGCCGGCGACGGCGGCGGCGGCGTCATGCGCCAGATCGCCCACCCGGCCGTAGAGCTGCCACGGTTCGATGCCGAAGACGGACAGGATCAGGCCCACGACCAGGCAGGCGAAGGCAATTTTCAGCGTCGTTGCAAGAATGCTGCGGAGCATGGCTTGATGCTTTCAGCGCTTTATTGTCGTGATCGCCGTAGCAACGATGTCTTCACGTATGACATCTTTCAACCTCGGATCGAATGGATGACCGGAACAAGTCCGGTCATGACGGAGAGGATGCATGGCCTCTTTGTTTACGAATAACCTCGTCATGGCCGTGCTTGTCACGGCCATCCACCGGTTCACGTGGATAACCCGAACACGTCGGGTCATCACGAATATGGCAATGGAATAATCACTGCGTCATGGCCGTGCTTGTCACGGCCATCCACGTCTTCGTCTACCGCGTTATTGCGCGATATGCTGTAAACTTCCTCCAGTGCTGTAGGGCGGGATCGCCGCAGGCGTATCACGCCGTTTCGCCGTCGGGTCCGGCTTCGCCTCGACCCGCCCTACGGTTCCGGGGGCTAACGCCGCCTCTACCGAGTCCCTTCAGGAGCCTTTTCCAGCCAGACGCTCGATTCGAAGGCGCCGTCCGGCAGCTCGAGCCGCGAGGCCACGTGGCCGGATAGGCGCTGGGCCAGGCGGGTGGCGACGTAGCGGCTGGACCAGAGCAGGCGATAGCCGCCGCCGTGGATCAGCGCGGCAACGGCGAGCTGCTCGTTGTAGCCGCGCCACGCCCAGCCTTCAGGGTAGCCGTCGGGCAGGAACACGTCGTGGACGTGGACCAGCACGCCCGAAGGCAGCGCCGGCAGCACCCGGTTCAACAGCACGTCAACGTCGGTCCCGGGCATGAGGATGTGGCTGGAGTCGATGCTGACCACGTCGCCCGGAGCGAGGGCGGCGAACACTCCCGGGTCGGCCCGCTGCACCGGCGTGCGGATCAGCCGCACGCCCAGGCTCTCGATCGCGGCGCGCGGCGCCGGGTCGACGGCGGCAAGGTCGCTTGCGAGGCCGCCGTCGGCGATGGCGCGGGCGAAAAAGCGGGTGGAATGGCCGCAGCCCACCTCGACGATGCGCCGAGGCCTGCGCTCGCGCACGAGCGTGTAGGCGGCGGCGGCGTCGAGCCGCGGGAACCACTGCTGGCGCCAGCGCGGGGCGGGTGGCGGCAGGGCGCCGACCACAGTGAGCGCATCGGCGTACGCCTCGATCCGCTCCAGCAGCGTGACGAAGGCGGGCTCTGCGGCGCGAAAACACTCCTCCAGCGCCGGATACCCCGGCTCGACCTCGTCGGCGAGCCCGGCGTAACGGCAGGGGATGAAGAACCCTTGCTTCGCCAGGCCCAGGACCGTCGGCAGGCCCAGGCGCACCCGGCGCCGCTGGCTGCGCCTCAGCATGCGGGAGAGGGCGGAGACATGAGCCGGATAGTGAGCCATCCTCCGCCCGGCGCCAGATCAATTTCTCGGCAAGGCAGCGGAACAGCGGGGGCGGCAACATGAGCCGGGTAGATCGGTCGGCACGATACGCCGTCGTAGACGTGCTCGAGTGCCACCCCCAGGAGACGGACGGGGCCGTTGTCAGATGGTCATCTGCGTTCCATCGAACTTCGTCAGGGTGAGAAAGCCGAGCTCGTTGTACGTCGACTTCTGCTCTTGCAGGATACGTATGGCAATTTCTTCGCCAAGCGCGATGGAGCCGGTGTAGTCGCTGAACCAGTGGACCCCGGCGAAGTTTCGCCCAATCGCCACGTTGGCCGCGACCTTGTCCAGCTCACCGCCCACCGTCAGCAGAGCCGCGTCCGCGCCCGTATAATTCTCGAGGCCGAGGCCGTCGGCTGTCGGGATCTGGGGACTGCCGATGGTGCCCTGGTGCTTGCCGGGCGCCGTGTAGTTGTTGAGATCCCGGATCAGGAACGACTCGTCGAACCACGCTTTCAAGATGGTCGTGCACGCCGCGGCGACGGTTGCGTGGCCGGCGCCATAGGCGGGATGCAGCGGCGACCCCTCCGGGAACGCCATCGGCAGGAGGTAGCTGTTGTGCTGCGTGTTGACCCGATCCGCTGCCTCGGAATCGAGGATGTCGGCATGGAGCGGATAACTCGCACCATTCTTGACCCGCTCGACCAAGCCACCGTAGGCCTCCGGCCGCAGCCTTCGGTGGACGAGCCACTTCTGGTGCCAGACCGCCTTCAGCGCTCGGGTCGCCACCTCGGTGACCAGGGCTACGGCATTCACACATCGTGGTTGAAGAGCGGGAGGATGTCTGATTCCGTGTCGTTGATTGGGGCAGGAGGACGGCATGGAGCTTTGCCTGGGGCGGTTTGGCGACCGCCGCCTGGAAAAAG
>JAXMOZ010000131.1:0-4450 GCA_034382075.1 Rhodospirillales bacterium
GTCACCGGCACCGGCGACGTCATCGCCCTCGACGCCAAGATGAACTTCGACGACAACGCGCTGTTCCGGCACAAGGAGGTGCAGGAGCTCCGCGACGAGTCCGAGGAGGATCCGGCGGAGCTCGAAGCCGCCCGCCACGACCTCAACTACATCAAGCTCGACGGGCAGATCGGCTGCATGGTCAACGGCGCCGGCCTGGCCATGGCGACGATGGACATCATCAAGCTCTACGGCGGCGATCCGGCCAACTTCCTCGACGTCGGCGGCGGCGCCACCAAGGATCGGGTCACCGAGGCGTTCAAGATCATCCTTCGCGACCCCAACGTCGAAGGGATCCTGGTCAACATCTTCGGCGGGATCATGCGCTGCGACGTCATCGCCGAAGGCGTCGTCGCCGCGGCCCGCGAAGTCAGCCTGAACGTGCCGCTGGTGGTGCGTCTCGAGGGGACCAACGTCGACCTCGGCAAGCAGATCCTCAGCCAGTCCAACCTGCCCATCATTTCCGCCGACGACCTGGCCGACGCGGCCGACAAAATCGTCAAAGCCGTGAAGGAGGCCGCGTGATGCCTGTCCTCGTCAACTCCGAGACCAAGGTCATTTGCCAGGGCTTCACCGGCGCCCAGGGGACCTTCCACTCCGAACAGGCGATCGCCTACGGCACCCGCATGGTCGGCGGCGTCACTCCGGGCAAGGGCGGCACCAAGCACCTCGACCTCCCCGTGTTCGACACCGTCGAGCAGGCGGTCAGGGCCACCGGGGCCAACGCGACCGTCATCTACGTACCGCCGCCGTTCGCCGGCGACGCCATGCTGGAGGCGATCGACGCCGAGTTGCCGCTGATCGTCTGCATCACCGAGGGCATCCCGGTGATGGACATGCTGAAGGTGAAGCGGGCGCTGCAGAACTCGAGCTCGCGCCTGGTCGGCCCCAACTGCCCGGGCGTCATTACCCCGGGCCAGTGCAAGATCGGCATCATGCCGGGCCACATCCACACGCCCGGGAAGATCGGCGTCGTCTCGCGCTCCGGCACCCTGACCTACGAGGCCGTGGCCCAGACCACCGCCACCGGCATGGGCCAGACCACCTGCATCGGCATCGGCGGCGACCCGGTCAACGGCACCAACTTCGTCGATTGCCTGGAGATGTTCTTAGCCGACGACGCCACCCAGGGCATCGTCATGATCGGCGAGATCGGCGGTTCGGCCGAAGAGGAAGCGGCGGACGTCATCAAGCAGTCCGAAACCAAGAAGCCGGTCGTCGGCTTCATCGCCGGCGTCACGGCGCCTCCGGGCCGGCGGATGGGCCACGCCGGCGCCATTATCTCTGGCGGAAAGGGAACCGCGGGAGATAAGATCGAGGCCTTTAAAAGTGCGGGCATCCACGTCTCGCCATCGCCGTCGGCGATCGGGAGCACGATGGTGAAGGCGATGGGCGGCTAGCCTGAGTTCAAGACTGGCCTACATCTCTGGATGACCGACATAAACAAACTCCGGGAGGGCGGGCGCGGCACGCTGCCGCGCCCATTCGATCAGTATGGCGAGCATCTCAGACACGTTCCTGTCCGGGGCCAACGCGCCCTATCTCGTTGATCTCTACCGCCGCTACATGGATGACCCCGGCTCGGTCGACCCGAGCTGGGCTTCTTTTTTTGCGGACCTCGGCGACGACGGCCGGGTAATCGCCGACGAGGCGCGGGGAGCCAGTTGGGCTAAGCACCCCGACTACGACGGCGGCGGCAACGGCGCCGACACCGCCGTGGTGGAACGCGGGGTCGGCGGCGAGGCGAGCCCGGAGGAGATCCGGGCCGCGACCATCGACTCGGTCCGGGCCTTGATGCTGATTCGCTCCTACCGGGTACGCGGCCACCTGGTCGCCAAGTTCGACCCGTTGGGCCTCGAGGGGCTGAAGTATCACCCGGAGCTCGACCCGAAAACCTACGGCTTCACCGAGGCCGATTACGACCGGCCGATCTTCCTCGACTACGTGCTCGGGCTGGAGACGGCAACGCTCCGCCAGATCATGGAGATCCTGCAGGAGACCTACTGCGGCTCCATCGGCGTCGAGTTCATGCACATCCAGGAACCGGGCGAGAAGGCCTGGATCCAGCAGCGGATCGAGAGCATCCGCAACCAGACCCAGTTCACCGCCGAGGGCAAGAAGACGATCTTCAGCCGGCTGACGGAAGCGGAGGAATTCGAGAAGTTCCTCAACGTCAAGTTCACCGGCACCAAACGCTTCGGCCTCGACGGCGGCGAGTCGATGATCCCGGCGCTGGAGCAGATCCTCAAGCGCGGCAGCCAGCTTGGGATCGAGGAGGTGATCCTCGGGATGGCCCACCGCGGCCGGCTCAACGTGCTCGCCAACATCGTCAACAAGCCGTACGTGGCGATCCTGTCCGAGTTCCAGGGCAACGCCACCCGCCCTGACGACGTGCAGGGCTCCGGCGACGTCAAGTATCACCTCGGTACCTCCGCCGACCGCGTCTTCGACGACAGCGAGATCCACGTCTCCCTTGTGGCCAATCCGTCGCATCTGGAGGCGGTTGACCCGGTCGTGGTGGGCAAGGTCAGGGCCAAGCAGGCGCAGCGCGGGGACAGCGAGCGGGCCAAGGTGATGGGGCTGATCATCCACGGCGACGCCGCCATCGCCGGCCAGGGGCTGGCCGCCGAGGTGTTCGGGCTGTCGGAGCTGAAGGGCTACCGCACCGGCGGCACCATCCACTTCATCGTCAACAACCAGATCGGCTTTACCACCAGCCCGTCGGCGTCGCGCTCCTCGCCCTACCCCTCCGACGTAGCCAAGATCGTCCAGGCGCCGATCTTCCACGTCAACGGCGACGATCCGGAAGCCGTGGTCCATGTCGCCCGCATCGCCACCGAGTTCCGCCAGGAGTTCAAGCGCGACGCGGTCATCGACATGTTCTGCTACCGGCGGTTCGGCCACAACGAGGCCGACGAGCCGTCGTTCACCCAGCCGATCATGTACAAGGCCATCGCCAAGCACCCGAGCGCCCGCGAGGTCTACGGCAAGAAGCTGATCGACGAAGGCTCGGCCAGCGCCGACGAGATCGAGCAGATCCGCGCCGAGTTCCGCGCCAAGCTGGAACAGGCGTTCGAGGCCGCCTCCAGCTTCAAGCCGAACAAGGCGGACTGGCTGCAGGGCAAGTGGGCCGGGCTGCGGACCCTGACCGGCGAAGAGGAGTTTCGCGACGACCCCACCTACGCCTCCCTCGACCTGCTTCGCGAGGTCGGCCGGGCCATCTCGACGCCGCCCAAGGACTTCAACGTCAACCGCAAGGTCCTGCGGCTGTTCGACGCCAAGCAGAAGATGCTGGAAACCGGCGAGGGCGTCGACTGGGCCATGGGCGAAGCGCTGGCCTACGGAACGCTGCTGGTGGAGGGCATTCCGGTGAGGCTGTCGGGCCAGGACTCCGGCCGCGGCACCTTCTCCCATCGACACGCCGTGCTGGTCGATCAAGAGAACGAGCAGCGCTACGTCCCCTTGAACCATATCAGCAACGGCCAGGCGCAACTCGAGGTCATCGACAGCCCGCTGTCGGAAGCCTCGGTCCTTGGCTTCGAGTACGGCTACAGCCTGGTCGAGCCAGACGCGCTGGTGTTGTGGGAAGCCCAGTTCGGCGACTTCGCCAACGGCGCGCAGGTGATCATCGACCAGTTCATCGCCCCGGGCGAGTCCAAGTGGCTGCGCCTCAGCGGCTTGGTGATGCTGCTCCCCCACGGCTACGAGGGCCAGGGGCCGGAGCATTCCTCGGCGCGGCCGGAGCGCTACCTGCAGCTTTGCGCCGAAGACAACATGCAAGTCGTGAACTGCACCACGCCCGCGAACTTCTTCCACGCCCTGCGCCGGCAGATCTGCCGCAACTTCCGCAAGCCGCTGATCGTGATGTCGCCCAAGTCCCTGCTTCGCCACAAGCTGGTGGTGTCGAGGCTGGAGGACATGGGTCCGGGGACGCACTTCGCCCGGGTGCTGCCGGAGGTGGACGAGCTGGTCAAAGACGACAAGGTTCGCCGCCTGGTGCTGTGCACCGGCAAGGTCTACTACGACCTGCTCCAGGACCGGCGCGAGCGCGGGATCGACGACGTCGCCCTGGTTCGGGTCGAGCAACTCTATCCGTGGCCGCGGGCGCTGGTCATCGAGCAGTTGCAGAAGTACGCGAACGCCCAGCTCGTCTGGTGCCAGGAGGAGCCGGCCAACGCCGGCGCCTGGACCTTCGTCCTGCCGCGGCTGATCAACATTCTCGAGGAACTGAAGCGCGATCCGATCCTGCCGACCTATGTCGGCCGCAAGGCTTCGGCGTCGCCGGCGACCGGCCTGTTCAAGATCCACGAGCAGGAGCAGCGGTTGCTCTGTGAGCAGGCGCTGAGCGTCGATCTCGATACCATCCCTCAACCGTTCCGGCGTGTCGCGCGCTAGGCGGAAAACAACCAAC
>JAXMOZ010000132.1:0-4415 GCA_034382075.1 Rhodospirillales bacterium
CCCACGCCCGCGGCATCAAGATCATCCAGGACGTGGTGATCAACCATTCCTGCCAGTACGGCATCCGCGGCCAGGTCTGGATCGACCATCTGCCGATCAAGTACTACGTCCCCCAGGGCTCCGAGCCGGGGCGGGTCAACCACGGCCCCTACCAGGGCAACCTCGGCAATTACGCCTGGCCCAACCGCGACGACATCGACAACCCGCTGGCGCCCGACTGGTACCGCGAGCGGCACGGCCGCGACCCCGAAGGGATCGAGCCGCTGGTCGATCCCCGCACCGGCGCGACCGTCCCGTCGCCGGGCTACAACCCCGGCCGCTTCTTCGGCATCGACGCCGGCAGGCTCGATCCCGAGTGGTACCACCAGGAGGGGTTCATCGCCGGCGGCGACTGGGAGAGCGCGCACCCGCTGCAGACCAAGCACATCGCCGGCGACTGCATCGACCTCGCCACCGAGCGGCAGAACGTCAAGGACTACCTGATCGGCGCGATCAACCGCTATCTCGACATGGGCGTCGACGCCCTGCGCATCGACACGGTGAAGCACGTCGAGCGCGGCAACCTGCTCGAGTACGTCGAAGCCTGGAAGGCGCACAAGCCGGGCGTGTTCGTCTTCGGCGAGAACCTGGTCAAGGGCTACGGCTGGGGCGACCTCGGCGGCGGCGACAACGGCCCGTCGCCGATCCGGCCGTGGTGGTACACCCGGCTCGGTAACGACCCGCGCGACCCCAACTCGGGCGGCGACTCCGGCTTCGCCGTCCTCGACTTCGGCCTGTTCTCGACCTTCCGCGACACCGTGAGCCGCGGCACCTTCGGCGGCACCGGGCAGATCCTGTCCATGGACTGGATCTACGGCGATCCGACGACGCTGGTCACCTTCCTGCAGAACCACGACGTCGGCCCCGACAACGACTTCCGCTACCGCTTCCGCGGCGACCAGTGGATGGCCGCGGCCACCTACAACCTGCTCTGGACCGCGCGGGGCATCCCTTGCCTCTACTACGGCGAGGAGATCGAGTTCATGAAGGGCGCGCCCCAGGACGTCATCGGCAACGACGACACCCTGGATACCACCGGGCGCGCCTACTTCGGCGACCACCTGAGCGACGAGCGCATCGCCGAGACCCAGGCGCATCCTCTCTACCGCCACATCCGGAGGCTGAACATGATCCGCCGGGCGATCCCGGCGCTGCAGAAGGCGCCCATGAGCCAAGTGCAGGAGTGGGGCGGAGGGATGAGCTACGTCCGCGATTACGCCGAGGGCGAAAGCTATGCGGTCATCGGTCTCGCCATCGGCGGCGACCAGGGGGTGAGCGTCGGCGGGGTGCGGAACGGCAGCTACCGCGACGCGGTGACGGGGCGCGAGGTCGGCGTCGGCGACGGCACGCTGTCGTTCACGGTGCGCGGCAACTCGGCCGGCATCTACGTGCTCGACGGCCCCGGCAAGATCGGCGACGACGAGCAGTACCTGCGGTAGCCGCTTTCGGTCGAGGCGAGGCAAGGGGGGCTGCCTTGAAGATCACAAAATGAAAAGAAGGTCGTCCTGTACTGCGCCTGCGTCCGTCAGATCAGGCCGGTGGAGTCAGCCTCGGTCCGCTAGCGCCCAGCCCCCGACGTCCTCAGGTCCGCCAACATGGGCTGGATGGAAGGCGCGAAACGCCGGCAGGCCGCCGTACGTTCGTTACCCGCTCGCGCTTTTATGGGGAAGTCTCGAATGGGCCCCCTCCCGCCTATGCGGGCTTGCGTTATTCAAACTGCTTGAACCCGCTGCGGTTCTCGCCTCGCGTTTTTCTGGCTAACCGAGATGGATGACCGGACCAAGGAACGTCACTACCGAGCGTGGGAGTTGATCAACTCAGCAAGAGCAACCGGCTCTGCAGACAAGACGCAAGTTGGATGGAGTGGCGACGGGGGGCGACGGGAGGCGCTGCAAGACCTCCACAGCCATGGCGTTAGTTTGGCTGGCGCACTCCTCGAGGGTGCTCACCTGCCAGGGATTGACCTTCGAGGTGCTGACCTTCGCGCGGCCGATTTTGCGGGCGCCAACTTGGAGGGAGCAAACCTTAAAGGCGCAAAGCTTCATAATGCAACACTTGCGGGGGCGAGCCTTAGAGGCGCAATGCTCCAGGGTGCAGAGCTGTTCGGCGCTGATTTGCAAGGTGCTAACCTTGCAGAAGCTAACCTGCAGAGAGCCCGGCTTGACTCCGATTTTCCAGGCAATGTCGAGTCTGCATATCTACACCCCAGCTGGAAACTACAGGGTGCAAACCTTAGAGAAGCGAACCTAGCAGGGACCGACCTCAGGGGGGCGAACCTTGAAGGTGTGGAAGGCCTTACCTTAGGACAGCTTGGGATCACTAGCGTTGATAATCAGACGGAGCTCCCGGGCTACATCACGCTCGAAAGGACCGAGTCAGACTAGAGGAGTCGCACGGTGCGTCGGGTATAGTCGGCGTGCCGTTGTTTCGGTCACTCCGCGGGTATGCCATAGGGACGAAGCCGCGGATCACTTGCAAGGGCTTTGGCGGCTCGCTGTCGTTCACGGTGCGCGGCAACTCGGCCGGCATCTATGTCCTCGACGGCCCCGGCAAGATCGGCGAAGACGAGCAGTACCTGCGGTAGCCGCGGCATAGCGGGAGCCGGCGCGGCCGGCCTCCCGCCTCACGGTGTCGAGCGGGCTACTCGGCGGCCTTCTGCGCCTGGAGCAGGCCCTTGATGTCGTCGGCGCTTTTTGGCTCGCCGGCGATGCCCCACTCGCCGCCGGGGACGTCCTCGAGGACCACCCAGGTCACCTGGCGAATGCCGTCCCCATAGACGGACGCGACGGCGTCGGTGAGCTTGCCGATCAACTCGCGCTTCTGCTCCTGGGTGATGACGCCGCCGATGGCCTTGAAATTGACGAGTGGCATGGTCGACCTCCCTCTTGAGACGCGGGCCGCTCGCTGCGACCGCTTTTGCGACACAGTAGCCCTCGGCCTCCAGGCCGCCAACAGCAAAGGATACGGTCGCTCGCCCCGGCGCGGCACGCGCCAGGCGGGCGCGCAGGCTCAGTCCTCCAGGGCGCGGATCTCGTCGGTGGCCCGGCGCAGCCGGTCGGCCATGCCGCGCATGATGTTGCGCAGCAACCTGGCGTGCAGGCTCGGGTTGCCGACCGCCAGCGCGGCCAGACGCTCCACCGGCAGCACGTAGCAGGAGGCGGGGCCGGCGGCGATCACGTCGGCGATCCGCCGGCTGTTCTCGAACAGCGCGAACTCGCCGAAGGTGACCCCCGGCTCGATGGCGCCGACCCGCTTGCAGCGTCCGCCGTCGCCCAGCCGAACCCGGACGGACGCGGCGCCGGCGGCGAAGATGAACAGCTCGCGGGCCTCGTCGCCTTCGCGCACGATCGCCTCGCCGTCGCGGTAATCGACCCGGGTGACCAACTCCCCCAGCATGGCCGCCTCGTCCGCGCTGCAGCCGGCGGTAAGATCCAGGGCGCCCAGCGGCAGAAGCTCGTCGCCGGCGGCCCGAAGCGGCTCGCTCGCCTCGATGATCCGGTCCTCGCACCATTCCAGGGCATCGTCGGTGCAGGCGAAGAAGGCGTCCCCCGGCCAGGGGTCGCGGGTACCCGCGCTCAGCAGGTCGCTGGCGGCCTTCGAAAATCCCGCCAGCAGCAGGCAGACGCCGCGGCCGAGGAGGGCGTCGCGGACCTCCTCGATCAGGGTGCGGGCGCTGCCGTCGATCCGGCCGACCCGGTGGCCGTCGAGGACCAGGTAACGCATCTCCCGCTCCGGCTCGAAGATCCGCCGGCAGACGACCTCCATCGCCGCAAAGAACAGGTCGCCCTGCAGGGCGAAGGTGACGATCTCGCCGCCCCGATCATCGAGGATCCGCTGCTGCCAGGACGGCCGCTGCCGCTTCGAGCGCAGCGTCGTTCCGTCGAGCTCGCGGCGGATGACGGTGCTGCCGGTCCGGCGCACCTCGTAGACGTGGAGATCGAAGTGGCGGCAGAGATCCTCGCAGGCGGCAATGCCGCGGACGCTGTTGTATTGCTCGTCGAGCAACGGCGAGTAGACGCCGATGCCGAACTGGCCCGGCAACGCCGCGATGATCCCGCCGGAAACGCCGCTTTTCGCCGGCAGGCCGACGCGGAAGCCCCACTCGCCGGAAAAGTTGTACATCCCGCAGCTGCTCATGACGCTGAGGATGCTGCGCACCTCCGGCCGGCCCATGGCGACCGTGCCGGTGAGCGGGTGGACGCCGCCGTTGGCAAGGGTCGCCGCCATCACCGCCAGGTCGCGGGCGTCAACCAGCACCGAGCACTGGCGGAAGTAGAGGTCGAGATGGTCGTCGACCGGCTCCTCGATCATCCCGGCGTTGAGCTCGAGGTAGGTGATGGCCCGGTTGCGATGGCCGGTGCTCTTCTCCGAGAGAT
>JAXMOZ010000133.1:0-4359 GCA_034382075.1 Rhodospirillales bacterium
TGCTGCATCTGGCAGCGGCGGATGACGGCGTTGGCGAGATCGACGAGTGCGACGCTGAACACGGGGCCTGCTCCTTGGCGGCGAACGAGGATGACGCCGGTTGCGCTAGCCGCAAGCCGCGGGCGGCGTCAATAGCGGTTTGTTAATGCCGGCAAGGCACAGTACGCCCCGCGGCGAGGTCAGGGGCGAGCGATGCGGTGAACGCGAGCATACGGCGGATCGAGGAGCTGAAGCAGCTCTGCCTCGCGCGTCTGCGCCGGTGCCGGTACGGCGCCGCACGCTTCGTCGCCGAAACGTTCCCCGAGCGTCAGATCCTCGTTCGCGAGGCGGGCCGGATCAGCGTCTATCGCCTGGGCCGCGGCGCCCAGCTCGGGCTGGCCGGGGTCGCGATCATGACCTCCGGCTGGGCGATCACGGTTGTCGTCGGGCTCGTGTTCGCCTCCCCGTCGCCACGGCCGCGGGAGGGATCCGCCGTCGTTGCCCTGAAGCTGGAGCCGCCGGCGCCGCCCGTGGCCATGACCACGGCGAACCCGCCCCGTCGCGGCGGCGACGGACTTGCCACGGTCCTCCCGGTTCCCGCCGCTGAGCTGCCGGCAGACGACGTCGCGGCAGAGACAAGGGGCGAGGCGGCGCCTGTCGAGCAGGCCTTCTCCCCGGCGGAGCCTGCCCCGCGGCCTGCCTTCGAGCCTGCCGCGGAGCCGGCTTCAGAGCCAGGTGACATGCCGGCGGCGGTGGCGGAGCCGGCGACGGCCGATCCCGCCGGATTGACGATCAATTCTGCCGATGCGGAGCGATCCTGCGCGCATGTGGCCGAGAAGGCGGAGCAGGCCCGGGGCCAAGGAGGCGCCGTGCTCGAGCGGCTGCAGGCGCAGCTTGCCGCGGTCAGCGAGCGGGTGTTCGCGCTGGCCACGCGCGGGCTCGGCGCGCCGGCGCCGGCGGAGGATGCCCGCGCCGCCCGCACCTCGGGGGAGGAGGGCGAGGCCGCCGCCCTTGCGCAGATGGCGAGCCTGGAGCGCCACGTCGATCGGCTGGCAACCGGGGTCTCGGCGCTGCATTCCGCCGAGACCGAGCTCCTGCGCGAGGTCCAACCCCAGCTTGCCTTCTTCATCGCCACCGCCGAGCGGGTGATCGAGCGCGCCGGCATGGACCTGGACGACGTTTTCCAGGAGCGGACCAAGCCGCGGCGAAGCGCCGAGGGCGGGCCCTTCATCGCCGCCATCAGCGGCCCTTTGGCGGCCGAGCGGGCGGCGCTGCAGGGCGACCTGGCCTACTGGCAGGCGCTGCGGGCGCTGGTGAAGCGCATGCCGCTGGCCGCGCCCCTGGACCGCTACGCGATCAGCAGCTCGTACGGGACCCGCCGGGACCCGCTGAACAACCGCCAGGCAATGCACCACGGCATCGACCTGATCGCGGCGGCGAATGCGCCCATTCGCGCCCCTGCGCCCGGGATCGTCGTCTTCGCCGGCCGGAACGGCGGCTACGGCAACATGGTCGAGATCGACCACGGCCGGTCATTGCGCACCCGCTATGCCCACCTGCGCACGATCAAGGTCAAGGCGGGGGAAAAGGTCGAGTTCGAGCAGAGGTTGGGAACCCTCGGCAACTCGGGACGAAGCACCGGCGCGCATCTCCACTACGAGATCCTGATCGCCGGCAAGCCCGCCGATCCCTTGAACTTCATCAAGGCCGGGCAGCATGTTTTTCAGGAGTAGCGCTCCCCGGCACTCGTGCTCTGCCGCGGCCGCGGGCGGCCGCAGCGCCATCCCCTCGCTGCTCGGCAGCGACCTCAGGATCACAGGCGACATCTCCAGCAGCGGCGAGGTCCAGGTCGACGGCCGGGTGGAGGGCGACATCATCGCCGACTGCCTGGTCGTGAGCGAAACCGGCGTCGTCGACGGCGCCATCGCCGCCAACAGCGTGCGCGTGCTGGGCACCGTCAACGGCCCGATCACCGCCGGCAGCGTCAAGCTCGGGCGGAGCGCGCGGGTCACCGGCGACATCGTCCACCAGACGCTGTCGGTGGAGGAGGGGGCCTTCGTCAGCGGCCACTGCCGCCGCAGCGACGCCGACGGCCTGGTCGAGGAGGAGGCGGCGGAAGAAGACGGCTTGGCCCGCGGCGCGCCAAGCGAAACGCCGGGCCGCCGCGGCTAAGCCGGGATCAGCGTCGATCCGGCGCTCGCCGCCGCTTCAGCGGCCGAGGCCGCTTGCCAGCAGCACGCTGTCGCCGTTGAGCCGCGCCTGGTAGACCCAGCGGTTCTCGATGGCCCGCTGGACGTAATTGCGGGTTTCGGCGAAGGGCAGCATCTCGATCCAGTCGATCGGGTCCACCCGGCCGCCCCGCGGATCGCCGTAGGTGTCGAGCCACTGGCGCACCCGTGCCGGGCCGGCATTGTAGGCGGCGAAAGCGAGCGCCACCGAGCCGTCGAAGCTGCCGAGCAGCTTGCTCAGATAGGCGCGGCCGAGCTTGACGTTGTAGGCCGGGTCCCGGGTCAGCCGGTCCGGCGAGTAGGGCAGGTCCAGGCTGGCGGCCACCTGCTTCGCCGTCCCCGGCATGAGCTGCATCAGCCCGCGGGCGCCGGCGGAACTGATGGCCCCTCGGTCGAACTCGCTTTCCTGACGGATCATTGCCAGCACCAGGGCCGGTTCCACCGGGTGCGGCAGGCGTTCGGCCGTGATGGGCAGCGTCATCAGCGGATAGGCCTGCTCGAACAACAGGAAGCCCTCGCGCATGGCCCGCTTGGCGGTGGCGACGCCGAGGCCGGTCCCGCCGATTTCGCCGGCAAGCTCCGCCGTCATCGCCTGCCAAGCGGGGACATCGCGGATCTCGCCGAGCCTGCGGATGAAGGTGCGGGCGGCGTCCTCCTGTCCGTGCGCGGCCAGCAGCCGGGCCGCGCGCACCAGCTCGTGGCCGGCAAAGGCGGCCCGCTCCATCCGGGTCGGCTGCGGCGCCGGGGGCAGGACCAGGGTGGCGTCCGGGGAGACGCGCTCGGCGGCAAGCCGGCCATAGAAGGTGGTGGGATGCGCCGCCGCCGAACGGTACCAGCCCATGGCGAACGGCTTGTCCCCCGCCGCCTCGCCGGCACGCCCGGCCCAGTATGCGGCCCGGGCGACGCTGATCGGGAAGCGGACCACCTTGGCCATGTTGAGGAAGTGGTTGCGCGCCGCCTCGGGCTTGTGCAGGAAGCGCAGCGCGATCCAGCCTGCCAGCCACTCGGCCTCGGCATAATCCGCGGGCTCGCTCAAGGCGTGGGCGCGGACAATGGCGTAGGCCTCCGCCGCCCGGCCGTGGCGCAGCGCGTCGCGGGCCAGGGCATGGCGCTCGGTCCACCACAGGTCCGGCCGGCCGGCGTCCTGCTTGACCCCGTCGAGCAGGGCTCGGGCATCGGCTTCCATGCCCTTCTGCCGAAGCCTGCGGATCCGCTCGTAGGTCAAGCCGGGGTCGGCCCGCAGCGCCGGAGGCACGGCCGCCACCGCCGCCTCGGCATTGCGCTTTTGCTGGCGAAGCAGGATCCGCGCCTCGGCCAGGGCCCGCCGGTCGGCTCCGACCACGTCGTAGAGCCGGCGGGCGACGGTGTCGCGGCCGTCCCAGAGCAGGGCGTCGAGCCGGGCGCGGTGGTCGCCCATGGACAACAGCGAGGCGAAGGTGGTGCGGAAGGTCCGTTCCAGATCGGGGTAGTAGAGGTCGCCGCCGCGCCAGGAGCGGCGGGCCAACTCGCCCGCGCGCGTCTGGTCGCCAAGCTCGAGATGGGCGCGGGCCAGGCGGAAGCGGCCGTAGGGCGTCGACGGCTCGCGCTGGCCGAACCAGGAGACGATGGCGCGCGCCGACTTTTCCTCCGGCAGCATCTCCTCGGCGCGTCGCAGCAGCGCGGCGCCGTTGGGCCAGTCCGGATTTGCGGCGAGGAAGGCATTGATTTCGCCGAAGCTCAGCGAGCCGTCGCCGCGCGTCGCCCTGAGCCAGACCAGGAGCTTGCCCGCAACCGGATCGGCGAGACGGCCGCCGAGGCCGTCGACCGCCCGCCAGTCGCCACGCTCGGCGGCGGCCAGGGCCGCGCGCACCGACGACGGCGGATCCTCGGGCGTGCGGGCAAAGGCGTCGCCGTGCAACGCAACAACGAACAAGCCAGAGAGCAGCAGAGCTCGGCCGGCCGACGCCAGCGGCCGGGCGAGCTTGCACGCAAGGGTGTGTGACATCCCCGCCCTTTGCAAAAAGGGATGCGGCCGGTAAGGTCCGGCGCAACCTGCATCCTGGAGATGGCGCATGTTCAAGGGCTCGATCGTAGCGCTAATTACCCCATTTAGGGAAGAATCGTTTGACGAGGCTGCGTACCGGTCGTTGATCGAATGGCATCTCGAGGAAGG
>JAXMOZ010000134.1:0-4296 GCA_034382075.1 Rhodospirillales bacterium
AGGATCTCGATGGCGCCGGCGAGCACGCGGAGGTCGCGGTCGTGCACCGCCTTCCAGTCGATGGCGTCGAAGTGCGGGCACAGCGCTTCCAGCAACGCCCGGAACTGGAGGTAGACCGGTCTCGCCCCCAGCATCGACAGGGCCGACATCCCGATCGCCGCGTACGAGGCATAAGGGTCGGACGAGGGAAACGGCACGCCCTGGGAGCGCATCTCCAGCAGGGTGCCGACGAGCTGGTTGAAGCTGTTTTCGACCGGCGTCGTGGCGGCGAAGGTCGTCCACAGGAAGTCGAGCCGCTCGATGGCCTTGTCGATGCTGCCGCAGCCCGCGTCCGCGCCGTTGGGGGCAAGGCCGTAGAAGGTTGCGAGCGCGCAGAGCGCTCCGGCCGAGGTGCCGCTGACGGCGACGATCTCGAAGCTGGCCGGGTCGCCTTGCGCGCCCCAGGCCTGCTTCGCCTTCAGGATCTCGCCAAGCACGCCCCAGGTGAAGGCGGCGTGCGTACCGCCCCCCTGGCAGGCGATCGCGATCTTCTTCGCAGCCATCCCCGCTCCTTGTTCTTTGCCGATGCTCGCAAGGGCCGCAGCCGCCCGATCGGTGTGTGCCGAGGCGGCTGCGGACGCGTCGCTACCCTAGCCCTGCTGGCGCCGCCACTCCTCGAACTGGCGCTGCTCCTCCAGCTGCCGGCGGGTCGCATCTTCCTGCAGCTTCCGCTGGCGCTCGAAATCCAGCTGGCGCTGGGCGGAGGCGTCCCTGCCCGCCTCCTGGCGCTGGAACTGCCGCTCCTCGGCGGCCCGGTCCACCGTCATGTTGCCGGCAAGCCCGCCCACGGCGCCGCCGATCAGCATGGCGCCGGCATTGTTGCCGAAGGCCGCCCTGCCGACGCCGGCGCCCAAGGCGGCGCCACCCACCGTCCCGACGCCGGGGCCGCCGGTGCCGGTCTCGCACGCCGCCGTACCCAACGCCAGGGTGGCGATCAGGGCCGCCGTCGCCGCGCGGCGGGCCATCTTGGTGTTCACTGTCCGCATTGCATCCTCCGCCCTACTCGGCCTTCACCGACTCGACCATTTCCTCGTACGACAGCTTGCCGTCGCCGCTTTTGTCGCCGGCCTTGAACGCCTTCATCTTGAAGGTCATCACCTCCTTGAAGGTGAGAACGCCGTCGCCGTTGGCGTCGACCTTCTTGAACTGCGCCGGGTCGTGGGGCCCGAGCTCCTTGGGCGTCAGCTTGCGGTCGCGGTTCGCGTCCAGACCGGCGAAGGCCGCGGCGGCGTCGCGGACGAACTCGCCTTCGCTGATCAGGTTGTCGCCGTCGGTATCGGCGGCATCGAACGCCACCTTCTGGAAAACCGGACCCAAGTCCATGGGATCGTCCGGATCCCCCTTTGCTTGCTGCGCCAGCGCGCCGCTGGCCGCCCAAGCCGTCAGTGCCACACTCAGGCAGACTGTCCCCAGATAAAGCCTTCGAACCTGCATCGTTTGGTCCCTCTTTCCCTACGCCATCACCCGGTCGGTCATCTTAGTCTCTTTATTGCTTGCGCCGGCCGCCCATTCGGGCGGGAAAAACGCTCCGCCAAGTCACGCCGAAAATCAAGGCGCTCGTCCTCATTTCGCGGCCGCCGCGAGCCCACTGCGCCCCCCGGGCTGCAACGCCGGGTCCGGCGCGTCCTCGCCCTCGCACCACATTACGTAGAGGACCGGCAGGACGATCAGGGTCAGCACCGAGGCGACCATCAGCCCGCCCATCACCGCGAAGGCCATCGGCCCCCAGAACACGGTGAAGGCAATGGGGATCAGGCCGAGGACGGTGGAGACGGCAGTGAGCATGATCGGGCGAAACCGCGACAGGCAGGCGGCGATGACCGCGGCGCGAACCGGCTGCCCGGCCCTGCGTTCCACCTCGATCTGCTCGATCAGGATGACGCCGTTGCGGGCGATGACGCCGATCAGCGAGAGGATGCCGAGGATGGCCACGAACCCGAGCGGCCGGCCGGACAGGAGCAGCGCGCCGACCACGCCGATCAGGCCCAATGGCACGATGGCGAGGACGAGCAGCGTCCGCTTGAAGGTCTTGAGCTGGATCATCAGCAGCGCCAGCGTCAGGAACACCATCAGCGGGAGCACCGCCATCACCGAGGCCCGGGAGCTGGCGCTCTCCTCGGCGATGCCGCCGAGCGCGATCCGGTAGCCGTCGGGGAGTTTGGCGTTCAGCGCCGCAATCTTGGGCTCGAGCTCGCCCACGATCTCCTCGGGCAGCGTCCCCGGCGCCACCTCCGACTGCACGGTGAGCGTCGGCACCCGGTCGCGCCGCCAGATCAGCGGCTGGTCCTGGCTGTAGTCGAAGGTCGCGAACTGGCTGAGCGGCACGGTGCGCCCGTCCGGCAAGGCGACCGGCAGGTTGCGCAGGCTGGCCACCGACATCGCCTGCCCGCCGGTGGCGCGGGCGACCACCTCCAGCAGATAGATGTCGTCGCGAACCTGGGTGACGCTCTGCCCGGTGACCGTGGTCCCGAGCAGATCGGAGACCGCCTTCGAGCTCAGGCCCAGCCGCCGCACCTCGTCCTGGTCGATGCGGATGTGCAACTCGCGCGCCGGCTCCATCCAGTTGAAGTTGACGTCGCGCACGTCGCGGTTGGAGGCCATCTCGGCGGCGAGGCGCATGGCAATGGCGCGCACCTCCCCGGTTTCCGGGCCGCTCACCCGGTACTGCACCGGCCAGCCGACCGGCGGCCCCAGCTCCAGCGGCGCGATCCGGCTCACCACCTCCGGGAACTGTTCTTCCAGCACCTTGCCGAGCCGCTCCTCCAGGCGCTTGCGGGCGGCGACGTCCTTGGCAACCAGCACCACCTGGCCGAAGAACGGGTCGGCGAGCTGCACGTCCAGCGGCAGGTAGAAGCGAATGGCGCCGCGGCCGACGTAGCTGCTCCACCGCTCCACGTACGGATCCTCGCTAAGGATCGCGTCGAACCGCGCCACGGTCGCCTCGGTGGCAAAGATCGAGGCGTTCTGTGGCAGGCGAAGGTCGACGACCAGCTCGACGCGATCCGACGGCGGGAAGAACTGTCGCGGCACCCGGTCGAGCGCGGCGAGGGAGAGCGCGAAGGCCACGAGTGCTGCGGCAACGGTGAGCCAGGGCGCCGCCAGCGCGCCGCTCAAAAGCCGGCGGTACAGGCGCTCCGAGCCGCCGGGGCCGGCAGAACCCGCCGTCTCTTTCGGGAGCCGGAGAAGCGCGGCGCTGACCAGCGGGGTGAAGATCACCGCGACCACCCAGGAGAGGACCAGGGCGATGCTGACGACGGCAAAGATCGAGAACGTGTATTCGCCGGCGGAGCTGCGGGCGAAGCCGATGGGAACGAACCCGGCCATGGTGATGAAGCTGCCGGTCAGCATCGGGAAGGCCAGCGTCGTGTAAGCGAAGCTGGCCGCGGCGTTGATGTTGTCGCCCGCGGAGAGCCTGCGCAGCGTCGCATCGACCGCGGTCATCGCGTCGTCGACCAGAAGCCCGAGGGCGATGATCAGGGCGCCGAGCGAGATCCGCTGCAGGTCGATGTCGATCATTTGCAGGATCGGAAACACGAAAGCCAACGTCAGCGGGATGGCGCAGGCAACCACAGCGCCGGCGCGCACCCCCAGGCTGATGAAGCTGATGAAGAGGATGATGGCGATCGCCTGCCACAGCGAATCGGTGAACTCGCCGATGGCCTCGTCGACGATCACCGCCTGATCGGCGACCAGATGCGGCTCGATGCCGACGGGCAGGTTGGCGGTGATCTCCGCCATCGCCGCCTTGATGTTGCGCCCGAGGACGAGGATGTCGCCGCCGTCGCGCATGGCGACGGCAAGGCCGATGGCCGGCTTGCCGTCCACCCGGAACATCGGCTGCGGCGGGTCGACGGGAATGCGGCGGACCTCGGCAATGTCGCCCAGCCGCAGCAGCCTGCCGCCGGCGGTGAAGTTGACGGCGAGAACGTCCGCTTCGGTGAGGAAGGCTCCCGAAACCCGCAGCGTCACCGCCTCGGTGTCCGTGCGCAGTACGCCCGCGGGGCGAACGACGTTCTGCGCCTGGAGCGCGGCGATCAGCGTCGCCGGATCGAGGCCCAGCCCGGCCAGGGTCTCGGGCTGGAACTCCACCAGGATTTGCTCGTCCTGGGCGCCCATGATCTCGATCTTCGAGACGTCGGGGATCCGGAGCAGCTCCGAGCGGATGTCCTCGACCTTGTCGCGCACCTCGCGCTCGGAGAAACCGTCGGCGACGAAGCCGTAGATGATGCCGTAGGTATCGCCGAAGTCGTCGTCGAA
>JAXMOZ010000135.1:0-4256 GCA_034382075.1 Rhodospirillales bacterium
CGCCGATGCTCACGGCGGGCGACGAGTTCGGCCGGACCCAGCGGGGCAACAACAACGCCTACTGCCAGGACAACGAGCTGAGCTGGGTCAACTGGGAGCAGCGTGACGAAGACGATCTGGCGCTGAACGAGTTCGCAGCGACCCTGCTTTCGATCCGCCGCGATCATCCGGTGTTCCGCCGGGCCAAGTTCCTGACCGGCCGCGATGTCGACGGGAAGGGCGTGAAGGACGTCACCTGGTATGCGCCGGCCGGGCACGAGATGAAAGACGCCGACTGGCACCGCTCGGATGCGCACTGCCTCGGGGCGGAGCTGTTCGCGCTGGCGGCCGATCCCAAGGGTGACGCCGAGCTGTTCCTGGTGCTGATGAACGGCGGCGGCAACGACGTCGGCTTCGTCCTGCCGGAGCCGCGGTTGTCGCAGCGTTGGCAGCTGGTCTTCGATACTGCCAGGCCGGAGACGCTGCCCGCCGCGGCAAAGAAGAAGCGCGGGCGCGACGGCGGCGACCAAAACGGTTATGGCCGCGGCCAAGCCTACCCCCTCGCCGGGCGGTCGTTCGTCCTGCTGCAGGATCTCGCGGCTCAGCGATAAGGTGACAATACGGAAGCGGGAGGCGACGAGACGGGATGGGCGACAACGAGAACAATAAACTCGAACAGCTGGCGAAGCTGGCCGGCATCGAGTCGCAGTATTGGGACATCTGGGGGAATTTGCATCGAACCGGCGAGGAGGCCAAGGCCAGCATCCTCGGCGCGCTCGGGATCCCGGCGGAAAGCGACGCCGCGGTCGCCGCCGGGATCGAGGCGCTGGCGGACGCGGACTGGGCGCAGCCGCTGCCACCAATAGTGGTCGCGCGGCTGGGCCAGCCCATCCTTCTGCCGGTGGCGCTGCCGGAAGGGCGCAAGGGGGATGCCATTCCCTGCCGGGTCCTGGAGGAAAGCGGCCACGGTCATCACTTCACCATCACCCCTGAGGCGGGCGCGCTTCTCGCCGAGCGGGACGGCGGGGGACAGCATCGGCAGCGGTGGCAGGTCAGCCTGCCGGTAGCGCTGCCGCTCGGCTACCACGAGTTGGTCCTCGGCCAAGCCGGGGAGGCGCGCACCCGGCTGATCGTCGCCCCCGACGCCTGTTATCTGCCCGAACCGATTGCCGGCGGCGCCAGGCAATGGGGCGTGTCCACCCACCTGTACAGCCTGCGCCGGGACGGCGACTGGGGCATCGGCGACTTCACCGGCCTGGTCGACCTGGTGGAGGTGGCGGCGTCGCTGGGTGCTTCGATCGTCGGCCTCAACCCGTTGCACACGCTGTTCACCCAACACCCGGAGCGCGCCAGCCCATACTCGCCGAGCAGCCGGCTGTTCCTCAACCCGCTGTACATCGACCCGGAAGCGGTGCCCGACTTCGCAGAGTCGCGCTCGGCGCAGCGGGCGGCGAAAAAGGCGGCGAAGGAGCTTGCCGCCCTGCGCGCCAAGTCCTTTGTCGACTACCCGGCCGTGGTCGCGGTCAGGCAGCCGGTGTTCCGCGCCCTCTACGAGAGCTTCCGCGACAAGCACCTGACCGGCGCCGGGGAAGGCGACGCGCGCGCCAATGCCTTTGCGGCCTTCGTCCGCGAGGGCGGTGAGCCGCTACGCCGGTTCGCGCTGTTCGAGGTTTTGTCGGCGGACTTCAACGGCGCGAGCTGGATGGAGTGGCCGGAAGCCTACCGCCGTTGCGACGGTCCGGCCGTCGCCGAGTTCGCGAGCAAGCGCCGAGAGGACCTGGAATTCGTCCAGTATCTGCAGTGGCTGGCCGACATCCAGCTTGCCGCCGCCCAGCAGCGCGCCCGCGACCTGGGGCTGCCGATCGGGCTCTACCGGGATCTCGCCGTTGGCGCCGCCGCCGACGGCGCCGACGCCTGGATTGCCCAGGACGTGATCGTGAATTCCGCGACCGTGGGATGCCCGCCCGATCCGTTCAACATGCTGGGCCAGGACTGGGGCACGCCGCCGTTACATCCGCATGCCCTGCGCGAGCAGGGCTACGCCGCCTTCGCCAACATCGTCCGCGCCAACATGCGCCACGCCGGCGCCCTGCGCATCGATCACGTCATGGGGCTGATGCACCTGTTCTGGATCCCGAAGGGGCGCAAGCCGGACAGCGGCGCTTACATCGAATACCCCTTCGAGGATCTTCTCGCCGTCCTGGCGCTGGAAAGCCACCGCAATCGCTGCCTCGTCGTCGGCGAGGACTTGGGGACGGTGCCAGCGGGCTTCCGCGAGCGGATGGCCGAGGCGAACGTGCTCTCCTACCGGGTGCTCTACTTCGAGAAGGACGGCGACCGGTTCAAGCAGCCGGAAGAGTACCCGGGGCTGGCTTTGGCCTGCGTCACCACCCACGACCTCGCGACGCTCTCGGGGTTCTGGAGCGAGGCCGACATCAACCTCAAGCGGGAGCTCGACCTTTACCCGGACGCCGCGGCCGAGGACGGCGAGCGGTCGGCCCGCGACGGCGATCGCCAGCACCTGCTCGAGGCGCTGGACGAGCAGGGGCTGCTGTCGGCGTCGATGCAGAGCGACATCGCCAAGGCCGGGATGACCCCCAAGCTGGTGGCGGCGGTCCATGAGTACCTGGCCCGCTCCCCGGTCCGGCTGCTCCTGGTTCAGCTCGACGATCTGACCGAGGAAGGCGAGCAGCTCAACCTGCCGGGCACCGATCTGGAGCGGCCGAACTGGCGGCGGCGGCTGCACCTCAAGATCAAGGACGTGGCCGACGCGCCGGTGGTCCGCGCCATGGCGACGGGACTTCGGGAGCGTGCCTTCACCGAGCCTCAGGGCGACTCGTGATCGGGTTGAACCAGACGAAGGCTTAGGGCGGGACAGCCGCAGGCGGGACCGCCGATCTGCGGCGGGTCCAGCCTCGCCTTTGACCCGCCCGGCTCGCCGCTCCGCTATGCGGCTCGTGACGGGAGGCAGGCAGGACCGCCGATGCGCAGGTTCAGATCGCATGGCTTGATTGAAAAGGCTGCATAGCTCTTCAACCTCAAGATCCCCTACCCTCTTCTTGCATTGCTTGGATAGGGGGGTTGAAGATGAGCGCAGTCCTGGACGCGGCGGCACCGGTCGCCGCCGACCTTCTCGATTTTATCGCGAGCTTCCCCGGCGTCTACAACGCCGAGAACCTGACGATGACCGACAGCGGCCGGGTCTTCGTCACCGGCAGCGGCGGTGTCTACGAGGTCTTTGCCGGCGAAGCCAGGCTGACGCCGCTCCAGGTGAACGCTCCGGCGGATGCAATGATCAACGGCATCGCCTCCGACCAGGCGGCGCTGTACGTCGCCTGCGCCATGATCCACGCAGGCAACAACCCGCTGCTGCCCGAATGGGCGTACGACGTCCACGACCTGGAGCACGCCAAATCCTTTACAATGGTGCGGTTGCTGCTGGCGGAGATGGTCGGGCAGGTCGATTCGTTCATCCTCCGCGCCGATCTCTGTACCCATCCGGTCTTCGACCGGGTGGTGGCGCAGGGGCGGACGAGGATGCTCGCGAACGGCATCGCCGTCGACGAGGCGGGCAGGGTCGAGCGGCCGGGCACGGTCTACGTCGCCAACAGCTACCCCGGCGCGTCGACCGGGATCTACCGTGCCTCGACGGCGGGCGACGCCACTGCCGATCTCGAGCTCTGGCACGACGTGCCGGGCTATGCCGTGAACGGCGTCAAGATCGCCGACGGCGCCGTCTACTGCACGGCGTCGAGCCTGGGGCCGCCGCCGCATTCGGCGCTGATCCGGGTTCGCCCCGGCAAAGGCGGCGGGGCGCCGGAAGCGGAGGTCATCCTCAGGCGCGCGTTCGCGTTCTTCGACGACTTCGACCTCTTCGGCGACGGCTTCGTGATTGCCGAGGTGGGCGGGCTGCGCCGCTTACCCGAGCTTCTCGGCGAGCTGCTGTTCGTCGACGCCGCCGGGGGCATCGTCGAAGCCACCTGCCATGAGAAGGTGCCGCACCCGAGCGCGGTAAAGGCGGTCACGCGCAAGGCGGGGTCGCTGGAGCCAGACGATCTCCTGGTAACCGAGAAACGCAGCCACGCGCTCGTCTGGCTTCGTCCGCAGCCCGGCCTGCGCCAGCGCCTGTCGCTTCGCTCGTAGAGCAGGGTGCACCCCAAAGAGGTTGCTTGCGGCTCCGCGCAAGCAACCCAAAGGGTGCTCGTAGCCAAAAACGGAACCGGGGGGGGGGCGGGGCGCCCCCCCCCCCCCCGGCGGCCCCCCCACCATCTATCGAT
>JAXMOZ010000136.1:0-4229 GCA_034382075.1 Rhodospirillales bacterium
TTCAGCGCCAGATCGTCTTCGTCACGCTGCTCCCAGTTGACCCAGCTCAGCTCGTTGTCCTGGCAGTAGGCGTTGTTGTTGCCCCGCTGGGTCCGGCCGAACTCGTCGCCCGCCGTGAGCATCGGCGTGCCCTGGGACAACAGCACGGTGGCGAGGAAGTTCCGCTTCTGCCGCCCGCGCAGCGCGCGGATGCGCGGGTCGTCGGTCGGTCCTTCGACGCCGCAGTTCCAGCTGTTGTTGTTGTCGGTGCCGTCGCGGTTGTCCTCGGCGTTGGCCAAGTTGTGCTTGTGCTGGTAGCTGACCAGGTCGTTGAGGGTGAAGCCGTCGTGGGCGGTGATGAAGTTGACGCTCGACCAGGGCCTGCGGCCGTGCCGCTGGAAGAGGTCGGCGGAGCCTGTCAGCCGCGAGGCGAGCTCGCCGATCAGGCCGCCGTCGCCGCGCCAGAAGCGCCGCACCGTGTCCCGGTAACGGTCGTTCCACTCCGCCCAGCCCGGCGGATGATTGCCCAGCTGATAGCCGCCGTAGCCCACGTCCCACGGTTCGGCGATCAGCTTCACCTGCGACAGCGTCGGGTCCTGCATGATCGCGTCGAAGAAGCCCGAGTGCGGGTCGAAGCCGTGCGCCTCGCGGCCGAGCGTGGTGGTCAGGTCGAAGCGGAAGCCGTCGACGTGCATCTCCTGGACCCAGAACCGGAGCGAGTCCATGACCATCTGCAGCACCCGCGGATTGGTCAGGTTCAGGCTGTTGCCGCAGCCGGTGACGTCGGCATAACGGCGCCGGTCGCCGTCGAGGACGTAATAGGAGGCGTTGTCGATGCCGCGGAAGGAGACCGTCGGCCCGAACTCGTTGCCCTCGCCGGTGTGGTTGTAGACCACGTCCAGGATCACCTCGATGCCGGCGGCATGGAGGTTCGCCACCATCGACTTGAATTCGCGAACCCGTTCGCGGCCGAAGAAGCGGGCGTCGGCGGCGAAGAAGTTGACCGAGCTGTAGCCCCAGTAGTTGCGCAAGTCGCGCTGGACCAGGTGCTGCTCGTCGATGATCGGGTGGATGGGCAACAGCTCGACCGCGGTCACGCCGAGCTTGACCAGATGCTCGATGACCGGCTCGGAGCCGAGCGCGGCGAAGGTGCCGCGCTGCAACTTCGGCACGTCCGGATGCAGCTTGGTGAAGCCGCGCACGTGCAGCTCGTAGACGACGCTGCGCGACCAGGGGACGTTGGGCAGGCGCTCCGGGCCCCAGGTGAACGCCGTTTCGACCACCCGGCATTTGGGCGTGATCCGGGCGCTGTCGCGCCGGTCGAAGGAGAGGTCGCCGCGCGAGCTGTCGCGGCGGTAGCCGAAATGGGCGTCGGCGAGCAGCAGCGGGCCCTCGATGGCCCGGGCGTATGGATCGATCAGCAGCTTGTTGGGGTTGAACCGGTGACCCGCCCGCGGCTCGTACGGGCCGTAGACGCGGTAGCCGTAGAGCTGGCCGGGGTGAAGGTCGACGAGATAGCCGTGCCAGATCTGGTTGGTGTACTCGGGCAGGATGACCCGCTCGACCTCCTTGCGGCCGTTGGCGTCGAACAGGCAGAGCTCCACCTTCTCGGCGTGCGCGGAGAACAGGGCGAAGTTGACGCCCCGTCCGTCCCAGGTTGCGCCGAGCGGTGACGGGCTGCCGGGCTCAATCCGGCTGCGGGCCATCGCCGGCGGCTTACGCTTCGGTGGTCGTTGCCGCGGGCAGGGCGCCCGCCTCTTCCGTCTCCGGCTCCGCCTCGATCATCGCCGGGACGATGTCCGGCTTCAGGATCAGCGCCGCCAGCGGCGGGACCACGAGGTTGAGCGAGTAGGGCTGGCCATGGGCGCCAACCGGCTCGGCGTAGATTTGGCCGCCGTTGCCGACCCCGCTGCCGTTGTAGCAGCCGGCGTCGGTGTTCATGATCTCGTGGTAGAGGCCGTCGCGGGGCACGCCGATGCGGTAGCCGGTGCGCACGACCGGCGTGAAGTTGCAGAGCACGACGAGGAAGTCTTCGGGGTTCCGTCCCCGGCGGACGTAGGAAACGACGCTGTTGTCCGAGTCGTGGCAGTCGATCCAGTAGAAGCCCTCGGAGAAACAGTCGGTCTCGTAGAGCGCCGGGTTCGAGCGGTAGAGGTTGTTCAGATCCCGCACCAGGGTGTGCACGCCCTTCTGGTACGGGTAGTCGAGGAGGTGCCAGTCCAGGCTCTTCGAGTGGTTCCACTCGTCGCCCTGGGCGATCTCGGCGCCCATGAACAGGAGCTTCTTCCCCGACATGGTGTACATGAAGGTGTAGTAGCAGCGCAGGTTGGCGAACTGCTGCCAGGGGTCGCCCGGCATCTTCGACAGCAGCGAGCCCTTGCCGTGCACCACCTCGTCATGGGACAGCGGCAGGATGAAGTTCTCGGTGAAGGCGTAGAGCAGGCCGAAGGTGAGCAGGTCGTGGTGGTAGCGCCGGTGGATCGGCTCCTTCGACATGTAGCGCAGGGTGTCGTTCATCCACCCCATGTTCCACTTGTAGCCGAAGCCGAGGCCGCCGAGGTAGGTGGGCCGGGAGACCATCGGCCATGAGGTCGACTCCTCGGCGATGGTCATCACCCCCTCGTGGTGGCCATAGACCAGTTCGTTCATCCGCTTGATGAAGTCGATCGCCTCGAGGTTTTCCCGGCCGCCGAACATGTTCGGGATCCACTCGTTTTCCTTGCGGCTGTAGTCGAGGTACAGCATCGAGGCGACCGCATCCACCCGCAGGCCGTCGATGTGGTACTCCTCCATCCAGTAAAGCGCGTTGGACAGCAGGAAGTTGCTCACCTCGCGCCGGCCGTAGTTGTAGATGAGCGTGTCCCAATCCATGTGCTTGCCCTTGCGCGGATCGGAATGCTCGTAGAGGTGGGTGCCGTCGAAGTAGACGAGGCCGTGGGCGTCGCTCGGGAAATGGCCGGCGACCCAGTCGATCAGCAGGCCGAGCCCGGCCTGGTGGCAGCGGTCGACGAGGTAGCGGAAGTCGTTGGGTTTGCCGAACCGGCTGGTGGGCGCGAACATGCCCACCGGTTGGTAGCCCCATGAGCCGTCGAACGGGAATTCGTGGATCGGCATCAGCTCGATGTGGGTGAAGCCCAGGTCCTTGGCGTAGTCCACGAGCTCGTCGGCCAATTCCCGGTAGGTGAGGTAGCGGTCGCCTTCCTCGGGCTTGCGCCGCCAGGAGCCGAGGTGGACCTCGTAGATCGTGATCGGCGCGTCGCGGTCATGCTGGTGCTGGCGCCGCGCCATCCACTCCTGGTCCTGCCACTCGTAGGGCGCGGGGTCGGGAACCAGCGAGGCGGTCTTCGGCGGGATCTCCGCCTCGAGCGCGAAAGGATCGGCCTTCTCGGCCAGCAGGTTCCCGAAGCGGTCCTTGATCTCGTACTTGTAGGGCGCGCCGACCTTGACGCCGGGGAGGAAGATCTCCCAGACCCCGCACTCGAGCCGCACCCGCATCGGGTGGCAGCGGCCGTCCCAGCCGTTGAAGTCGCCGACGACGCTGACGCGCTTGGCGTTCGGCGCCCAGACGGCGAAGCTCGCTCCCTCGACGCCGTCGAAGGTCGCGACGTGCGACCCCAGCTTCTCGAAGACGCGCAGGTGGTTTCCCTCGACGAGAAGATGGATGTCGAGTTCGCCCAGAACCGGGCCGAACCGATAGGCGTCCTCCATCTCGTAGGCTGCGCCGTGGTGCGGCTCGATTCGCAGCCGGTAGCGGAACAGGTCGCGCTTGCCCTCGATGGCGCCGATGAACATCCCCTGCTCGTGGACCCTCTCCAGGCTGGCAACGGCCTTGCCGCCGTCATCGACGACGCTCACGCTCTTCGCCTGCGGCTGGAAGGTGCGGACGACGGCCGTGGGCTTCGCCCCTTTGCCTTCGCCCTCCTCGATGTGCATGCCGAGGAAGGAGAACGGGTCGTTATGATCGCCGTGGAGAATGCGGTCGATGTCGGCGCTATGCTTCTTATTTGCCATGATCTTTATGTTCCCGTGAGCAAAGACGCGTTGGTCTTGGAGGTGCGGCAAAGGCCGCCGGGCGCGGCGCCCGTCATCAGCCTGGCTCGATCATCCTCCTTGACAACCGCACCCCGGCAGAACCAAGCGCGTGGACGCCGCAAGCATCGGCAGGGTTCTGCGGAGAGAAAATAGGGTCTTGATTACTTTTTCTTTCGAACCGTCTTCTTCGGTTCTTCGGCCTTGGCGGTTTCCGCCTT
>JAXMOZ010000137.1:0-4204 GCA_034382075.1 Rhodospirillales bacterium
CCGCCCTACGGCCGGGCTACGCCCGCCCTACGGCTGGAGACACAGGCCAACCTGACTGTCGGCGCCGGACAGGGTGGTTGTCGCTGATCATGCCCATCCGGTTCAGGGTCGCGGCGATATCCTCGTCGGACCATCGGCTTGCCATGCTCCGCATAACGGCGACAGCCTCCTCTGAAGTGCGGCAGCCGTGCTCACCGGACTTTGGCTTGCGGACACGCAGCTGCGAGTGCTGGCCGCCGCGCCAATGGATCGTCAGCACGACCTCGCGCGCCACCTCGTCGACGTCGGCGATAATGTCGGTGACAAGGGCGCGGAGCAGCCGTTGGCGCGTGCGCATGGTCACGCCGGGCGCGTTCCACGCGGTCTCGAGATCGTCGGCCAGTCCGGCAAAGTCAGGGGGCGCGGTAGCCAAGTCAGGCGCCGGTACCGCCTCCAATCGCGCCTGGCACGCCTCGACGCGACGAAGTGCCGCTTCCCAGCTCTTCTCGAGCTGCGCGGCAATGAGGCGATTGTCGGGATCGCTGGCAGCGTAGCGCCGCTCCGCGAGCGAGGCTTCATATCGGGCCTGCTGCAGCTCGAGTTCGACGATGCGCCGTTGCTCGCCGCGACCTTCCATGGATCTCCGCTCGGCCTCCACAGCCGCCTCGATCGCCATCGGCTCAACGGCGCGGAGCAGCTCTCGGGCGATCGCAGCATCGACGCGAAGGCCGCCGAACGTAAAGCAACGGGGCAGCCCAAGCATCTGGGTGACACGATCACACCGATAGACGGGCTGTCCCGGCGGACGGCCCGAGTAGCTCATCATCAAGCGGCGGCCGCATTGGCCACAGGATAGCAGCCCAGCCAGCAACGCGCGTCCGCCGCGCCCGGACTTCGCACCGTCCACCTTGCCATAGGCGTTGACCGCGAGTTGCTTCTGGTTCCGTTCGAACTCCGCCCAGTCGATGTAGCCTTCGTGGTGATCCTTCAGCAGGACCGCCCATTCCTCAAGCGGTTTGCGGTGGCCGTAGCTCTTGCGAGCGCGCCCGTCGACGATCTCGGTGCGCTTCTCGCCTTTGCCGTAGGCATAAGCGCCGGCATAGAACGGGTTCTTGAGCACCGAGATCACGTTGCGGTAGCGGATCGGTGTCCACTCGAAGGCGACGAGCTTCTTGCCGTCGGAAGGCCGCGGGAAGTGGACCTGGTCCGCCGTCATCGACAGCAGCACCTGCCGTGCGCTGCCCAGCTCGCGAAACCGCGCGAAGATCAACCGAACCACTTTCTGGATCCGCAGATCGGGATCCAAGCCAAGGCCGATCTCGCGATGCCAGATGTAGCCGACCGGCACGCTGATGCGCAGCTCGCCACGCCCGGCCTTGGCACGGGCGGCGTCGAGCATGCGGGCCCGGAGCACGCCGAGTTCGAACTCGCTGATGCTGCCCTTCATCCCGAGCAACAGCCGATCGTTCGGCCGGCAGGGGTCATAGACCCCGTCCAGGTCGATCACCCGCGCCTCGGCCAGGCCGCAGAGCTCGAGCAGGTGATGCCAGTCGCGACCGTTGCGGGCGAGCCGGGAGGCGTCGAAGCACAACACTGCCCCGACCTCGCCGGCGCACAGCCATGTCACCAGCCGCTCGAAGCCGGGCCGCGTCACCATCCCGCCGGCGGAGCGGCCGAGATCGTCGTCGATCACCTCGACGTCGCGGAAACCCCGGCGCCGCGCGATGTCGACGAGTTCGTACTGTCGCCGTTTGCTCTCCAGGTTGGTCTGGACCTGGGCCTGGGTAGATTGCCGAACATAGACCGCCGCCTTGCGCTTCAGCACCGCGGTGGGCAGGAGATCAGCGCTCGTCATCGTCACGCTCCCCCACCGCGACGCCGGCGGCCTCCAACAGGAGGCGGGTCAGCCGGGCGAGCGCCGTCCGTCGCTCCGAGGGGTTCATCCCCCGCAGCCTTTCGGAATCGAACGGTATGCTGAGCTGGCGCGGCGCCTCGGGTGGCAGCGCCGGGGTCGGCAGGCTTCTCATTTTGGTTCTCCTGGACGATAGTCGGATCGCCCAGAGAGCTTCGTCTGAAACCGCGCTCGATCAGCAGCTGATGGAGCTCGGCCAGACCGGATATCGCAACGCGCGGCGCGCCGAACCCCATCCCGGCGCAGGCGACCGGATCCAGCATCCATGCCGCAACAACGATGACCACGCCAGGCGAGACCTCGACGTGAACAACATCACCGCCGGCCCGTCGCTCGTCATATTGGCGCCGAACGCGGCGCCCATAGAGTGCGTGCCAGCGGTAACACACTTCGACTTCCTGCCCGGCATGGGCAGAATGACTGCGCGATTGCCGTGGGCCGGCGCGGCTGGTTGTTCGCGGGCTCGGATCGCGGCGGGGAGCGGGCGGCGACGATCTACACCCTAATCGAGACGGCCAAGCTCAACGGCATCGATCCGCAGGCGTGGCTCGAAGACGTTCTCCGCCGGATCGCCGACCAACCCGCCAGCCGCCTCGCCGACCTCCTGCCCTGAAACTGGCGCGCTCAGGCCGTCGACACCGCCGCAGCCTGAAGGTCAGCAGCCCGCGGCCCCCGCCGGACGGTTACTCAATAAAGGCCACGCGTACGTAAGGTCAGTAAGCGTCCGCTGATGCCCACGTTGCGCTTTGGTTAGGAGCAAGATCAACGACCGGGTCAGCAAGGCACTCGTCATCGGCGACGACTATCCGGCCCTCCTCAGGGCCCGCCGGCGCCGCGACCGCTGGTCCACCGAAGACCGGCTCCTCTACCAAAGCCATCGCTGGCGTTCGGAGGGGTTTCATGGCGAGACGAAGCCCTGGCACGGTCTCGCTTGAGCCATCCGCCGCGGCCTCGACAACATGCAGATACAGGCTCCTCACCGCCACACAGGCCTTGAGCCTTAAGCGGCTCGCCGCCCTCGCTTTAATATGGACGCCTCAGCTCGACTTTCCGCATTTCATGCGGCGTAGCAGAGAGTCTCGGTGAATGTTCGGAGGAGGCCGACGGGGATTTCGACGATTTCTGCGTCGTTTCCGAGACATCCATAAACACGGCGGGCACCAGAGGATCCGGCGGAGTAACTGCTCACCTGGCTGGCTTCAGGTCGCCGGTGTTGGCTCGAAGGTCCTGCTGAGGAGTTGATCGATGCCTGCAGCGCGGTTTGGCCGTGGAGGCGGGCGGTGCCGGTGACGGAGCGGTATCCGGCATGGATCTGGGCGCCCCACGGCGAGCGGAAGCCGCCGGTGACCTTGCGGAACACGACGGAGGGGCGGATTTCCCGCTCGCAGGCGTTGTTGGTGGGCGGCACGTCGGGGTCTTCGAGGAAGACGAAGAACTTGGTTCGCCATGCCTTGACGGCGGCTTGCAGGTCGCGGCCGGCGGGATGCGCCGTGGGCATGACGACGAGCGCGTCGAGACGGCGCTCGGCTCGAACGTGATATTGCCGCAGCGTCGTTGGCCGTAGCGTGGCTCGACGCCGGCCGACACGGATCGCCCAGCGCAGCAGCGCCCGTAGCCGTGGCGCGAAGGCGTCGTCGCCGCAGTCGATGGCGTACTGGACGTCGCGCAGGACGTGGGCGAGGCAGACCTGATGCGCCGGCGCCAGGTCCTGCTGGCCGGCGTAGCGGTCCGAGACCCACACCTGGGGCCGATGCTCGCCCAGCACGTCTTTGGCGACGGCCCGTGCCCGGCGTGGCGCGATCTGGTGCAGCACGGCTTTGGCCGAGACGAACACCCAGTGCCAGTGGGTGGCGCCGTCGATCCGGCTGGTCGTCTCGTCCGAAGCGATGACCCGGGCGGCCAGCAGCGTCTCCCTGATCGCCGCGCAGGCAGCCGTCATCGACGCGCCGGCACGCCGGAAGGCGTTGGCGATCGCCCCTTCGGAGATGGCGAGTCCGAACAACTCCGCCATCATCCGCGACAATCGCTCGAAGCCGACGTGATGGCTGTGGTGCAGATACAAAAGCAGCGAACGAACCGAGGCGCCGAACGGGCTCCCAGGCGCCATGCCGGCGGGCGCCGTGGCCCGGAAGCGCCGGCCGCAGCCGTTGCAGCGCCCGCCGAACAGCTCGATCCGCGTCACCACAGGCGCGATCGGCGGAATGTCGACGTAGTCGTAGCGATGCCGGCAGCTCTGCGTCTGCCCAGAGACGTCCGCCGCGCAATGCGGGCAGGTGGCCGCCAGCCGCTTGATCGTTTCGTCCGGCGCATCGG
>JAXMOZ010000138.1:0-4171 GCA_034382075.1 Rhodospirillales bacterium
CGCAGCGCCATCTCGTGGCTCAGAACGAAGCTCTCCATCTCCGGTCGTGTTGCTTTACAACCCGTTCGCCCGAACCTAACGTGGTTCGCAGCCGCACAAATTGCCACGGCAGGATGATGAGCGAAGGACCCCTGGCCGAGTACCGGGCCCGGCTCAAGGCCGGCGATCTGCGCCCCGACCCGGCGCAGGAGCTGGCTGCGGAAAAGCTGGAAAGCCTGCACCACGCACTGACCGGCTACCGCGCCGAGCCCGGCCAGCGCGGCCGCACCAGCTGGAAGGAGCGGTTCGGGCTCGCGCGCCGCCGGGTCGAGCCGCCGCAGGGGCTCTACATCTACGGCGGCGTCGGCCGCGGCAAGTCGATGCTGATGGACCTGTTCTTCCGCACCGCCCCGGTGGAGAAGAAGCGCCGCGTCCACTTCCACGCCTTCATGCAGGAGGTGCACGGCGACTTCAGGACGCTGCGGCTGCTGCAGCGCGAGGCCGAGGCCAAGGGCCGAGCCTCCGCCCGCGGCCGCAAGCCCGGCGAGGACGACCTGGTCGGCGAGGTCGCGGCGCGCATCGCCGCCGAGGCGCACCTGCTCTGCTTCGACGAGTTCCAGGTCCTCGACATCGCCGATGCGATGATCCTGGGCCGGCTGTTCGCGGCGTTGTTCGAGCTGGGCGTGGTCATCGTAGCCACCTCCAACCGGCCGCCGCGCGACCTCTACAAGGACGGCCTGCAGCGCGAGCTGTTCGTCCCCTTCATCGAGCTGTTCGAGCAGCGGCTCGACGTGCTCCACCTCAATTCGCCCAACGACTATCGGCTGAGGGCGATGCGCTCGATGAACGTCTACCTGACCCCGCTCGACCAGGGCAGCGAGGCCAGGCTGCGCGCTTATTTCGCCAGGCTCACCCGCAACGCCGATCCCGGCAGCGAAGCCCTGAGCGTCAACGGCCGCACCCTGGAGATCCCGATGGCCTCCGACGACTGCGCCTACGCCAGCTTCGCCGACCTCTGCGCCAAGCCCCTGGGGCCCGCGGACTACCTGGCCATCGCCTCGCGCTACGACGTGTTGTTCCTGTCGCGGATCCCGCGCATGTCCCGGGAGATGCGCAACGAGGCCAAGCGTTTCGTCACCCTGATCGACGCCCTCTACGAGCACAAGGTGAAGCTGATCTGCTCGGCGGAGCGCCCGGCCGAGGAGCTTTATGGGGAAGGCGACGGCGCCTTCGAGTTCGAGCGCACCATCTCGCGGCTGCACGAGATGCAAAGCGAGGACTATCTCGGCGAAGCCCACCTCTCCTGAAACTTCTCCTGAATCCCCATCTCGCAAGAAAGGCGGCCGCGGAAGCAGTTGATGGCCGCAACGAGTGCGGCCATGACGGACGGGGACGTGGGGTCGCGTCCCCATCCACATCCCTTCCGTCACGGCCGGACTTGTTCCGGCCGTCCATGCCAACGACGAGGGCGAGGCGCCAGCCGCTACGAACGGGAGGGAGGCGGACAATGGACTGGACCCACTCACGGATCATGAGCAGCGCCGAGGACGGCGCCGCCATCGTCGTCGCCGGCGACGGCGGCTGGGAAGCCCTGCCCTTCGGCTTCGACGGCGGGAGCTGCGGAACCTACCCCAACCGCGAGGAGGCGATCCTGACGGTGGAAGGGGTGCTGGGCGACATGGTCTGTTGCGTCGGCCACCTCGCCGCCGATGCCGACCGGTAGCGGCGCAGATCCCGGTCCCTGCCCTGTCCAACCTCCCGGCGCAGGGCTACTGCGCGCTGGCGCCGTCCTGACGCGGGATGGAGAGGCGGAGCCGCGTGCCGCTCTGCGTGCTCCACTCGGCGCCGGCGCGCATCTGCCTTGCCATCGCCTCGATGATGTGGATGCCGAGGCCGGGCGCGGCGTCGGCGGGCATTCCCGGCCCGTCGTCGGCCATCTCCACCACCGCGGCACCGGCGGCGAAGTTGGCGCTGAGCGACAGCCTGCCGCCGCCGGCGAAGGCGTACTTGCAGCTGTTGGTGATGAACTCGTTGGCTATGATGGCCAAGGCCTGGGCTTGCCTGCGGCTGAGCGTGCCGTCCTGGAGCTCCAGCACCAGCCGGGTGTCGCCCTCCTTGTCGCGCATCGCCGCGAACGCCTTGCCGGCGACGGCGCCCAGGAACAGCGGCACGTCGATGCTGTCCGTTTCCTCGTCCAAAGCCAGCATGTCGTCGATGGCCGCCATCAGCCGGATCCGGTTCTCGAAGCTCTCCAGCGCCCGTTGCGCTTCCGGCGCCGACGTCTTCATGCGGTGAAGACAGATCATCGACATCAGCATCTGGTTGTTGTTCTTGGTCCGGTGGGTCAGCTCCCGCAGCAGCAGCTCCTTCTTCTCCGACAGCGCCCGGTTTTCCGCCGCCAGCCTGGCCTGGGCGAGGACCAGCGCGAGCACGTTGGCAAAGCCCTGCAGCAACTCGGTGTCGCGCTGGCCGAACTTCCGCCGCCTGTCGTTGTCGGCCTCGAGCACGCCGAAGACGGCGTCGCCCGTTCGGATCAAGACGTTGGCCATGCTTTTCACCCCGTGGTCGAGCAGCACCTTGGGGATGTGGAAGCGGTCTTCCTTGGCCAGGTCGTCGGAATTCGTGGGCTGGCCGGTGGCGACGGTGTGACCCGGCGGCGAGTTGGGCCCGACGACGACCTCGCCGACCACGCCTGCGGCCCAGCCGACCCCGGCGCGGATCAGGAACGCGTCGCGATCGGGGAGATACTCCAGCGCTTTGACGTGGCTGACCCGCAAGGCCTCGGCGATCTCCTGGCAGGCGCGCTGGAGCAGCGCGTCGACGTCGCGCGCCCGCGCCGCCGTTTCGCCGAAGCTCTCCAGCCGGTGGTGGCGTTGTGCATCGGCCTCAGCCATTCACGATCATCCTCTCCTACCCGTGCGCCCGCGCCCGGCTCAGCCGGGGCCCGCCGGCGCCGCACCTCCACGGCGTCGGCCCCGCGAGCGGGTAACGCCATCGGGTCGTATATCCCTACGGGAATTCGGCCTTTCGCTTGTACCGGTTGTCAATTCACGTTAGTAACACCAGCAAAATTCGCGACTGCAGCAGTCTGTCTCGCGGGCTGCTTTCGCTGCAACATCTCCGAGGGGTGGTCACATGGCACGCAAGAAAATCGCGCTTATCGGCGGCGGCAACATCGGCGGCACGCTGGCTCATCTCGTCGCCTTGAAGGAACTCGGCGACGTCGTCCTGTTCGACATCGTCGAGGGCCTGCCGCAGGGCAAGTCGCTCGACATCTGCCAGTCGACCCCGGTCGAGGGCGTTACCGTTTCGGTGCAGGGCGCCAATGACTACTCCGCCATCGCCGGCGCCGACGTCGTCATCGTCACCGCCGGCGTCGCGCGCAAGCCGGGCATGAGCCGCGACGACCTGATCGGCATCAACGTCAAGGTGATGAAGGCCGTCGGCGAGGGCATCAAGACCCATTGCCCGAATGCCTTCGTGATCTGCGTCACCAACCCCCTCGACGTGATGGTCTGGGCGCTGCGCGAGATCACCGGCCAGCCGCACAGCATGGTGGTCGGCATGGCCGGCGTGCTCGACTCGGCCCGCTTCCGCTACTTCCTCTCCCAGGAGTTCAACGTCTCGGTCGAAGACGTCACCGCCTTCGTGCTCGGCGGCCACGGCGACACCATGGTGCCGCTGGTCCGCTACTCGACGGTGGCCGGCATCCCGCTCCCCGACCTGATCAAGATGGGCTGGACCAGCCAGGAGAAGCTCGACCAGATCGTCCAGCGCACCCGCGACGGCGGCGCCGAGATCGTCGGCCTGCTGAAGACCGGCTCCGCGTTCTACGCCCCGGCGACCTCGGCGATCGCCATGGCCGAGGCCTACCTCAAGGACAAGAAGCGGCTGCTTGCCTGCGCCGCCTACTGCGACGGCGTCTACGGGCTGAAGGGGACCTACGTCGGCGTTCCGGTGGTGCTCGGCGCCGGCGGTGTCGAGAAGGTGGTCGAAATCGAGCTTGCCGCCGAAGAGAAGGCGATGTTCGACCACTCGGTCAACGCCGTGAACACGCTGATCGACGTCGCCAAGGGCCTGATGTAGTCACGAGCACCCGGCCCGGGCAGCGCCGCCGGTTCCCCCGGCGGCGCGGCCGTCCGGCACCAAAGTCACAAGAAGAAGTGAGGACGGGATGAATATTCACGAATAC
>JAXMOZ010000139.1:0-4165 GCA_034382075.1 Rhodospirillales bacterium
CGGCACCTTGCGCGACTCGATCACCGCGCCGACCATGGACTCGTTGATGACCGCCGTCGGACCCCCGCCTTGCGCGACCAGGACTTTCCCACGCAGCATGATGCTCCCTCCATTATCCTTCTGATTTGCCGCAGCAAATTCTTCAGCGATGGCGGCCGGCGCCGCCTGCCGCCCGGGTCTTCTCCCGGGCGGGACGATTAGCACGGCGGCAGAGGCGGTAAAAGCGCAAAAGCCCCGGCCACGCCGCCGGCCTGCCGCCCGCCCAGCCGCCGGATCGCGCTCGCGAAGAGGGCTAGCGCGGGGCGATGATGAGCTGCGCCGTCTCCTCGTCGTAGCTCACGTTGAAGTTCTTGAGCACGCCCTCGCCGAGGAGGGCGCGGCCGCCGACGGCGTCGTCGGCGACGAAGGCCACGTCGACGTTTTCCGCGGCAAGCCCGCCGAGGCGCACCGCCGGCAGTTGCCCGACCTCGGCGCGCACCCGCCCGGCGCTGGTCGAAGCGACGCCATCGAGAAGCTCGGCGCCCTCGAACCCCAAGGTGGCCTTCATCGCCGAGGGCAGGACCACCGCCGTGGCGGCGACGTCGATCACCAGCGTCATCTCGTATTCGCGGCCGCCCAGCCCCAGCAGCGAAGCCTGAACCGCCTGCCCGTCCAGCGGCGGCTTGTCCTTGACCACCGCCGGCTCCAGCGCCGCCGACGGCCGCGACCGAACCTCCGGGCCGCCGCCCCGGGAGGGCAGAATGCGGACCCCGCGGACGCCGTCCTCGCCCGACTGCATCACCACGTAGTTGTAGTTCCGAAGCAGGTTCATCACCTGGCCGCGCAAATCGCCGCCCGCCGTCGGCCGGGCCGGCTCGTCGCCGATTCGCTCGAGGCCTCGAACCTCCACCCCGTGCAGCCGCTCGAGGCTCTTCAATTGCTCGCGGAGCGTCGAACCGGGGATCTGCGCCAGACAGATCGATGGAAGAAGCGCCAGTACTGCGGCGCATAAAAAAGGAGTAGTTCTAAGAACGCTATGTACTCCCGAGGTTACATTACGTATTGGCGTAATGAAAGTGCCTCGCATGTAAGATCCCCGCTCCTTATTGAGCTGTGGCGCACTCCCTAGACCTGACCCGTGGCAATTTGGTGGCGGACGAACACCAAAATGCCGCGTTAGCTCATCCGTGGCGCCTTCAACCGGCCTCAATCTCTTGCCTTACGAGCAAAGGTCATGTATCCGACCTTGTGGGTTGAAAAATAGCGGCGGATAATGATCCGGCGATGTGGCGGCCGCGTAGCCGAAGCGGCTGCAGTCGCAGGCAGGCGGGACGCAGAAACAAAAGCGGGGATTGGGGATTTGCTGAAGGCGAAGGCTACGCGTGCGCCCAGTGCTCCGGGCGGGACCGGGCGGGCGCAGAAGGCGCGCCCGCGGTTGGCGCGACTGGCGATGTTGGCCGCAACGGCCCTGGCGATGGCCGGCTGCGCGCCGCAGCCGCTCCTCGATTTGACCTTCGGGCCGCCGCCGTTGATCTCGCCCACGACCGCGGCCGGCAGGCTTGCCGACGAGCGGGGCCGCTTCCGCGACATCCTCTGCGCCGTCAACGACGCCCATGGCGGAGCGTTCCTCGACCGCAGGGGCTGCGACGACATGCTGATCCGCGCCGCCGGCGAGCCGTCCGGCACCGGCCAGCCGGTCCACGTCGGTTCGGCGCGCAAGAAGCTCCGCGTCGCCACCGTTTCCGGGCTCGGCGCCGACTGCTTCGCCGGGCTGGTCAGGCCGTTCGAGACCGGGTTGCGGCACCTGGAGACGCTGGGCTACGGCACCGCCGAGATCCCCATCCGCGGCCTGGGCAGCAGCACCTACAACGCCTCGATCATCAGCGACAGCCTGCTCAACATGAACCTGGAGCCGGACGAGCGGGTCGTGCTGATCGGCTACTCCAAGGGCATTGCCGACGTTCTCGAGTTCCTGCCCATGTACCCGGAGATGGCGAGCAAGGTCGCCGCCGTGATCAGCATCTCCGGCGCGGTGAGCGGCACCCTGCTCGCCGAGGGCGCACCGGAGTTCATGTTGCCGATGATGAAGCTGTTCCCCAACGGCCAGTGCTACAGCGCCGACATGGGCGCGGTGGAGAGCCTGCGCCGGTCGGTGCGGCTGCGTTGGTTCGCAAGCCACACGCTGCCGAAGAGCGTGCAATACTACTCGGTGGCGACCTACGCCGAGCGCGCCAACATCTCCAGCTTCCTGCACGCGGGCTTCGACGAGCTCAGCCGGATCGACCCGCGCAACGACGGCAAGATGCTGTATTACGATCAGATCATTCCCGGCAGCCGGCTCCTCGGCTTCGTCAACAGCGACCACTGGGCGGCGGCCGTGCCCATCAGCCATCAGAGCCCCTTGCTCGAAAGCCTCGTTGCCGACAAGAATTCCTTCCCGCGCGAAGTGCTTCTGGAAGCGATCATTCGCCATGTGGAGGAGAACCTGCTCGATGAGGCCGTGGTCGCAGCTACCGCGGGCAACACCGCCGCTCGTTAGGCTCGCCGCGGGCGCGGTGCCGGCGCGGGCGGCCTAGCGCCGCCGGGAGCATCGCCATCGCCCCGATCCTCCGCGTCCTCGCCGCGCTCGCCGCCCTCGCCCTCGGCGGCTGCGCGCCGCGGCCGTTGCTGCCGTTCAACGTCGAGACGCCGCCGGTGATCCTGGCGCCCGCCGGCGCCGAGGCCGGCATCGAGGATCAGCGCGGCCGCTTCCGCCAGATCCTTTGCGCCGTCAACGACGACCACGGCGGCGACCTCCCCGACGCGCGGCCTTGCGAGGAGATCCTCTGGCGGCTCCAGGGCGAGCCCGCGAGCCGGCCGGAGCCCGTGCACCTCGGCAAGCCCAAGCTGGCGCTCCGCCTCGTCTTCGTCGGCGGCTTGGCCTCCGAGTGTGTCTCCGACCTGGTCCCGCTGTTGCCCTACGCCTTCCAGCACGTGACCGACCTCGGCTACCCCATCGAGGAGCTGCCGGTGCCCGGGCTCGCCAGCACCGGCTACAACGGCCGGCTGATCGCGAAGCACGTGCTGGCGATGAAGCTGAAGCCGGGGGAGCAAATCGTCCTGATCGGCTACTCCAAGGGCGCTCCCGACATCCTCGACGCGCTTGTGACATCCCCCGAGGCCGCCGCCCGCGTCGCCGCCGTCATCGCCATCGCCGGCGCCGTCAACGGCTCGCCGCTGATCGAAACCGCGCCGAAGCAGCTCCTGGTGACCTTGCGGCAGATCCCGGTGGAAGGCTGCCGTCTGGGCGACGGGGACGCCGTCGACAGCCTGCAGCGCGACCGCCGGCTGCGCTGGCTCGCGGAGCACCGGCTGCCTTCAAACGTCCGCTACTACTCGCTCGCCGCCTTCGCCGAGCGCGAGGACATCTCGCTCGCCATGCGGCCCAACTACGACCGGCTGAGCCAGATCGATCCGCGCAACGACGGCCAGCTTCTCTATTACGACCAGCTGATTTCGAAGAGCGTGCTGCTCGGCTACGCCAACGCCGATCACTGGGCGGTGTCGATGCCGATCAACCGGATCTACCCGACCTTATCCCAGGTCTTTGCCAACCATGCAGCGTTTCCCCGAGAGGTTCTTTTCGAAGCCTTGATCCGCCACGTCGAGGAGGACCTGTTGCGCCGGCAAAACCGAGCCGCCATCGAGCCACCCCCAGCCGTGCCCGTCAGAATCGCAGGCTGATGAGGCTGTTCCTCGTACGCCTGTGGAGCGCGGTGTTCGCCAGCTACTGGTTCATTCCCGGGCTGATGAGCGCGGTTGCGGCCGCCCTCGCCCTCCTCGGGGTCTGGATCGACCGAACCTGGGAGGATGCCTGGCCTCCTGGGCTGGGCTGGCTGCTGTTCAGCGAGCCGGACGGAGCCCGGGCGATCCTGCAGGCGATCGCGTCGTCCATGGTGACGGTGGCCGGCGTCACCTTCTCGATCACCATCGCCACCGTCTCCCAGGCGACGAACCAGTTCGGCCCCCGGCTGATGACCAACTTCCTGCAGGACCTGGGCAACCAGATCACCCTCGGGGCCTTCGTCGCCACCTTCGTGTTCTGCCTCATCGTCCTGCGCACGGTCAGCGGCGCCGACGAGAGCAGCACCATCTTCGTGCCGAACATTTCCATCGCGCTGGCCATGCTGCTCGCCATCGCCAGCCT
>JAXMOZ010000140.1:0-3962 GCA_034382075.1 Rhodospirillales bacterium
GCCTACGAGGAGTTCTTCGCCGGCTACGCCACGGATCCGGCGGCGATCCTGCGCCGCACCTTCGCCGAAACCGACGGCTACGACGAGATGGTCATGCTCCGCGACATCGGCTTCGAGAGCCACTGCGAGCACCATCTGGCGCCGATCATCGGCAAGGCCCACGTCGCCTACCTGCCGGTGAGCCGCGTCGTCGGCATCTCCAAGCTGGCCCGGGTGGTCGAGGCCTATGCCAAGCGGCTGCAGATCCAGGAGAAGATGACGGCGCAGATCGCCAATGCGATCGACGCCGAGCTGCAGCCCCGCGGCGTGGCGGTGGTCATCGAGGCTACGCACCAGTGCATGACCACCCGCGGGGTGCACAAGCCGGGGGTGACCATGGTCACCAGCCGGATGCTCGGCGCCTTTCGCGACGACGCGATCACCAGGCGGGAGTTCCTGGCGATGATCGGCAACCCGCAGACCCGGAGCTAGACCACCCGCAGAAGGGTTACGAAGCTGCATCCTTTTTAGGCAGAGGGTGGCTACTGCCTGCCTACGAGGCAAAAGGCGGGGATCTTCCGGTTGAAGGCTGCGCGCCGCCACATCCCGAAACGCGCGAACCGAGCCTGAAGCCGGCGCGGAGCGGCTGGGCCGCCAATGCGGTTCGCGCCGGTTGGCCTTCATCTTGCTCTGCCCCTCTCGTCAACGAACGCTCCGAGAGGGACGCCTGCCAATGAAAAAGCAAATCCTCGCCGTGGCCTGTGCCGCGGCGGTCGCGGCTGCCGCGCTCGTGCCCGGCAGCGCCCAAGCCGCGGATAACACGATCAAGGTCGGGATCCTGCACTCGCTGTCGGGAACGATGGCCATCAGCGAAACCACGCTGAAAGACGCAATGCTGATGCTGATCGCCGACCAGAACGCCAAGGGCGGCCTGCTCGGCAAGAAGATCGAGGCGGTGGTGGTCGACCCCGCCTCCAACTGGCCGCTGTTCGCCGAGAAGGCGCGCGAGCTCCTGCAAAAGGACAAAGTCGACGCGGTCTTCGGCTGCTGGACCTCGGTCTCGCGGAAGTCGGTGCTGCCGGTCTTCGAGGAACTGAACGGGCTGCTCTTCTACCCCGTGCAGTACGAAGGCGAGGAGAGCTCCAGGAACGTCTTCTACACCGGCGCCGCGCCCAACCAGCAGGCGATCCCGGCGGTCGAATACCTGATGAGCGAGGAGGGCGGCAACGCCAAGCGCTGGGTGCTGCTCGGCACCGACTACGTCTATCCGCGCACGACCAACAAGATCCTGCGCGCCTTCCTCAAGTCCAAGGGCGTCGCCGACGCCGACATCATGGAGAGCTACACGCCCTTCGGCCACTCCGACTGGCAGACGATCGTGGCCGACGTCAAGTCGTTCGCCTCTGCCGGCAAGAAGACGGCGGTGGTCTCGACCATCAACGGCGACGCCAACGTGCCGTTCTACAAGGAGCTCGGCAACCAGGGCATCGACGCCGAGAGCATTCCGGTGGTGGCCTTCTCCGTGGGCGAAGAGGAGCTGGCCGGGCTCGACACGGCGCCGCTGGTCGGCCATCTCGCCGCCTGGAACTACTTCATGAGCGTCGATACGCCGGAGAACAAGGACTTCATCGCCAACTGGCACAAGTTCATCAAGGACCCGAAGCGGGTCACCAACGACCCGATGGAGGCCCACTACATCGGCTTCAACATGTGGGTGCAGGCGGTCGAGCAGGCCGGCACCACCGACGTCGACGCCGTCCGCCAAGCCATGTACGGCCAGGAGGTCGCGAACCTCACCGGCGGCACGGCGGTGATGAACGTCAACCATCACCTGTCGAAGCCGGTCCTGATCGGCGAGATCCAGCCGGACGGACAGTTCCAGACGGTGTGGGAGACCGACGAACTGGTGGTCGGCGACGCCTGGAGCGACTTCATCCCGGAAAGCGCCAAGCTCACCGCCGACTGGACCTTCCCCTGGGTCTGCGGCAACTGCGAGAAGCCGCGGTTCGGCGTCAAGGCGCCGGCCGGGCTGTAACCGGGTCAGAGCGGGAGGGCGAAAAGCGCCCTCCCCCACCCGCCACCACACTTCCCGCCGAGGGCCCATGTCGTCCGCGCTCCGCCACCTCCTGCTCTGCCTGCTGCTCGCCTGCCCGCTGCTCGCGGCCGGCGGCCCCGCTTTCGCCGACGAGCTGGCGGCGCTGGTCGACAGGCTCGGCAGCACCGACTTCGCCGCCAAGGCGCAAGCCATCGACGCCATTGCCGCCGCCGGCGACGAACGCGCCGAGCGGGTGCTGGCGGCGATGCTGGCAGGCGACCTGCAGGCCCGCCGCGGCGACGGCCGCATGGTCGTCGCCGAGCGCAAGGGACAGGTGTTCGTCCTCCGCGATCCCTTGAGCGGCGAAGAGGTGGGCGAGGCCGGCCGCGGCGAGCTTCGGCCGGTGACCATCAACAACCGGCTCAGGGCGCAGCTTCGCGGCGCTTTGGGCGCAATGACCCTGCTCAGCCCCGACGCCGGCAAACGCGCCATCGCCGCCGACGCCGTTTTCACCACCCGCGACGGAGAGCTCTTGCCCATCCTGGACAAGGCCATCGCCCGGGAGAGCGAGCCGCCGGTCCGCGCCAGGCTGGAGCGGGCGGCAGCCGCGACCAGGCTGGCCGTGGCGGAGGACCCCGCGGCCCGCGCCGCCGCGGCGACGACGCTCGCCCGTTTCGCCGACCAGGACGTCCGCTCGCTGTTGACCGGCCGTCTGCAGGCCGAGCCGGACGCCGGAGCCCGCGCCGCCATCGAGGATGCGCTCGGCCAAATCGAGACCGAGCTGGCGCTCTGGGGCGTGCTCGCCAACGTCTTCCAGGGCCTGAGCCTGGGCTCGGTGCTGCTGCTGGCCGCCGTCGGCCTAGCCATCACCTTCGGGGTGATGGGCGTCATCAACATGGCCCACGGCGAAATGGTGATGCTCGGCGCCTACGCCACCTTCGTGGTCCAGAGCCTCATCCTGACATACGCCCCCGGCCTGCTCGACGTCTCGGTGCTGATCGCCATCCCGGCGGCCTTCCTGGTCGCAGGCAGCGTCGGCATCCTCATCGAGCAGACCATCATCCGTCACCTCTACGGCCGGCCGCTGGAGACCCTGCTCGCCACCTGGGGGATCAGCCTGATCCTGCAGCAGGCGGTGCGCAGCCTGTTCGGCCCGAGCAACCGCGAGGTGATCAGCCCGCCGTGGATGAGCGGCGCCATCGAGATCTCCGGCGGGCTGGCTTTGACCTACAACCGCATCGCCATCATCGTCTTCAGCCTCGCCGTCTTCGCCGTGCTCACCGTCCTGATCCGCTACTCCTCGTTCGGCCTGCGCATCCGCGCGGTCACCCAGAACCGGCGGATGGCCGGTTCCATGGGCATCCGCACCCAGCGGATGGACGCCATGACCTTCGGCCTCGGCTCCGGCATCGCCGGCATGGCCGGGGTGGCCCTGAGCCAGATCGACAACGTCAGCCCCAACCTGGGCCAGGGCTACATCATCGACAGCTTCATGGTCGTGGTCTTCGGCGGCGTCGGTAACCTGATGGGGACGCTGGTCGGCGCCTTCAGCTTGGGCCTGGTCAACAAGTTCCTCGAGCCCTACGCCGGGGCGGTGCTGGGCAAGATCATCGTCCTCGTTGCGATCATCCTGTTCATCCAGAAGCGGCCGCAGGGGATCTTCGCGCCCAAGGGCCGGGCGGCGGAGGCCTGAGATGGCGCCGCCTCTCGCCCGCACCCCCCTGGCATCGAGCCTGCCGGCGGCGATCACGCTGGCGCTCATCGCCGCGGTCGGCGTCGCCGTGCCGCTGATGAACCTGCTGCTGCCCCCGGACTCCGCCCTGCACGTGCCGACCTACATGGTCAGCCTGATCGGCAAGTACCTCTGCTACGCCCTGCTGGCGCTCAGCGTCGACCTGATCTGGGGCTACTGCGGCATCCTCAGCCTCGGCCACGGCGCGTTCTTCGC
>JAXMOZ010000141.1:0-3926 GCA_034382075.1 Rhodospirillales bacterium
CTGGTGCAGCATGGCGTCGAACCCTCCTCGTGTCCCGGATCGTTTGCCAACGTCCCGAACCGAGTAGAATCAACGCCATGCAACCTGTCTACGAAAACCGAACCGGACAGCCGTGTACTTGTTACGGGCATCCACGAGCACCTGCGTGCCCAAGGGCTCTGTCCGCTTTAACAGCCGAAGCGCGGGACCTTGTGACTTGTTAAAGCGGGTGCCGGGCAAGACGTGGATGGCCGCGACAAGCGCGGCCATGACGAAGGAATGGTTGGGCGGTAACTCTAGGCTACTGCGCGGCGCCTACGCACCTCCCCTGGATATTTCTGAGCAGGCCTAACAACAACTCTCCCGTCATGCCCGTACTTGTTACGGTCCACGAGCGGCCGTTCAAGGCGCGCTGGCCGCGCTACCCGCCGAAGAGGACGCCGCGGCAGGCGGGGGGCAGGTCGGCAAGCTCGATCCGCCGCGGCTCGGCCGGGGCGGACGGCTTCGCCGGTTCGGCCTTTGCCTTTGCTTCCGCTTCGAGCCACTCCTCCAGCGGTCCGCCGCAGCCGTCCTCGCCCGGGACCGGGTCCTGGTTGAGGCAGGAGCTCTCGCCCTCCGGGCATTTGAGGCGGACGTGGAAGTGGTGGGTGTGCCCCCACCACGGCCTGAGCTTGGCGAGCCATTGCCGGTCCGAACCGGCGGCGGCGCAGGCCGCCTTCTTGATCGCGGCGTTGACGAAAATCCGGTCGACCTCCGGGGCGGTGGCGGCAAGCCGCAGCAGCTTCACCTGCGCCGGGCTCCAGGCGGCCGGATCGACCGCGCCGCCGCCGGCCTTCACCATGCTCACCGCGCTCATCTCGTTGCGCTCCTCGACGCTGAGGCTGCGCTTCGGCGAGGCCGTGAACCAGATGTCGACGTCGAGCCCGCTCTGGTGGCTGGCGTGGCCCGCCGGCATCGGCCCGCCGCGAGGCTGCGCCATGTCGCCGACCAGAAGACCCGGCCAGCCGGAGGCCTTGGCCGTCTTGGCAAAGCTCTGGACGAAGGCGACGAGGTCCGGGTGGCCGTAGGCGCGGTTGCGCGACGGCCGCATCACCTGGTAGCCGGGGCCGGTCGCCGGCAGTTCGACGGCGCCGTCGAGGCAGCCCAGCGCATAGCCGCCGATGGCCCGCGCCGGCGCCGGGCTCGGCTCGCTGACCGTGTCCCAGTCCGGAACCTGGACGGGCGCCGCCGCCTTCGCATCCCTCGCCGCGGCCGGACCGGACGGCGTCATCGTCAGGACGAGCGCAGCCGTCGCAAGGACGGAACACGCAGCGGTAGCGATACGGAGCAATCGCAACGGCGGCCGCATGGGCATGACCTCGAAGGCGGTGATCGGCGGGACTATAGCCGAAACGAGGGCCTCAGCGCACCAGCGCGTACTCGATGGTCGTGACCACCCGCACGGTCTTGTTGATCTGCCGGCTTTCCATCTCGCCGGGTGCGGCGTCGCGCGGGAGGATCTGGAACAGCCCCTGGCTCGCGGAGCGAATCCCGCCGAGCCGGCTGCCCGAGTCGGCCGCGAACTGCTCCCCGGCGGCGCGGGCGTCGCGGGTGGCCTGGGCGATCATGTCCGGTTTGATGGCGTTGAGCCCGGTGAAGACGAAGGCCGGTCCCGTAGCTTGGCCTTCGCCGGACAGCACCACCCCGCGGGCGACCAGCTCGCCCACGTTCTGGCTGGCGGCGGCGATGCGGTCGACGTCGCCCGAGCGCACCATCAGCGTCTGGGTGACGATGAAGCGGCTTTCCACCGGCCCGGAGCGGTAGGCCTGGGCGAGGAGGTCGGTGACCTCGAGGCTCTGCACCGCGATTTCGTCGCGGCCGATGCCGGCCTCGGTGAGGAAGGCGACGATGGCCCCGGCGTCGGCGCGGCTCTTCGCCTGCGCCTCGTCCAGCGCGTTGCTGGTGGCGACGAAGCGCATCGGCCAGAGCGCCAGGTCGGCCTTGACCTCCCGCTCGGCCAAGCCCTTGACGGTGACGAACCGGTCGCCGGTGCGCGCTTCGCGCAGGCCGTCGGCGGTGAACCAGCCGGCGACGCCGATCCCGACGGCGAGGACGGCCGCCGCGAGCAGGGTCGTGAGCGACGGTCTCATGGCCGGCTCCGGGCGGTGATGAAGGCGAGGTAGTTGACCGAAAGGTCGTCGCTGAGCGACCAGCGGTCGCGGAGCGGGTCGTAGCTCATCCCCCGCATCACCGGCGCCCGCAGCCCGTGGCCGCGGAGATGGCGGGACAGCTCGTCAGGGCGGACGAACTTCCGCCAGTCGTGGGTCCCCGGCGGGACCCAGCGCAGCACGTATTCCGCGGCGATCTTGGCCAGCGCCAGCGCCTTCAGCGAGCGGTTGAGGGTGGAGAGCACCATGGCGCCGCCCGGCGCCATCAGGCTGGCGCAGGCGCCGACGAAGCGATCGATGTCGGCGACGTGCTCGATGACCTCCATGGCGAGGACAACGTCGAAGCTGCGGCCCTCGGCGGCCAAGGCCTCGGGCAGGGCGCAGCGGTACTCGATTTCGAGGCCCTGCGTTTGCGCGTGGGCCCTGGCGACGCCGACGGCGTTCGCCTCGGCGTCGATGCCGAGGACGCCGGCGCCGAGCCGGGCCATGGGCTCGGTAAGAAGACCGCCGCCGCAGCCGAGATCGACCATGCTCAGGCCTTCGAACGGCCTGGGCTGCGTCCCGTCACGGCCGAAGTGGGCGAGCACGTGGTCGCGGATGAAGCCGATGCGAACCGGGTTGAGCTTGTGCAGCTGGCCGAATTCGCCGCCAGTGTCCCACCAGGTGCCGGCCAGCGCGGCGAATCGCTCGATCTCGTCGGCCGCCGCGGTGCTGGCGCCGGATTGGCTTGCTGCGGCTTCTGCCATGGGAGGGATCGCCCGCTTCCTGGATGCGCCGGCGCCGTGGACAAGTGTTGAGTTGGCCGACGCTTTTCCATTATCTAAGGCGGCTGACCTTATCAACAACCGGATCGCCCGTCCGGATCTTCATCGACAGCAAACAGGTCGCGCCGGCACTTGGATCGTGCCGGCGGAACGGGGGTGCGGGAAGGCTTCCAGAACATGGCGCGACTGGTTCAGAAGTTCGGCGGCACCTCGGTTGCGGATATCGACCGCATCAAGGCGGTGGCCCTGCGCGTCAAGCGCAGCGTCGACGAGGGCAACCAGGTCGCGGTCGTCGTCTCGGCGATGGCCGGGGTGACCAACCAGCTCGTCGGCTACGTCTCCGCCATCAGCCCCCTTCACGATGCCCGCGAGTACGACGTGGTCGTCGCCAGCGGCGAGCAGGTGACCGCCGGCCTCATGGCCCTGGCGCTGCAGGAGTTGGGTATCACCTCCCGCTCGTGGCTCGGCTGGCAGCTTCCGCTGAGGACCGACGACGCCCACGGCCGCGCCCGGATCGAGGCGGTGGAGACCGACGAGATCGCCCGCAGGATGGCGGCCGGAGAGGTGCCGGTGCTGGCCGGCTTCCAGGGCCGCGCCGAGGACGGGCGGATCACCACCCTTGGCCGCGGCGGCTCGGACACCAGCGCCGTCGCGCTGGCGGCGGCTCTCCGCGCCGACTGTTGCGACATTTATACCGACGTCGACGGCGTCTATACTTCGGACCCGCGCATCGTCGCCCGCGCCCGCAAGCTCGAGCGGATCACCTACGAGGAGATGCTGGAGATGGCATCGCTCGGCGCCAAGGTGCTGCAGACGCGGGCCGTCGAGCTGGCCATGCGCTACGCCGTTCGCCTGCAGGTGCTGTCGAGCTTCGAGGACGTGCCGGGCACCCTCGTGGTCGGAGAGGATGAGATCGTGGAACAGGAACTGGTGAGCGGCATCGCCTACAGCCGCGACGAGGCCAAGATCACGCTGCTCCAGGTCGCCGACCGGCCGGGCATCGCCGCCGGCATCTTCGGGCCGCTGGCCGATGCCA
>JAXMOZ010000142.1:0-3882 GCA_034382075.1 Rhodospirillales bacterium
TTGGCCATCGTTACCTTCCCGCCGTCCCGCCGCGGCAGGGAATCACTTCAACCTGAACTTGTCAAACGCCGCACGGTTGTTCCGCGAGACAAACCGCAACCGCAGAACGTGATTGCGCAACAGGCTCCATGGTAGTCTTTTTCCCGCTCCGGATGTGGCGTCTATGGGCTTAAGAGCGGGACCCGCGCCTGCCGACCGCCAGACCGGCAGCGGCAACCAGAGCGATCATCACGAACACGACGGTGTTGCCGAAGCGGCCGTAGGGCGTGGGGTCGGCCAGCGCCAGCGGCAACGGCCCGTCGATCAGCCCCTGGGCGCCAAGCGGCAGTTCGTCGAGGACCCGGCCGTAGGGATCGACAATTGCGGAGATCCCGGTATTGGCGACGCGTACCAGCGGCAGCCCTTCCTCGACCGCCCGCAGCCTCGCCGAGGCGAAGTGCTGGTAGGGGCCGGGGGACTGGCCGTACCAGCCGTCGTTGGTGATGTTGAGCAGCCACCGCGGGCGCCGGTTTCGATCCGCAACCCGGGCCGGGAAGATGACCTCGTAGCAGATGAGCGGACTGACGGCGGGAAGCCCCGGCAGCAACATCGTCGCAATCCCGGCGCCGACGGAGAAGTCGGCGGTGCCGGCGGCGACGCTGGAGAGCCCGAGGACGCTGCGGAAGGGCACGTACTCGCCGAACGGGACGAGATGCGACTTGTCGTAGCTGGCGACGACATGGCCGGAGCGGTTTACGACAAGGAGGCTGTTCCAGACCTGGTGCGGTTCCCCCGGAGGCGACCTGCGCACGGTGCCGACGATGGCCAGCCCCTCTTGCGGCGTCGCTTCCGCCAGCAGGGCGAGCGCCTCCGGCGTCTCGGCAAGGAAAAAGGCCGCCGCCGCTTCCGCCCAGATGACGTGGGTCGGCGCCGGCTCGCCGGGAAGCGCGCTCATCCGGACCTGGCTCAGGAAGTGCTGGCCGCGGAGCTCCGGCTGCCACTTTTCCGTCTGCGGGATGTTCGGCTGAACCAGGCGAAGGCGGACGTCGGGAACGCTGCCGACCGGCCCGGCGAGAGCGAGCCGGATTGCCCCGCCCGCCCAGGCCAGGGCCAGGACCGTCAGCGCCGCCACCAGCGTCGCCACCGCTGCACGCCCGCCATCGGCACTGTTGCCGGGGCGCTCGCCCGGCGCCAGGGCCGCGGGCATGGCCGCCGCGATCGCCGTCAAGAGGCCCAGGCCGTAGGTGCCGATGAAGGCGCTGGCCTGGATCATGGCGTCGGAGAAGGTCCAGATGCTGCCGATCAGGTTCCAGGGAAAGCCGCTGAACGCCCAGCTCCGCACCCACTCGAACAGCGTCCAGGCGGCGGCGAAGACAAGGATCCGGCCCATGCCGCCGGTGCGGCTGAGCTTGGTGACGGCGGCGGCGCCGGCGGGAAAGATCGCGAGCAACGCCGACAGGGCGACCGGAGCGATGGGCACGAGCCAGCCGAACTCGTCGGGCTTGGTGAGCAGCGCGTTGGCCACCCAGTAGAGGCCGGCGGTGAAGTAGCCGAGGCCGAACCAGAAGCCGGTGAAGAAGGCGGCGAGCGGCGAGCGAGCGCCGTCGATCAGCCAAATCAGGCCGGTGAAGGCCACGAACAGCGCGATCCAGATATAGAAGGGTGGCAGCGCCGCGACCGCGACCACGCCCAAGCCGGCGGCGATGGCGATCCGCTTCCAGCCTGCGCTCTCGGCAATGGCGTCGCCCACCGGCCGAAGCCTCGCCGCGAGCCCGCCCGCGCCGGGGGTTGCACCTCCGGCGGTCACCGGTGCCGTCCCCATTCAGGCGCTGGGATCGCCGGCCGGCTCTTGGGCGATGCCGGCGCCGACGCCCGGGCGGCGCACGCGCAGCCGCTTCAGCCGGCGCGGGTCGGCATCGAGCACCTCGAACTCGAGCCCGGAGGGATGCGAGATCAGCTCGCCGCGGATCGGCACCCGGCCGGCAATGGAGACGACGAGGCCGCCGACGGTGTCGATGTCCTCCTGCTCCTCCTCGCTGAGTGCGCCCTGAAAGTGCTCGGCCAGGGTTTCGACCGTGGCTCTCGCGTCCATGTCGAGAACACCGTCGGGATGCACCACCACGCTCGGCTCGCTGTCGCGGCTGTGCTCGTCCTCGATCTCGCCCACGATCTCCTCCACCACGTCCTCGATGGTGACGAGGCCGTCGACGCCGCCGAACTCGTCGACCACCAGCGCCATGTGGCAGCGCTTCACCCGCATCTCGAGCAACAGCTCGAGCACCTCCATGGACGGGGCGATGAACAGGACCTGGCGCAGCACCTTGGACGGCCGGAACAGCTCCGCCTGCCCGCGCCAGGCGAGGATGTCCTTGATGTGGATCATGCCGACGGCGTCGTCGAGGGTCTCCCGGTAGACCGGGATCCGCGAGTGGCCGGTGCGGGTCATCAACTCGATGACCTCGTCCAGCGAGGCGTTGCTGTCGATGGCAACGATGTCGGCCCGCGGCACCATCACGTCCTCGGCGGCGCGGTCGCGCAGCGCCAGGATGTTGGCGAGCAGCAAGCGCTCGTCGTCGCCCAGCGGGATCTCCGCCTCTTCCCGCTCCTCGATCAGCTCTTCCAACGGGTCTTTTGCCGCGCCGTCGCCGTTGCGGCGGCGGAAGGGGCGCAACAATCCCTGCATCCTTCGCCATAGGCCGGCGTCGTCGCCGGCGTCGCGGGATCTGTCGCGGCTGCCGCCGAAGGCCACGCTGGTTTCGGCGCTTCGCGAACTCATCGATCACGCTCCATCAGGGGCTCGTAGGGGTCAGGCACGCCCAGGCCGGCCAGAACCTGCGTTTCCAGCCGCTCCATGACATGCGCCTCGGTATCGTCGCCGTGATCATAACCAAGGAGATGGAGAGTGCCATGGACGATCAAGTGGCAAACGTGATCGTCGGGCGACTTCCCCTCATCTTCCGCTTCCCGCAGGACCGCTTCAAGGCCAATGGCGATGTCGCCGAGAAGGCGCGGCTCGCCGCCTTGAATTTCCACCCCGCCGTCATCCGCCTCCGCTGGAAAGGAGAGCACGTTGGTGGCCTTGTCCTGCCCGCGGTAGCTCGCGTTCAGCCGCCGCATGGTCGCGTTGCTGGTGAGCAGCAGGCTGATCGGACGATCGCGCCCTTCCGCGGGCGCTGCCGCCAGCGCCGCATCCACCGCCCGCCGGCAAAGCGCCTCGATATCGTCGAAGCTCGCGGCCCAGCCGGGTGCGTCGATGAGGATGTCGAGACTAGTCTCGGGCGTCATTCCGCTCCGCGTCGTCGTGCTCGTAGCGGGCGCCGGCCTTGGCCCGCCCCTCCGCAAGATCATAGGCGCGGACGATGCGGGTGACGAGCGGGTGGCGGACAACGTCGGCGTCGGAGAAGTGGACGAAGGCGATGCCGGGAACGTCGTCCAGCACCTCGAGGGCGTGGCGCAGGCCGGAGCGGATGCCCCGCGGCAGGTCCACCTGGCTGAGGTCGCCGGTGACCACCATCTGCGAGTTCTCCCCGAGCCGGGTGAGAAACATCTTCATCTGCACGGCGGTGGTATTCTGCGCCTCGTCGAGGATGACGAAGGCGTTCGACAGCGTCCGCCCGCGCATGAACGCCAGCGGCGCAACCTCGATCTCGCCGCTCTCCAGCCGCTTCAGCACCTGCGGCGCGGGCACCATGTCGTAGAGCGCGTCGTAGAGCGGGCGGAGGTAGGGGTCCACCTTCTCGCGCATGTTGCCGGGAAGAAAGCCGAGCTGTTCGCCGGCCTCCACCGCCGGGCGCGACAGGATGATCCGGTCGACCTCGCCGTTGACCAGCCGCTCGACCGCCTTGGCGACCGCCAGGTAGGTCTTGCCGGTGCCGGCGGGGCCGAGGCCGAAGACCAGCTTGT
>JAXMOZ010000143.1:0-3876 GCA_034382075.1 Rhodospirillales bacterium
AACGGCAAAAAGCCCCTCGTCGCCATCACCGCCCTCATGCGCAAGCTCATCACCATCATCAACGCCCGGATCCGCGACGCCGAAAAGACCCCCCAACCCCAACCAGAACTGAGTTGATGACGGTGTTTGGGTTTTGGCGCATCGAGGCCGTCGCGAAGCGCACCGAGTTCAGCCGACGACGTCGATGCTGAAGCGGGCGTCGCGCCGGCGCGCCGCCTGCGGCAGGCGGGCCAGAGCCGCCTTGGTCTGGGCGACGACGTTGTCGGCGACGATGCCGAAGTGTTTGAACAGCACCTCTCCCGGCGCCGACAATCCGAAGCCCTTCAGCCCGACGAAGACGCCGTTCTCGCCGATGTAGCGGTCCCAGCCGGGCGAGATGGCGGCTTCCACCGCGACGCGGACGCAGTGCGGCCAAGTCGGCCCCAGCACCTCCTTGCGGTAGCGCTCGGGCTGGCTCTCGAACAGCTCCCAGCAGGGCATGGAGATCACCGCCGTCGGGATCCCCTGGCTCTGCAGGACGCTCCTGGCCTCGACCGCGACGTGCACCTCCGAGCCGGTGGCGAACAGGCTCACCTGCCGCTCGCCGCCTTCCGCCTCGTGCAGCACGTAGGCGCCGCGGGCGGACAGGTTGACGCTCTCGTGCTCCAGGCGCACCGCCGGCACCGCCTGGCGGGTCAGCACCAGGCAGGACGGCATGTCGTATTCGGTGATGGCGATCACCCAGCACTCGAAGGTCTCGACCGCGTCTGCCGGGCGGAACACCAGCATGTTCGGCATGACCCGGACGCTCGCCAGCGTCTCCGACGGGTGGTGGGTCGGGCCGTCCTCGCCGACGCCGATGGAGTCGTGGGTCAGTACGTAGATCACCCGCTGCTTCATCAACGCCGACATGCGCATGCCGCCGCGCATGTAGTCGGCGAAGACCAGGAAGGTGCCGCCATAGGGGATGAAGCCGCCGTGGAGCGCGACCCCGTTCATCACCGAGGCCATCGCGTGCTCGCGCACCCCATAGTGGATGTAGCGGCCGTGGTAGTTGCCGGCGCTGATGTCGTCCATCCTCTTGGTCTTGGTGAAGACCGAGTCGGTGAGGTCGGCGGAGCCGCCGATCATCTCCGGGAAGTTGGCGGTGAGGATCTCCAGCGCCTCGCCCGAAGCCTTGCGGGTCGCCCACTTCGGCCGCTCGTCCGCGAGCCGGCGCTTGAATTCGTTGAGCGGAACCTGCCAGTTCGGCCGCAAGCCGCCGGTGCTGGTGCGCTGGAATTCGGCGCGGCGCTCCGCCGGCAGCGCGGCGAAGCGCTGCTCCCAGGTGAGCCGGTCGTGGATGCACCGCTCGGCCGCCTTGCGCCAGGCGGCGAGGATATGCGCCGGGATCACGAACGGCGGGTACGGCCAGTCGAGCGTGCGCCGCACGCCCGCCACCTCGTCCTCGCCCAGCGGCGCACCATGGGTCGCGGCGGTGCCCTGCTTGTTCGGCGCGCCCTTGCCGATGATCGTCCGGCAGTCGATGAGTGACGGCTTGTCCGACAGCCTGGCCCGCGAAATCGCCGCAGCCACCGCTTCCGGGTCGTCGCCGTCGACGACCTGGGCGTCCCAGCCGCACGCCTCGAAGCGGGCAAGCTGATTATCGGAGGTGGACAGCGCGGTGGCGCCGTCGATGGAGATGCGGTTGTCGTCCCACAGCACGATCAGCTTGGACAGCTTGAGCACGCCGGCAAACGAGATCGCCTCGTGGCTCAACCCCTCCATCAGACAGCCGTCGCCGACGATGCAGTAGGTGTAGTGGTCGACGATCTCGTCGCCCCAGCGGGCGTTGCGCAGCCTCTCGGCCAGGGCCATGCCCACGGCGTTGCCGAGGCCCTGGGCCAGCGGGCCGGTGGTGGTCTCGATCCCGTGGCTCGGGTCGTATTCCGGGTGCCCCGGCGTATTCGAGCCGAGCTGGCGGAAGCGCTTGATCTCGTCGATGGTGATCGCGTCGAAGCCGCTCAGATACAACAGCGCGTAGAGCAGCATCGAGCCGTGCCCGGCCGAAAGGATGAAGCGGTCGCGGTCCTCCCACTCGGGCCGGCTCGGGTCGAACTTGAGGAAGCGGGTCCACAGCACGGTTGCCGCGGTGGCCATGCCCATCGGCATGCCGGGGTGCCCGGACTGAGCCTTCTCCACCGCATCGGCGGCGAGCACGCGGATGGCGTTGGCCATCTCCTCGTGGCTCGCAACCGCCATCGGTTCAAGCTCCTCTGTCGGTTGCAGCCGCAGGGGAACGGCTGCGCGAACGCGGGCAACACTCATCGGGGGGCTCTCCTCAGACGGCATCCTGGACCGCCGCATCCACCACATAGTAGGCAACGAGCAGCTGGGACAGCGCCAGCGGCCGGCTGTAGGCCACGTTCGCGGCCTCGTCGCGGTAGCGGCCGAGGTGCGGCATTTTCGCATCTCGCGCCGACAGCCGGCTCCACAGCAGCGTCTCCAGCTCCGGGCCCTCGGCAACCGCGTCGCCGATGACGTCGAGCGCGTCCACCGGCATCCCGTCGACGTCGCGGGCGAGTTCCATCGCCATGCTCTTGCCGGCGCCCGTCTCCAACAGCGGCGCCAGATCCAGCGGCGGCAGGGTCGGGCGCAGGACGTGACGCACGTTCAGGCGCGGCCCGTTCTCCTCGGGATCGTCGTCCGGAGGGCAGAAGCAGATGACCATGTCGGCATAGGCGCGCTGCGGGACGATGAAGGCGTCGCTATCGCGCTTCAGCGTCTCGATCGCGCTCATCACGTCCTCGACGGCGTAGCCGCCGATCCCGGTGTCGCGCTGGAACTTCCAGCGCAACCTCAGCGGCGTCTGCGGATCCAGGTAGATCTTGATGTCGTAGGCGTCGCGCAGCCGCTGCGTCGAGAAGCCGAGCAGCCCCTCGAGAATGACGAACGGCGCCGGCTTCGCGTACTCGGGCGGCCGCAGGATCCCGCCGTCGTGGTCATAGACCGGCTTGAGGATCGGCTCGCCGTCGCGCAGCAGGTCCACGTGCTGCTCCAGGATGTCGATGTAGTTGGCGTCGGGATGGTGCGGCGTGATCCCGAGCCTGGCCCGCTCCCGGCGCGAGTAGCGATGATAATCGTCGCCGCAGATGCTGAGCGTCCGCTCCGGGCCCAGGATCTGGACCAGCCCCGCGGCGAACGTGGTCTTGCCGGCGGCGGAGTCACCGACGATGCCGATGATCACGGGGCGTTCGCGGGTCGTGGTCGTCATCGGCGTCGATCTGTCTCCGCATCCGCCTGCCGGCGGGGCGCTGGGGCGGCCGCGCCCGTGAGGAGATGTACCCCAGCTTCCGCGAAAACGGAACCCTGCGGCGCGCGCCGCGGGCGCGACCACGCGGCCCGCCCGGAATCCCTCAGCTTGTGTCTGAAGCCGCTATGCCGCCCAGCTGTTGCGGTAAGCCCCGCGCGACCTTGGCGCGGGCTGGGGCGAGAGATGGGATTCGAACCCACGACCCCCTGGACCACAACCAGGTGCTCTAACCAACTGAGCTACTCCCGCCGCCGCGGCTGAGGATGTAGCCCTGCCCCACAGCCCGGTCAAGCACGCCCGATCGGCCCCCGACCGACTTCCGACCGCCGCAACCGGGCGCTCGTAGAACGGATTGTCATTAGCTTGACCCGCCAGAAACAAAACGCCGTCATCAACTCAGTTCTGGTTGGGGTTGGGGGGTCTTTTCGGCGTCGCGGATCCGGGCGTTGATGATGGTGATGAGCTTGCGCATGAGGGAGGTGATGGCGACGAGGGGCTTTTTGCCGTTCTTGACGAGGCGGGTATAGAAGGCCTTGAGCTCTGGGTTGTGGTTTCTGGCGGCCATGGCGGCCATGAACAGGATCTGTTTGATCTCTGGCCGTCCG
>JAXMOZ010000144.1:0-3446 GCA_034382075.1 Rhodospirillales bacterium
GGCTATGCTGCTCGCGGGTGGTCGGTGTCCACATGACGCTCTCCAAACCGGCTTCGACAACCGTTTGGAATCACATCTGGACCCGGCCATCCACCCCAAATCCAGTTTCAAGACGGCCTCTAAGACGCGAGGAGCTGTGCCTGCTGAAGGTCAAAGACGTCACCCAGCGCCGCGGCGTCGCCCACCTCCGCATCCACGGCAAAGGCAGCAAGATCCGCTACCTGCCGCTGCACCCGGGCACCGCTTAACGCCTCAGCGACTACCTCGACGCCGCAGGCCACGGGAGCGTGCCGGGCGCGGCGCTGTTCAAGCCGGTGCGCAACAACCGAACCGGCAACACCGGCAAGGCCATGACACCCGACGGCGTCTACAGGGTCGTGGTCTCATACCTGCGCCGGATCGGCCTCGGTGATGTGGAAGGCACGGGCGCCCACGCGCTCCGCGCCACCGCCGGCACCAACGCCCTCGCCAACAACGCCGACATCGCCAAGGTGCAGGAGTGGTTCGGCCACGCCAACATCTCCACCACCCGGCTCTACGACCGGCGCAAATCACGCCCCGAGGACAGCCCGACGTTCAGCGTGAGCTATTGAGGCACATCAGTCGCGCCGAGCTAAAGCTCGTCTTCTGGCAGGCCGAGCTGTCGAAAAGGCGTTTTGCTTTTCGGGGTTTTTGCCGATTGCACGGGGTCAGGGTCTGGCGTTGGGGCCGACGGAGCCGTCTGGACGGGCGAAGGTTCGCTCGACGACCCAGCGTCTGGGCAGGACCTGGAAGCCGGCCTGATGGGCGATCTTCTTGACGATGTCGATGGTGATCGGGGTGGCGTCTTTGACCCGGCCGGCATTGTAGGCGCTGTCGGCGAAGGCGATTTCGACGAAGGGAAAACTGGCTCGCGACGCCTTCAGCAGCGGGACGGCGCCGTCGCGATCCTGGATGTCGGCCGAATGGGTCTGGACCACCAGCGGCCGGCCGTCGGTGTCGACCATGGCGTGGCGCTTTCGGCCCTTGATCTTCTTGCCGGCGTCGTAGCCGCACGGGCCGCCGGCCGCGGTCGTCTTGACGCTCTGGCTGTCGATCACCGCTGCCGTGGGGCCGCCGTGGGAGAGGCCTCGCGGCCAACCCGCTGGCGATCCTGCATGACCAGATGGTGGTTGATGGTCGCGAACATGCCCTCGTGGCGGAAGCGCAGAAACCAGCCGTAGACCGTCGTCATCGGCGGGAAGTCCTTGGGAAGCAGCCGCCAGGCGCAGCCCGAGCGCAGGACATAGAAGATGGCGTTGACGATCTCGCGCATCGGCCACCGCCGCGGCCGGCCGGTCTTCGCCCGCGGCGGCATGAACGGCGCGATGATCGCCCATTCCCCATCGCGGGGGCAGGATTTGAACCTGCGACCTTCAGGTTATGAACCTCAGCAGATGTTGCCGAAACCCCCGCTTTAACAGTGGGATGATCGCGAGCGTGTGTCAGGTGTGTGCCATCCACGGGCAACGGCCTCCAAGACTGCCGCCGCCCGCTCGCACGCTCCCGAGTCGCCGGAAGAACCCTTCCGAAGCATCCGCTACTTGCGCAGGAGATTGCGCCTGATGGCAGGGCTCCGAATCCAAGTCATTGGGAGGCGGGTGACAAGAGGCTTTGGAGGTAGGCGGTTGACCATCCTGCGATTTTTCTGCGTGACTTGATGCTTCGTCGGTCGTTTGCGGCGCGCACGAGGTTGAGGGCGAAGTGGCGAATGGTGGCCATGTTGCGGGCGCCGTGGCCTTTGCGCAGGCGGGACTGGTCGTCGCCGAAGGTGACGTCGAGCACCCAGTGCAGGCGGTTTTCGATACCCCAGTGGGCTCTGACCGTGGCGGCGGCTTCGGCCGCCGCGAGGGCACGAGACGAGATGAAATAGCGCGTCTCCGAGCGCAGGCGGCCTGCGCTCTGGACGCGGGTTTCGGCGCGTAGCAGGCAAGCAGGGGCTGGCAGGCGCAGTTCGCCTGGGAAGCGGCGATCGCCCTGGAGCCAGTCGATCTCCCGGAGCACGCTCATGCGCCGCTCCGCTCTTCGATGCGGCCGTGGCCCTTGTCGAGGTCGACCTGGGTTTCGAGGCCGTGCGCCGCGGCGAAGGCGGCTTCGACCTCGGCCCGCAGGGTCGGCTGGTTGGCCTTCACCGCCAGCAGATAATCGGCGCCCTGTTCGGTGATCGCCTGGGCGATGGCGGCATTGGTGGCGATGGCGTCGATGGAGACGATGGCGCCCTTCAGACCGTTCTCGGCACCGAGCCGGGCGAGCAGCGGCGGGATGGCGGCGAGCTCGTTCGCCTTGTCCGGCACCGCCTCTTGCGCCAGCACCAGGCGGGCGGTGGTGGCGAAGGCGGAGACGAGGTGGAGCGGCCCTGCGTCCGCGCCGCGGTCATGGCTGCGGCGCGAGGTCTTGCCGTCGATCGCCACCAGACCGGTCTCCTTCGGCCAAGTTTCCCGCACCCAGTCGGCGAAGGCCGCGGCGAACAGCGCCGGGTTGATGCGGTTCATCAGGATGGTGAGCCAGCGCTCGCCTGGAATGCCATGCTCGTAGGGAAGGTGCTCGCGGAGAAAGCCGAGACGCGCCGCGCCCCAGGCGGTGATGTCTTCGTAGTCGTCGCAATCGGCGATGCTGCGCAGACCACCAGAAGGAGAACCTCCGGCAGCGGATGCAGGATCCGCCGAATGTCGCGCGGGTCTTCCACTTGCGCAAAGTGATCGAGCAGCGCGGCAAGCCGCGACTTCCGGGGCAAGGTCTCGGTTGGCAGGGTCATCGGCGGCTCCAATCAAGGGCCGCCGCATCGATTCAGAAAACTTCCAGCTTGTCACCCGTCATGTGAGTTCGGAGCCCTGCGCCTGATGGCCCTCCATTGAGGGTGATCAGGGCCGAGCACCCGCTCGCGGATCTCCAGGGCCTTGCGATAGAGCGCCTCCGCCTCGCCATGGCGGCCCTGGGCGTTCAGGCAAGAGGCGACGTTGTTAAAGATGGTGGCGGTGGACGGGTGCTCAGGGCCGAGCACCCGCTCGTGGATCTCCAGGATCGTGTCCCTGGGCGTGGTGTAGCAGCGTGGCTTCGTCTGTGGTCGCCGGCGTTGGCCGGGTTGGTCAGGTTGCCACGGCGGGCAGCCTGACGGTGGGATCACCGTTCAACGGGGTGATGGTTTCCAGGGTCATGTAGCGGGCCCGCTGGACGGCCCATTCGTCGTTTTGCTCGAGCAGCAGCGCGCCGGCGAGGCGGGTGAAAGATGCCGACGACCTCGGTGCGGCGCTTGATCTCGCCGTTCAGGCGCTCCAGCGGATTGCCGGAGTGGATCTTCGCCCGGTGGTCCTTGGGGAAGCTCATGAAGGTCAGGACCTCGGTTTCCGCGGCGTCGAGGAAGGCGGCGAGCTTGGGGAGCTGCGGGCGCAGCTGATCGGCGACCCGGCGCCACTGCAGCCTGGCGGCGT
>JAXMOZ010000145.1:0-3286 GCA_034382075.1 Rhodospirillales bacterium
CCCTTCACCCAGCCTGGCTCGCCGCGAGACACTCCCGATGAGGAAACCACCGACCGGAGAGCCGTATGCGGGAAAACCGCACGTGCGGTTCGGAGGGCGGGGAGGGAAACCTTCCCGACCCCTATCAGCTTAAGGCCTGGATGGCCGCACGTGTTGGTAACGAGTACGGCCATGACGTTGAAGAAACGACCTCCTGAGAGAGGCGCTACAGGTTCTGCTTCGACCCATTCTCGCCTCTTTGAGATTACCGCCGGACGCCTTCTGTGAAGGACATCGGGCGGGAGACGTGTTCGCCTGCTCGATCAGCGCCCGAGCCGCCGCGCCCATTCTGCGTACATCCGGTCGGTCTCGCCGGCGAGGACGCCCATGATCACCCGGCCGCGGTAAAAGGGCGCCGAGGCCAGAACGTCCACGCAGGCGAGGTGGAGCTGGTCGATGCCGAGGCCGGCGAGCGTCGGCGTGTCGCTGCCGACGATCACCTCGCCGATCCTGGTCCAGGCGATGGCGGCAGCGCACATGGGACAGGGCTCGGCGGTCGTGTAGAGGCTCAAGGCCGGCCAGTCGACACCCGGATGGCTACGGGCGCAGGTATCGATGGCGGCGGTCTCGCCGTGGAGCAGCGGGCTCACCTGGACGGCGTTGACCGCCTCGGCGAGGACCGCGCCGCTCCCGCGCCCGGCGATCACTGCGCCGAACGGCCGGTTGGGGTTGCGCCCGGCTTGCGCCAGCGCCAGGCGCATGAAGCCTTCGTGGCGCGCCCGCTCCTCAGCGGAAAGAGCGGAAGCGAGTTCGACGTGGATCCGGCCGTCGGTCATGGCGGTTCCCTAGAAGCTGCCGACCACGCTGGCGAGGCCCAGAACCACCAGCAGCGCCACCATCGGCGCGACGCAGCAGACCATGAAGATGTCGCCGTAGGACTCGCGGTGGCTGAGCTTGCAGACGGCAAGCAGCGTGATCACCGCGCCGCTGTGCGGCAGCACGTCCAGCGTCCCCGACGCGAGTGCGGTCACCCGGTGCATCGCCTCCAGCGACACGCCCGAAGCCCTCGCCATCTCCACCAGGGTGGGCGCGAGCGCTTCCAGCGCGATGCTCATGCCGCCCGAGGCGGAGCCGGTCATGGCCGACAGCGTCGTGACCGAGGCGGCGACCGACAGCAGCGGGTTGCCGCCGGTCACGTCGAGGATCGCCTCGCTGATCATGGCAAACACCGGCAGCGCGGCGATGACCGCGCCGAAGCCGACCAGGCTCGCGGTGTTGAAGATCGGCAGCACCGAGGCGTTGGCGCCGCCGTCGAGGCTGGTGCGGAGGTCGGTGAGCCGTCCCCAGTTGGTGGCGATCAGCACCAGGATCGCGACGAACAGGGCGACGATGACCGACCAGACGCCGCGCACCGCCTCGATGCTGGTCGCGCCGAACCGCGGCTCGGCGAGAAAGCCGGTGTCCATGGCCGGGATCACGAACGCGGTGAAGGCGAAGTTGGTGACGATCACCAGCACGATCGGCAGCAGCGCGATGAACGCCGACGGCTGGCCGACCGCCTCGGGATGATCCTCGAGTTCGCGGATGTCGAAGCCTCCGCCCTGGGCGCATTCGCGCAAGCCCCGCTCCGGGGCCGGCAGGCTGTCCTCGTGGGCGCCGTAGCCCTCGCCGGCCGCCCGCGCCGTCGCCGCGCGCCGGTTCAGCCAGAGGATGCCAAGCCCGAACATCACCGCCGCGGCGACGATCCCGAGGCCGGGGGCGGCGAACGAGGTGGTGCCGAAGAACGGCATCGGGATCGCGTTCTGGATCGCCGGCGACCCCGGCAGGGCGGACATGGTGAAGGTGAAGGCGCCGAGCGACAACGCGCCCGGGATCAGCCGCTTGGGAATATCGGCGGTGCGAAACAGGGCAGCGGCGACCGGGAAGATGGCGAAGGCGACGACGAACGCCGAAACGCCGCCGTAGGTCAAAGCGCCGGCGCACAGCACCACCGAGACGATCGCCCGCTCCGGCCCGAGCCGCTCGCTCACCGCCTCCGCCAGCGCCTTGGCGGCGCCGCTGTCGTCCATCAGCTTGCCGAAGATGGCGCCCAGCAGGAACAGCGGGAAAAAGGAAACGATGAAGCTGCCGGTGTTGGTCATGAAGATCTGGGTGAAGGCGCCAAGCACCGGCAGGTCGCCGGTGGCCACGGCGGCAAGAAGCGCCGCCGCGGGGCCGAGGATGATCAGCGTGATTCCCTTGAAGGCGAAGTAGATGAGGAGCCCGAGGGCCACCAGGACGATGATCAGATCGAGCATGAGGACCCCCGCTTTATGGCTGGAAGAGCCGACCCGGCGGTAGGGCGGGTCAAGGCGAAGCCGGACCCGCCAGAATGGCGGGATACGCCTGCGGCTATCCCGCCCTACGCGCCACGCCGCTCCCGCGGCTCGCGATGACATTCTTTCTCTTCTTGCGCATCACGCGATGCGCTGGCCGCTCTCGGGGTAGCGAGCGTCGTCGGGGTAATGGGCAAAGCCCTCGCCCTGCGTCCGCCAGTCGCTCAGCCACTGCCGGGCAATCTCCTGGCCTTCCTGGCGCAGCCGCGCCAAGTGCTCGGGGCTCCGGTCGAACTTGCTCGTGTGCCTGAGCCCCCAGGCCGTCTCGCGGGTCATCTTGATGGTGCGCACGGCGATGGGCTTGTAGCGGGCCAGCAGCGGGTTGTCCGCGGCGTACTTCTCGAGCCAGCGGTTGACCGTGAGGATGTGGTCGAGCTCCTGGTTCAGGGACAGGTTGCCGGCCAGGTCGTTCTCCCGGTCGCGGATGTCCTCGAGGCTGAGCCGCTCGGCGTCGGGGCGGAACTCCTGCGGATTGATGCGGATGACCCAGATCTCGTCCGGCTTGTGCTCCTTGTTCGGGGTCTCCAGCAGGTCGCGGATCGGCGGGTTCTGCGAGTAGAGGCCGTCCCAGTAGTAGCCGTCGCGGACGATGGCCTGGCCCGATCCGCAGACCGGGAAGCTCATGTCGGGGATCACCTGCGCCGGCAGAACCTCCGGCAGGGTGCCCGAGGCGGCGACGCCGGCCAGCGAGATCGCCCGGCGCATCCGCCACCGGGTTTCCTCGTACTGGTTCTTCGGTGGCGGGCCGAGCAGCCCCATCTCCTCCAGGGTCTTGTCGGAGTCGAAGATCTCGAAGTTGCCGCTCAGGATCTCGATGGCGCCGGCGAGCACGCGGAGGTCGCGGTCGTGCACCGCCTTCCAGTCGATGGCGTCGAAGTGCGGGCACAGCGCTTCCAGCAACGCCCGGAACTGGAGGTAGACCGGTCTCGCCC
>JAXMOZ010000146.1:0-3270 GCA_034382075.1 Rhodospirillales bacterium
TCCGCCGGGGTCTGCGCCAGGAAGGCGCCGACGGCGCGGACGTCGTCGACGACGATCTCCTTGCGCAGCCGCTCGCGCCGGTCGTCGAAGCCGCGCTCGACGGTGAGCAGGTCGGCGTGGCCGCCGCTGGCGACCCGGCGGAACACCGAGCTCTCGGCTGGAACGGCAAGGTCGTCCGGCGGCGCGCCGGCGGCCCGTGGGCGGGCAAGGAGGAAGCGGGCGAAGCGGAAGGCGAGCGTGGCCTTGCCGATGCCGCAGGGGCCGGTGATCAGCCAGGCGTGCGCCAGCCGGCCCGATGCGGCCGCGGCGAGCAAGGCGCCCTCCCCCGCCTCCTGGCCGAGCAACTCGGCGTTCATCCTTGGCGCCGGCCAAGGCTCGGCGGCGGGCTTCGGGGCAGCCCGCGGGCTCACCGGGCGACCCGCGGGGGCACCGGCAGGCGGGCTCGAACCTGCGCCAGAAGCTCCGCGGCGACGGCCTCGGGCGGCCCCTTGGCATCGACGACGACGCAGCGCTCCGGCTCGTCCCTGGCGATGGCGAGAAACCCGTCGCGCACCCGCTGGTGAAAGCCCAGGTCCATCCGCTCGTAACGATCCTCGCCGCCGGCCCGCGCTCCTGCCCGGGCAAGGCCCTCTTCGACCGGAAGGTCGAGAACCAGCGTCAGGTCGGGGCCGAGGTCGCCGACGACGAGGCCGTGCAGGCCGGCGACGAACTCCCGGCCGAGGCCCAACCCGCACCCCTGGTAGGCCATGGTCGAGTCGGCGAAGCGGTCGCAGACCACCCACTGCCCGGCGGCCAGCGCCGGCAGGATAGTCCGGTCGAGATGTTCGCGCCTCGCCGCATAGTGCAGCAGGGTCTCGCTGACCGGCGACCAGCGGCGGACTGCGCCTTCGACGAGCAGGGCGCGGATGTCCTCGGCGGCCGGCGTGCCGCCGGGCTCGCGGCTGACGACGACGGCAATCCCCAAGCTGCGGAGGCCCTCGGCGAGCATCCGCACCTGGGTGGACTTGCCGGTTCCCTCGCCACCCTCGACGGTAATGAACCTGCCTTTCCGGCCGTCCGGACCGCTCGCTGCCGCCACGCCCACGGTGCGATACTGGGGGCGCTTCAGCGTAGCGCCGAGCCGGCCAGATGCGTCAGCGCGACGCTGAGCCGGCCGAACGGCCCGAGCCGCTCCACCGAAGCGCCCGCCACCAGCGGCAGTTCCGCCGCGTCGACGCCCGGCGCGCTCACCGTCAGCACCGCGAGCCGGTCGCCGGCCTGGACCGGCGCGGGCACCGGGCCCTCGTAGTCGACGGTCACCTTCATCTCCTGCCGGGCGCTCCTGGGCAGGGTGACGGTCACGCCCTCGGGGCTAACCAGCGGCACCGTCTCCTGCTCACCCAGCCACACCTCGGCGGTGGTGATCTCCTCGCCCGGCTTGAACAGGACGTAGTTGTCGAACTGGCGGAAGCCCCAGGAGAGGATGCGCTCGCTTTCGTCGCTGCGCTGTTGCATCGAGCCGAGACCGCCGAGGACCGCGATCAGCCGCCGCTCGCCCTGCTTGGCAGAGGCGGCGAGGCAGAAGCCAGCGGCCTCGGTGTGCCCCGTTTTCAGCCCGTCGACGCCGAGGGTCTTGTACAATAGCGGGTTGCGGTTGCCCTGGCGGATGCCGTTGAAGACGAAGTCTTTCTCCGAATAGTAGTGGTAGTACTCAGGGTGATCCTTGATCGTTCGGTAGGAGAGCACGGCGATATCGCGGGCGGTCATGTGGTGGTTGGGGTCCGGCAACCCGGTCGCGTTGACGAAGTGCGAGTCGCGCAGGCCGATCTGGGGCGCTATCCTGTTCATCTCCTCGGCGAAGGCTTCCTCGGTGCCGCTGATCCCCTCGGCAACGACCACGGAGGCATCGTTGCCGGACTGGATCACGATGCCGCGGATCAGGTCCTCGACCTTAATCTGGTCGTTGGGGTTGAGGAACATCGTCGAGCCGCCGCTCGCCGCGCCGCCCTTGAGCCAGGCGTTGCGGCTCACCGTCATGGTGTCGGTGAGCTTGAGCTTGCCCTCCCTCAGCCGCTCGAAGAGCACGTAGAGCGTCATCATCTTGCTCATCGAGGCCGGCGGCATCGGCGCGTCCGCCTCCTTCTCGAACAGCACCGCGCCGGTATCGGCATCGATGAGGATGGCTTCTCGGGCCGGTGTCTCGAAGCTCGCCGCCGGCGCGGCGAGGCCGGGCGCTGCGGCCAGGACCAGACCCAAGAGCAGGGCCGCAGCGCCACCGCGCGCGACCAACCGGTTCAGGCTCGACTTCATCATTCCTCGACAGGTGGCAGACGTCAGGCGGGATGGTTTCGGGCTGTACTATAGCAGGTGCGCGCCAGAGGAGTGAGTACCGGCGACGCACGCGCAAACGACAGGCCACGCATGGGCCTCGACCGGTCGCCGGCAGCAGGGTTCTCGCCGCCGGCGCTGGCTACTCCATGATCACCTTGGAATCGGCGAAGCCGGCGCGGGCCACCTCGGCCAGGACCTCGTGTGCGTCTTGCGAGGAAGGCAACGGGCCGAGGCGCACCCGGTAGAGGTTGCGGCCGTCGAGGCCGCCATAGGTGATCACCACCGGAGCCAGGTGCGCGAGCTTGCTGCCGGCGCGCGAGGCGTTGTCGCCGTCAATGAAGGCCCCGGCCTGGACGAAGGCGCGGCTGTCGCCGCCGGCCGGGGTGTCGCTGCGGCCCAAGGCCGTCGGCCGCTGGTTCGGAGCGGGGGCCGGCGGGATGGCGATGCTGGCAACCTGGCGCCCCTCCGTCGGCCGCGCCGCCCCGGCGTCCGCAGCAAGCCTGGTCGCCGCCGCGGCCACGCCGGCGTCTGCGAGCCTCGGCGCCATCCTCTCGGCCAGCGCCGGGTTGAGGCCGGCGAGCCGCATGCTCTCGTCGACCACCAGCTTGACCCGCACCTTGGCGGTGCCGTCCTCATGGAAGCCCAGCATCTTCGCCGCCGCCTTCGACAGGTCGATGATGCGGTCGCGGGCGAACGGCCCGCGGTCGTTGACCCGGAGCTTCAGCCGCTTGCCGTTCTCCAGGTTCGTCACCTCGACGATGCTGGGCAGCGGCAAGGTCCGGTGCGCCGCCGAAATCCCGTGCATGTCGAACTGCTCGCCGTTGGCAGTCGCCTCCTTGTGGAACTGCGGCCCGTACCACGACGCCATCCCCACTTCCTCGTAGCTCCAATCGACCCGCGGCCGGTACCAGACGCCGTTGATCGCGTAGGGCTTGCCGATCTTGAAGCGCGGGTCGGCGG
>JAXMOZ010000147.1:0-3236 GCA_034382075.1 Rhodospirillales bacterium
AGATGACCAGGTCGTAGCCGTCGAAGAGGATGATCAGCGTGCACCAGAACAGCACCCGGGCGTGGAACCGCCCGAAGGGCGCCGCCTCGATGACGGCATTGACGTCGATGCTGCGCATGATCGAGCTCCGAGGGGCGGGGTTTGCGACGGCGGCGGGCCGCAAGGGACGGCAGCGCCCGGTGCGCAGGGGTTCCTTACCCCTTTTTCCGGAGCGTTGTTACCCTGACGTATAGCGTCGATCGCCGAGCCTTAACTTGCAGGCGCCGGTGGGCTCGCCTAGCTTGCGTTAAGGACACCGGCTCACGGCGGGCGATGATCCGGGTCCGCTGGAATGGAGCCCGGCCTTGGAGAGCCTTGCCCTGGCGCGCGCCGTGCCGCTCGACGACGCGGCGCACGAGGCGTTGATCGATGCGTTCCGCCGCGTTCGCGCCAACTCCGTGGGCTTGGCCTCGCCGCTTTCGGCGGAGGACCAGACGGTCCAGTCCATGCCGGACGCGAGCCCTACCAAGTGGCACCTGGCCCACACCACCTGGTTCTTCGAAACCTTCATCCTTCGCCGGCACCTGCCCGGCTACCGGGTCTTCTCCGACGCCTACGGCTTTCTCTTCAACTCCTATTACGAGGCTTTGGGCGCCCGCCACCCGCGCCCGGACCGCGGGCTGTTGACCCGCCCCGGCACGGACGAGGTCGCCGCCTACCGCGCCTTCGTCGATGCCGCCATGGGCGAGTTGCTGACCGGGGCCGACCTCCGGGTGTGGCGGCAGATCGCGCCGCTCCTGGCCTTGGGCGTCGCCCACGAGGAGCAGCATCAGGAACTGCTGCTCACCGACATCCTCAGCGTCTTTGCTCGCAACCCGTTGCGCCCGGCCTATCGGCCGGCAGACCCGGCGGCGCCTTCGGAAGACGTGGCGGTGGATCAGCGCTGGATCGGCTTTCCCGGCGGCCTCTGCGAGATCGGCCATGGCGGCCGCGGCTTCGCCTTCGACAACGAGGGGCCCCGCCACAGGGTCCATCTCGAGCCGTTCGCGCTCGCCTCTCGGCCGGTGAGCGCCGGCGAGTGGCTGGCCTTCATGGCCGAAGACGGCTACCGCCGCCCCGACCTGTGGCTCGCCGACGGCTGGGCGGTGGTGCAGGTGGAAGGATGGAAGGCGCCCCTCTATTGGGAGCAGACCGAGGGGGGCGGCTGGGCGCAGATGAGCCTGCGCGGCCTGCTCCCCATCGAGGCGGGCGCCCCGGTCTGCCATGTCAGCTACTACGAGGCCGATGCCTACGCCCGCTGGGCGGGCAAGCGACTGCCCACCGAGGCGGAGTGGGAAGTGGCGGCGGGCGCGAGCGAGCCCGTCGGCAACACCGTCGGCACGGGGGAGCTGCGGCCACGGCCGGCGCAAGGCGGATTGGGCCTGCTGCAGCTGTTCGGCGACGTCTGGGAGTGGACGGCGAGCCCGTACGCGGCGTATCCGCGCTTCCGCCCCGCCGCCGGCGCGGTCGGCGAGTACAACGGCAAGTTCATGTGCAACCAGATGGTGCTGCGCGGGGGATCGTGCGCGACGCCGGACGGCCACGTGCGCGCCACCTATCGGAACTTCTTCTACCCGCACCAGCGCTGGCAGTTCAGCGGCGTGCGCCTTGCCGAAGACGCTTGAGGAGCACGCGCACCATGGACGGACCTTCCGAGCAAGCCCACCGGCCGGCGGCGCCCGAGCCGGACCTTTCCTTCCGCGACGCGGTGATCGCCGGGCTGGCGAAGCCGCAGAAGGCCATCCCCAGCCGCTATTTCTACGACGAGCGCGGCTCGGCGCTGTTCGAGCAGATCTGCGGCCTCGAGGAGTACTACCCGACCCGGACGGAGGTCGCGATCCTGGAGGCCTGCTGCGGCGAGATCGGCAGCCTGCTGCCGCCCGCGACCGCCGTCATCGAGATGGGCAGCGGCTCCAGCACCAAGGTGAGGACGCTGCTCGACAGCTTGCGCACCCCGTCGGCGTACGTGCCGGTGGACATCTCCCGCGAGCACCTCATCGCCTCGGCCCGCACGCTGGCCAAGGCCTACCCGCAGCTCACCGTCATCCCGGTCTGGGGCGACTTTGCCCGGAAGCTGTCGATGCCGGTGCTGCCCGAGGCGCCCAGGGTCATCTTCTTTCCCGGATCGACCATCGGCAACTTCACCCCCGAGGGCGCCGTCGCCCTGCTTGCCGGCTGGGCGGGGCACATCGGCCTCGGCGGCCACCTGATCATCGGCGTCGACCTGAAGAAGGATCCGCAGACGCTGGAAGCCGCCTACGACGACGCCGCCGGGGTGACCGCGGCCTTCAACCTGAACCTGTTGGTTCGCGCCAACCGCGAGCTGGGTGCCACCTTCGACCTCGACGGCTTCGCCCACCGCGCCTTCTACAACGCCGAGGAGGGGCGGGTGGAGATGCACCTGGTCAGCGGGACGGAGCAGCGGGTGCGCATCGACGACCGCCCGTTCGACTTCGCCGCCGGCGAAAGCATCCACACCGAGAACTCCTACAAGTACACCATCGGCGAGTTCCAGGCCCTGGCCAGGGCCGCCGGCTACCATCCCCTTGCCGTTTTCACCGATAGCGCGACCCTGTTCAGCGTTCATGTCCTGCAGGTACGCCGGCTCAGCCTGAGCCCGGCTGCGCGCTAGTCTAGTTAAAGCCGATTGTCATTAGGGTGACCCGCCAAAAATAAAACTGCGTCATCGCGAGCCGCGCAGCGGCGTGGCGATGTAGGGCGGGTCGAGGCGAAGCCGGACCCGCCGCGGATCGGCGGGTTACGCCTGCGGCTAACCCGCCCTACGGCGTCGTCGGCTACCGCCTCCTCGCAATGACGACCGCCTTCCTGGTTCAACTTGATGACAACTTGCTTTAGCCCCCGGCTGGGCCCGGCTTAGCCGCCTCCCGCGGCCCGATCGACGACCGCGAGCAGCCGGTCGATGGGCGCCGGGTCGCACAGCAGGCCGAGGGCCACGGAGAAGTGACCTTGCGGGCGGAGGAACAGGTTCTCCGCCGGGATCTGCCAGCGGCGCGCGAGCGCGCTGCCGCCGGCGAAGGGGGTGAGGTCGTCGGCCTCGCCCAGCACCATCACGATCCGCTCCGGAGCCATGACCGCCGGACCATGCGGCTCCAGCAGCGGCAGCCACGGATCCAGCGCCTCGGTGCTCCAGCCGGCCTCGGCGAGCCGCTGCGGGATCCCCAATGACCGGGCCAGGCTGCCGTCGAAGGCCACGTCGG
>JAXMOZ010000148.1:0-3120 GCA_034382075.1 Rhodospirillales bacterium
GCCTCCACCGCCGGGCGCGACAGGATGATCCGGTCGACCTCGCCGTTGACCAGCCGCTCGACCGCCTTGGCGACCGCCAGGTAGGTCTTGCCGGTGCCGGCGGGGCCGAGGCCGAAGACCAGCTTGTCCCGGTCGATGGCCCGGACGTAACTCGCCTGCGTCGGCGTCCTGGCGACGACGCTGCGGTGGCGGATGTGGACCGCGGTTTCGGCGTCGGCGACGCCGCCTTGCGAGGCGGTCATCCGCACCGCCGCATCGACATCGTCGTCGCCGATATCGAGGCCGCGCTCGAGCCGGCCGTAGAGGTGGTCCAGCACTTCCGCCGCCGCGGCGGCCGCCCCAGGCGCTCCCATGATGGTGAGCCGGTTGCCGCGGGTGTCGATCCGCACCCCGAGCCCGTGCTCGATGCGGGCGAGATGGACATGGTGGGAACCGAACAACTGCAGCGCCAGCCGATTGTCCGGGTACTCGCGGGCGAGACTGCGCACCTCCGCCGCCGTGGCCGCGCCGCCGGCCGCCACCCGCTTCAAGACGCCGGAACTCCCACGCAGGCCTCGCCGGCGAGGCTGTTCTGCGCGGCGGCGGTGATCCGCACGCGCCGCAGCGTGCCCACCGCGCTCGGATCCAGGGTGGCGTGCACCGGCTGCAAGTAGGGGCTGCGGCCGACGAGTTGCCCCGGCCAGCGCCCGGGCCGCTCGAACAGCACGAACAGCTCGCGGCCGACGCAGGCGGCGTTGAAGGCCTGCTGCTGCGCCGTCAGAAGCGCTTGCAGCCGGGCGAGCCGCTCGCTCTTGGTGGCCTCGTCCAGTTGTGGCTCTAGGCTCGCCGGGGTACCCGGTCGCGGGCTGTACTTGAAGGAGAAGCTCTGGGCGAAGCCCACGGTCTCGACCAGCCGGCAGGTGGCGCGGAAGTCCGCCTCGGTCTCGCCGGGATAGCCAACGATGAAGTCGGAGGACAGCGCCAGATCGGGACGCGCACGCCGCAGCCGCTCGACCAGGCGAAGATAGTCGCCTGACGAATGCCTCCGGTTCATGGCGGCGAGGATCCGGTCGGAGCCGGACTGCACCGGCAGGTGCAGGTAGGGCATGAGCTTGGGGACGTCGCGATGCGCCGCGATCAACTCGTCGTCCATGTCCGCGGGGTAGGAGGTGGTGTAGCGGATCCGGTCGATGCCCTCGACCTGAGCCAGCGCCTCGATCAGCCGGCCCAGCCCCCATTCGAGCCCGCCGGGTCCTTCCCCATGATAGCAATTGACGTTCTGTCCGAGCAGGGTGATCTCCCGCACCCCGGAGCCGGCATAGACCCGCGCCTCAGCCAGCACATCGGCCACCGGCCGGGAGTACTCGGCGCCGCGGGTGTAGGGGACGACGCAGAAGCTGCAGAACTTGTCGCAGCCCTCCTGGACCGTGAGGAACGCGCTCACCTCCCCGTGGCCGACCGCGGGCTGCGGCAGGTCGTCGAACTTCGGCTCCGGCGGAAACTCGGTGGCGACGATGGCGCGGCCCTCGCGCCTGCGCCGCGCCAGGAGCTCGGGCAGCCGCTGATAACTCTGTGGCCCGACGACCAGGTCGACCACCGGCGCCCGCGCCAGCAGCTCCTCGCCCTCGGCCTGGGCGACGCAGCCGGCGACGACGAAGGTGGCGTCCGAGCCGTGGCGGCTCTTGAGCTGCTTCAGCCTGCCGAGCTCGGAGTAGACCTTCTCCGCCGCCTTCTCCCGGATGTGGCAGGTGTTGAGCACGATCAGGTCGGCCCCGGCCGGGTCCGCCGTCGGCTCGTAGCCGTGCCGGGCGAGCAGGTCGGCGAGCCTGCCCGAGTCGTAGGCGTTCATCTGGCAGCCGTAGGTCTTGATGTACAGCCGCTTGCTCACCGCGACCCCGCCGGCATCGCCTCGCCCATCGGCCGGTCACCGTGCCGCCGAGGCGGGCGCACGGGCCGGCCCAGGTCCGTGCTCGTCATGTCGACGATGGCCTAGCGTCCCTCCTTGCCGGACTTGGTCGGGACGCCGAACAGCTCGAGCCGATGACCCACCAGGTCGTACCCGTGCCGGGCCGCGATCTCCCGTTGCAACGCCTCGATTTCCGGGCTCCTGAACTCCATGACCCGCCCCGATTGGATGTCGATGAGATGGTCATGGTGATCCTCGGTCGCCTCCTCGTAGCGGGAGCGGCCATCGCCGAAGTCGTGCCGCTCCAGGATGTTCGCCTCCTCGAACAGGCGAACGGTGCGATACACCGTGGCGATGCTGATTTTCGGATCCAGATGCACGGCGCGGCGATAGACCTCCTCGACGTCGGGATGATCCGTCGACTCCGATAGCACCCGGGCGATGATCCGGCGCTGGCCGGTCATCTTCATCCCTTTCTCGACGCACAGTTCCTCGATCCGCGAAAGCTCTGACATGGGTCCTCCCTGTCACCCCCGGCGCGAGCTTTGCGAATTCGACCTAGTCGCGCCCGACCGTCTGCAGATCTTATACGATTTTTTGTCGGCAGATGTTACTCGTCTGCAACCCGTTCGTCGGTGCGGCGCGTCGTCCCGAGGCCGATCTCCTTGGCCAGCCTGCTGCGGTGACGGGCGTAGTTCGGCGCCACCATCGGATAGTCGGCGGCGAGACCCCAGCGCTCCCGGTAGTCCTCGGGCGTGAGGTTGTACGCGGTCTTCAGGTGCCGCTTCAGCATCTTCAACTTCTTGCCGTCCTCGAGGCAGATGATGTAGTCGGGGAACACGGACTTTTTCACCGGAACGGCGGGCTTCGGCTTCTCCGGCAGCGCCTGGCTGGTACCCACGGTCAGGAGCGTCTTGTATATGTCTTGTATGAGCCCCGGCAGGTCGGCGATGGCCACCCGATTGTTGCCCACGTGCGCGGACACGATCTCCGTGGTCATCTCCAGCATGTCAGTAAAGTTTTGTTTTTCGCTCATCCGTGTTCTTCCCTATCTTTAGGCTTATATGCCACCGATATAGAAAGTTTGGCGGGTCGAAGCAAGGTTTAAGTATGGCCACTACAGAGTCCGCGGCCGGCGAGGGCGCCGCCGATTTCTTCATCGACATTACGGCGGACGTTTGCCCCATGACTTTCGTCCGCGCCAAGCTGCTCATTGAGCGTATGGCGAGTGGGCA
>JAXMOZ010000149.1:0-2993 GCA_034382075.1 Rhodospirillales bacterium
GTGCAGCCATAGCGCACCAGCCGCGGCCCCTGGATGCCGAGGCCGGCCTTGAGCCGCTCCTTCAGCCGCTTGGTCCAGCGGTGGCCGAGCGAGCCGGTCATCTGCGCCACCGCCTTGGGCGCCGGCAAGCGCAGCCGGCGGCGCTCCTTGGCGGTGTCCATCCAGGTGCCCTCGCCCTCTTTCGCCCAGACGGCGGCGTCATTCACGGGGTCGTAGATCCAGCCGCCGCGAATGTCGCCGCCGGCGCAGTAGCCGACAATGACCGCGAAACAGGCCTTGCCGTTGGCGAAGTTGTTGGTCCCGTCCACCGGATCGATCAGCCACACCGGGGCGTTGCCGCCGAGAGCCGCCAGCACCTCCGGATCGGCGTCCACCGCCTCCTCGCCCACCGCCGCGCTGCCGGGCGCGAGCGCCAGCAGCGCCTCGGTCAGGGCCTTCTCGGCCTGGGTGTCGGCGATGGTGACCAGGTCCTTGGGTCCGCGCTTTTCGGCGATGTCGGCCGCGGCGAGGTTGCCGAACCGCGGCATGATCTCGCGGGCGGCGACGTCGCGCATGATCGCGATCACCTTGTCGCTGTCGGGGAGGCTCGGCAACGCTGGATCCTTTGCTTGCGGGTCGCGCCCCGGCGGTTCTAGCCGACCGCCGGCGTCAGGTCAGCCGGCGGGCGAGCCTGGCCGCGTCGTCGGCGTCCATCCGCACCTTCAGCCGCACCACCTCGTCGGCGTCCTCGCGCGAAACGACCTGTCCGTGGCGGTAGACCCAGGCCAGGGATTCGCCATCGCTGGCCGGCAGGGAGACGTCGAGGAGCGAGGCGGAGGCGGCGAGCCGCTCGTCGAGAACCGCAAGCAGCCGCTCGCAAGCCTCGCCCGTCCTGGCGGACAACAGCACGGCCATGCCATTGCCGCGGGCGATGCGGTTGGCGACGACCTCGGCTTCGTCGGGCCCGAGAAGATCGGCCTTGTTCAGCACCTCGATCATCTCGCCCTCGACGACCCGGGTCAGGCCCATGCTGCGCAAAACGTTGTGCACGTCCTCCCGCTGCTCCTCGCTCTCCGGGTGGGCGATGTCGCGGACGTGGACGACCGCGTCGGCCTCGACCACCTCCTCCAGCGTGGCGCGAAAGGCCTCGACCAGCTCGTGCGGCAGATCGGAGATGAAGCCGACCGTATCCGACAGGATGGCGGTGCGCCCCGAGGGCAGCGGCAACGCCCGCATGGTCGGATCGAGGGTCGCGAAAAGCTGGTCCTGGGCGACCACCTCGGCGCGGGTCAGGCGGTTGAACAGGGTGGACTTGCCGGCGTTGGTGTAGCCGACCAGGGCCACCACCGGGTAGGGTACCCGCCTCCGGGCCTGGCGGTGCAAGGCCCGGGTGCGGCGGACCGACTTGAGCTGCTGGCGGATGCGGGTGATCCGCTCGCCGATCAGCCGGCGGTCGGTCTCGATCTGGGCCTCGCCGGGGCCTCCCATGAAGCCGAAGCCGCCGCGCTGGCGCTCCAGGTGGGTCCAGCTCCGGACCAGGCGGCTGCGCTGGTAGATCAGCGCCGCAAGCTCCACCTGCAGCCGGCCCTCGGCGGTCCGCGCCCGGGCGCCGAAAATCTCGAGGATCAGCCCGGTGCGGTCGACGACCTTGGCCTTCCACGCCCGCTCGAGGTTGCGCTGCTGGACCGGGGTCAGCGCCGCGTCGATCACAACGACGACCGCTCGGCCGCTGCTCTCTCCGTGCTCCTCGATCAGGCCGCCCAGCCGCTCGACATTGCCGGCGCCGAGCAGCGTTCCAGGCCGCACCGCCGAGAGGGTGACCACCTCGGCCGCGGCGACGACCAAGCCGATCGCCTCGGCCAGACCGACCGCCTCCGCGAGCCTCGCCTCGGGCGTACGTGCGCCGCCGCCCTGCAGCTTCAGGGCGGGATGGATCACGATGCAGCTCTGGGCTGTGCCCCGTAGGCGGTCGCTACCCACCGTCCCTCGTCATCGGGCGGCGATCGACCGGCTCACGCGGGTGTCGCCTCCTTGTCCGGCTCGAACAGCTGGATCTGGACGGAAGGCATGACCGTGGAGATCGCGTGCTTATAGACGAGCTGGGTATGGCCGTCACGGCGCAGAAGCACGGAGAACTGGTCGAACCAAGTCACGATCCCCTGAAGCTTGACGCCATTGACGAGGAAGATGGTGACGGGCGTCTTGTTCTTGCGAATGTGGTTGAGGAACACGTCCTGGACATTTTGTGATTTTTCCGAGGACATAGGCCTACCCCTCTTTTCGTTGTTCGCCAATGTTTGCTGGATAAACAAATGTGTGCGTCGCTCTCGCCGCTCAAGGCTTTTGAGAAACGCACATTGCCGCGCGCGGTTCCCCCAGAACCTGCTGCCGGCGGCTGGATCTTGCTTGATGCCAAGAGCTTACAGGTTTCGCACGACGTTTAAAAGGGCGATGCAGTCGGCCACGTGAAGGGCCGGCGGGTGTCGGGCGAACTCCCCGGGCCCGGGCGGCGCGTCTCTCACCAGCACCGGCAGACAGCCGGCGTTGCCGGCGCACTCCAGGTCGATGTCGGTATCGCCGGCGAACCACACGCAGCCGCCGGGGGCGATGCCGCTCCCGGCCAACGCCAGCAGCACCGGGTCGGCGGAGGGCTTGTCGTTCGCCGCGTCGAAGGCGCCGACGATGCTGCCGAAATAGGCCTCCCAGCCGAGCCTCGCCGCTTCGGCGCGGAGGTAGTCGCCCTTCTTGTTGCTGACGACGCCGAGGTAGACGCCGCGGTCGTGCAGCGCGCGCAGCATCTCTTCGGCCCCCGGCAACGGCCTCAGCGTCTCCAGGTGGTGCTCGGTGAAGCGGGCGTAGAACACCTCGCCCGCTTCGCGCCAGCGGTCGCCGAACATCGCCGGAAAGGTGTCGCGCATCGACCCGCGCACCCTGGCGCGCACCTCCTCGAGGGTCCACGGCTTCAGCCCGAAATAGCTGAGGGTGTAGTTCTGCGCGTCGCAGATCGCCCCCCA
>JAXMOZ010000150.1:0-2963 GCA_034382075.1 Rhodospirillales bacterium
AAGCTGACACGAGAAGGGGGAGTCATGGCGGGCAAGCTGGATTGGAAATGGATCGGGATCGGCGTCCTGATCATGGTCGCGCTCAGCATCGCGGCCGGCTTCATTCTGGCCCTGATCCTCGGGCCGCAGTTGCGCGAGGCCCCGGATCCGTCGCAGATCACCCTGTCGGGCGGGCAGATGGCGATGGTGGCGGTGTTCAACATCCTCGCCTTCCTGATCGGCGGCTTCATCGTCGGGGTGAAGTCCATCGGCCGGACCATCATCGAGCCCGGCATCTCGGCTGCGATCGCGGTGCTGATCGGGCTCTTGATCTCCGGCAACTTCACCCTCGGCAACCTCTTCATCGGCGGGCTCGTGCCCTTCGTCGCCGGGATCGCCGGCGGCTGGCTCGGCGAGCGGCGGCAGGGCACCACCGTCTAGGCTTCACGGACGGTCGCGGGGGATGGAGATGGCCGGCAAGCTGGATTGGAAATGGATCGGGATCGGCGTCCTGATCATGATCGCGCTGAACCTGGTGGCCAACTTCACCCTGGCGTTGATCCTGGCGCCGCAGTTCCGCAACGTCGATCCGGCGCAGATCACGCTCTCCGGCGGGCAGATGGCCTTGGGCGTCGCGGTCATCGTGCTCGCCTTCCTGATCGGCGGCTTCATCGTCGGGGTGAAGTCGGCGGGGCACACGGTCGTCGAGCCGGGCCTGTCTGCCCTGATCGCGGTGGTGATCGGGCTCGCCATCTCCGGCAACGTCAGCGCCCGCAACCTGATCGTCGGCGGGCTGGTCCCGCTGATCGCCGGCGCCGTCGGCGGCTGGCTCGGCGAGAGGCGCCAGCAGGCCAAGACCGCCTGAGGCTCAGTTCCGGGTCGCAACCGTGATGAAGCGCTGGGCGTTGGCGGCGATGTCGTCGGGGCGCAGCGGCTGCGACGAATGGATGAAGCCGTAGGCCGGGTAGGCCGTCGCCCCCATCTGCCGTGACGGCGGCCACCAGACCTTGACCTGCGACCAGTCGTTGTTGGGCGAGACGTCGATGGACAGCACGTCCTGATTGACGTGGTTCGGCACCCAGTTGGCGTGGGTGAGCAGGATGCGCCGCTCGGACAGCACCTGCGAGACCACCGCCACGTGCCCATAGGGCAGCCGGTTGGTCCGGCGGAAGACGAGAACGCTGCCCACCTCCGGCTTTTCCGAGCGGGCGTAGCGGCCGGCGGCGGCCTTCCACCAGTCCGCGGCGTTGCCGTAGATCGGGACGCCGGCCACCGAGCGGGCGAACGGGACGCATTGGCTGACAACCCGCGGACCGGGATCGCCGCTGGCGGCCGAGGTGCCGCCACAGCTCGCCAGCGCGACGATGGCAATGACCAGCGCGGAAAGCGGCGCCTTGCGCGCGAGGCGGCCACGAACCGAAGATAGAGGGCGAGCCCGCAAGCCCGTCATCGCTGTCATCCTCCCTTGGCTGTCGCGCCGCCGCGTCCCGCCGCGGCTTGGTCCCGGTTCTGGCGGAGGCGTCGTTGCGCCGGTAGCGGCCGTTCGGCCACGCTGCGCTCGCGCCTGCTCGCCTGTCAGCTCAGTTCGCGCGGTTCTCCTGCGCCAGATGTGATACGACCTGCGGCTCGTCCGGCCCGGACACGGGGGTGCTCCCGGGCAGCGGCTCGACGCCGCGGCTACAACCGTTTAATCGTCGATATGGGTTTCGATCAAGAGGGAGTGGAGGGAAGAAGATGAGCGATCTTGTGGCAATCGTTTTCGGCGACGAGGCAACCGCCTTCGAGGTGCGGACCGAACTGGTGAAGATGCAGAAGGAGTACCTGATCGAGATGGAGGACGCCGTCGTCGTCACCAAGGACGCCGAGGGCAAGACCAAGCTGCACCAGGCGGTGAACCTCACCGCCGCCGGTGCGGTGGGCGGCGGCTTCTGGGGCATGCTGATCGGGCTTTTGTTCCTCAATCCGCTGATCGGCGCCGCGGCCGGCGCCGCCGGCGGTGCTCTGGCCGGCAGGCTCACCGACATCGGCATCAGCGACAAGATGATGAAGGACCTGGCCGACAGCTTCACTCCCGGCAGCGCCGCCCTCTTCGTGCTGATCAAGAAGGTCACCGCCGACAAGGTTCTGGAGCGGCTGAAGCCCTTTGCCGGCAAGGGGACCGTGTTCAAGACCTCGCTGAACAAGGACGACGAGACGGCGCTCCGCCAGGCGCTGGAAGCGATCTAGGCCGCGCCGGGGCGAAGGGGCGCTTCAGCGGCGCCCCTCGCCCGGCTCCGCGTCAGCCATCTACGACGAGGATCGGAAACCATGGCCACAGGCGCCCGACGCACTTGCCGGCTGCTGCTCCGGGCCGGCCTGCTCGCCCTGGCCGCGGGCGGGCCCGCCGCCGCGCAACCCGCCGGACCGCCGGAAGACGGCTTCTCCGGCTTCGTCACCCTGCTCACCGGCTACGTCAGCGTCAAATCGCAGTTTTCCACCGACGGCGAAAACCGGGAGACCAGCAGCCTCAACAGCTCGGGCCAGACGGTCGACAGCGTGGTCGTCGCCCCCTTGTTCGAGGTTGCCTATGCGGTCGCCGACTGGCGGACGCAGGTCTACCTCGGCCTGCCGATCGAAAACATCCGCGAGGGAACCTTCTTCCAGCAGGAGGTGGGCGTCCGCCACTGGCTTACCGACGGCACCCGGCTCACCGCCGCCTTCCTGCCCTGGCCGGTGATCGCGCAGAAGACCTGGCAGGACCCGTTCGTCGTCGACGAGGGCCGCAGGCGCACCGACGTCGATGCCCTCGGCGTGAAGCTCGACGCCGAGCGGATCGCCGGCAGCAACTTCGGCCTCCGCTACCGCTTCGTTCACCGCAGCATCGACGACGAGGACAGCGGCGAGTTCCTCGGCGGGCTGCCCGGATCGACGCTGACCGACGGCGACATCCGCGACCTCCGCCGCGACGCCGACACCCACGAGGGAACGCTGAGCTACGCCTACCC
>JAXMOZ010000151.1:0-2889 GCA_034382075.1 Rhodospirillales bacterium
CGCTCCAGCTCGCCGGCGTCGGCGAACACCGCCGGGATGGCCGGGTCGAGGGCCTCGACCACCTCGACGCTGGGGCCGAGGGTGCGGGCGAGCAGGCCGGTCAGGCCGCGGACGATGGCGTTGAGGTTGATGAGCGACGGCCGCAGCGGCTGCATGCGGGCGAAGGCCAGCAGCCGGTGGGTCAGCTCGCCGCCCCGCTGGGCGGCCCACAGGGCGTCGCCGATCAGCCGGGGCGCCTGCTCGGGGTCGGCGGTGCGCTGGAGGAGCTGCAGGTTGCCGGTGATGATGGTGAGCAGGTTGTTGAAGTCGTGGGCGATGCCGCCGGTGAGCTGGCCGATCGCCTGCATCTTCTGCGACTGGCGGAACTGCTCCTCGATTGCGCGCCGCTCGGTCACGTCCTCCTTGACGGCGACGAAGTTGATGACCTCGCCCTCGTCGTTCTTCACCGGCGCGATCGAGGCGATCTCCCAGTAGAGCTCGCCGTCCTTCTTGCGATTGTGGAACTCGCCCTGCCAGACCCGCCCCGAGGTAATGGTCTCCCACAGGGTCCTGTACTCCTCGACGCTGGTGTACCCCGACTTCAGGACCCGGGGGTTCTGGCCGATGACCTCCTCGTAGGCGTAGCCGGTCAGCTCGCAGAACTTCGGGTTGACGTAGACGATCCTGCCGTCCGGGTCGGTGATCACGACCGAGGTCGGGCTCTGCTGGATCGCCTGATAGAGCCGCCTGAGCTCGCTTTCGGCGCGCTTCCGCTCCGAGATGTCGCGGGCGAAGATCGCCACCTCGCTGATCGGCTGGTCGGCGTGGCGCACCGGATAGAACCAGAACTCGAACCAGCCAGCCCGGATCGGCAGGTCCATGTGGATGGGATTGCCCAGGCGGGCGACGTCGCGAACGACGGCCAGCCGCTTTTCCGCCAGATCGGGTGGCAGGAGGTCGCCGAGATCGGCCCCCAGCGGCGCCACCAAGGCCAGCCGCTTGGCCAGCCGGCGCTCCGCGGCCTTGTTGATGGCGAGCACCCGGCCTTCGGTCGAGACCAGCAGGATCTCGTCGCCGCTGGCGTCGAGGATCGCCCGCATGCGGTTCTCGTTCTCCTGCAGGGTTCGCTCGGCCAGCTTGCGCCGGCTGATGTCCTCCACCACCGCGATGCAGTAGAGCGGCTGCCCGGCCTCGTCGCGCTGCACCGCGGTGGTCAAGCTCACCCAGACGATGCGACCGTCGCGGTGGACGTAGCGCTTCTCCAGCGTGTAGGAGGCGATCTCGCCCTGCATCAGCTGTGCGAACAGGGCGAGGTCGGCGTCCAGGTCCTCGGGATGGGTCACGTCCTGGAAGGTCTTGCGCATGAGCTCGTCGCGGCCGTAGCCGACGATCTCGCAAAGCCGGTTGTTGACGAGCAGCCACGAGCCGTCCAGGCCGACGTGGGCGATGCCCACGGCGGCGTTGTCGAAGGTGCTGCGGAAGCGGGCCTCGCTTTCCTTCAGCGCCCGTTCCGCCGCCTTCTGCTCGGTGACGTCGTTGAAGAGGGAGACGAGCTCGCCGGTCGGCAGCTTGTAGACGTGGGACTCGCGCCAGCCCTGCATCCGCTCGTCGCGGTAGTAGCGGGCCGGCTGGTCCTGCGCCTTCCCCGACACCTGCACCTGCTCCAGCAGGGTGAGAAAGCCGAGCTCGACGACGCCCGGGAACGCTTCGGCCACGGGCCTGCCGACCACGGCCTGGCGGCTGATGGCGGCGATCTCCTCGCCCTTGCGGTTGAGGCCGGTCAGAATGAAGGTGCCGCCGCTCGTGGCCTCGAAGACCGCGGCGCCGCTCTTCATGTGGTCGAACAGGGCGCGGAAGCGCTCCTCGCTGCGGCGCATGCGCTTCAGCACCGGCTCGGTGATCCGGAAAAACAAGGTGGCCGCGGCCACCACCGCAACCACCCCGATCCCGACCAGGGGCAGGACGGCGTCGGTGAAGCGGTGGCGGATCTCGGCGATGTCGATCTTGGCGACGAGGCCCAGGTTCAGGGACGGAACCGGCTCGTAGGCGGCGAGAACGGTATCGCCGGCGTAGTCCCTGCCGATCATCGTGCCCGATCGGCCGGCCAGCGCCGCGCGCATCGGCTGGGCCAGGTCCGCGTCCATCGGGAGCGAGGTGGGCGCGTCCGGCTCCTTGCTGTTCTGGCGAAGGAGGAAAACCATGTCGTCGCCGACCCGCCTCGCGACCGCCATCTCGCCGGTGCGGCCGAGCCCGCGCGGGGTGTAGCTGGCGTTGGCGTCGAGGAACTGCTTCAGCGAGCCGGCGGCGGCGCCGCCGGGGTAGGTCGAATAGGCCTGGTCGAAGCTCACCAGGGCGTTCAGCAGCTTCGCCTGGCTCTGGACGATGTCCTGCAACCGGGCCCGCTCCCGCTCCAGGCCGCCCTCGTAGATGATCTGGATGGCGCTCGCGCCGATGACCACGGCCACCGCCGTCGTGATCAGGATGAGGAGAAGCAGCCGGCTCTGCTCGCGCATCGTCGGCTCAGGGCGGAGGCGCGAGGGTCGCGATCAGCTCGTCGATGCCGAACGGCTTACGCAGCGTCGCCACCGAGCCGATGCCGCGGAAGTCGGCGAGGATGCGGGCGTGGTCGGCGTACTGCGGGTGGTAGCCGGTCATGATGATCAGCCGTGCGGTAAAGCCGTGCTCGGCGAGCCAGAGGATCACCTCGTTCCCGTCCATGTCGGGCATCACCATGTCGAGGAGGATCACCGTCGGCGCGAACGCGTCGTAGCAGGCGATCAGCTCCTCGCCGCTGGTCGCAAGGCGCACCTCGTAGCCGAGCGGCTCGGTGACGTTGCGAACGAACCGCCCGAGCGCTTCCTCGTCGTCGCACACCAGCAAGCGCGGCTTCGCCATCACCTCCCCCGGCCG
>JAXMOZ010000152.1:0-2728 GCA_034382075.1 Rhodospirillales bacterium
TCGACGCAGCTTGGCGAGCTCGCCCTCGGGCGCAACGTGCTCGTCGCCTTCATGCCCTGGCAGGGCTACAACTTCGAAGACTCGATCCTGATCTCCGAGCGGCTGGTGCGCGACGACGTCTTCACCTCGATCCACATCGAGGAGTTCGAGGTGATGGCGCGCGACACCAAGCTCGGCCAGGAGGAGATCACCCGCGATATCCCCAACGTCGGCGAGGAAGCGCTGAAGAACCTCGACGAGGCGGGCATCGTCTACATCGGCGCCGAGGTGAAGCCCGGAGACATCCTCGTCGGCAAGGTCACCCCCAAGGGCGAGACGCCGATGACGCCGGAGGAGAAGCTGCTGCGGGCGATCTTCGGCGAAAAGGCCGCGGACGTGCGCGACACCTCGCTGAAGGTGCCGCCGGGGGTTTCCGGCACGGTGCTCGAGGTCAGGGTGTTCTCCCGCCGCGGCGTCGAGAAAGACGCCCGCGCCTTGGCCATCGAGCGGTCGGAGATCGAGCGGCTGGCCAAGGACCGGGACTCCGAGCGGGTCATCCTCGAGCGGAACTTCCACAACCGGCTGCGCGACCTGTTGCTCGGCCAGACCATCGTCAGCGGGCCCAAGGACATGCCCAAGGGCGAGGTGGTCAGCGCGGAGATCCTTGGCGGCTTCACGCCCGGCCAATGGGCGCAGACGGTGGTCGCCGACGACGCGGTCATGGCCGACGTCGAGGCCCTGCGCTCGGCCTTCGAGGAGGGCATCTCCCGGCTGGAGCAGCGCTTCGAGAACAAGGTCGAGAAGGTGCAGCGCGGCGACGACCTGCCGCCCGGCGTGATGAAGATGGTCAAGGTGTTCGTCGCGGTGAAGCGCAAGCTGCAGCCGGGCGACAAGATGGCCGGCCGCCACGGCAACAAGGGCGTGATCTCCAAGATCATCCCGGTCGAGGACATGCCCTACCTGCCCAACGGCACCAGCGTCGATATCGTGCTCAACCCGCTCGGCGTGCCGTCGCGGATGAACGTGGGCCAGATCCTCGAGACGCACCTGGGCTGGGCCTGTGCCGGTCTGGGCGAGCAGATCGGCGAGATGGTCGACGGCGCCAGGCGGAACGGGACCGAGCAGCTGCGCGACCGGCTCAAGGAGATCTACGGCGAGCATCAGTTCGCGGAGCAGGTCGCCGATCTCGCCGACGAGCAGATCCTGGAGCTGGCGGAGAACCTGCGCCCCGGCGTGCCGGTGGCCTCCCCGGTGTTCGACGGGGCGCGCGAGAGCGACATCGTCGAGCTTCTCGGCAAGGCCGGCCTGAACGTGACCGGGCAGGCAACGCTCTACGATGGCCGGACCGGCGACGAGTTCGCGCGAAAGGTGACCGTCGGCTACATCTACATGCTGAAGCTGCACCACCTGGTCGACGACAAGATCCACGCCCGGTCCATCGGCCCCTACAGCCTGGTCACCCAGCAGCCGCTGGGCGGCAAGGCGCAGTTCGGCGGCCAGCGCTTCGGCGAGATGGAGGTGTGGGCGCTGGAAGCCTACGGCGCCGCCTACACCTTGCAGGAAATGCTGACGGTGAAGTCGGACGACGTCTCCGGGCGGACCAAGGTCTACGAGTCCATCGTCCGCGGCGACGATACCTTCGAGGCCGGTGTGCCGGAATCGTTCAACGTCCTCGTCAAGGAGCTGCAGTCCCTCGGCCTGAACGTCGAGCTGAACTGACGCTCCGCGGCCGCCGGCGAGCCGCGGCCTCGGCCGCGGCTTACGGCGCCTGAACCGATCTCCTTGCGGGAGAAGACCCGATGAATGAGCTGTTGAAGATTTTCGGCCAGGTGGGCGGGACCCAGCGCTTCGACGAGATCCAGATCTCGATCGCCAGCCCGGAGCGCATCCGCTCCTGGTCCTTCGGCGAGATCAAGAAGCCCGAGACGATCAACTACCGGACGTTCAAGCCGGAGCGCGACGGCCTGTTCTGCGCCAGGATCTTCGGTCCGACCAAGGACTACGAGTGCCTGTGCGGCAAGTACAAGCGGATGAAATACAAGGGGATCATCTGCGAGAAGTGCGGCGTCGAGGTGACCCTGCAGAAGGTCCGCCGCGAGCGCATGGGCCACATCGAGCTGGCCTCGCCGGTGGCGCACATCTGGTTCTTGAAGTCGCTGCCGAGCCGGGTGGGCCTGCTCCTCGACATGACGCTCAAGGACCTGGAGCGGGTCCTCTATTTTGAGAACTATGTCGTCGTCGAGCCGGGGCTGACGCCCCTGAAGCTGCGTGAGCTGATCGGCGAGGACCAGTACCAGAAGGCCATCGAGGAGTACGGCGAGGACTCGTTCAGCGTCGGGATCGGCGCCGAGGCCATCCGCGAGATGCTGAAGGCGATCGAGTTGGAGACCGAGCGGGCGACGCTCAGGGTCGAGCTGAAGGAGACGACCTCCGAGGCCAAGCGCAAGAAGCTGGTCAAGAGGCTGAAGCTGATCGAGGCGTTCATCGAGTCGGGCGCCAGGCCCGAGTGGATGATCCTCGAGGCCATCCCGGTCATCCCGCCGGAGCTGCGGCCGCTGGTGCCGCTGGACGGCGGCCGCTTCGCCACCTCTGACCTCAACGACCTCTACCGCCGGGTGATCAACCGCAACAACCGGCTGAAGCGGCTGATCGAGCTGCGCGCGCCCGAGATCATCATCCGCAACGAGAAGCGGATGCTGCAGGAATCGGTGGACGCGCTGTTCGACAACAGCCGCCGCGGCCGGCCGAT
>JAXMOZ010000153.1:0-2701 GCA_034382075.1 Rhodospirillales bacterium
AACCAGAAGGCCTCGGGGTGGTAGACGCCGAAGTAGGCGCCGGGCTCCCAGTTGTAGACCCCTTCCTTGGGCACGTTGCGCAGCCTGTTGCTGACCACCACCGGCTGCGGCACGGCGCGGACGATGCCGATGGAGAACAGCTCGTCGGCGCGAAGGCCGAGCATCTCGTGCCAGATCCGCGCCCGCTCCTCCTCGCTTGCCGCCCTGCCCCAGGCCTCGAACAGGTCGAGCAGCGCCTTCGCGGCGGGAAGGTCGACCGGCTCGCCGGCGCGCCCTTCGGTCTCGTGGTGCTGGCCCCACTTCGGCCAGGAGAGCTGCTGCTGGTTGGTGGGCGCGAGCTCGCGCGGCACGGTGTTCGGGTTGGGCAGCGCATTCTCGAGCCCGGTCCAGGCCGACATCAGCGTGCTGCCGGCGAAGACGCGGTTGCGGAACAGCTCGCGCTGCTCGGGCTTGACCACCAGGTTGATCCCGATCTTGGCCCAGCCGTCGCGCAGGAGCTGAAGCACGTCCACCTGGGTCGGATCCTCGCCGGCGGTTTCGACCACCAGATCGAGGGTTCGCCCGTCGGGGAAGCGGCGCATCCCCTTCTCGCCGTTGCGGGCAAGGCCCAAGCCGTCGAGCAGCCTGTTGGCCGCGGCGAGGTCGTAGTCGGTCCAGGCGCTCGCGTACTCCGGCTTGAACAGCGGGCTCGACGGAAGAACCGTGTCCTGCCCGGCCTCGGCCAGGCCGAAGTAAATGACTTGGCTCACCTCTCCGCGGTCTATGGCCAAGGACAGCGCCCGGCGGAAGTCGGTCTTGCGCATCAGCTCGCGCCAGGCCGCGTCTTCGGCGTTGAGGTTGGGAAAAAGCGCAATCTCCGAACCCCGCGCCGAACGCCACAGCCGGACGGTATAGCCGTTGCGCTGCTCGCCCTGCTTGAGCACGGCGAAGTTTTGGAAGCTGAGCCCCCTCGCCTGCAGGTCGACGTCCCCGGACGCCGCCTTCACCGGGATCAGCCCGGCGCTGACCACCGACAGCGCGACCTCGTCGATGTAGGGCAGCTGCCGCCCCTCCGGATCGATGCGGTGATAGAAGGGATTGCGGACGAAGACGAAGCGCGAGGACGGCGGCGGCGTCTGCAGCACCCAGGGGTCGAGGCTCGGCAGCGCCGGATTGTCGTTCTGATAAGCCCTGGCCTTGTTCAAAAACAGCGAGGTCCAGTCCCGCTGGCCCTCGCTCTTCGCCAGCGCCGCCAGCGCCGCCGGCTCGGCGTACCTGGGGTGGAACGGCTTCAGATAGTGCGCCGGCAGGTAGATGTTCTCGGGGCGGGAGCCGGCCAAGGCCGGCAGGAAGTCGTGGTTGGCGACGTCCCAGGAGAAGCGGACGGTGGTCTCGTCCAGGATCTCGACCTTGGGCGGCTTGTCGCCGGCGAGCAGGAACTGCGGCGGCCCCCCCGGCGACAGCTCCGGGTGGCTGGCCACGTCCTCCCAGAAGAAGCGGAAGTCCTCGGCGGTGAACGGCTTGCCGTCCGACCACTTGTGGCCGCGGCGGAGGTGGAAGGTGAACACCCGGTCGCCCTCGACCTCGTAGCGCTCGAGGATGTCCGGCTGGATTGTCCAGCTCTGGTCGTAGCCGACCAGCCGGGCGTAGCCGTAGACCACCATCATCCGGATGTCCTTGGGCACGCTGGCCAGCATCCGCAGGCTACCGCCGTAGCGGCCGGGCTCCAGCCCGAGTTCGGCAAACGGAACCACCAGCGGCTGCTCCGGCAGCCGTTGGGCCAGCGGCGGCAGCGCGCCCTCGGCGATCCGCGGAGCCAGGACCGGCGGTTCCGGCGCCGCCAGGGCCACGACCGGCAACAGGGCTGCGACAGGCAAAAGAAAAGCGGCCAAAGCCGCCATTAGCACCGCGGTGGGCTTCATACGACGAGCCTTCTTGCCGGACTGGGATGGCTGTGGGCGCGGACGAAGTGGCCGTCGCCCAGGTCGAACAACTCCGGCGGACCTTCCCCGTCGGTGTTGAAGGGAGGCGGCCAGGCCGAGGGCGTCGAGGCGCGGCCGTCCATCAGCATGTCGAAGTCGAGCTTGCGCCGCGGATCCGGGTAGGGCACCGCGGCCAGCAGCGCCTGGGTGTAGGGATGGACCGGCGCCCGGAAGAGCACCTCGCGCGGGGCCTGCTCGACCACCGCGCCGGCGCACATCACCGCGATGTCGTCGGCCATGTAGTCGACGACGGCGAGGTTGTGGGAGATGAACAGGTAGGTGAGCTCCAGGCTCTTCTGCAGGTCCTTGAGCAGGTTGAGGATCTGCGCCTGGACAGAGACGTCGAGGGCCGACACCGGCTCGTCGCAGATCAGGATCTCGGGCCTCAGCGCCAGCGCCCGGGCGATGCCGATGCGCTGCCTCTGCCCGCCGGAAAAGCTGTGGGGGTAGCGGCGCAGATGCCGCGGGTCGAGGCCGACGGCGCTCATCAGCTCGCAGATCAACCCGCGGCGGTAGGCGTCGCTGCCTTCGCCGTGGACCAGGAGCGGCTCGCTCAAGATGTCGAACACGGTCATGCGCGGGTTGAGCGAGCTGAACGGATCCTGGAAGACGTATTGGATCTTGCGGCGGAAGGCGATGAGCTCGTCTCCCTCCAGCGAGAGCACGTCGACCAGCCGGTCGCCGGCGTTATACACCACCTGACCAGCGTCGGCGCCGATGGCGCGCATGACAATTTTGCT
>JAXMOZ010000154.1:0-2101 GCA_034382075.1 Rhodospirillales bacterium
GGCGCGATCGGCGGAATGTCGACGTAGTCGTAGCGATGCCGGCAGCTCTGCGTCTGCCCAGAGACGTCCGCCGCGCAATGCGGGCAGGTGGCCGCCAGCCGCTTGATCGTTTCGTCCGGCGCATCGGCCAGAGACCGCGCCGACCCCGGCCGCGATGGACGCGGTTTGGCCTTGCCCTCGTTACTGCCGCTCCGCCCGGGCTTCTGATCGCAAGACGGGGGAAGGCCCGAATTCCTCGAGGTCTTCCGCGGCCGGCAGAGCAACCCTTCCAGTTCCGCGATGCGTGCCGCCTGACGCTCGATCAACGCTGCCTGCTCGCTCAGCAGCGCGTCCTTCTCCCGGTCGCTCAGGCGGTAACGAAACGGCGGAGTCATCCATACCTTGACTCACATCCAGCCTGCCCGCGCAACCCGAAAAAACCAACCCGGTGAGCAGTTACCCGGCGGACGGTGGCGATGGCGTCGCTGAAGGTCACTTCGGGCTTGCCATACCAGCCGGCAGTCCGGGGACGGATGACGGCGGCCCGGGCTTCGATCAATCGGTGCATCCAGATCGTCACCAGGGAGAACAGCCCGAGCAGCGCCGGCGTGGTGCGCGCGATCGCCAGATCGGACCATTGGCGCTGCGTCTCGACGCCGAGATGGGCGCGGACTTCCTGGAACGTCGTTTCCACGCGCCAACGCGAGACGAACCAGCCGAGAATTTCAGCTTGGGGTGCGTCAGGGTTTGTTGAGACATTCGGCTGCGGCTAAACGACCCGCAAAAGGAAGGACAGCCGAATGGACGACATGGTTAAGACGGCGAAGACGGAGCCGGCGGACTTGGCGGAGCGCTCCCGACCAGCTGGCGGAGACAAGTCCGCCGGCGGGCCGCCGCCGCGGCGCTTCTCGGCGAAGCGGAAGCTGCAGGCGGTGAGCCGGCTGATGCGTGGCGAGCCTTTGGAGCTGGTGGCTCGCGAGCTCAACGTCACGTCGGCAAGGCTGTCGTCCTGGCGCGACCACGCGCTTCTGGCCGCAGAGGCGGCGCTGAAGGACCGGGATCGCGACGCTCGCGACGACGAGGTCACCCGACTGAAGGGCAAGGTCGGGGCGATGACGATGGAGATCGAGCTCCTGTACGACAAGATCGCGCGCCTGGAGGGTGGCGCCCCTTTGGCACGGCGGAGGTCGAGGCGATGAGCCGGGCGGTCTCGCCCTCCGCTGCTCGGGTTTATGGCTTGGCGCTGGTCGCCCGCTGCTGGAAGGTCTCGCGGGCGAGCCTCTATCGCCTTCGCCAGGCAGCCCCGGCCTCGAGGCGTCGGCCCGGCCCTGTCGGCCCCTGCGACGACGCGACGCTGGTGGAGCACATCAAGCAGGTGATCGGCGAGAGCCGGTTCACCGGCGAGGGCTACCGCAAGATCTGGGCGCGGCTGCGCTTCTCCGGGATCCGCAGCTCGCCCCGGCGCATCCGGCGGCTGATGCGGGAGAATGGGTTGTTGGCGCCGCACCGGGTCCGCAAGCGGCCGGACAAGACGCACGACGGCACCATCACCACCGAGGCCGTGGACGTCCTGTGGGGGACCGACATGACCCAGACCATCACCGTGGCGCAGGGCGTGGCCCATGTCTTCGTCGCCGTCGACCACTGCAACAGCGAATGCGTCGGCATCCACGCCGACAAGAGCGCCAACCGCTTCCAGGCCCTGGAGCCGGTGCGCCAGGGCGTGCGCCAGCACTTCGGCATCATCGGCAAGGACGTGGCCGCCGGCCTCAAGCTCCGCCACGACCACGGCTCGAACTACATGTCCGAGGACTTCCAGACCGAGATCGCCTTCCTTGGCATCGAGGCCTCACCGTCGTTCGTCCGCGAGCCGGAGGGCAACGGCGTTGCCGAGCGCTTCATCCGGACGCTGAAGGAGAACCTGCTCTGGGTGCGCCACTTCGAGACCATCGAGGAACTGCGCCTGGCACTGCTCGACTTCGCCGCCTGGTACAACACCAACTGGCTGGTCGCCCGCCATGGCCACCGGACGCCCGTTCAGGTCAGGGCCGACCAGCAACCGGCCATGGATCAGGCCGCATGACCGCCGCAGCCGCTTGTCTCATAACCCTGGCGCAGTACA